>NZ_JABVXE010000015.1:0-80995 GCF_013350085.1 Pseudoalteromonas sp. 0802 | reverse complement strand
TAGACGTATAGCAAGTATGGAAGAACTAAAGACAGAACTCGCGGCCTGGGAATGGAGCAGGAATAAAGAAAGAACAAGTATAAACTGGCTATTTAATGTTGAATCAGCTCGTGAAAAACTTGAGAGGGCTTATGGTGCCCTCAACTAGTCAGAACTTGTGTGATGAAGTACTAGGTGCTAGGTGCTAGGCGCAAATATAAGATATCGAGTTTCTTCTTTGAGCCATGTTTATTAAGAACAAAGCCCGAGAGTGCGAAGCTCTGAATTAAAAAGATATTATCTATTTGTCGTTTGCTACTTCTTCATCAAACCAAACATGTTCTTGCTCTCCACCCAGCATGAATCGATAACCAGGTGGCAAAGCCATATAGATAGCTACTTCAGGTCTATATTTTACAATATGAGTAAAGTGAACCGTTTTTAAACTCGAAATATCTCCATTATATTCGTCAGTGGTTAACCACCAACCGCTCATATGGTCCGGTGAAGGGTAACGAACTCCTTCTAAAGGCAGCCCCTCATATACACCGTCAGATATTACTACCATTTGCTCCTCGTCAACTGGTGTATATTGTGCACTATAGTGTTCACAACACTTCTGTTGAACTTCTAGCTGATGAGTTATTCCTTTCATCTTAAATTGGATACCACACAATTAATTAATCTATCGAGAATATCATCAAAGTTGAAAACAACAAAAAGCCCCCGCGAGTGTGAAGCTTAGAATTCAAACTATGTCGTCAAATATTTAATAAAGACTCATCAAACCAAACATCAACATAATCTCCAGCGATTAAAAACCTATAGCCCGGAGGTAGCGCAAGAAATTTTTTGATATCAGGACACCACTCACCTAAATGAGCAACATGAAGAGGAACGAAAAAATCAGGTTCTTCAGAAAACTCTTCTCCCCCCCAAATGTACCAACCTGTTGTATCTCCTTCAGGGGAGTGTCTTAGTCCATTAATAGGAATAACCCCTTGCTTGACGTTACGAGAAATCCCAACTTTCATATATTCGGGAGATGATACAAAGTCAGCATTAAATTCATTACAGATCAATCTTTGAATTTTTGTAATTTCAGTCATTAAAAATCATGCACCTTTTTCTGCGCTTTAAACACATGGGGTTAGGCCTTGCTTTTGTCACTACCTCCCCCATGCCAGCAAGCGGTTCTTTTCATTGAGCCGCTTAGCCAGTTTTGAAAACAAAATCCAAGCCACCACAGCCAGAAAAACAAAGCCCCGCTTGTGCGAGGCTTTGGATTTAAATCTCTGATCAACCTAATGAAGCTAAAAGTTCATCATATTTAGATAGAACAGATCTAAAATCATTAGGATTTACAATTTTATCTAGTTTCTCTTTTATCACAGGGATATCCTCTTCTCGGATTCCCTCTGCTAATAAGTTTAAAATAGCGCACCTATCTCGATAATCTCTGGAGTCAGAATAGCAAACTAATAGGTTCCCAATTGAGTATGTTGGATCAAGTTTATATAACGCATAGTGAATTCTTAAAACAGTTCCACTCTGAAGCTGCCCACCTTTTAACTTACTAATCAAAAGCTTAATAACTTTTTCATTTTTAGAATTTAGCTCAGCTAGACTAGTTACACATGAATTAACGACATAACAGCTTGGGTCATCTAATAATTCGCAAATCTTTTCTAAATTATCAAGTAAATCAAATTCAGCAAGAAATTCTATACAATCAGAGCGAATAAGTTCATCGCTATCTAATAATCCTCTGTTAAAAATATTTTTAATTTCTTCGGTATACTCAAAGCATGACAATTTAGAAAATGATCTTTCTCTTATTTCACTATCATCAGATAATACACCTTTTTTTAGCTTATCAAATGATTGTGGGGTTTCATCACTAATAACTTCTATATCATCCATATAAACGTTCAGCATATTAGTCATATCATTTTACTCCAGAGCTCATAGTGTCAGGTCTTTCTTTTTGCCACTACCTCGCCCATAGCGTCAGAAAATAATTTAGCTTAACTCTAATGGTTTTATTTAACTGCTTATCACCAATCATATGCATGAAAAATAAATGGGTAACCTTATAGTTGTCTAGGCTCTAGGTGCTAGATGCAAATATAAGATATAGAGTTTCTTCTTTGAGTCTCTGTTTTTTAAGAACAAAGCCCCGCGAGTGCGAGGCTTTTGATTCGACAGCGTTAGCTGTTCATTAATTCTCTTACTTGAATTTGTATTTGTTTTTCGCATTATCCAGCGTTAAGTGAATCAAACTCGGTGCACCTGCGCCATGAAAGCCTGAGTCGTCGTATATTAGCTCCCAGAGTCGCCCATCATTAGGATCTCGCAGTAAAGTTGACCACCCATCATCGGAATATGCAACGACTAACATTACGTTATTTTTTAAATAATCAATTCGCTGTGCCATTTTATCCGCCACAACTTTACCGTTTAAAAAAACATGCTTACCGATTAATTTGTTTTCATCTTTCCTTAGATTCATATCTTATTAACCAAAATACTATTCTTCTGGTATTTTTCAGTTTGGGATTACAAATCACTCCAGCGCGCTAAGGCACGACCTACAAGCAAGTGCTAACCTAGCACCTAGTTCCTAGAGCCTAGCGCCTATGACCTGACCACTAACACCTTTCCCCTCGCAACTCGCAACTAGAAACTCAAATCAACAATACTGCCCTGCTGCAAAGCCGCAGCTCCAAGCATATTGGAAGTTGTAGCCGCCTAGCCAACCGGTGACGTCGGTGACTTCGCCGATGAAATACAGGCCCGGTGACTTTTTCGCTTCGAAGGTTTTTGAGCTTAACTCGTCGGTGTCTACACCGCCAAGCGTGACCTCGGCTGTTCTGTAACCCTCTGTGCCGTTGGGTTTAATTTGCCAATTGTGAATGTAGTCATGTAATGCGTCGATTTGCGCATGGCTTAGTTGGTTTACATTGCAATCAGGGATCGCTTTCGTGTCGTGCAGCATTTCAACAAAACGCTTTGGTAAAATTGTCGCAAGGGTATTTTTTAGTGACTTTTGCCCTTGGCTTTGACGCCACTGTTCAAGCTGCTGTTTTAAATCGAGCTCGGGTAACAAGTTGATGTACACAGTTTGCCCTGCACGCCAAAAAGAGCTGATTTGTAAAATAGCTGGGCCCGAAAGGCCGCGATGAGTAAACAAGATGTTTTCTTTAAACTGGGTGCCATCTTCACTGGTAACCAAACAAGGAATACTGATCCCCGATAACCCATCAAAGCGATCTTTATCGTGCTGGTGTAACGTAAATGGCACTAATGCCGCCATGGTTGGTAGCACTGTTAACCCAAATTGCTCGGCAATTTTATAACCAATTGGTGATGCCCCAAGCTTAGGCATGGTTAATCCGCCTGATGCGACAACTAACGACTCACATTGATAGCTGTCTTGCTCAGTAATAACTTCATAGCCCGCATCGGTTTTTGTCACGCTGAGTACTTCGTTACGCAGCGCTATGTTAACACCCGCCCACTCACACTCAGTTAAAAGAATGTCGACGATATCTTGTGCGCTGTTATCACAAAATAATTGGCCCAGCGTTTTATGGTGATAGGCCAAGCCGTGACGGTCCACCAGCTCTATAAAGTCATGCTGGGTAAAACGACTTAAACACGATTTTACAAAGTGAGGATTACCACACAAGTAGTTGTCTGGGCTTGCGTTTTCATTGGTGAAGTTACAACGCCCGCCGCCGCTGATTAATATTTTACGGCCCGGCTTTTTGCCCATATCAAGCACAGTAACATTGCGACCACGATAGCCTGCTTGTGCAGCACACATCAAACCTGCGGCACCAGCGCCAATCACAATAACATCTACTTGGGTCATTACTCATACTCACTAAAAAAATTTAGCTGATTATAACAAGTTATTGTCGCTGCTGTGTTAACACAGCGGTGTTTTTACAAAAAAGATAAAACCAAAAAACGAAATAAAGTAAAAACTCAAAACCACAAAATTATAACTTTATTATGAGAAAACAACTAAAAAACACCATAAAAAGACTAGTTTAGACGTCTATACACTTAGTTATAACCAAAATAGAGACAACCATAATAAAACGATATTTTAACTATATTTACATTTATTTTACCTTTGTCCCCCTTCGCGAAAAATATCGTGGAGATTTACATAACAATCTAGGGATCATTATGACAACTAACAACAACTTGAAGAAGTGCGCAATTGCACTGAGCTTGACTGCGTTGTTTGGGACGACGGCAGCAATGGCTACTCCAAACCAACTAATGTCACCATCTATGCAGGAAACTGCAGCGAAATTACAAGGCCAAGAAGGCTTTGGTACACAATTCATCATCAAGTATAAAAACAACAGTGATGAAATGATGACGATGTCGGCAGCAGAACAAACGCCGACTATGATGAACAAAAAAGCAAAAGGCTTTGTTAAAAACTTCACCAGTAAAAAAGGTAAAGTAAAAGCACAATATGTTCGTGCAATGGCGATGAATAATCACCACGTAATGCGTGCTGATAAAAAACTTTCTGCTCAAGAAGCACAAGAATTCATGCAAGAGATGGTTGCATCAGGTAACGTTGAATACATCGAAATCGACCAAATGTTAAAGCCATTTGCAACGCCTAACGACCCACGTTATGACGACCAATGGCACTACTACGAGCAAGCGGGTGGACTTAACCTTCCTACGGCTTGGGATACAGCAACGGGTAGCGGTGTGGTTGTTGCGGTACTTGATACTGGTTACCGTCCTCATGTTGATTTAAATGCCAACATTCTTCCTGGCTATGACATGATCTCTAATGTGTCTGTAGCTAACGATGGGGGTGGTCGTGATAGCGATGCACGCGATCCGGGTGATGCAATCAGCGCTAACGAATGTGGTTACACACATGGTGCGCAAAACTCAAGCTGGCACGGTACGCACGTTGCGGGTACTGTTGCAGCAGTGACTAACAACGGTGAAGGTGTTGCCGGTGTTGCTTACAACTCAAAAGTTGTTCCAGTACGTGTACTTGGTAAATGTGGTGGTTTAACTTCTGATATCGCTGACGGTATTATCTGGGCTTCAGGTGGTTCAGTTTCTGGCGTACCAGCAAATGCTAACCCTGCTGATGTTATCAACATGAGTTTAGGTGGTAGCGGTTCATGTAGCTCTACAACACAAAGCGCTATCAACCAAGCACGTAACAACGGCACTGTGATCGTAATCGCTGCGGGTAACGATAACGATAACTCTGCAAACTACAACCCAGGTAACTGTAATGGTGTTGTAAACGTTGCATCTGTTGGTCGTAACGGTGGTCGTGCTTATTACTCAAACTACGGTAGCAACATTGATGTTGCAGCACCGGGTGGCGCACAAAGCTTTGCGAATGACTCTGAAGGTGTTTTATCAACACACAACTCAGGCTCTACAAGCCCAAGCAGCGATTCATATCACTACTCGCAAGGTACGTCGATGGCAGCACCACATGTTGCGGGTGTAGCAGCGCTAATCAAGCAAGCTAAACCTTCTGCAACGCCAGATGAAATCGAAAGCATCTTAAAATCAACAACTCGTTCTTTCCCGGCAACATGTACAAGCTGTGGTACAGGTATTGTTGATGCGGCAGCCGCTGTTGCAGCAGCCTCAGGCACAACACCGCCACCACCAACGGGTAACGTATTAGAAGATGGTCAAGCACTAACTGGTTTAAGTGGCTCTGCTAGCAGCCAAACTTTCTACACAATGGAAGTGCCAACAGGTGCGACTAACGTAACCTTCACAATGAGTGGCGGTACAGGTGATGCTGACCTATACGTTCGTGCAGGTAGTGCACCAACAACGTCAACCTATGATTGTCGCCCGTATAAAGGCGGTAACAACGAAGTATGTTCTATCGATAACCCAACAGCAGGCACTTACCATGTAATGCTCAATGGTTACTCTGCATACTCAGGTGTTAGCCTTGTGGGTGATTTAACAACTTCTGGCGGTGGTTCAGGCTCAGGTTCACCACAAGCAGGTGGCGGCACAGTGACTGATATCTCTGCAAGTGCTGGTCAATGGAAACATTACACGCTAGAAGTACCAGCAGGTATGGCAAGCTTCACTGTTACGACGTCTGGTGGTTCAGGTGATGCTGACTTATTCGTTAAGTTTGGTAGCCAACCAACGTCATCTAGCTATGACTGCCGTCCGTACAAAAACGGTAACGCAGAAACATGTACATTCAGTAATCCACAAGCAGGTACGTGGCACTTAAGCTTAAATGCTTACCGTACTTTCTCTGGTGTAACATTGGATGCACAGTATCAACCTTAATAGTTGATCTCCCCAGTATCCCCCTGGGACTTTTCAGCCGGACTTACGTCCGGCTTTTTTGTATTTATATCAATAAAGCGAATTGATATTAAAGCTTTTCAAGCACAGCTTCAGCGCGGCTTACTACAAACTCTTTGTCTTGTTCAACAAACAGCCCTGTTACCGTTTGGTTTTCAACGATCATCGCATAACGCTTTGAACGTACGCCACCAAAGCCAGCCGTGTCTTTATCTAGACCAAGTGCTTTAGTAAAGCTTGCATCACCATCAGCTAACATACGAATATGCTCAGCGTTATGAGCTTCACCCCATGCTTTCATTACAAATGCATCGTTCACCGATACGCAGTAAATTGCATCAACGCCTTTCGCGGTAATTTTATCGGCTAGCGTAATAAACTCTGGTAAGTGGGCATTTGAACAGGTTGGCGTAAATGCACCTGGCACCGCAAATAGCACCACTTTTTTATCGGCAAATAATGCCTCTGTTGATAGAGTTTGCATGCCCTCGCTGGTTAATTCGCTAAGGGTTGCTGCAGGTAAAGTTTGGCCTTGTTCGATCATCGTGATTCCTTGAAAGAAAATAAGAGTACTGAGTATATACCCAAAAAATTGAATACCGCATGATTTAAGGGCAAACAATGCAAACCATTGCTCGCCCCTTGAAGAGTTATAAACCTAAGCTGGTTTTAATGGTGTGCATTTGCTCTTGTAGGCGATGCTGAATATCACTAACCAGTGAGTTCGACTCACTTACCTGCCCTTTCATGCTCTGCATTGATTGGCTAAAGTTTTCGAGTAAGGCATTTTGCTGTTTAGCAAGCTCCATAGCATCAAACGCGACTTTATTAGCATCTTGCGCGTTATCGGCCACGCCTTCTGAATTACGTTTAAGCTCTTGAGCATTTTGTGTTTGCAGCTCGGCATCAGTAGCCAGTGCACTAATTTGCTCTGATACCATGGTTGAGTTTTCACTTAGGCGGTTTAGCTGATTATTGATATCATCAAGCGAGCCTTGTGTTTGTCTGGCAAGCTTTCGTACTTCGTCAGCGACAACCGCAAAGCCTCGACCATGCTCACCTGCACGTGCCGACTCAATTGCCGCATTCAATGCCAGTAGGTTTGTTTGCTCAGCAATGTTTTTGATCACCTCAATAACTTGGCCAACATCATCAACGCCTTTTAATAGCTCTTTTAAGCTATCTAGACCTTGCTCAACGCGCTCTTCAGTGCGAGAGCTTGCGGTTAACATGCTGTCGGCAAAGCCTAAGCTCTGCTCCATCGCACCAAAGGTTTGTTTGGCGTTATCAGCAACTTGACCATTAATGTTATTGACCTGCTCACCAATGTGTTGAATATCAGTAAGTAAGCCTTGGTTTTGTTCAACCTGAGAGTGGCTGGCATCCGTTTGCTGAGCAATGGTATGTAAGTGCTCGCTCATCTCTAGCATAAAGTCATTAATAACCTTAAGCATTTGTGCTCGCTCTTCAGCTTCACCACGCTGGCGTTCAATCAATTGATTAAAGTAATGGGCAATTTCACCAACTTCGGTTTTCGGGTTTTTACTCTCAATGTTTTTAAGCTCATTACTTTCAATCAAGAAGGCAAAGCCATCACGCAATTGGCGCAGAGGGTTAAGCACTTGGTTGCGCTGTACAAAATACACACCCGCCGCTAAAACCACCAGCATGCCAATAGCGACACAAAACACGATAAACACTTGTTGCTTAAGCTGGCTTTGTTCATCTTTTAATTTTTGCTCTGCACCGAGCACCGTTGCAGACAACGCGCCGATTTGTTCGCGCAGTGCTTGCATGCCGGTTTGTCGTTGCTCAGCTTGCTCAAGTGTTGATGCTAAATCACGAGGGAAACGTTTAGGCCAGCTTGTTAGCTCTGCTTTAATATCACCGGCTAAATCTTCTGCTTCTTCACCAAAGAATAAAGCGTCTTCATCCACTTCACTCATTACACCTAGGTTTTCGAGTCTGTCGATTTTAGTAGCAAGGGCAATTAAGTTTTCAACACTTTGATTAAGGCTGTTTTTAGTGTCTTGATCAAAGTTGATCACTAACTTGTAAGTATATAAAGCAAGTGATGTCACTTCGCTGTAGTAGTCAGCAGCAAGTTGATAATATTCAAGCGCAAGCACTGTTTGCGGCTCGGCTTTACTTGCATAGCCAATTAACGATGAAGCAGAGCCTGCCATTTGTCTTAACGAGTTATCGAGCAGTGCCATTTCGTTACCCGATAGCTTACCTAAAGCGCGATACTTACCATTAATGTCTTTATCGAGGGCCGTCAGTTGGCTATTTAGTTGACCCGCTAGATCTTTAGGTAGCTCAGCTAAATGCTGCTTTTTAACATCGCTAATCAGCGTTGAGGCTTTATTTAAGTGTTGGCTGTCACCTTGCTCTAAATAATCATCAAGGTAACTTTTTAAATCAATAATGATGGTGTTTTTCAGCTTATTATAAGCGTTATCTTGCTGCTCTAAGCCGAGTAAGGTTTGACTAGCCCAGAACAGAGTGGCTGCCAGTAAGATACTGGCGAGTGTGAGTAAAACGGCCAATAGCCGAGTAAATGATGACACGCGCATAAACGATATTCCCAAGTAACGTTACGCGCGTAGAATATTAACCTTTTATGACAATTTGATGTAAACCGTAAAAAATAACAAGTAAAAGCGATATCAACTAACCCAAAAGGGTTAAATAAATACCAATTCGCTTAATATTGCGGATGGTATCAGACCATTGCAGCTTTTACGTATACATCAAAGCGGTTCTTCTTGGTTTTGATTTGCATACTCGGGGTTTTGTCATTTAGAAATGGGGCGTAATCAGGGCGCTTAACAACGACTCGCTTACTAGCAAGCGGATAAGCAAATTCTAATAGATCATCGGCATCGCTATCTCCGCCAACAAGCTCTTGGAATACTCGCATCTCTTTTTTAACGAGGGCTGATTTTTCACGATGAGGAAACATAGGATCTAAGTACACAACATCAGGAGTATCACTACACTGCGCTAGTAACGTATGACTAGAGCCAAACACTAGGCTCATGTTTTCTTTCATCCAAGGGCCAATTTCAGCATCGTTATAGGCGCGTTCTAGGCCATCAAATAATAGCGCAGCAACTACAGGGTGGCGTTCATGCAAAATCACTTTACAGCCTAGTGATGCCAGTACAAAGCCATCGCGGCCAAGGCCTGCAGTGGCATCAAGCACCACAGGCGTGGCACCTTTGTTTAACCCTACAGCCTTAGCTATTGCCTGCCCCTTACCACCACCAAACTTGCGTCGATGAGCTGCAGCACCCGTTACAAAATCAACATGAATAGCACCAAGCTTTGGCTCGTCCTTTTTCTTCAGGCTAAGACCTTGGTCGTCATAATGAAGCGAAAAGCCTGCATTTTGCTCAGCCCACTTAGCCAAACCAAAACGCTGTTCAATCGCATCTAAATAAGGACGCATTTCTTTAAAAGGACAATGAATTACCACGCAAAACTCCGAGCTATATTATTCGCCGCCAGTATAGCATGGCTTAAAATAGCTCGATATCCGTTTGTGAGGTCACATCTTCGGTCTCACTCGGCTCAGCCATTTTTTGTAAGCTCGCTAAAAGCTCACTACGCGATTCGATAATATGTTTTAGCTGAAACTTTATAAACGATAAGTCTTCATTCAGTGAGGTAAAAATCAGCTGAGTTTGCTTTAATTGCTGCAAGTGAAATGCGACTTCATCGCTGCCCGATAAACCACTTTGCTCAATAGACTTGTTTAGCTCATCAAGTTGAGCGGCAAATTTATCTACAGCATGTTCGCGCGAATCACTGTTTTGGTACATTTGATCAGATAGCTCATTAAACGAGTTACCAATTTGCTGCGCCTGAGTCAGTGCCCGCTCATTGTTTTCCATGTCTTGTACTTTGGCGTTAGTCACCTCAAGAATATGCGGGAATAGATCTTTATAACGACCATAAAGCTGGGCATCATCAAGTGGCATGTTTTTGATCAGCATCGACACTTTAGGGTAATTAATAATAGTACGATGGCTAAAATCAACAAAGCGATTTGCATCACGGTGTTTTTCGAGCAGCTCTTGCTCAAGTGGACACACCCCGCCTTCAGCACTACAAAATATGCCTACATCTTGATACCAAAACGCCAGTACGACATCGAGCTCCATCGGATTAAAAAACTCAAACATATGCTCAGATAACGCTTTGATATCGTGTGCATGATAGCTTTGCCCAACGTAGCGCATTATGCGACCCATATCACCTGAGTCTGTCATCGCGATTTCGGCAGTGATTTGCGCTCGCTCTACATCACTTTTAAGCTTTTTAGAGTGCTGACGATATTGATATAACACGCGAATACGTGCCATGAGTTCTTCAGCATTAAATGGTTTTACAATGTAATCAGCAGCACCTGCGTTATAGCCTTTTACACGGTCTGGTAGGTCAGCTTTACCCGATAAAAACATCACAGGTGTGTCTTTTGTTTGCGGGTTAGCTTTTAATTCGTTACATACCTCAAAGCCTGTTTTTCCCGGCATTTCGATATCAAGTAAAATGATGTCAGGATTGTACTTTAACGCTTGTCTTAATCCTTCGTCGCCATTTTTAGCATGGATCAGTGTGCAAAAGCCCGATAGCGATTCCTCAATCACATGATGGATATATTTATCATCATCAATGGCTAATACAAGTTTTGACATGCTTAATTCCTATAAACTCTTTTTTAAGAAGGATAGTACGAGAGCGTGATTTTGCGAAGAAATATTAATAAAAAAAGCGCCTTACGGCGCTTTAGATCAACAAACTTTATTATGCAGCAATGCCGCTATGTCTAAGTAGTGCATCAACTTGTGGTTCGCGTCCACGGAACTTTTTAAATAGCTCCATTGGCTCTTCACTGCCCCCTTTCTCTAAAATGTTCTTTAGGAAAGCTTCGCCCGTGGCTGGGTTAAAGATGCCTTCTTCTTCAAATTTAGAAAACGCATCAGCCGAAAGTACTTCAGCCCACTTGTAAGAGTAATAACCTGCGCTGTAACCGCCCGCAAAAATGTGGCTAAAGCCATGTTGAAAGCGGTTAAATGCTGGCGCTTTAACAACGGCCGTTTTACTGCGCACATCATCAAGAGTTGCTTGAATGTTACATGGCTCACCCGCTTTGTAAGTATGGTGAATAGTAAAGTCAAACAACGAGAACTCAAGCTGACGCAGCATTTGCATACCTGATTGGAAGTTCTTCGCCGCTAGGAGTTTATCTAATAACTCTTTTGGTAACGGCTCATCTGTTTCGTAGTGACCCGAAATAAAGCTCAGCGCTTCTTCTTCGTAGCACCAGTTTTCAAGGAACTGGCTTGGTAACTCAACCGCATCCCATGCAACACCGTTAATACCTGCAACTGGCGCAGCATCAACTTGTGTCAACATATGGTGAATACCATGACCAAATTCATGGAATAACGTAGTCACTTCGTTATGCGTAAACAAAGCAGGCTTATCACCCACAGCTTTATTAAAGTTACACACTAAGTACGCAACAGGGGTTTGTAATTCGCCGTTAGCACGTACTTTACGACCCATGCAGTCATCCATCCACGCGCCGCCGCGTTTGCGATCACGGGCGTATAAATCTAGATAAAAGCGACCACGTAAAGTATTGCTGCTATCGTAAATTTCGAAAAAACGTACATCAGGGTGGTAAGTATCAAACTCTGTCACTTCTTTTACGCTAATACCAAATAAACGATTTACAGTAGTGAATAAGCCACTTAAAACTTTATTGGCAGGGAAATATGGGCGCAGTACTTCATCAGAAATCGCGTACTTCTCTTGCTTAAGTTTTTCGCCGTAGTAAGCGTAGTCCCATGCAGCAAGCTCAGTCACACCGTGCTTGTCTTTTGCGTAGGCAGTTAGCTCTGCAAGCTCTTGCTCAGCTTGTGGTTTAGACTTAGCTGCTAAATCTTCTAAGAATGAGAAAACTTGTTCTGGCGTTTCTGCCATTTTAGTCGCCAATGACATATCAGCGTAGCTGTTAAAGCCAAGTAACTCGGCAAGTTCATGACGAAGGGCAAGCTCTTCGCTCATAATGGCAGAGTTATCAAACTCACCGGCATTAGGGCCTTGATCAGATGCGCGCGTCACAAACGCAGTGTAAAACTCTTCACGTAACTCGCGGTTATCAGCATAAGTCATGATTGGTAAGTAAGATGGAAAATCTAACGTGAATACCCAGCCATCTAGCTCTTTGCTTTTAGCTGTATCAGCACCAAGGGCTAACGCAGACTCTGGTAAACCAGCCAGTTCGCTTTCATCTGTAATGTGCTTTTGCCAAGCGAGTGTGGCATCCATTACATTATTACCAAACTTAGAGGCCAGCTCAGATAAACGCGCACTGATTTCGCCATAACGCATTTGTTGCTCGGGCTTTAAAGCAATACCAGATAGCTCAAAATCACGCAGTGCATTAGTAATGGTTTTTTGCTGGGCAATCGTTAGTGTTTTAAATTCGTCACTGTTGTGAAGCGCGTTGTAAGCATCGTATAAACCTTGATGCTGACCAACAAACGTTGAATACTCAGATAACAACGGCAAACATTGCTCATAGGCTTCACGTAGCTCGTCGTTATTAACGACAGAATTCATATGTGATACCGGTGAAAATAAGCGTGATAACTTGTCATCAGCTTCTTCAAGCGGAAGCACCAAATCATTCCATGTGTATGATTTAGTTGCCAGTACCTCATCTATTTTGGTACGACACTCAGCAATCGCTGCTTTTAATGCTGGCACTACGTGTGCTGGTTTAATTTTAGAAAACGGCGGAAGCCCTTCTAAACCAATGAGTGGGTTATTTTCTGCAATTGTCATTTTCGTTCTCAAATTTTATGCGAAGATGATTTTGAAGTTGGGGCGAATTGATGAAATACAAGGGGCTTAACCTTGGTCTTTATTATGCTATTATCAACTTATTGCTAAATCGATTAATTTATAAAAAACTATCTATTTTTGAGGACAAACTATGGCTCAGCATTTTGATTACATTGCAATTGGTGGTGGTAGTGGCGGTATTGCCTCTGCAAACCGTGCAGCAATGCGTGGCGCAAAAGTTGCTCTTATTGAAGCAAAACACATGGGTGGCACCTGTGTAAACGTGGGTTGTGTTCCAAAGAAAGTTATGTGGCACGGTGCACAAATTGCTGAAGCAATTAACGCATATGCACCTGACTACGGCTTTGATGTTGAATTAAAAAGCTTTAGCTGGGCTAAATTAGTTGAAAGCCGCGAAGCGTATATTGGCCGTATTCACCAAGGTTACAACAAGTACTTATCTAGCAATGGTGTAACTGTAATCAATGGCTTTGCTAAGTTTGTTGATAACAAAACAGTTGAAGTAAACGGTGAGCTATACACGGCAGACCATATCCTTGTTGCTGTTGGTGGCCGCCCTACCATTCCTAACATCCCAGGCGCTGAGCTTGGCATTGATTCGAACGGCTTCTTTGAACTAGACGCACAGCCTAAGCGTGTTGCTGTGGTTGGTGCAGGCTACATTGCCGTTGAAATCGCTGGTGTACTTCATAGCCTTGGTACAGAAACACACTTGTTTGTTCGTAAAAACAAACCGCTTCGTACTTTTGACCCATACATTGTTGATACACTTGTCGAGATTATGGCGAAAGAAGGCCCGACTCTTCACACTGATTGCACACCTAAAGAAGTGGTTAAAGAAAGCGATGGTAGCTTAACAATTCACTTTGAAAATGGTCACAGCCAAAACGTTGATCAAGTTATTTGGGCAATTGGCCGTACACCTACAACGGACAAAATCAACCTTGCAGCGGCAGGTGTTGAAGTAACTGAAGGCGGTTACGTTAAAGTAGACGAATTCCAAAACACCACAGCTGAAAACGTATACGCAGTTGGCGATATCATCGAAAACGGTATTGAACTTACGCCAGTAGCCGTTAAAGCGGGTCGTACTCTATCAGAGCGTTTATTCAATAAAGAATTACCTGATGATTTAAAAATGGATTACGAGCTAGTACCTACAGTGGTATTCAGCCATCCACCAATCGGCACAATTGGTTTAACAGAGCAGCAAGCGATTGATCAATACGGCAGCGATAACGTTAAAGTATATAAATCAAGCTTTGCAGCAATGTACACAGCAGTTACTCAGCACCGTCAAGCATGTAACATGATGCTAGTGTGTGCTGGCGAAGACGAAAAAGTTGTTGGCTTACACGGCATTGGCTTTACCGTCGATGAAATGATCCAAGGTTTTGCCGTTGCAATGAAGATGGGCGCAACCAAAGCAGACTTTGATGCAGTTGTGGCTATTCACCCAACTGGCTCAGAAGAGTTTGTAACGATGAGATAAACTCACGTTGCGAGTCAATTTTAAAACCTTGTGGTGCTGCCACAAGGTTTTTTGATGTTTAAAGCTGGCACAAACCTTGTAACTGTTAATAAAGTAATCAGTTATAGCAAGAATCTGCCCTTATTTACTGTGTAATTAAGTAATTATTACGCAGTAGGCAAGGCATTTTTACAAGGAGGCACTGTGTCTAAGTCTGCAATTTTATATCGCATGGTGACCGATGAGCATATTTGCCCATTCGGTTTAAAATCAAAAGATTTATTAGAGCGTCATGGTTACGATGTTGATGATCGTCATTTAACCAGCCGTGAGCAAACTGACGAATTCAAACAGCAGCATGATGTAAAAACCACACCACAAACCTTTATCAATGATAAACGTATTGGCGGTTACGATGATTTGCGCGACTTTTTTAATCTGCCCGAGGCAGGTCAGCAAGGCACCAGTTACACCCCTGTATTAGCGATTTTTGCAGTGACCATGCTACTAAGCTGCGGTTTTACTTATGCCAGTGGTGAGGCTTTATTTTCTGTGCAGAACCTAATGCTGTTCGTTGCATTATCAATGGCGGTATTAGCGATACAAAAGCTGCAAGACTTATTCAGCTTTTCTAACTCATTTATTACCTATGACTTACTAGCCATGCGTGTCGTGCCCTATGCCTATGTTTATCCATTTATTGAGGCGTATGTAGCGATAGGTATGGTGGCTAAATTACCCGCCTTAGCTGTTGCACCATTTTCATTATTTATTGGTGGTATAGGTGCGATATCGGTTATTAAGGCTGTGTATATCGATAAACGAGAACTGAAATGTGCCTGTGTTGGTGGCGACAGTAATGTGCCGCTCGGCTTTATCTCTCTGAGTGAGAACCTATTTATGATTGCCGCAGGTATATGGATGCTATTTAGCTAATACAAAAACGCGAGGGATTACCCTCGCGTTCATTTTAACTATTAGTGAGGATTATTAAGCCGTACCACCCACAGTTAAGTTATCAATTTTAAGGCTAGGTTGGCCCACACCTACAGGAACGCTTTGGCCATCTTTACCACACACGCCAACGCCTTTATCAAGGGCTAAGTCGTTACCTACCATCGAAATTTGCTGCATCACTTCAGGGCCATTGCCAATCAGTGTTGCACCTTTGATAGGTTGTGTGATTTTACCGTTTTCAATTAAGTAGGCTTCAGAGGCACTAAATACAAACTTACCCGACGTAATATCCACTTGGCCGCCACCAAAATTAGGCGCGAAGATACCTTTTTTCACCGAGCTGATAATATCAGCTTGGCTGTGCTCACCACCTAACATATAGGTGTTGGTCATACGTGGCATAGGTAAGTGAGCGTAGGATTCGCGGCGCGCATTACCAGTAGGGTTAACACCCATCAAACGGGCATTTAGCTTATCTTGCATGTAGCCCTTTAAAATACCGTTTTCAATGAGCACGTTATACGCAGCTGGTGTCCCTTCATCATCCACGTTCAATGAACCACGGCGATCAGCAATAGTGCCATCATCCACGACTGTACACAGCTCAGATGCCACCTTTTGACCTACTTTACCGCTAAACGCTGATGCGCCTTTACGGTTAAAGTCACCTTCTAGACCATGGCCTACCGCTTCGTGTAGTAACACACCCGGCCAACCTGCGCCTAGCACGACTTCCATGCTACCAGCAGGCGCATCGATTGCTTCTAGGTTTACTTTTGCTTGGCGAACAGCTTCTTCGGCGTACTCCATCCAACGCGGTTTGCCATCAACTAATTCTTTAAAATAGCCATAATCTAAACGCGCACCGCCCCCTGCACCACCGCGCTCACGGCGGCCGTTCTTTTCTAGTAACACAGAACAGTTTAAGCGAATAAGCGGGCGAATATCGGTGGCAAAGGTGCCATCACTTGCAGCAATTAACACTTCTTCATAAACCGCCGACATTGAGCTGATCACTTGCTCAGCATCCGGTGCTAATTGACGAATATAGTTTTCAAGTTCGCGTAGCAGGCTTACTTTGTCATCGTTGCTCATGCTTTGAATTGGTTGATGCGGCGCATACTGCTCTTTAGCAGCTACATCACTGAACACCTGAATCGTTTTGTTTTCGCCAGCATTGGCAATACTGCGCGCTGCCGTTGCTGCTTTGTTTAACGCTTCAAGGTTAATCGCATCTGAGTATGAAAAACCGGTTTTTTCACCGCTAACAGCACGCACACCCACACCACGTTCAACGTTGTATGAGCCTTCTTTCACTAAGCCATCTTCAAGCACCCAAGATTCGTGGTGGCTTGATTGAAAATACAGGTCGGCATAGTCAACTTGGTGCTGATGAATAAAAGCGAGCGTTTTTTCTAATTCTTCTCTCGTTAGTTGGCTGTCATGTAATAAATGCTGTTCAACCGTGTTCATAATAAATGCTCTCTAAATCGTTGCTGAGACTGCACAGGCATGTCTTGGCGAATTGTATTCAAGCGGTTTAAATCAAGCTCATGGCTGATAAACCCGGTACCAGAGGCAAGCTCACTGAGCGTTTCTCCCCATGGTGAAATAATAATGCTGTGGCCATAAGTGTGGCGGCCATTCTCGTGCTCGCCCCACTGTGCTGCGGCAACCACATAGCATTGTGTTTCGATTGCACGCGCAGCTAATAAAATATGCCAATGAGCAGCGCCGGTGACTGTGGTAAAGGCACTGGGCACTAAAATAAGCTCAGCCCCTTGGCGCTGCATGGCGGTGAATAAGCCACTAAAACGTAGATCATAACATACTGCTAAGCCAATTTTACCAAATGGCGAGTCGACCACCACAATATCGTTGCCTGCTTGCGTCGCATCAGACTCTCGGTAACTGCGCGTAGTGTCGGCAACATCTACATCAAATAAGTGAATTTTATTGTACTGCGCAACCACATCGCCTTGGTTGTTAAATAAAAACGAGGCAGCTAAATACTTACCATTTTGCTGTGAAACAGGCAGGGTGCCAGCAGCTAACCAAATATCATGTTGCTTACATAAATCAGCAAGCTTCGCTTTATATGCCTCACTTTGCAGACCTAATTCATAACTTGCTTGGCTTTGCTTACTAAAGATCAAAAAACTTTCCGGTAAACACACTAGCAATGGCCGAGTTGCAGGTAACTGATTCAATGTCTCTGCCAAAAAAGTGAGGTTTTGCTCAGCATTCATGCGTGAGCACATTTGCACAGCAACAACCTGTGGGTGAGGATTAGCCTTCATTGTTATCTAAACTCGCTGAAGATGCGGCATCTTTTAATTTTAGTTGTGTCGACGACTGCGGCTGGCTTTGCGCGGCTTGCGGTAACGTCACTTCACGGCTCTTACGATCCACTTCTTTCACAACAGGGTCATTCATACTACCTGTTACTTTAAAGTTGATTTCTGAGATCACCCGCGCCGAATGAATCACTTTATCGATTGCCAGCGCTGCAAGACCACTTACCGGGTTAACCATCCATGCCACAATCACTGGAATACTCGACGTCACCTGCGGTGCAACCGCTAGGTCATAATCAATTTCAAAGGTATTTAAATTAGTGTGACCTTTGATCGTTAAATCGGCAGGCACACCATCAAGTTTGGTATCTTGGGTGTAAGCTATGCCCTTTTCTAGCTGCATGGTGCCTTGCATACTGTTATAAAAAAAGCCTTTCGAGAATACATCTCTAAAATCCAGTTTCAGCTTACGCACTAACGAATCTAAACTCAGTAAAGAGAATACTCGCGCACCACCATCACTGATCTCAGCAAGGTGTCCTTCACCTAAACGCCAATCTAATTCACCGGCTAAACTTGGTACATCAAAGCTATAAGGTGCGCCTTGCCATGCAAGATCAAACTTAATATTGGCATCTGAATCTTTGACTGTGGTGGTGATATCAAACTCATCAAATAACTCGCCAATGTCGTCACTTTGTAAGTTACCACTAAAGCGTGTTTGCCCATCAGCAAATTGCCCTTTACCACGTAATACGTGATCGCCTTTGTCGATGACCAGCTCAGTGAACAAGAGTTTATCGTTCTCCCCAACTAAGCTGCTTTTAATTTTATCGAGCTGATACTCAGCCACTTTACAATCTTCACAGTTAAACTCGATGGCTGGGACTCGGGTTAACCAGCTTAAATCTTCTGGTGCTGAGTCTTGCTCTGTTTGCTCTGTGGCTTCGTTAAAATTAATACGCAGGTAGTCAGTAAAAATTTGAATTGGTCTGCGTGTTTCACCGGTTGGAATAAGCGCGTCGGCACGTAACTCTTTAGCATTTAGCTTTAACTCTAAGTCTGATTGTTTTGGCGATAAGCGAAATTCAAAATCATTAAAGTCGATATTGTGTAGTGCCAGTTTATTAAATTTACCCGTTATGTTATTGAACGCAGGCATCACACTTGGTGTATCAGACTTAACTTTGGTAAGCGCAATAATCTGATCAATTAGGCCAAACCAAGGCACTATTTCGGTTTCTGGTAAATCGATAGATACCGCAAAACCTTCACGATTAAGTCCTAAATCTTGCGCACCTAAAATTAAATGGGCGTTACTAAATTTCTTTTCGCCGTTATCTAAAATCGCATTAAAGAATAACTGCTCATCGATATTCGCGGTGATCAAATTAGAGATATGGTCACCCTGCACGACCGCAGTTAATGGCCATTTTTGCTCTGCGCTTTTGTTATAAGGTGCAGGCAGCTGGCTAGTCACACCGATTAAATTACCACTCACATCGGCGCGGTAATTAAAGTCATTCGGTAAAAAGTTAAGCGACACATTAATATCGACATTGCTTTGGCCGCTTAAGTAACCGGCCAGTAAACCATGAGCTTGTTCAATTAAAGGCTCAGCTTCAATGCCCAGCTTTACCTCAATTTCGGCGCGATAGGTGTCAGCCACATTTTCACTGTTGTAGTTTGCTGTGAGTGGCATGCCCATCCAATCTGCTTTGGCATTTTTTAAGTCGATTTTATCGTTATTAAACTTAACAATACCGGTCATATGGTTAAGCGTGATACCTGGCTGTGCAAGGTAAACTGGAATATTCGCTAACTCAACTTCACCAATCGCATCAACATGACCCGAACGTAAATTTACTAACAGCTCAATATCGGCCGTCGCTTCGCCTTGCGGTTGCACAACTTCAAAAACACTCGCCAAAGGCTTAGCAAGCGGAGTTGCTGTAAAGAACGGGTTAAGCTTGTCGCCATGAGCACGTTTATTAATGGCAACTTTTAGGATTTCTGCATTCATTAAATCAGCAATACTGACATGAACACCCTCCCCCAAAGCGAGGTTAACCAACTTGCCCGACTTGCTGTAGATATCCATGCGCTCATTTTCGAAATGTAAAATGACGTTGGCATCTTCAACTTCAGGCCAGCTTGGTGAAAACTTATATTTAGCGTTTTCAACATTCGCTAACACTTCAAATTGACCTTGCTGCTCTTTAAACGGGAACCCTTTAAATGGCCCCGAGTACAGCACTTGAGCTTTATTGACTTCACCGCCCTTAATTGCGCCATTAAGGTAATTAACTAGCTTTTCGCTCATCACAGGTAACGGGAAATAATGCCCAGCGACTTTGGCATCAGGGGCATAGGCTTCGGCATATAAATCTAACCGCGGTTCATCGGTCAGGCTGAGCATCATCTCAGCAGCCACAGTCACTTCGTCGTTATCAAGCCAGATATTATCGCTACTAATGCGCCAGCCATCATCGTAATGGTGAAGGTCGAGCTCTACATTTAATTGGTTATAGGCAATATCTTGGCTAAAGCTGCCGTTCGTTAGCAGTTGATTGTTCTCGCCATATAGCTGAATTCGCCCAGCTGATTGATTAATTAAGCCATCAACACGAATCGCCTGACCGCCAGGAATGCCCTGCAGCGACAGCCAATTAATTTGTTCGCCCTGAAACCAAAGTTGCCAGTTATCTTGCAGACCTAACTCAAGATAGGCATCACTTAACTGACCATTGGGTTGACGCGCTAAAAACGGGGCAAGTACTTCAAAGTTACTTAACTGCGATAACTTTGCCAGCAATGCAAAATCAAATTGCTTTAACCAAATTTGGCTTTTATCGCCAAGTTGAGCTTCAAACTGTAAGGTTGGCCATTGTTTTAAGTCACTTTCAAAGGTGAGTCCGGTGCTTTTTAAGCGCCAGCCATTTTGCTTTGGAAATAAATGAAAACCACCTTCACTTAAACTAATTTGGTGCGCTTCTTGGTTTTGTTGCCAGTTAATGAAACTCGGTAGCCACTGCACTTTTACATCGCTGATCAGGCCTTTTTCAAGACTAAACCAGGTTTGTAAATTAATGTCGGAATTAAGCTGCTGCTTGTCGGTATTAATATATTGCGCCAGCCACTTAGATACATCAACGTTCGCTGCTTGCACATAGATATCGCCAGCCATGGTTTCGAGGGTCGAACCATTCAGCGCCATGCGGGCGTCAAAACTACCAACAGAAATTCCCGGTAAGGCTAACGTGCCTGAGCCTTGATGTTGCTCAGGGGTATTTTGCCAGACAATGTTTTCAAGGATCAGCTTGCGCTCTTTACCATCATTGAGGGTAAAATTAAGGCTACTGTCTTGCACCGCAAAGTGACCCGTTTCACCAAGGAATAAGCCTTCAATTAGTTCTTTTTGCTCAAAGTTGCTGGTTTGCTGGTTATTCCCCAAATCAAGCATAGTGGGTAAATCAACATCAGCATGAAAGCCATTGATCACAAAATAGTTCGATTTAAGCTGACGGGTTTTTACTGACTCCCATAAGTTAACTTCAAGGCTCGCTTTATCAATGGTGAGTGCAATCGGTGAGGTTTGGTTATCTTCAAAAGAAATATCTTCGATGACTAAGGCAGGGCCTTGGCCATGCCAACTGGCTGAGATTGAGCCTATTGCTAAATTTACATCAAAGCGTTCATACAAAAACGCTTCAATGTCATCTTTATAATCATTTGCGTATGGCAGTGAATACTTTACCACAGAGACAATAACGGCCAGCAGTACGAGAGTAATAGCAAATACTTGCCATAACTTACGTAAACAATAAAAGCAGACCGTTTTTGCCTTCATTACATCATTACCACATCAAACTGTTCTTGGTTATATAAACTCTCTGTTTGAATACTGACTTGCTTACCGATAAATAGTTCCAGCTCAGCAAGGTTGTGATACTCATCGTTGATCAATGCTTCGCTTACCGAAGGAGCTGCGTAAACCATAAACTTATCAGCTGCATAAGCACGGTTTACCCTAACAATTTCACGCAATATTTCGTAGCAAACCGTTTCTACTGTTTTTTGCGAGCCGCGCCCTGAACACGCAGGACACACATCACAAAGAATGTGCTCTAAGCTTTCGCGGGTCCGTTTGCGGGTCATCTCTACTAATCCTAGTGCAGATAAGCCGTTTATGTTGGCTTTTGCACGATCTTTTGCAAGCGCAGACTCAAGTGAATGCAATACTCGACGTTTGTGCTCATCACTAACCATATCGATAAAGTCGATGATAATGATGCCGCCTAAATTACGTAAACGTAGCTGACGAGCAATTGCTGAGGTCGCTTCGATATTAGTATTAAAAATGGTTTCTTCTAGGTTACGATGGCCAACAAACGCACCGGTATTTACATCAACGGTTGTCATCGCTTCGGTTTGGTCGATAATTAAATAACCACCCGATTTAAGCTCAACTTTACGATGCAGCGCTTTTTGGATCTCGGTTTCAACATCGAATAAATCGAAAATAGGTCGCTCACCCGGGTAGTATTCTAGTGCTCCCGATAACAGCGGCACAAATTCTTCAGTAAACTCTTTAAGCTCTTGATAGGTTAATTTTGAGTCAACACGAATACGCTCCATGTCTTCACCTACGTAGTCACGTAGAGTTCGAAACGCCAGTGTTAAATCTTCATGCAAGATACTTTCTTTACTGGTTTTTTTGCGCTTAGTGACGATTTTTTGCCAGAGTTTTTTTAAGAATTCCGCATCATGACGTAGCTCAGCTTCCGATGCCCCTTCTGCTGCAGTACGAACAATAAAGCTGCCGTCATCATCACCATATTCGGCAACAATTTTCTTTAAACGCGAACGTTCTTCTTCGGTTTCAATACGCTGGCTTACACCTACGTGTGTTGCATCTGGCATAAACACTAAATAACGAGAAGGAATAGTGATATCAGTTGTTAAGCGTGCGCCCTTGGTTCCTAGCGGGTCTTTAACCACTTGCACCATGATATGTTGACCTTGGCGCACAAGCTCACGAATATCTTGTACTTTTTTGATTGGCTGCTCATCAACGCCTTCTACAATTGAGGCACTGTTTACAATGTCTGATGCATGTAAAAAAGCGGCTTTCTCTAAGCCAATATCGACAAACGCAGCCTGCATACCCGGTAATACTCGGCTGATTTTACCTAAGTAAATATTGCCCACAATCCCAAGGTTGCCAATTCGCTCTAGTTGGATTTCTTGCAGTACGCCATTTTCGATAAGCGCAACGCGACTTTCGCTCGGTGTAACGTTGATCAGTAATTCGGTGCTCATGTTACCCTCTTAAAAATTCGTTTAATAACTGCTCTGTCTCATATAAAGGTAAGCCGACAACCGCAAAATAGCTACCCGAAAGGTGACTAACAAAGCGACCACCTAAGCCTTGAATGCCATAACCACCTGCTTTATCTTGCGGCTCTCCACTATGCCAGTAAGCATCAATTTCAGCATCGCTGAGCGGTTTAAATGTAACATCGGTGACAACAAGGCAGCTTTTTACTTGCTCACTATCAGCAATTGCCACAGCCGTCATCACTTGATGAGTACGGCCAGATAAGCGCTTCATGGTGGCGGTAAAATCAGCTTGGTCTAGCGGCTTACCAAGTGCGGTATCATCAATGACAACCACGGTATCGCTGCCAAGTACTGGGCGGTCAGTGTAACCCATAGCAACGCCCGATTGTGCCTTGAGTCTAGCAAGACGCTCTACATAATCGCGCGGGGCTTCGTTTGGGAATTGGCTTTCATCTGCATCAACGCTAAATTGAGAAAACTCAACGCCAAGTTGGCTGAGCAACTCTTTTCGGCGCGGTGATGCAGACGCCAAATAAATTGCGGTTTGCATTATCTAATCCTGAAATGACGGCGATATTTACGCAAAATTAAGAATATCCACCACCAACAAAGCATGCCGGTTAGTACTGGCCACATATAATGCGGGCTAAAATAAACGCCCATTAAAAAGTGGTTAAGCCAAAATTGCATGAGGTGGTAAAGCGTTAAAAACAAAGCAATTAAAATGCTTTGCTGCCATAAAGAAAAGTTTCTAATTTTTTGGAAGTTACTCGCAGTGATAAATATACATACCGAGTAAGTCAGTGAGTTCACACCGAGTGGCGAGCCTGATGCAAGGTCCATTAATAAACCAACGACCCAAGCTGTGCCAATATTTAAACGGTGTGGCACCGCTAACGACCAATACATTAATACCATTAACACCCAGTCTGGGCGGTATGGTTCAAACGAAATCGGTAACGGCATTAGCGCCATTACCAATGCAAAGAAGATACTGATAGCAATCAGCAAAAAGTGACGACTATTCATTGCTGATGCTCTCCTGCTGATTACGCCACAGCACAACCAATAAGCGAATACGGTCAAGTTGCGCAATTGGCTCAGCATAAACCTGCGCAAAAGGACGCCCTTCATCACGGTTAATTTCGGTCACTACTGCAACCGGATATCCCTCTGGGAAGGTGCCACCAAGGCCTGACGTAACCAAGATATCGCCAATGCGAACATCAAGGCTATGTGGTACATGCGAAAGTTTTACCACGTTGATTTTGCCAATCCCCTCAACCACGGTACGCACATCGTTACGTAAAATACGCACAGGAGTTGCGTGGGTTGTATCGGTCATCAGTAGTACGCGCGAGGTAGTTGAACCCACTTGAGTGATTTGCCCCACTACCCCCATTTCGTCAATCACAGCTTGGCCTTCGCTTAGGCCATCCGTTGTACCACGGTTAATAACCACTTGGTGGCTATACGGGTTTGAATGAACAGAGAGCACTTGTGCAATAATTTTACGATTTGATTGCTTAGCCGATGAACCGAGTAAAGCGCGTAACTTATCGTTTTCACGAGATAAAAATTGCAGTTGTTGTAGTTGTTCGCTTTGTAGTAACTGCTTCTTTTTTAACGCTTCGTTTTCGGTTAAAAGCTGTTCGCGGGTATGAAGGTTCTTCGCGCCAATACTAAATAACTCATAGGGCAAGTTGGCAAGGTAAATAAGTGGGCTAACCAAAGTGTTTAGGCTGGTGCGGATTGTTGTACCACCTTGAGTGTAGCGATCGCCCACGATCAGCACGACACTCAAAAGCACTGCGACAAAAAGTCGCAGTTGCAAAGAGATGGTACGACCAAAAAGTAACTTCATTAGTCGTAGCTAAATACGTCACCACCGTGCATATCAATCATTTCTAGTGCCTTACCGCCGCCACGTGCAACACACGTTAATGGATCATCAGCAACCACAACTGGAATACCGGTTTCTTCCATTAATAAACGGTCTAGGTCTTTTAATAATGCACCACCACCGGTTAATACCATACCGTGTGCAGAGATATCAGACGCAAGCTCTGGTGGAGATTGCTCTAATGCAACCATTACCGCGCTCACAATACCCATTAATGGCTCTTGCAGTGCTTCTAAGATTTCGTGTGAGTTAAGCGTGAATGAACGCGGTACACCTTCAGCAAGGTTGCGACCACGTACTTCAATTTCAATTGGCTCGTCTGTTTTGAAAGCAGAACCGATTTGGTGCTTGATGTTTTCAGCTGTCGCTTCACCAATTAAGCTACCGAAGTTACGACGTACATAGTTGATGATAGCTTCATCAAATTTGTCACCACCAATGCGTACAGATGAAGAGTAAACCACACCATTTAATGAGATAATGGCAACTTCAGTTGTACCACCACCGATATCAACAACCATTGAACCGGTTGCTTCAGACACTGGTAAGCCAGCACCGATAGCCGCAGCCATTGGCTCTTCGATTAGATATACTTCACGAGCACCGGCACCCATTGCAGACTCACGAATAGCACGCTTTTCTACTTGCGTTGCACCACAAGGCACACAAATAAGTACACGTGGGCTTGGGCGCATAAAGTTGTTGTTATGCACTTGCTTGATGAAGTGTTGCAGCATTTTTTCAGTAACGTAGAAATCAGCAATAACGCCGTCTTTCATTGGACGAATTGCTTTAATGTTACCCGGAGTACGACCTAACATTTGCTTAGCTTCGGTACCTACAGATGCTACGCTCTTAGGGCCACCAGCACGCTCTTGACGAATAGCAACAACTGAAGGTTCGTTTAATACGATACCTTCTTCTTTTACGTAAATTAGGGTATTGGCTGTACCCAAGTCGATCGATAGATCGTTTGAAAAAATACCACGGAGTTTTTTAAACATGAGGCTGGATGACCTTTGAAAATTCGTTCTTATACTAGCTGCTCTCACTCTATCATGCTAATCATGAAAAAGCGCAACTGCTTTAATTAAAATGCTAAAAAAGGAAGCATCCATTGCTTCCTTTTTAAATTCTTATCGTTCGCGTACTAAACGGAAACCGATATAGTTTGCACGAAAATCTGGCGCTAAGATTAAGCGCGTTGATACGCGTGCTAGGCTAGGAGCAAAATTCCATGCACCGCCTCGAACAGCCACATCAGACTGTCCTGACTTTTTGTTTGTCCATTCCCACACATTACCTACTGTATCGTATAGGCCAAATGCGTTAGGAGAAAACGACCCTGTTGGTGCAGCGCTCTTGTTTGACCATTCGCTACCACACCAGCCACAGTTCGCTAAATTTTTACCAATTTCGTTACCCCAAGGGTATTCAGTTTCTTTACCTGCACGTGCAGCGTATTCCCACTCAACCTCATTTGGTAAACGAAACAGCTGGCCTGTTTGACCCGATAACCAATCGGCATACGCTTTGGCATCGTTGTAAGTTAAACAAACCGCCGGAAAATCACTTTCTTGATCAAAGCCTGGGTTGCGCCAGTTTAAGGTTGCTTCCCACACTGGTTCGCCATTTAAGTAATACGCACAGCCGCGATCTTTTTCTGCTTCTGTTTTATAGCCGGTATTCGCAACGAATTGCTCATACTCACCAACGCTTACTTCTTTGCTTTGCATTGCAAATGAGTTAGCAATGGTTTTTTCTACCACTGGGCGCTCATTCGCTAACCCATTGCCGTTAATGTCACCCATCTTAAATTTACCAGCGGGAATAACTACAATGCTGGCAGAACTAGTTTTATTAACAATACTTGCAACAGGTGCTGTTACAGCTTGCTCTGGTGCCGCAGTCACTTCAGCAACAACAGGCTCTGGCACTTTAACTAGGTTTGCATTAATGGTTTGTGCTTTACGCAGATCAATTCGCGCTTTATAGCTTTTGTAGCCACGTTTGCGAATTTCAATATCATGAAAACCTTTTGGTAATGATGTCGTTAACCTAGTTGCACCATAGCTAACACCATCAATAAACACTTCGTCGTCATAAACATTTGAACGCAGTGTTAATTCAACCATTTTAGATTTTTTTAGATCAGGTAATGGTTCAACCTTTATTGGCTTTTTTACAGAATAATCGCTTACTGGTTGCTCACTCATACGTGAAACCGATACCACCTGACCATTATCCTGAGAGTCACTGAATGTTAACTGACTATCTGAATAGGTAGTGCCGTAGCTTGGCTGAAAGTTACCAGCCAGTGGCGTGCCATAGTCAGCACAAAAACGATTATCTAAGTTAAGTAAGCTACATAAACGGCTGCTGTTTACATCACCGCGCATCGTCACACTTAAGTTAACGTTGTAGTTACCTTGACCACTGAACGCGCTGTTCACGACATGGCTACTTAAAATCTTAACTTGTGCACCGGCAAGGTTACGTTTTGGCTCAACTAAACGCTCTTCAGTTAAGTTAGCAAAAATCTGGTCTACAAAACGCTTAGTGGCTTTTTGTAAGCCCATTTGTTGGCCACGTTGTTCACAGGCAGCAAGTGTTTCGGTGCGCTTACAGTTAATCGTGTGATTAACCTCTAATGTGCCTTCCCTAGTGAATTCGTTACGTAAACGCTCAACACGTGCCGTTGCTAACTGCTCTTTTAAACTTTCTAAGGTGTTTAACTGGGTGTGCTTTGATACACGAATTTGCTCAATGTCTTTTCTATGTGAAGCAATTGCCGCCAATTGCATCGAAATATCATCTTTGTTTTGTTTGTGATCAACCACAGCTTTTTGATAGCGCGACTGCGCATTGCTGATATCAAGAGTTGGGTCATCAATAAGTCGGCGGTACATCTCGTTCATTGCATCTAGCGCTTGGTTTTTTTCTTTATCTAGCTCAGTTGAGCGGGCGCGCAATAATTCGAGTTGTTTTTGTAACTGACTTTCTTCTTTTAGGTGTTTTTCCAGGATTAAGGTCGAGTTATCGTATTCGGCTTGTTTTTTACTGATCTCTGATTCAATGCCAGTTACCGTAGCAGTATCTTGTGCAAATGCACTAGTTGCTAGCAAACTAACTGAAATTAACAGAGATAAAGGAGCAATTCGCATATATTCCATTCCCAAAAAGCGGCAATTATTTGGTCATTATTATTTTTTTATAATTAAACTCTTATGCTATGTACTTGCAAGGCAAAACACAAGCTTTGTTCAATTATTATCTGAGTTTACATCTATTACCTTAGTTGATGCCAGTAAATAACAAAATCATTTGAGTTTAATTGACTAATTTCTATCTGTAAGACGACTTTGCTACAATAAGACGTGTTTTTTTACGAAAATTAATGCCGTGAATAGTTCTTTTGAATCACCAGTACAAACAATTCATCACCCCTTATTAGCTGCACGTAAAATTCAGCTGAGCATCAAGCGAGATGATCTTATTCATCCGCAAATTAGTGGCAACAAATGGCGTAAGCTAAAGTTTAACTTAGATGCTATGCAGCAACAGGGTAAATCTGAACTACTCACTTTTGGTGGCGCATTTTCAAATCATATTCATGCCACGGCAACTGCAGGTAAACTATTTGGCTTTAAAACCCACGGTATTATTCGCGGCCCTGAGCTAGACGAAGCAAATCCAACACTCAACTACGCAAAGCAATGCGGTATGCGCTTACACCCAGTAAATCGAATTACTTACCGCTTAAGGCACGACCAAACGTATTTAGCAAAGTTACAAGCGCAGTTTCCGAATGCCTACATATTGCCAGAAGGCGGCACTAACACAGCCGCACTTTTAGGGTGTAAAGAATTAGCGCAAAGCCTACCAAGCTCTGATGTGATTGTTTGCCCAACTGGTAGTGGCGGCACACTAGCAGGTTTAATCGAAGGTGCACCACAACACACAAAGCTGTTAGGTGTCGCAGTACTAAAGCAAGCGCACTACTTAATTGATGAGATAAAGCAGCTAAGTAATAAAGCAAATCAGCAACAAAACTGGCAGCTGCTTTGCGACTTTCATGATGGTGGTTACGGAAAGTTTAGCGATGACTTGTGGCAATTTTGCCAAACCTTTAGTGAGCAGCACGTAATCCCGCTTGAGCCAATCTACAGCGGCAAAATGCTCTATGCCGTTTGGCAATTAATAGAGCAAGGTTACTTTAGTCAAGGAACGCATATCATTGCAGTTCATACTGGTGGGCTACAAGGTTTAGACGGCCTTAAGTACCGAGGGCTAATTGACTAGCTGTAAGGTGTAATATCCGCCAGTTTTTGCAATGGCTCAGCAAAGTAAAAGCCTTGAGCCGCAATGATCCCTAGGTTTTTTAAGGTCGCAAGTTCGTTCTGTGTTTCTACTCCAACCGCATAAACAGGAAAGTTTAGCTCAGTACCCTTAGAAATTATTTGCTTAACCATTTTTTGCTGTTGGGTGTTGGTATCTATATTGTGTATCAGTTCAAATGCTAACTTAATACTGCATATATTTTTGATATTTCTATAAGTTGCTATATGTTCTGCACTACGCACGTTATCAATAACAATACCAGCAGACAGTTTCTCTAAACATTCAAACTGTTCACTGAGCTTTTTATGCTGTTTTAGATAATCGTCTTCGCTTAGTTCAAATTGCAATTTGTCTGCGCTATTAAACCCTTCCATTTGCTGTTTAAACCACAGCCAAAACTCGTCATTAAACCAGTTCATTGCGTGTAAGTTTATACTCACCGTTAATGAGCCCGTTTCGTTCAGCAGCATTTTCTTCACTTGAGAAATCACAGTTTGGTCCAATAACAAGACATCTTTTTTACTACTCATATGAGGAATAAAATGCCGAGCCGCAAGCAAGCCTAAACTCTTGTGGCGAATACGGATCAACGCCTCATGCTGTAAAATATCGCCTGTTTGTAAGTCGAACAAAGGCTGAAAAAACAACATAAAATGTTTTTTCTTAATGTACTCAAATAGGTGTTCTTTACTATCAGCAAGCATGCTTGACTGCGTATGACCAAAGGGTAAGCGATGAATGTGCTGCCAAGCACTTTGTTTCGCCAGCGCTAATGCTGATTTAGTAAGCTGATAAACCACGGCCTGATCAGACCCTGTGCGGTAATTACACACACCAATTTTTATATCAGCACGAGACAAGTCACTACGATAATTTAAACAAGCTTGATATATAACCTGATGTAATCGCTTAGTGTATTTATCAACTTCGGTGGCAGGCACACTGTTTAAGGTCACGGCAATACCACCCGATGGCAATAATTTCACAGAGCGATTTACAAGTTCACCAAACCCTTTTGCAATGACTAACTTAAAGTAATTATCAACGTCGAGGTTAGCAGGGAAAGGGTTCTTCCAAAAGAATAGCGCAAATAAATGGTTATAGTTTGTTGGCACACCATACAAAATATTTAAATCCTGATGACCTAATGGTTTAGGTGATGCAACTTTCTTGGTTGTAACCTGAGTGTTTAATTGTTCAAATGGTTTGCTCAGCGGTTTTTCTGTTATTGCCAATTGCTTGAACATTTTTTTCCACCAGCGGAAACCCCAATACCCAGTGCCAAGCAATATTAAATTTAGGAAAATAAATAAGTGACTTTCGACCAACCAAGAAGGCCAATGAAATAAACGCAAATTAACCGTTTTATAGCTAAATACCTCTTGCTCTAAGTCGATAAAGTTTGCAAAGTTATGTGGTACATCACTAGCGCTCATTGCAAAGCCTTGGCTTTTAACTAAGGTAGCAATAATATCTTGCGAGGCAATCGGGTCGAGGTTTAATTCATACACTTGCTTGGCAAGCTCAGTACCGGTGCGATGAACTTTGTCGTGCAACACATCACTTAAGAAAATATTAAAAACAACTAATAGCAAAAAAGCGGCCGCCACATAGATGACCACCGGTTGCTTTATTTGTGAAGCTAAGTCTCGTTTCATTTCACAGGTTAGTTGCTTAAACATATACAAAGTGTTGTTCAAGAACCCTATAAATACAAGGCTGCAGGGCGATTTAAAGCAATATCAGAAATATCCTAGAACCAGCGCTGTCAAAAGTTTTGTAATTTTAAACACCTAGCAAAAACAGTTAATGAGAATTATTTTGTAAATGTAACTACTCAAGTAAAAGTAGTGATAACGAAGTATTAGGCAAATAAAAAACCCAGCAACTAGGCTGGGTTTAAAATATTTCAAACACTTAAAGGGGTTGTAGGTAGAAATTTAATCTACAATCTTAAATATACTGTGAATTAGAACGGAATATCGTCATCAAAGTCGATTGGTGGTTCCATTGGGTTTGATGCGCCGCCTTGTGGTGCATTTTGTGGTTTAGGAGCAAAACCGCCTTGTTGAGGTGCGCTGCTTTGCTGCTGACCATAACCGCCACCATATTGGTTATTGCTTTGTTGTTGTGGTGCAGATTGCTGTTGTGGACGCTGTTGCTGCTGTGCTGGCGCAGACTGTTGCTGTGGAGCATAGCTATTATTGCTTTGTGATTGCTGTGCACCACCGCCGTAACCGCCACCTTGTTGTTGGCCACCTTGGTAACCGCCTTGTGATTGACCACCTTGATAGCCACCACCTTGCTGTTCACCACGACCGCCTAACATTTGCATTTGACCGCCCATGTCTACCACGATTTCTGTGGTGTACTTTTCTTGGCCTGATTGGTCAGTCCATTTACGCGTTTGTAAACGACCTTCAATGTACACTTGTGAACCTTTACGAAGGTACTCACCAGCAACTTCTGCTAGTTTGCCAAATAACACGACACGGTGCCATTCAGTACGCTCTTGCATTTGCCCTGTGTTTTTATCTTTCCAGCTATCTGTCGTAGCAATGCTGATATTCGCTACGCCATTGCCATTAGGCATATAACGTACTTCTGGATCTTGGCCTAAATTACCAACCAAGATAACTTTGTTCACACCGCGTGCCATGGAACTTCTCCTATAAAACGTTAGATTAAACCAGCCACTTTGCGTGCTTGGTCTAGGTCAAATTCTTTATCATTAATCTTTAAATAGCTGCGATTTTCATCACAGACAACCGTTGCTTCAATTACGCCCGGTAAAGCAACAAGACGAGAAGCAAGCGCTTGTGCCTGCTGCTCTGAACTTAATTCAGTCATTAAGCTAATTATTTTACTTCTTGGTGGGACTTGCATATTCCAAGCAAGGATAAGCCATATTACCCCAACAAGTGCCGCCGCCGCAAACACTGCTTGCGCACTTAATGCTTGAGCTACGTAACCCCCTAATAAACCACCTAAAAAGGCTCCAAAAAACTGCGTAGATGAAAAGACCCCCATCGCAGAACCTTTCTGGTTTGCAGGAGCAATACGCGAAACAAGTGCTGGCATGGTTGCTTCTAAAAAGTTAAAAGCAATAAAGTAAACCAACATACAAATACCGATGCCAATCACCGAATCAACCCATAACGACATCGCGAGCATACTTAAAACAAGCAGTGCGATTGAGCCAATAAAGGCTTGTTTTTCTTTTTCTTTACGAATCGCCACAATCATCATTGGTGCCATCAAGAAAAACGCTAAAAACAGTACAGGTATATATAAATACCAATGGTGGTCTGCAACTAAGCCATCTTTTATAAGCTGGCCTGGTAAGGCTACAAATACGGTAGTTAATGTAAGATGAAGCAGCATCACACCAAAATCAAGGCGTGCTAATTGTGGATGTTTAATTAGTTGCTTAATATCATCAAGGGTAGCAAGTGTGTCACCTTTTGGCGCCTTATTGACAGCATTTGGCACCAAAAACAACACGATTAAAATACCTAAAATGGCCAGTCCTGCAGTAAGCCAAAATACCCCAGCAACTCCCCACGATGCAGCAACAATTGGCCCTAGTAGCATAGCAACGGCAAAGCTCATACCAATACACATACCAATAACGGCCATAACTTTCGGACGTTGTTCATCACGGCTTAAATCAGAAGCAAGCGCCAATAAGGCACTGGCAATCGCCCCCATGCCTTGAAGTGCACGCCCTAGCGTAACCATTTGCACAGTCTCAGCGGTTGCCGCAATAACAGAGCCAAGTGCAAACACACAAAGGCCCCCAATAATCACTTTTTTACGACCAATTTTATCAGACAACCAACCCATAGGGATTTGCAGCACGGCTTGCGTTAAACCATAAGCACCAATAGCAAAGCCAATCCAAAGCGGCGAAAACCCTTCTAATTGCTGACCATAAACCGCCAATACTGGCATCAGCATAAATAGGCCAAGCATACGGAATGCAAAGACGCTCGCCAACGAAACGGCAGCGCGTTTTTCTCGAGAGTTGAGTGAAGATGCTGTCATGAATTACTGATCTTGCTGTCTATTAAAATTTGAGCGTGGATTCTACCACAAGCGAAAACTAAATAATCACCTGTAAGTGATGATTTTTTCTTTGATCAAGGATTAATCTTATCGCGTATTATGAGATACTGAAAAAATAATTAGGTAATAAAACGAGATAGCATGGAAAACATTGAAGTCCGAGGCGCCCGTACGCACAATTTAAAAGACATCAGCCTAACCATTCCCCGTGATAAGCTGATAGTTATCACTGGCCTATCTGGTTCAGGGAAATCGTCTTTAGCGTTTGATACTTTGTATGCAGAAGGGCAACGTCGTTATGTTGAATCACTGTCAGCGTATGCAAGACAGTTCTTATCGCTAATGGAAAAACCCGATGTTGATCACATCGAAGGTTTATCGCCGGCTATCTCTATTGAGCAGAAATCAACGTCGCATAACCCGCGTTCAACGGTCGGTACGATTACCGAGATTTACGATTACCTACGTTTATTATTTGCCCGTGTAGGTGAGCCTCGCTGCCCTACTCACGATTTACCTCTTGCCGCACAAACTATCAGCCAAATGGTCGATACAGTTTTAGAGCTTCCTGAAGGAAGTAAGCTAATGCTATTAGCGCCAGTAGTAAAAGATCGTAAAGGTGAGCACGTTAAGCTGCTTGAGCAACTCGCAAGCCAAGGCTTCATTCGCGCCCGTATCGATGGCGAAGTCTGTGACTTATCAGATCCACCGACTCTTGAGCTTCATAAAAAGCATACTATCGAGGTCGTTGTTGACCGCTTTAAAGTTAAAGATGGCCAACAACAGCGTTTAGCTGAATCATTCGAAACAGCCCTTGAGCTATCAGGTGGTATTGCCCATGTAGCGGCAATGGACGATTCACTCAGCGAAGACATGCTGTTTTCTGCTAATTTTGCCTGCCCTACTTGTGGCTATGCCATGAGTGAACTTGAGCCGCGCTTATTCTCGTTCAATAACCCGGCGGGTGCATGTCAAAGCTGTGATGGTTTAGGTGTGCGTCAGTATTTTGATCCAAACCGTGTTGTGCAAAATCCTGAGCTAAGCTTATCGGGTGGTGCAATTAAAGGCTGGGACAAACGCAGCTTTTATTACTTCCAAATGCTGCAAGCTGTCGCAGAGCATTATAAGTTTGACCTAGAAGTGCCTTTCCAAGAACTTGGTAAAGATGCTCAAAAGGTGATTCTAGAAGGTTCTGGCAAAACTAAAATTGCCTTTAACTATCGTAACGACCGTGGCGACTTAATTACGCGTAACCATGAGTTTGAAGGCGTTTTAAATAATATGAACCGCCGCTACCGTGAAACCGAGTCAAACTCAGTTCGCGAAGAGCTTGCTAAATACCAAACAAGCCAAGCGTGTCCGAGCTGTCATGGCTCTCGATTACGCGAAGAAGCTCGTCACGTATTTATTGGCCAAACAAACCTGCCAGCTATCACCACAATGAGTATTGGTGAAAGCATGGCATTTTTTGATGGTTTGAATCTAACTGGTCAGCGCGCACAAATCGCCGAAAAAATTCTCAAAGAAATTCGCGATCGTTTATCTTTCTTAATTAATGTAGGCCTTAATTATTTATCACTTGAGCGAAGTGCCGACACCCTGTCAGGTGGTGAAGCGCAGCGTATTCGTTTAGCAAGTCAGATTGGTGCAGGTCTTGTTGGTGTTATGTACGTACTGGATGAGCCTTCAATTGGTTTGCACCAACGCGATAACGACCGCCTACTAAAAACCCTTATTCACTTACGCGATTTAGGTAACACCGTCATTGTGGTTGAGCATGACGAAGATGCTATTCGCGCTGCGGATCATATTATCGATATCGGCCCGGGTGCCGGTGTTCATGGCGGCCATGTTATTGCACAAGGTACCCATGACGATATTCTAGCTAGCAAAGATTCAATCACGGGTCAGTACCTCTCTGGCGAAAAGAAAATTGAAGTACCTGAGGCTCGCCATCAAACTACCGACAAATGGCTTGAGTTATTTGGTGCCACAGGTAACAACTTAAAGAACGTTGATTTACGTATTCCATTTGGCTTAATGACCTGTATCACAGGTGTATCAGGCTCAGGTAAATCGACGCTTATCAACGACACTTTATTTAAGCTGGCTCATACCGAGTTAAATGGCGCAACTACCGCAGAAGCGGCACCTTATAAGTCAATTAAAGGCCTAGATCATTTTGATAAAGTGATTGATATTGACCAAAGCCCGATTGGCCGTACTCCGCGTTCAAACCCTGCAACTTACACTGGCATTTTTACCGGTATTCGAGAGCTATTTGCGGGTACTCAAGAAGCCCGTTCACGTGGCTATAAGGTCGGTCGTTTTAGCTTTAACGTTAAAGGTGGTCGCTGTGAGGCCTGCCAAGGTGATGGCGTGATCAAGGTAGAAATGCACTTTTTACCTGATGTGTATGTACCTTGTGATGTATGTAAAGGTCAACGCTACAACCGTGAAACCCTTGAAGTACAGTACAAAGGTAAAAACATTCACCAAGTACTCGAAATGACCGTAGAAGATGCCCGTGACTATTTTGATAAAATTCCGGCTATTGCACGTAAACTGCAAACCTTAATGGATGTAGGCTTGTCGTATATTCGCTTAGGTCAAGCTGCTACTACCCTCTCCGGTGGTGAAGCGCAGCGTGTGAAACTGGCTCGTGAACTTTCAAAACGGGATACCGGTAAAACCTTATATATCCTTGATGAACCAACTACGGGTTTACACTTTGCTGATATTCAGCAATTATTAGTAGTACTTCACCGCTTACGCGATCACGGTAATACCATTGTTGTTATTGAGCATAACCTTGATGTGATCAAAACCGCAGACTGGATTGTTGACTTAGGCCCAGAAGGTGGCTCTGGCGGTGGTGAAATTTTAATTTCTGGTACACCTGAAGACGTTGCAGAGTGTGAGCGTTCACACACAGGAAGGTACTTAAAACCACTACTATAAAAAGGATATTGCGTGCGTAGGTATTTAAAAATTGCAAAATGGCGCGCTAATAAACAGTTTCAACAACAGCAACGTAGCTGGCAGCCTCATAAAACGAGGCTGGTTGAACGATTACAAGCCATTTGGTTTAACTTAAGTACCGCACAAAAGCTCTATCTTTTAGCATTAAGCAGCCTGATTGTTCTGCAATCGGGCTGGTTAAGTGCCACCATCACCATTATTGCGCTTGTTATTGAATTTTGGCCCAAGTTTAACCAACTTTGGCACTCGCTTGCCGGCAAAGCACTAATTTTAATCTTCTATGCCAGTATCGCTAATTTTGTGTTGGCCGGTGCGAGCGGCATAGTTAATGATGTGACTCATGTGTCTTCCAGTCATTTTAACTACACCCATAACTTTGCCACCCTGTTATATTTACCCCCTTGGGCAATGGGAATAACCCTAGGTACTTTATTGTTATTTCAACTTTTTTTACCTTTCTATATCTTTGTTTTATTACTAATAAAGCCATTTGGCTCTGAGCGAATTAAATTTATAAGCCAAAGCTACTCACCTCTATTAACTGCCATCGTGCGCTTTGTTTTAGCATCAGTGGTATTTATTAACCTGATTTCGTTTATCGACGATCAGCCACCTGAAGAAGTGCTCGACAACATGGTTAGCACCTTTTTGGATAGCAAAGTCATTGCCAAAGAATCTGGTGAAGAGCAGCAAATAGCAGTCGAAGAACTCGGTGAAAAGCTTGAGCAACAACTTCCTGAAAGTGAAGAAAGCTCAGCCCCTAACCAAGACGTCAATATAGAAGGTGACAGCGAAACCGCCGAAAACCTTCGTCAGTTTTTAGATACCAAAGGTTACTTTGAGCGTAGCAAACGTTTAATTGCGATGTTTGCTTACAGCTTTGAAGCCGATAGCTATTCACGCTGTTTAAAAGCAGAAAACAGTAAAGCCGTTGAGCTGAATGATTACGAAATAGTGCAAGTAACCCCTGATCACCATGCTGAGTATGGCTATCGATTTGAAGTCATTGCTTGTGACTCGCCAGGCGTTACACCTGTAGAAAAATAGCGCAGCAATCAATATTACTCGCTTGGCTTACTGCGTTTTTCTCTTATGAAATGAAATATCGAAAGCCCAATAAAACCAAAGCAAACTAAGGCGATTACTAAATTAGGTATAAAAATAAGTAACATAGTAGCATCATAGCCGATCTTTGCGAATGCAGCACAAAGGCTACCAATGATAAGTTCAGTTAAAATTAGTTCCCATTCTAATGAGCTATTCGCAGGTACAGTTTTAGCCGCATAATGTTTTACTTTAAAACCCATATCAAAACCTCCAAGTTCCTATTTGCTACATTCAAATTATCATCAATAGGCAAAAACACAAAAATAAAATGATTTAAAACCTTATTTCCTCTCATAAGAATCACACTTAAGCTATTGAAAATAGTTAAGTTAGCATTTTAAAACCTTATATATAAATCGCTTAGAACTAGATAAGCGACTCAAGCAACTTTCCTCGCTATTGTAGTTTCCATCAACGGGCCACCAACCAACTTTGCTTCGCTGATAAAACTAATCAACCAATTAAGAGAATAAAGTTATGAGCAACTCAGTTTTAAAAATAGTGTCGATACTCGCAGTAAGCACGCTTGTTGTTACACTGCCAAACCCCTTATTTAATAGCCAAGATACTCAAAAATTAGAACAACATCTTGAGATATCTATCGAGGTTTCTATCGAGCAAATGAACAAAAAAGTTGACCATCAAATTGAGTTAAAACTCAACAAGTAATGCCCTGCTTGCCCAGGACATTGGGCAAGCTTTTTCAATTAACAGGCTAAAAGAATGAAACAACTAACTCAATTACTGCTCTCAACAATTGCTGCATCATGCTTGTTAACAACGAGTATTTGTAATGCAAAAAGTGCCGTTTGGCAGGTAAGTAAAGGTGATGAATTTATATACATTGCGGGGTCAATTCATGTTTTACCGCCCAAGGAACTACCGCTACCGGCTGAATTTAATCAAGCATATAAACAGGCCGATACCCTAGTAATTGAAGCCGATATGCCAGCGCCAAGTAATAGCTCAGCACAACTTACTATGCTTAAAGCACTGAGCTACCAAACTGGTGAAACTTTAAGTAGTAAGCTCTCTGCAACAGTAAAAAAACAATTAGAAGCACAGCTTACTCAATACGATATGCAACTTAGCGAACTCGACAGCTTTCGCCCTTTTATGGTGAGCTTGCTGATGATGTCGCTAGAACTACAAAAGCAACAGCTTTTCGGTGAAGGTGTTGATAGCTATTTAGCAAAGCGAGCCAAACAAGACAGCAAAGAATTAGCTTTCCTCGAAACCTTGGCATTTCAATTACACCTTTTTAAGCAATTAGGCAGCCAAGACGAAGATGCCTTTATTCAGTCACAGTTAGCTCAAGTATCAAGTTACCAAGCGCTTTACAGTGCAATGCTTGATGCATGGCGCAATGGCGATATGCACGCAATGAATGAGCTAACTATCATGCCATTAAAACAACATGATCCCCTCACCTACCAAATACTCATTAAGCAACGTAATTTGAATTGGCTTAATCATATTGAAGATTACTTTACTGATCAGCAAAAAGAGTTGGTACTTGTTGGCGCTGCTCATTTGGCCGGTGAAGATAGCCTATTAGCCTTGTTAGAAAGTAAAGGCTACGTGATTGCACAGTTGAGCGCTGATGAGGAGTAAGAAAATGGAAAAAACAGACAAAACCGCTGCCGCACTTATCTGCTTGTTTACTGTTTTAATTGTGCTGAGTTTTTAATAGATAAAAAATACCGCTATTAAGCGGTATTTTTATTTCAATAATTTGTGCAAGCTTACGGACGAGGGATAAAACCTACCGCATCGTAGACTGCTTTTAATGTTTTCTCAGCGCGAATACTCGCCTTTTCAGCACCTGACTTCATAATGCTATCAAGTAGTGACTGATCTTCGCGAATTTCTTTAAAGCGCGCTTGGATTGGCTCAATCATATTAACGACCGCTGCTGCAGTGTCTTTTTTCAGGTGACCATACATTTTGTCTTCATATTCAGGCACTAAGTCTTCAATTGAGCGCTTAGTTGCGACTGATAATAAAGTAAGTAGGTTTGATACACCTGGTTTTTCTTCACGATCAAAGTAGATACGAGCTTGCTCGTCTGAATCGGTTACAGCTTTCTTCAGTTTCTTTTCAATCTTCTTCGGCTCATCTAATAACATGATGTAACCGTTTGGATTTTCATCTGATTTAGACATTTTCTTCAGCGGATCTTGTAAGCTCATTACACGCGCGCCAAACTCAGGAATGTAAGGCTCAGGTAATTTGAACACGTCACCGTATAAGTTGTTAAAACGTGTTGCGATATCACGTGTCAATTCAAGGTGTTGCTTTTGGTCTTCACCCACAGGCACTTGATCTGCTTGGTATAACAAGATGTCTGCAGCTTGCAGTACAGGGTAAGAGAACAAGCCCACATTCACGTTATTCGCATGCTTAGAAGACTTATCTTTAAACTGCGTCATACGGTTAAGCTCACCCATTTGCGCGTAACAGTTTAACACCCAACTAAGCTGTGCATGTTCTGGCACTTGAGATTGTACGAATAACGCCGCTTTTTCTGGGTCGATACCACATGCAGCATAAAGCGCAATACCGTCCAGCACGCGCGAGCGTAGCTGCTCAGGATCTTGGCGTACAGTAATGGCGTGTAAATCTACTAACATAAAGAAACTTTCGTGGTCTTCCTGTAGCTTAAGCCACTGGTTAATAGCGCCAACATAGTTGCCTATTGTCATACCACCGGTTGGCTGAATGCCACTTAACACTACTGGTTTACTCATGATGTTCCTTTATATTTTTACTAAACTAAAAAGACGAAATTAAAATGCACTTACCTTTGGGTAAGAACGGGTATTATATCTAAGAAATTCTCGCAGAGGTACTCTGGATTGAAATCAGCGAGGTTTTCACCTTGGTTATAGCCATAACCGAGTGCGACAACGTCAACCTTAGCAGCTTTTGCTGCCAAAATATCACTTTTTGAGTCGCCTATCATAACCGCTTTGGCTGGGCTGACATCTAATTGCTGACAAGCAAATAGTAAAGGCTCAGGTGATGGTTTCTTTGCCATATCATCACCACATACAATCAACTGAAAATGACTAGTCAGTGAAAGCTTATCAAGTAACTTTTCGGTAAAACGACGTGCCTTATTGGTAATCACCACTTTAGGAATACCAGCAAGTGCAGCAAGCCCAGTTTCTACATGTTGATAAAGCGCACTGTAGTCACCTACAACTTGGTCATAGTGCTGATAAAACAAATTAATTGCACGCTCTGCAAGGGCTTCATCTAAATGCTCACTGATTTGCATATCGCCACTTAAACCACGCTTTACAAGTGTTTCTATGCCATTACCTACCCAGCTCTCAACTAGCTTTTGTGTAACAACCGGAAATGCGAGGTCAGTTAGAGTCAGATTCATCGCAATGTATAAATCATAAACACTGTCGACTAAGGTGCCATCTAAATCGAAAAATGCCGCATCGTATTTCATGACTCAACCTTTGCAAGCTCGCTGCGCATCGCATCGATAACAGCTTTGTAATCTGGTTGATTGAAAATCGCTGAGCCTGAAACAAACATATCAGCGCCCGCTTCTGCAATTTCAGCAATGTTATCAACACCAACGCCACCATCAACTTCTAAACGAATATTGCGACCTGAGTCATCAATAATTTTACGCGCTTGGCGAAGCTTTTCGAGGGTATGAGGAATAAAGCTTTGGCCGCCAAAGCCAGGGTTAACCGACATTAATAGCACTACATCAACTTTATCGAGCACGTGCTCAAGGTAGCTAAGGCTGGTTGCAGGATTAAATACAAGCCCTGCTTGGCAACCACTGTCTTTTATAAGTTGCAAGGTACGGTCAATATGCTCGCTAGCTTCTGGATGAAAGCTAATAATAGAAGCGCCTGCTTCAGCAAAGTCGGGAATTAAACGATCGACAGGCTTAACCATAAGATGCACATCTATCGGGGCTGTAATACCGTAATCGCGCAGTGCTTTACAAATCATTGGGCCAAAGGTTAGGTTTGGCACATAATGGTTATCCATCACATCAAAATGTACAACATCTGCCCCACTTGCGAGTACACGATCAACATCTTCACCTAAACGGGCAAAGTCAGCTGATAAAATAGAAGGGGCTATTAAATACTTTTGTAATGTTTCCAACATGAGAGATTCCATCATAATTTGCGACTGCAAGAAGAGCGCATAATGTAACCCAATCGACAGCTGATTAAAACACCACAGCTAACTGTTAAAACGCTATTACTCAAGGCTAATCCTTTTAGCTTATTGAATTAATGTAAATTTAATCAAAAATTGAACAATCGTTCTATTCAGCTGCTTGCATAAATGCATTTAAATGAAACAAAATATAAACATAAAATTTACTTTAAAAGACTAATTTTATTAAATTTTTATTTAATTCAGCCGTAATTAAGTTTGTTATTTGAGCAATTGTTATGTATGCTTGTCTAAATAACACAAACAAGGGTTATTCTCATGCGTGCTTTTAAAATAGGGATCTTAATCGCGTCCGCACTTACGGTTGCTGCGTTTGTATCTTTTTCATCTGCTGATGAAGACGACTTTTTAGCAGCGGCGTCTGGTTGCTCATGCAATACGCTTAACGCATCATCTTCTGCTCAGTGTATGAAAGCAGAACAAGAAACAGGATGGTTTTCTTGGTTAACGGGTGATAGCCGCAGCGCTCAGTTCCATTATCTTGATTTACTTGAGTTATTAACAAGTAGTGAAGAGTCAAAGAAAGTTAGCGGTTTAGGTTCTAAGTTCTAAATCGCATGAACAAATTCATTAGTGCATTACAAAGTGTCTTTGCGGCATTTTTTGGTGTGCAATCAGAAAATAAGCGTCAAGCTGACTTTAAAGAGCATTCGCTCAGTACTATTATCGTCATTGCCCTCGTTTTATTCAGCCTGTTTGTAGCAGCGATTTATTTCACCGTTTCTTTGGTGCTAAATACATAGCCATTAGCTCATTCACTTTATTGCGTGAACCGCCCTTCGGGCTAATCGTGCGTTTTACCTGAATTTCATCCAGTGATGCTTGGCTGTAGATCTTACGAGTCCACACCGTATCGTGGTTAGAAATAAGTACCGGCGTGTTATTTTCGAATGCAGCCTGCTCAGCTAAATTCGCCAAGTTAGCTTGATCATCTAAATTGAAACCACCTTTAGCGTAAGAAGTAAATGAAGCTGTTTTACTCAAAGGCACATAAGGTGGATCGCAATACACTACCGCATTATTAGGAATAAGCTTAAAGACTTCATCATAGCCTAAACACGTAAAGGTGGCTTGCTGGGCTTTTTCAGCAAAGAAGTGCATTTCTTTTTCAGGAAAATACGGGCGCTTATATTTACCAAAAGGAACGTTAAAAATACCTTTAAGATTGTAGCGGCACAGACCGTTATAACCATGACGATTCATGTATAAGAATAAAATTGCGCGCTCATACACATCGCTGCTCTGATTAAACTGAACACGGTACTCATAATAGGCTTCAGGATGGTTATTGAGCTCTACAAATAGTTTTTTTGCATCGCTAATAAATTCGTCAGGCGTGCGCTTTAGCTCGGTGTACAGGTTGATCAGATCCGCATTAATATCGTTTAAAATATAATGCTTAAAATCAGTATTGAGGAATACAGAGCCAGCACCAACGAAAGGTTCAACTAAGGTGTCAGCATCCATACTCGCTTGCTTTAAGCGGGTACGAATATCTTCAACTAGGCTGTATTTTCCACCCGCCCATTTAAGGAAGGCTCTGGTCTTTTGCTGCATCTGCTCTTAACTTCAATTCGGTGTTGCGCGATTTTACACTAATCAGTTTTAATTTACTGATTTAGTGAAGCGATTTCTTGTTTAATTTTACTTATTTTTTTATAAAACGGCTGATTTTTACGCACATTATCAGAAAGTGTTGTTACGCCCTTCTTAGCATCATTCAGTGTGGCATAACTGCCATAAGTTACAATCCACCACGGCTTACCGCTCCGTAAGCTTTGGTAAGTATTTACCTGCCCTTGCAAGCCATTTTCATTAATAAACTTATCACTGATCTCTTGCTTAGTGACCGCTAGTAATTGGATTACAAAATTGTCGTCTGGCTGAGACAAATACCATGCATTCCCAACTAATGGCTGCTCTGCTTCAATTGCAGACTCAGCATCGCTGATGCTGACTGCTACAACTTCATCTGTGGTTGGTTGCTCAGTCTCTTGTGTAACTGGTTCTGCTGGCAAAAGGCTATCAACAATCGCAGCCACGTTATTGTTATGGTTTTTACTGTCAGAGCCATCAACTGGCATCTCGGTTTCCAGAGTCGTGTTGTTATCATCATTAGTAGCAACTGGCTGCTGGGCTTGAGGCTCATCTTGAGCTTGTTCTAGAACAGGCTCTTTGCTTGCTTCTGGGCTATTTATTACTGCTTCTGCAGGCAGTGCTGTTGCCACAGAGCTTGTTGTATCTTGTTGGTAATGTGCTTTCCACCACTCGGTCATATCAGCTTTATATAAAAAGCCAATGATCAACAGCATGGTTGTGATTAAGAGCAAAATTAAATAAAGCAGTTTATAGCTTTTCTCGGGTGTACGAATATCCGCAGTTTGCTGTTCAGGCTGCCAAGCTAGCAATAAGGCAGGGTTACCATGCGCTTCTTGTAAAAATGTGCGAAAAACTGGGTCTTCTTCAACAGGGAGGTTATCGAAAAACCAACGCATAAGTTGCTTACTTTCGCTCAAGTTAAGCGCTTCAAGGTGAATTTCGACCGCTTGGCTAAACTGGCCGACCGATTGTGATGCAATCAATATGTATAACGTGCTCGGGCTTTGCTTGGCAAGAATTTCTAATTGCTGAATTAATTCTTCAGATAAATGACGCCCTCCATCAATCACCCATAAACAATCACCACAAGGCTGTTGCTTATAGAGTTGATAGAAGTTTTCAGACAAACTCAAAGAGTGATCAATTAGCGGATTGCTAAAGCTTTGTTCTAACAGTTCAGTCATAAACTGTTGGTCGGTCATTTTTCCTGACAACTGAACAAACGCTTTATTAAAGTCGAGGTATTTATCAGTAATGAAGGTTTCTAATAAATAGCTTTTACCAAGGCCTGACGGGCCAAGTAAGCAAATTAGATTTTGCCCATATTCAAACTGCAGAGCGATTCGATCAACTAGCGCAGCACGGCTAGGCAATATTTGCGATTGCATTAGCGCGCTATTAAATCACAAACCTGCTGATCAGTAACATCACTTACCAGCGCACATTGACCAAATTGAGTAGGTAGAATAAAGCGAATCGTACCTTTTTTGTTTTTCTTATCTTTACGCATGTGCGTTAAAAACTGCTCGCTTGTCATTTCTGCCGGAATATCGACTGGTAAATCATACTCAGCAATCAATTTAACAATGCGTTCAACTTCTGCAGTAGTTAAGTCATCACGGGTATGTGCAAGGCGTGCTGCCAGCACCATACCTGCCGCAACGGCTTCGCCGTGTAGCCAGTTACCGTAACCCATTTGTGCTTCGATAGCATGACCAAAGGTATGCCCTAGGTTAAGTAAGGCGCGTAACCCTGCTTCTTTTTCATCTTGTGCAACAATCACGGCTTTGATTTCACAACAACGGTAAATCACATGCTGTAATGTTTGCTCATCAAGTGATTTAAGGTTAGCGATATTTTGCTCTAGGTAGGCAAATAATTCGGTGTCGTAAATGAGGCCGTATTTAATTACTTCAGCCATACCGGCTGCGAATTCACGCTCAGGTAAAGTATGCAACGATTGCGTATCGATAAACACGGCTTGCGGCTGATAAAATGCACCAATCATGTTTTTACCAAGTGGATGGTTCACTGCCGTTTTACCACCAACCGATGAGTCCACTTGCGAAAGCAAGGTAGTTGGTACTTGAATAAAAGGCACGCCACGCTGATAACATGCAGCAACAAAACCAGTTAAGTCACCTACAACACCGCCACCTAAGGCAATAAGGCAAGTGTCACGACCACAGTTATGTTCAAGTAAGAACGCCGATATCTTTTCAAACCACTCAAGTGATTTATATTGTTCGCCATCAGGGATGGTAAAAGATAACGGGTTAAGATCAGCCAACGACGTCATTACATCATCAAGATATAAAGGTGCAATGGTGTCGTTGGTGATAATGATAGGTCGACAATCGCCGATGTGCTCGCGTAGCCGACCAGTCTCTTTAAGAGCAGATTGACCAATATAAATAGGATAACTTCGCTCGTCCAAATTAACTGTTAATTCAAGCATAGCTAGTTTCCTTTTTATTATTGGTTTTTAAAAATCTAATTTCTCGATGATTTGATTAGCAACAACTTTCGCGCTTTGCTCATCAGTGCGGACAACAAAATCAGCAACTTCTTTGTATAACGGTTCGCGTTCTTCAGCTAAGCGTTCTAATACATCACGCGGTGCTTCTTCTGTTTGCAATAATGGGCGACGCTTGTCGCGCTGCGTGCGTGCAACTTGCTTTTCGATTGGTGTCTCTAGGTATACAACGATACCGCGAGCTGATAGCTTGTTACGCACTTCTTTACTGATCACAGAACCACCACCAGTAGCAAGAACAATACCTTGCATCTCAGTTAGATCTGAAATTACAGTTTCTTCACGAAGTCGAAAGCCCTCTTCACCCTCAAGATCGAATACCCAAGCAATGTCTGCTCCAGTACGACGCTCGATCTCTTGATCTGAATCGAAAAATTCAAGGTGTAATTGGTCAGCAATGTGACGACCAATTGTGCTTTTGCCAGCCCCCATAGGGCCCACTAGAAATATATTACGTTTCTCAGCCATATCTTTTTAGTACAAACGAACTCTAAAATTTGAAATAAAACCCCGCCTAACGACCTGGCCCCAAAATTAAGGAGGGGATTATCTCAGTAATTGCTTGGGTATTTCAAGTCAATTAGCATAAAAAGCTAGATAACGAGCAATTAAACATGCTAATTGCTCGTTGCTTAAGAAAAAATCACTTAATCGATTTGAATTTTTGGTGTTACAAAGATTAACAGCTCTTTCTTCTCGTTAAATTCACTCGTACTTTTGAACAATACGCCTAAGTAAGGAATATCGCCTAACAGAGGTACTTTCTTAGTTGAGTTAACGATTTGCTGTTGGAAGATACCACCAAGCACCACAGTTTGGCCGTTTTCTACTAATACCTGAGTTTGAATTTCTTGGGTATTAATTGCTACAGCAGAACCTGTTGGTGTTTGTACTGTATCACCACGCGTGTCTTGCGTGATAACGAGATCTAAAATCACTTTGTTATCAGGGGTGATATGTGGCGTTACTTCTAAGCTCAATACTGCTTTTTTGAAGGTTACTGTCGTTGCACCACTTGATGCTGCTTCAACGTATGGGATCTCAGTACCTTGCTCAATACGGGCTTTTTGTTGGTTAGCCGTCGTAATACGAGGACTTGCGATAATCTCACCACGGTTTTCTTCTTCAAGGGCACTCAGCTCTAAATCTAATATTGTGCCGTTAGCTAATTTAGCTACTTGAACACCAATACTACCCGCAGGGCTAGAAACCGGTAAGTTAACATTTAAGCGGTCAGAAATACTTGGGATATTATCGTAAGAGCCAGCACCAAACATGCCACCAGCGCCCTCTAATGTGCCAGAGATAGCACCGTCGCTACCTACATCGCTGATACCCCAGCGCACACCTAAGTCTTCTTGCACATTATCATTCACTGTTACCATGCGTGATTCAATCACCACTTGCTTAACAGGAATATCTAAGGTTTCCACCATACGGCGCACGCTTTCGATGCTTTTCGCTGTATCTTTGATAAGTAAGGTATTAGTACGTTTATCAACAGACACACTGCCTCGCGCAGAAATAATACTGTTGGTGTCTGTTTTCAATAAGTCAGCAAACTCTTCTGCTTTAGCATAGTTAAGGCGGATATATTCACTGTAAAGTGGCTCTAAATCCTCAACTTGCTGTTTTGCCTTAAGCTCTTTTGCTTCACGTGCGGCAAGTTCTTCTGATGGTGCAACCATCAAAATAGTACCGTCCATGCGCTTATCTAGACCTTTAATTTTAAGCACAACATCAAGTGCCTGATCCCAAGGAACACCATCTAAACGCAATGTGATATTGCCTGTAACTGAGTCACTGGTTACTAAGTTAAACTCGTTATAGCCTGCAATAATCTGTAGCACAGAGCGAATTGGAATATCTTGGAAATTAAGGCTCATTGGGCGACCTTGATATTCAATACCGCCTTCGAGGTAGGCACGCTGTGTATCATCTTTTTCAACAGTTAGCGTAAAGATATTTTCAATTTGTTGGTGAGTAAACTTAAACGCTGCATTTGGCTCAACCACAATGCGCGTCATATTACCTTCTTTGAAGGTTTCGATGTTACTTACAACTGTACCAAAATCCATCACATCTAATTGATACAATAAGTCGTCTAAAATATCTGTGTGGTGGAACTCTGCAATAATTTTGCCGCCACTCTCATGAACATCAATTGCTGCTTGCGTATCTTGTAAAAAAACTAACAGGCGAGCTTCGCCTTTCTCACCACGGCGAAAATCAATCGACTGTACTGTATTAATAAAGTTGCTAGACGCTGTCAGTCCATCCGCTGAATCATCCGTTGCGATTGGGTTATCTGAAACATGCAAAGTAACGATATTGTCTTTCGCCATTGTTTTATAAATTTTTAGCTTATCTAGCGTTACAACAACTTTTAAACCGTCTGCGGTCAAAGTACTGGTTACATGCTGGATACCTGCTTGGTTAACAGGCACATCACGCACTTCATTATCAACACCTACATTGCTGAAAAGCATTTCAATACGAGCTGGGGCGTTATATACCTGAACTTTTGGTTCAAATGTTAGCGCTTCATCAAATACTAGCTGTAATTGTGTTTCGCCTTTCATTAGCGGGTTATAACGTACGTCATACAGTAAAGGGGCAGCGATTGCTGTCTGCGTCAAAATTAAGGCTAATGCAGCTAACATGAATTTATGCATGTGTTTTAACCAAGCCATTCCTTTATGCATCTTCTTTTTACCTTTCATAAGATTAACTTGCACCATTTGTTTCCGCCTCTAACATTTCTAGCTTAGTCAGGCGCTCTTTCCAACAACCAGCCCCATCCGGGATTAATTCTAATAATTCTATATAATTGTCGTGCACTTGTTTAATTTCACCGTGATACAAACCAATATAATTACCTACAGTAACTCGATAAAGCGTATCGTCTGCAGCTTTTATCAGCGCCCACGTATTTCCAACACGGCCAATAGTTCCTTGCATAACAAGGTTATCTAGCGGGTACTTTTCAAGTGGTTGACGAACACGATCAGGATCTGGGTGTAAGCAGTTTTTAACTTGCACTAAATTGCTCTGAATAATTTCCGGTTTAGGCGCCACAAATGGGCTACGTAATTTTCCGGCATTATAAGCAAAGTGCTCGAACTTAGTGATTTCAGGAATCGGCTCAACTTTAGGTGTTGTACTTGCTTTAACTTGATCAATAAACTCTTTTTGTTCTGAAGTATCATCATTACACGCGCTAAGTACAAGTGTCATGGCAATAATTAAGGGAAGCTTTTTCATTTTTTAGTGCCCCCTTCATAACGATAAGTCTTAGCAACAACACTAAAAGTGAGTTCATTATTGCCGAGAGTTTGAATAGTAAAGTCATGCAAACTTACAATTCGCGGTAACTGAGCAACTTTACCAACAAATTCACCAAATTCATGGTACGTCCCGACGACTTCTATTTTAATTGGCAGCTCTGTATAAAACTCTTTTTCCACTTCAGGTAACCAGCCAATTTTCAAAAACGTCAAACCACTAGTAGTGCCAACGTAAGATAAGTCGTCTAACAAACCCGGTGTCTCGTTCGAGGTTGGTAAGCGCTTTAATAGCTGCGAGAACTTATCTTCCATCTCAACCATTTGCTGGCGATAAATCTCTAAATTACTCGCAATGGCATATTTTGCTTTGTATGTTTGGCGTAGCTCGGTTTCTTTGGCTACCGCACTGTGATAACTGGCGATTTCGTCAGAAACTAATAAGCTGTAACTAAAGTATAAAACCAGCGCAGCCACAAACGCACAGCACAGAGCTTTAACAGCAATAGGCCAATCGCCCATGTTTTCAAGCTCAATTTCATTCCAATCTATGTCTGTTAACGCTTTGATATCAAGGTTCATTGCGTGCCTCACCTATCTGATCAAATGGTTTAACGTAAAAATCCATATTAAAGTCACTCAATAATCTTGAGGTTTGTTCACCTGCGACAATACCTTGCATAATAGGTCGTTCTAATAAATATGAGCTCTGAACTTGACGCAGCATGGTAGATAAACGGTTATTTGATTCACTGCGACCAACTACATGAATGCGGTCATCACGACGTTCAAGTTTCGTTAAATAAACCCCAGCTGGAACAATCTTGGCGACTTCATCCATGATTTGTGTACCTAGGTTACGGTTACTTTGTAGCTCTTCGATTAGACGCATACGCTGTTGTAAGTTTTCTTTTTTCTTATCAAGTTCGTTAATTTCACGAATACGCTGGTTCAATAAAGCTATTTCTGTATTCAAAAAGTTATTTTTTACATTTTGCCCATCGCGTAATCCGCCATAAAAAGAGCTGAGTAAATACATACTTAAGAAGCTAATAACAACAACACCAAACAACACAGTGACAAACTTATTTTGTGAGTCTTTTCTTTGTTGTTCGCGCCAAGGCAGCAGATTTATATGTGGCATGATGAAAAGCTCCTTAATGCCAATCCTGTGGCTATCGCAAATTGAGTGCGGTGACGCTGCAACATATTGCGATCAATCTTTGGCGAAATTTCAATGTTAGCAAATGGCTCTGCAACAACAGTGTGAATGCCTAGCTCTTCAATTAGGAGCCTATCTAAGCCTTCGATCATAGCAGTGCCGCCAGTCAGGACAATGTAATCAACTTGATCTTTACCACTGGTTGTTAAGAACATCTGCACTGCTCGACGAACTTGTTGTAACAATGAAGTTTGGAATGGAGCTAAAACTTCGAAGGTATAATTTGGTGGTAAATCACCTGTAGTTTTACCAATTTCAGCTTCATCAAAGCTTTTGTTGTAATACGCAACAATGCTATTGGTATACTGGTCGCCACCAAATACTTGGTCACGGGTGTAAATTGTTTCACCTTCTTGTACAACGCTAACAAGCATCAGCACAGCACCAATATCAACCACAGCGACACATTTATTGTATGCATCACTAGGTAATTGTTGATAATACACATCCATTGCTCGACTTAGCGCATAAGTTTCTACATCGACAACCGCAGCTTTTAAATTGGCTGTTTCAAGAGCACCAACTCGCGCTTGCACACTTTCAGTTCGCGCAGCAGAGAGAAGAACATTCACTTTACTTGGATCAGCTTCATTGATGGCAAGTTTTTCAAAATCGATATTTACTTCATCAAGTGGATATGGGATTAAACTATCAGCTTCGATGGCAATTTGTGACTCTAATTCAGCATCTGTTAATGATACATCCATAAAAATTACTTTCGTAATTACAGTTTGACCTGAAACAGCTACTGCTGCGGTTTGCACTGATTTAGGAATTTTTCTTTTTAGTTTAGCGATAACATTACCTATCGCTTCTATGTCTTGAATAGAACGCTCAGACATAGCGCCTTTAGGCATAGGTTCAATAGCTAACGCTTCAAGCCGCAAACCTGCGTCTGTCTCTTGCAACAACACTGCTTTTATACAGTGCGATCCGATGTCGATTCCTACCATCATAGATGAAGGCTTTTTAAATAGCTGACTTAGCATGTTTGCAACTTGGCCTTTGTTTTAATAATAAACAAGTTATAATTTTTATCTGAAAAAATATTATTCATTTTTTAATCAATATATACTAGCAGTCTCCGATTCTAATTGGGAGTCCATTTAGGGAAAATATAAGTGATTTTATTAAAGCGAACTTTACAATTTATTATCATCTGCTCATTTTTAGGACTAATCACTTTAGTTGGTCTATACTATTACGTTAAACCTGATATTCCTAGCGTACAGGTTCTAAAAGACGTTCAATTACAGACACCTATGCAGGTATTCTCACGTGATGGATTATTGATTAACCAATTCGGTGAAAAACGCCGCATTCCCGTTACAATAGACCAAATCCCCCAACCATTAATCGATGCAATTTTAGCAACAGAAGATAACCGTTTTTACGAGCATATTGGTATCGATCCAATTGGTATAGTACGTTCAGCCATTGTACTCATATCTACAGGCGAAAAGAAACAAGGCGCAAGTACTATAACCATGCAGCTTGCCCGTAACTTCTTCTTAACTAGAGAAAAAGCATACATTCGTAAGGTCAAAGAGATCTTCATCGCTTTACATATTGAAAGTATATTAAGTAAAGACGAAATCCTCGAATTATATTTAAATAAAATTGAATTAGGTAACCGCGCTTTTGGTATTGGTGCAGCAGCACAAGTTTACTACGGCAAAGACCTCAATGAGCTTACTTTAGCGCAAATGGCGATGATCGCTGGCTTACCTAAAGCTCCTTCAGCCCTTAACCCTATTCGCAACCCTGTACGCGCAAAGGCACGCCGCAACGTTGTACTAGGCCGTATGTATACCGAAAAGTATATTACACAGAGTGAATACGAAGAGGCTATCAATGCACCAATTACAGCTAAATTCCATGGTGCAGAAATTGAAGTGTACGCCCCTTATATCTCTGAGATGGTGCGTGCTGAAATGGTTGAACGCTATGGTCATGAGCGTGCTTACAATACTGGTTTCAAAGTTTACACCAGTGTTGATTCAAATATTCAGCAAGCTGCACAAGATGCCATTGTTGATAATCTACACGCTTACGACATGCGTCATGGCTACCGTGGTGCTACGGCTCAGTTATGGGACAGTGAAAACGAAAGTCCACTTAACCAAGAAGAGATCTTATCTAAATTAAAAGATGTCAAAGAGTTTGGTCCACTATTAGCTGGTGTTGTCACTAATGTCGCTGAGCAATCAATTGATGTGCTATTAAAAAGCGGCGAACAAGTGACGGTTGAGTGGGATGGTCTAAAATGGGCACGCAAATATATTACCCGTTACCGTCAAAGTTTCGCACCAAAAACGGCTACTGAAATTTTATCAGCGGGAGCGCAAATTTGGCTGCGTAAAAATGCAGATGAAAGCTACATCCTTAGCCAAGTACCAGAAGCATCGAGCGCACTTGTTTCACTTGACCCACAAGATGGTCGTATTAAAGCCATTGTCGGTGGTTACAGCTTTGAACAAAGCCAATACAATCGCGCAGTTCAAGCAAAGCGCCAAGTTGGTTCAAACATCAAGCCATTTATTTATTCAGCAGCACTTGAAAACGGCTACACACTCGCTTCAATTCTTAACGATGCACCAATTAATCAATGGGATAAAAGCCAAGGTGTTGCATGGCGCCCTAAGAATAGCCCGGCAGTTTATAATGGCCCTATCCGAATTCGCCGTGCACTCGCTCAATCGAAAAACGTAATTTCTGTACGTTTACTACGTGGTGTAGGTCTTGAACGTACTGCAGATCACTTACTTAAGTTTGGTTTTTTAAATAGTGATATTAATCGTAGCGAGTCATTGGCCCTAGGTAGTGCCTCAATCACTCCTCTTGAACTAGCTCGCGGGATGAGTACTTTCGCCAATGGCGGCCACTTAATTACCCCTTACTTTATTTCTGAAATTCAGGATTCTGCTGGTAATGTGTTATTCAAAACAGAGCCAGAACTGGCCTGTGATGAACCAGAGCAAGTTGTTACACCAGAGTTTGCATCATTAGATGATAACCAATTGGATCAAGCACAAAGTGTGAGCACGCCACGTTGTGCTCCGCGTATCATTTCAAAGCAAAATGCATTCTTAATTTCGCAAGCTATGCACAGCGCAATTTGGGGTGGTGGTAGCTGGACTCACAAAACAGGCTGGAGTGGTACAGGTTGGCGTGCACAGGCCCTTGATCGTCGTGATCTAGCAGGTAAAACAGGTACCACCAATGACTCGGTTGATACCTGGTTCAGTGGCTTTAACCGCAATGTGATGACCTCGGTATGGGTTGGTTTTGATAACCCTGGAAAAGCCCTTGGCCGTTCGACCTACAATAGTAACCTCGATAAGTCACAAATCTCTGGTGCAGAATCGGGGGCTAAAACCGCGCAACCTGCATGGGTCGACTTTATGCGAGCGGCTCTTGATGGCATGCCAGAAGCACCTATTGAGTTTCCTGAAGGTTTGGTATCGGTTCGTATCGACTTAGCAACAGGTCTTTTAAGCCATAAGAATGACTATACCAGTCGTTTTGAATACTTCATTAAAGGCACTGCACCAACCAAGTACGTACTTGATCAACCAACAGACGTATTTGAAGAAAAGCTCACCACAGAGGAAGAGTTGTTCTAAATAGCTAAGTTGCTATAAGACATAAAAAAGCGCCCTTCTGGGCGCTTTTTGCTTAGCTATTTAAACTAAGATCAGCAAAATTATTTTAGGTTATTTACCAGCCAATACAGGTCTGAATGAACCCCAGCCGCAGTGACTTCTTTACCCGCTCCAGGGCCTTGGATCACCAACGCATTATCTGTATACCACTGTGAATTGATCACAAAAATGTTATCGCCCGGTTTAAGGCTGGCTAATACATCATCTTTACCAACATTGACTAAACCAACCTGAGCTTGAACCTTACCATCAACGAGTGTAATAGCTCCGGTGTAGCGCACCACTTTGTCTTCTGCCCCAGCTTGGGCTGCTTTTTCTATCATGAATTCATCAAGTAGCTGTTTGTTTGCAAGAAAATCTTGCCAGCTACCTGCTGCAAGCTGTTCAGGCATCAGAGGTGTCAAAGCAATATCATCTAGCTCTAAATCTAGGCCTAAGTCACGTGCTAAAATCAGTAGTTTACGCTGCATATCACGGCCAGATAAGTCTTCACGAGGATCTGGCTCTGTATAACCCATTTGCTGAGCTTGAAGCACTAAATCTGAAAACGGCACGCTGCCATCGTAACTGCTACATAACCACGATAAAGTACCCGAGAATACCCCTTCAATACGGTTAATGCTGTCTCCGCTATTTTGCAAATCAGCTAAAGCAAAGTTAATCGGTAAACCTGCGCCCACACTGGTGTTATAACGCCACAACAAGTTTCGCTCAGCCAAATTAGTGCGTAGGTTTTGATACCAGCTATTTTCTGCAGTGCCCGCATATTTGTTTGCACTGATCAAATGACAGTTAAGCTCTACAAAATCAGGATACAACTGGCTAAAAGCCTCACTGGCAGTGATATCAATCACTACTTTGTGCTCATAATCTAGCTCATTGATACGTGCTAATAACTCAGCTTTATCGTAGCTTTGCGCTTCATTGTGCCACTGCTCTTGCCATGTTTCGGTATTTAAACCACTGGCACTAAAAAGCATTTGTTTAGAGCGTAAAAGAGCTACTACTTTTACTTTGTACTGAGCAGATAAACGAGCAAATTGAGCTTGTAGTTGCGATAAGAACACTTCGCCTACGTTACCAAGGCCAGCAACGATAATGGCCAACTCTTGACCTTTGTTTACCAGCTTGTCATGTAGAAGAGTTAAAACATCACTGTCAATTGCCTGATCGTTTAAGATCAACACATAGTTATCGTCTTGTTGTACAAAACGAGGATGAATGCTTTGCTCTTTTAAAAGCGCTGTTGCTTGCTCTGTTAGCGCAATGACATCAGCTGTTGGTGCAACCACTGCACAACCACTTAAATTAGACTCGACAATATTTGCACGGCCCGCTAAGTGGCTTACAACTTGGTGAGTGCTTTGACCTGGCACTAACAAGTAAGTATCGCCATCTTTAGTAAAGTGGTGCAGGCTGTGTTGAATTAACTGACTAAGCTCACCAACTTCACCACCGCTTAGTTTATCAACCCGTAATAAATCGATGTTATCTAAGGTAGTAATAAAACGCTTTGCTTTACTGTAACCTTCTTTTACTACTTCGGTTGGCGTTGCATCACAATCAAAACTACTTCTTACCACCAATTTAATTTCTGTGTCTTTTAACGGCGACAAGGTTTTTGCATGCAATACTGGGTTACCCAAACGCGCTAATAGGTTAGCTTGCTCGCGGCACACCTTGGCATACTTAACCGCATTTTTAACTTTCCGAGGGTCAGTACTAAATACCCCTTGTGTGTCTGTCCAGATAGACACTTGCTTGGCAAAAGTATAACTCGCTAACAAGGTGGCACTGTAATCACTGCCATTGCGGCCTAATGTCACCGTATTACCTTGGCAATCTGCTGCTATAAAACCCGTTACTACGTTGATATGTGTTTTGCTAATCGCATCACTGCATTGCTGTTGGTTTTTTTGATGTAAAAGCTGACCATCATTTAGAGTAAATAGCTGTCTTGCATCAACATCTTGCGCATCAACACCTAACTGATTTAGGTAAGCGGCCAATAACCGCGCCGACCACACTTCACCATGAGCAAGTAAAGGTGCTTCAAGTAACTGCTGCTGACTAATTAATTCATTTAATACGGCAAGTTCATCTTTTAACTGTGCCAACGCCTGTTGTTTATTCTGCCCTGTAAGTAGCTGCTCTATAAGCGCACGTTGATTGTTATCAATAAGCAATAGAATATCGCTAACAGCCTGACTATCTTGCTGCTGGTAACTTTGCCAAAGCTTTACTAGGGTATCGGTTGTTTTACCCGATGCCGACACAACGATGCAATCGCCCTGCTCAGTATTAGCAAGAACAATGTTCGCTACCGCATGGTAACGATCTGCCGAGCTTAAGCTTGAGCCACCAAATTTATGAACAATATTTACCATTTCTTCTACCACAGTGCCGTATGTGCTGGCGTTAACTTAAATGACGCGTTTTGTTGGGTATCTTGCTGTGTTTGCTTAGCTTCAGCTTTTGTAACTTGCTGGCCTTGACCTGGTTTTACTAAATTGAAAACACGGTCTAAATCTGCAATGAGATCTTTTACGTCTTCAATACCTACAGAAATACGGATCAGCGTATCGCCCACACCGGCTTCGAGGCGCGCTTTAGGCTCCATTCCTGCGTGGGTCATTGTTGCAGGGTGACAAATCAAGCTTTCTACCCCGCCTAACGACTCAGCAAGGCTGAAGTCTTTAAGGCTTGTTAAAAACGCAGCAGCATCGTTGATGTCGCCTTTAATATCAAAGCTCACCATGCCACCAAAGCCACGTTGCTGTGCTTTAGCAAGCTCATGTTGTGGGTGAGAAGCAAGGCCTGGGTAGTAAACTTGGCTTACATAAGGAGAGTTTTCTAAATACTCAGCAATGGCAAAGGCATTTTCTTGGTGCTGCTTTAGGCGTACATTTAAAGTACGTAAACCACGAAGCGTTAAGTAGCTGTCAAATGGTGCACCAGTAATACCGATATTATTCGCCCACCAAGCAAGTTCGTCGCCTAGCTCTTGCGTTGAAGCAATCACTGCACCGCCCACTACATCAGAGTGACCATTGATGTATTTAGTGGTTGAATGCACAACAATATCAACACCAAACTCAATTGGGTTTTGTAATGCAGGTGATAAGAAGGTGTTGTCAGCCGCAACCAAAGCACCACACTGCTTAGCAATACTAGTAATTGCTTTAATATCTGTTAAACGCAAGATTGGGTTACTTGGCGTTTCAATCCAAATCAACTTGGGTTTAATCGCTAAAATTTCTTGGAGATTTTCAGTTTTAGTTAAATCCAAAACTTTCAGTTTTAACAGGCCACGTTTTTCAAGCGAGGTGAATAAACGGTAACTACCGCCATAACAGTCATGTGGGATCACTAACGTATCGTCACTGTTTAATAGCTGAGTGGCTAAATGCACAGCAGACATACCTGTTGCAGTGATAATACCTCTAGCACCACCTTCAAGCTCAGCTAAGGTTTCAGCTAAGATATCGCGATTTGGGTTACCACTGCGACCATAGTCATACTGGCGCTTAGTATCAAAATCAGCAAACGAATAGGTGGTTGATAAGTATAAAGGAGGCACAACCGCACCATGATGTTTATCGGCTTCGATGCCGTGACGAACAGCAATCGTCGCTTTATTTTTTTCGCTCATTTCATCACCTATTCTTTAATTGGATGTTTAGACGTCTAAAAGGTTAGATGATCAAATATGAGAAGTCAAAGCATTTATCGCTTACACATAGAAGTTTATACATTTACACCACTAGATGGCTAAATAACTAGTATTTGACTATCTTTTTTAAAGAGATAGAATTTCCGCATCTTGCGCTGTGAATAAGGCGTAAATCACTGACAACCGAGGCAACGAAACAACTTATGGCTAAATGGAACGGTGAATACATTCACCCATATGCAGAACACGGTAAAAAATCAGAACAAGTAAAAAAGATTACCGTATCGATCCCACTCAACGTATTAAAAGTATTAACTGACGAGCGTACACGCCGCCAGATCAATAACCTGCGTCATGCGACGAACAGTGAGTTATTGTGTGAAGCTTTCTTACATGCTTTTACAGGTCAACCATTACCAAATGATGACGACCTACGTAAAGACAACCCTGAAAAGGTACCTGAAGAAGTTAAAAGAATTATGCAAGAAATGGGATTAGATATCCCAGTGCTTGATTCAGAATAAGTATTTCGGCCATCGGATCACCGCCGATAATCGCAGATATAAAAAAACTCAGCCTAGGCTGAGTTTTTTATTGCGCGATGTACCTAATAGCTAATTAAGCTTAACGCATGTAATCTTCTGGCATGTCGATTTGCGCCACACCCGACTCTACTGCTGCTTCAGCAACAGCACGTGCAATACGTGGTAATAAACGCGGATCCATAGGCTTAGGAATGATGTACTCGGCACCAAACTCAAGTGACTCAACGCCAGCTGCTTTTAATACTTCACTTGGTACAGGCTCTTTCGCGATACCACGAATTGCGTGCACTGCAGCAATTTTCATTTCATCATTAATTGCCGTTGCACGAACATCTAACGCACCACGGAAAATGAATGGGAAACAAAGCACGTTATTTACTTGGTTAGGGAAATCTGAACGACCCGTTGCCATAATTAAATCGTTACGCGCACTGTGTGCAACTTCTGGAGCAATCTCAGGATCTGGGTTTGAGCATGCAAACACGACTGGCTTATCAGCCATCAGCTTAAGATCATCTGCTGTTAACAGGTTAGGACCTGATACACCAACGAATACGTCAGCATCAGCAATAACATCTTGTAATGTACGCTTATCGGTATTGTTAGCAAATAATTGCTTATACTCGTTTAAGTCATCACGACGTGTATGGATCACACCTTTACGGTCAAGCATATAAATGTGTTCACGCAGTGCGCCACACTTAATTAAAAGCTCCATACAAGCAACAGCAGCAGCACCGGCACCTAAACATACGATGATAGCATCTTCGATATCTTTACCTTGCACTTCAAGGGCGTTAAGCATACCAGCAGCAGTCACAATAGCTGTACCATGTTGGTCATCGTGGAAAACTGGAATATCACAGCGCTCGATAAGCGCTTTTTCGATTTCAAAACACTCTGGCGCTTTAATATCTTCAAGGTTGATACCACCAAACGTATCAGCGATGTTAGCAACCGTATTAATGAAATCTTCTGTTGTGCGGTGTTTAACTTCAATATCAATTGAATCAAGACCAGCAAAACGTTTGAATAGTAACGCTTTACCTTCCATTACAGGTTTTGATGCAAGCGGACCTAAGTTACCTAAACCTAAAATTGCGGTACCGTTTGAAATAACTGCAACCATGTTGCCTTTGCCTGTGTATTTATAGGCATTTGCTGGATCAGCAGCAATTTCACGGACTGGTTCAGCCACACCTGGGCTATAAGCTAAAGCGAGATCGTTAACCGTTTCGGCTGGCTTGGTTAGTTCAACACTAATTTTACCTGGAACGGGGTGAGCGTGGTAATGTAATGCTTGTTCACGAAAATCTGACATAACGCGATAGTATCCTGCAAAAAGTTAAAAAGTGAGAGAGCTTGCATCAGTACGATACCTGTAATGTATAAAAATTCCAAGTATTATCAGGTCTATCCTGTTATATGCTATATCGCTTAATTTTAAAGGATTTCCCAACAATTTCTGTGCATAGTTGCGATTAATCAGACATAAAAATTCACCTATTTATGACCTTTTAAGCACGTGTTTTTGTATTTTATACGCACGTACACTGCAATTAGCCGAAATTAGCCCAAAATAGCCATTTCAACGAAGTTCACAGCATTTACTCACAAAGTTATTTAAATTTATTATTTTTAATAACTTTTATTAAAGTTTATACAAAAAAGAATATAGCCAAGGGGTGGCACTTTGTCTGCAAAATTAGCGACATAATGGGCATAACAGCCAGAAATAGTTATGCAAGATACATAAGTGAAGATGATGAGTGAGTAGCAATGTTAATAAAGAATTTTGTGAATTTTAGGCATAAAAAAAGCACCCTAAGGTGCTTTTTTTAACTAAACAGCAGAGATTACTTCTTGCTGCTAAGTGCACCGAAGCGCTTGTTGAAACGATCAACACGGCCGCCAGTGTCTAAAATCTTTTGCTTACCAGTGTAAAACGGGTGACACTCAGAACATACGTCTAAGTGGATGTCTTTACAAAGAGTTGAGCTAGTTTCGAATTTGTTACCACATGAACAAGTTGCAGTGATAGCTTCGTACTTAGGGTGAATACCTTCTTTCATAGGGAACCTCTAGTTAAGGCCGTATCGCTCTCCAAACCCGAAGTCTGGCACCATACGCAGTTAATACAATTAATAGGCCGCGTATTTTATAGCTCAAGAAGCCTTACGACAAGCTTTAAATACATCTTTCGCTAAAAAAATAACCAAGTGGTCTGTTGTTCAGTATTTGTTGGTAGGTTTTTAACTGCAATTTTAGTACATTATCTTTCTATCTTTGTTTCAGTTGAGTTGTTATGCACTTTGTAGAAGTTGCCATAAAAGTCCCTTTACAGCGTACCTTCGATTATAAAGTTGAACAGCTGCTGCATAGCCCTGAGTTAAAGCCAGGTATGCGCGTTCGCGTGCCATTTGGTAGCCAAAAAAAGGTTGCCGTGGTCTTGGCTCTTAAAACATCAACCGATGTTCCCGCTGACAAAATAAAGCCGATTATTGATGTTATAGACGACACGCCAGTGTTATCTGAGCAACACTTAGCATTACTAAAATTCACAGCACGCTACTACTGTTACCCATTGGGCGAGACCATTCATACGGCACTTCCGGCTGCATTAAGGCAAGGCGAATGCCCAGATAAAACCAGCATTAACATGGTTGAGCTAACCGATAAAGGTGCAAAGCTGCCGTCGCTGAAAGCAAAAACCCAGTTAAATTTATTAAAGCAGCTAGCCGAATCGGGCAAATCATCAGTTACAGAATTAAAAGCACTCGGATTTACCAAAAAAACCATCGACAGTCTGCTCGATAAAGAACTGATCACTCAATTTATTGAACATGATAACCAATGGCAGCAACGCGCGCCGACTGTTGGTAGCAAGCCGGTGCTTAATAAAGAGCAAGCTGTTGCCTGCACCAGCATTAACCAAGCTCGTGGCTTTACCAGCTTTTTACTTGAAGGTGTCACAGGCAGTGGTAAAACCGAAGTGTATTTGCAATGCCTAGAAGAAGTGCTAAAAAAAGGTCAGCAAGCCTTAGTATTAGTGCCTGAAATTGGCTTAACGCCACAAACAGTCAACCGTTTTCGTCGTCGCTTTCCTGATACACCAATTATGCTATGGCACTCAGCCCTAACAGATAACGAACGCTTACAGACCTGGCGTTTTTGTGAAAAAGGCAGCTGCGCCATAGTGATCGGCACACGTTCTAGTATTTTCTTGCCCTTTTTATCTCTTGGCATGATCATCGTTGATGAAGAGCACGACAGCTCGTTTAAGCAACAAGATACATTGCGCTATCATGCTAGAGACCTAGCCGCTTATAGGGCATACCAACATAATATTCCGCTCGTTCTAGGTAGTGCCACACCGGCACTTGAGACCTTACATAAGGCAATTAATAACAAATATCAGCTGTTGAGCCTCACTGAACGGGCCCAAACCAGTACTGATAACCAGTTCCACTTAATGGATATGAAAGGTCAGCCTGAGCAGGCAGGGATTGCCCATGCCAGCCTTGCTTATATGCGCCAACATTTAGAACGTGGTAAGCAAGTGATGGTGTTTTTAAACCGTCGTGGTTTTTCGCCTACCCTTATCTGCCATGAGTGTGGCTGGCTAAGTGAGTGCTCACGTTGTAGCACCAGTGCAACCTTTCATAAAGCCATTGGCCAGATGATTTGTCACCACTGTGGTGAACAACATCAGGTGCCTCATCAATGCCCTGATTGCGGCAGCACGCAGATTTTTCCAAATGGCAAAGGCACTGAACAAATCGAAGAGTTTTTAACACAAACTTTCCCTGACATTCCGATTAGTCGTATTGACCGAGATTCAACTCGTCGTAAAGGCAGCTTAGAAAAAGCCCTTGATGATATTAACCAAGGCGGTGCGCGTATCTTAGTTGGCACGCAAATGTTGGCAAAAGGCCACCACTTTGCCGATGTTAGCCTTGTTTTAATCCTAGATGTCGACAGTGGATTATATTCGTGTGATTTTCGCGCCACAGAGCATTTAGCGCAACTTGTTACACAAGTCGCAGGCCGCGCAGGTCGAAGTGGTGAACCTGGGCAAGTGTTATTACAAACTCACTTTCCTGAGCACCCGCTACTGCAAGACTTAGTTAATAATGGTTACCAAGATTTTGCCCGTTATGCACTCACAGAGCGAGAAGACGCGCAACTTCCGCCAGTCACCAATATGGCTATGGTTCGTGCCGAAGGACATAACATAAATCAAGTGATGGATTTTTTAACTGATTTGGTTCCTGTCCATAACGTATCTGGTATACAATTGCTCGGTCCGATACCTGCACCACTGGAACGTGTAGCAGGTAAATATCGCTTTCAGTTACATATTCAGGCGCAGGAACGCTCCCACTTACACCAATATTTAGCGCAAATGGTCGACTATATAAGTACCAGTAAATTAGCGCAAAAGGTGCGTTGGAGCTTAGATGTTGATCCTATAGATATGATTTAAAGGCCAATTAAGAGTCATGGCACAACACGATTACATAAATAAAAAACCAGCAAATCGAAATAATAAAAAACAAGCCCCGGCGAAAAAGCCTTTCCCTATTATTCTTGTTTTAATTGCGCTTATCTTGGTAGGCGGGTTTGGTTACGGCCTATGGTATATCAAACATAATGCTGATCCTGAGTTAGTAGAGCAGCAAGCAAACCCGACTAAAAAAGAAGAAGTAGTTATTCCACCACCTAAGACACCTGAATTTATCAAAGAAATTAAAGAGCACGAAGTTCAGGTTGAAGTAAAAGAGATTGAACAAAAAGGCCCATATGTAATGCAATGCGGCTCTTTTAGAACATTAGAGCAAGCACAAACATTAAAAGCTAAAATCGCTTTTGCCGGCTTAGTGGCCGAAGTTAAGAAAACACAAGGCAGCAATGGTATTTGGTATAAAGTGCGCTTAGGACCATACGAAACCAAACGTTTAGCCGAAAGTGACAAGAATAAACTTAAACGCATCAAAATAATGGGCTGCGGAATTTGGCTTTGGACTTGATTTTAGTTCATTCACCCATATAAACACCTCATCAATCGCTTTTTACGAGCGGCCTTGCCGCTCGATGATGAGGAATAATCATGACCACTATTGTAAGTGTACGCCGCGACGACAAGGTCGTTATTGGTGGCGACGGCCAAGTTTCACTTGGTAACACCGTAATGAAGGGCAACGCCCGCAAAGTTCGACGTCTTTATAATGGCAAAGTAATCGCTGGTTTCGCTGGCGGTACTGCTGATGCCTTCACCCTTTTCGAACGATTTGAAAGCAAACTAGAAATGCACCAAGGCAACTTAACCAAAGCTGCCGTAGAAATGGCCAAAGATTGGCGTAGTGATCGTGCACTTAGAAAGCTCGAAGCACTATTAGCAGTTGCAGACGAAACTGCTTCATTAATTATTACAGGTAACGGTGATGTTGTGCAGCCAGAAAACGACCTAATTGCGATTGGCAGTGGTGGTAACTTCGCGCAATCAGCAGCCACAGCGCTACTAGAAAACACCGACCTAAGTGCACGTGATATTGTAGAGAAAAGCCTTACTATTGCAGGCAACATCTGCGTATTCACGAATAATTTCCAAACTATTGAAGAATTGTAATAGGAACTGCCATGTCTGAGATGACGCCAAGAGAAATCGTTCACGAGCTTGATCAACATATTATTGGCCAAGCTAAAGCTAAAAAAGCAGTTTCAATCGCGCTACGTAACCGCTGGCGCCGTATGCAACTGAGCGACGATTTACGCGCAGAAGTAACGCCTAAAAACATTTTAATGATTGGCCCAACAGGTGTGGGTAAAACTGAAATTGCTCGCCGTCTAGCTAAACTTGCTAATGCGCCTTTTATTAAAGTTGAAGCAACAAAGTTCACCGAAGTGGGCTATGTTGGTAAAGAAGTAGAAACGATCATCCGCGATTTAGTTGATATCTCGATTAAAATGACGCGTGAACAGCAAACCAAAAAATTCAAACATCGCGCTGAAGAAGCGGCAGAAGAGCGTATTCTAGATGCCCTTTTACCACCAGCACGCGATACCTTTGGTGAGTCAAAAACAGAAGAGAACTCTTCTACTCGTCAATCTTTCCGTAAAAAATTACGTGAAGGTCAGTTAGACGATAAAGAAATTGATATCGATGTTGCACAAGCTCAGCCAAATGTTGAGATCATGGCTCCTCCTGGTATGGAAGAAATGACCAACCAGCTTCAGAGCATGTTCCAAAATATGGGTGGCGATAAGCGCAGCAAGCGTAAGCTAAAAATCAAAGAAGCATTTAAGCTATTAGTTGAAGAAGAAGCAGCAAAACTTGTTAACCCTGAAGAGTTAAAAGAGCAAGCTATCTTCGCAGTTGAACAAAACGGTATCGTGTTTATCGATGAGATCGATAAAATCTGTAAACGTGGTGAAGCATCTGGCCCAGATGTTAGCCGCGAAGGTGTACAGCGCGACTTACTACCATTAATCGAAGGTTCAACAGTAAGCACTAAACATGGCATGGTTAAAACTGACCACATGTTATTTATCGCATCTGGCGCATTCCAAATGTCTAAACCATCAGACATGATTCCAGAGCTGCAAGGCCGTTTACCAATCCGCGTTGAGCTTGAAGCACTAAGTGCTGATGACTTTAAACGTATCTTAACAGAGCCTCATGCTTCATTAACTGAGCAACAACGTGAGCTGTTAAAAACAGAGCAAGTTGACGTTGAGTTTACTGATGATGCCATTGAACGTATCGCGAAAGCGGCTTGGCAAGTAAATGAGAAAACCGAAAACATCGGTGCCCGTCGCTTGCACACAGTGATGGAAAAACTAATGGAAGAAATTTCATTTGATGCCTCAGAAAAAGCAGGTTCAACACTGACAATTGATGCCAATTACGTTGAGCAGCATTTAGGTGCACTTGTTGAAGATGAAGACTTAAGTCGTTTCATTCTTTAATCAACAAATTAGCGTTATACTAAAAAGCCTCCAGTTGGAGGCTTTTTAGTTTATAAATCGTATATTCGAGGCTCACATGAAAGAAGTCACTAAAGTGCATTATCACAGCGTTAGCAAAGTATTAGATGTTCATTTTGACGATCAGACTATTGCTCAATTTAGTGCTGAATTTTTGCGTGTTCACTCACCTTCTGCTGAAGTACAAGGTCATGGCAATGAACCAATGAAACTCGTACTTAGTAAGCAACAAGTAGGAATTAGCAAGATTGAGCCGGTTGGTCATTATGCGATTCGACTAGTGTTTAGCGATAATCATAATAGCGGTTTATTCAGCTGGCACTATTTAAGTGAGCTGCAAGCTAACCATGATGAGCTTTGGCAGCAATACCAAACAAGAGTCTCTGAACACGAAGCAAGCAAAGACAGCGTGCCTATTAAGTTTGTGCCTTAATACCTATCAAAATGCCTCGATAAAGCACACCCAAACAACAAAAAAGCGCGATGACGACACCGTCACCGCGCTTTTATTTTTCAACAGGCTAATTTATTAAACTTATCGATTGCCTGATTAAACTTTAAACTTATCGATTGCCTGGTAGAGCACACGTGCTTGCTCAGACACCTCTTCGCTGGTTTGCGCATTAGTCGCCGCGTGACCAGATGCCTCTTGAGCAATATCACGAATACGTACCACGTTTTTATTCACCTCAGAAGCCACTTGGCTTTGCTCATCAATTGCGGTGGCAATGTGAGTACTCATATCCATTATGGTTTGTACATCTTCGGTGATTGAGCGTAGTAACTCACCGGCTTTACTTGCCTGTGCTGCACTTTCGCCACCTTGCGTACGACATTGCTGCATAATACTTACCACTTCTTGCGTACGCCCTTGTAAGGTCGAAATAATGCTCTCAATCTCTTGCGTTGAATCTTGGGTACGTTGCGCAAGTGAGCGCACCTCATCTGCTACTACCGCAAAGCCACGGCCTTGTTCACCGGCACGCGCCGCTTCAATGGCGGCATTGAGTGCCAGTAAGTTTGTTTGCTCAGCGATGCCACGAATAACGTCTAGTACAGAGCCAATGGTTTCAGCGTCTTTTTCTAACTGCGACACCACGCTTGACGCATTACCGAGTGAATCAGATAAGTGGTTAATTTGCACCACTGTAGATTCAACCTCAGAACGGCCTTGCTGCGCACTTAAGTTAGTCGACTCAGCTTTTTTCGCTGCGGCTTCAGTATTGTGTGAAATATCTTGAATCGTTGCCTGCATTTCGGTGGCAGCTGTGGCAACCATATCAGCTTCGTGCAGCTGCTCTTGCATACCTGAGCTAGTTGCTGCAGTCGTTTCAGATAAATGTTCTGTTGCCACGTTAAGAGTACTTAGCGCTGTATTTACCTCGTAAATCAGCTTTTTAAAATCACTGATCAAGCTATTAAAGTCGATCGTCATAGTGGTGATTTCGTCTTTACCTGATTGAGTAATCGACATGCTTAAGTCGTTATTGCGACGAATCTCGTTAATCGTGTGGTACACACGTTCGATAGGCTGAATAATTGAGCGGCTAGTAAAGTAAACTAATAACATCACTAAAATGCTCGCAATTATAAACACAAGAATGGCAATCAACTGCGCACTAGCCGCACTCGATTCTACAAACTCTTTTGTTTGTTCTGTAAGCTCCGTAACAATTGCATCACTAAGCTCAACACTGCGCTTCATCTCACCGAGTGCCCCTGATTCTAAATCAAGACCCAGGCTAACTTGTGCATCAACTAAGGCTTTAAATTTACTTTGATAAGTCGCAAGCAAACTAAGCAATTGATTTTCGTAATTTGCATCGAACCCTGCGTTTTTAATCTCTGAGCTAAAACTAGCAACTAAATCATCAAACTTACCCATGTACTTTAAATCAAAGCGCAGCATAAAGTCTTTTTCTGCACGGCGAAGCTGTAGCATTAAAGTTAGTAATTTATAGTTTTCGCGCTCACTTAATAATGTTTCTACTTGATGCACCGCACCACGTAAATCACCATAAAGTGCATCTTTAGGGTGTAAACCTATTTTCTTTTGTAGTACCACAACTTCATTGAAGTCATCGTAATAAGTTTTCGCAAGACGTCTAAATTCATTTAGCTTAGATGAGTCCATCGACAAATCTTTCACTAACTCGTCTAGTCGCGCCATTTTATTTTTTAGCTGCGAATACTCTTTTTCAAAAAGCTCAAGGCTATCGACATCTTTGTAAAACAAAAAGTTTTTTTCATGTTTACGCATCGCAAGTTCATGAATGTCGAGCTCCTCCGCATTTTGAATTGTTTCGTTGAGCTTTAGCATCATGCGCGACTCAAAGATAATTACACACAGCATCACAATCATTGCAAGACCAACAACGAGCGCGTTTAACTGCAAACGTCGCTTTATAGTTAAGTTTTGTAATACATTCATTCAAAGTGCCCTATAGAAACATGCATTTAAAGTATAGCTAAACTATTTAAAGCAGCTAATAAAAAGTGGTTAAACTTGCCGCGCATTTTCCAATATAAGGTACTTTTAAACAATCAGTTTTTGTTCTAAATCAACCTGTTGCCATAGATGTTTATGCAATTTATCCAGCTTTTCCCATTGTTTTTTTTGCAACCAATCAACCAAAGGCGCTGGATCGCTCGGAAAATTGAGTTTTTTGTTCTGTGGCGATTGCAACCAATCATCCATCGCATTGGGGTTTAAATAGCTCATCACATGGGCTGCACCCATCGACAATAGCGTCTGCGCATTAATCCCCTGCTCAAATTGTTTTCCAAGTGGTTTTAGCAATAGCTTTTTACCTAATTGTAACGCTTCACTCGCAAGTTCAAATCCGGCGTTGCCAATTACACCACCAGCATTGGCCAAATCATTTAAAAAGCCAACGCGTGAAGGCGCTCGCAGATGAATATTTCCGATTGAACAGTCCAGGGCATCTGGGTGATAACAGTAAAACTCACGCTCAGGAAAGTCTTTAAGGTAGTCGACCACACTGTCTAGATTCTCAAAAGGTAGATACACCAATACCTTATTTTCGACCATCACCGGGTTATCATGATGATGATTTGCAATAAATGGCGGAATGATGTTTTCTGCATAAGGCTGCCAATGCACTCCTAAATAAACACTCGCTGGCGCATAGTTACGGATCAGGGCACGACGAAAGAAAGCTCGGCCAAACATCGGCACTTTATCAGATAAAAACGCCGCTTGATGGCTCATACCAATAACTGGGATACCTTGCTGTTTAGCAGCCCAAGCGGTAATCGGCTCAAAGTCATTAAACACCAAGTCATAGTGACGTAAATCAAGGTTTTTTATATCTTTAATCAATTGTAGTGGGCGCGCATTCTTTAAAGTTTTAAAGCTATCAACTTGCCCCGATTTGCTGGTAAACGACAAACCTCGAAAAGCTCGGTAGTCGGCAAAGTCATCCATATCAAAGTAGTCTTGCTCTTTACGACCCGAAAACACATAGTCAACATCGACTCCTAATGCTTTAAAGGTCGTTGCCATTACTCGTGCTCGAGTAATATGGCCATTACCCGTACCTTGAATACCGTACAAAATTCTCATATAGATCCCACCACCATTACAGCTAATACTGCACAACTTGAACCCATCACTGCGCCAATCACCACATCAGCAGGGTAATGCACACCAATAATCACTCTAGATGCCGCCACCCCTGATGCCCACATTAGCCACAGCACAGCAAATTCTGGAAAATAGATAGTCAAAATCGTCGCAACCACGAATGCCCCTGCACTATGCCCCGACGGTAAGCTAAATTGGTCGCTCGGCACCAAATACGCGCCTTGCACTAAGCAGTCGCAGGGTCTAACCCGCGCGATGCGCTTTTTAGCTAAAAAGTAAATAGGTCGCTCAATGGCAAAGCCCACCAATATACTCATCGCCAGTTGTTGAAAGTGCAGCTGCTCGGTGAACCACCAAAACCCAAGAAACAACACCACGTAAAGTCCGCCATCGCCGCTTTTCGAAAAGCCAAGCGCTGATCTTCTAAGCCAAATTGGCGAAGCGTCGTTGAATACACTCAAAAACAGCTGTTCATCCACTTTTGCCAATTTAGTAAGTATGTTGTTTGCCATGGTGAGCTCCTTGTCATACTTTGCGTCTAATTTTTATACTCATCTCAGCTTAGGCGCTAAAAATAACAATTAGGTGACGCTTTTGAGACACTAATGTTGCGATGGCGAAATTCCTTTGATTTAAACCAATAATCCGCTATTAAGTCGTTGTTATTGAGTTGTATCAGGGTATACTGAGTACTAAACAGACAGTCTCTTTAGAGGATGAAAAAATGGATTACAGCACTTCTGATTTATGCGACCACTTTGCAGATGTGGTTGATGTGCTCGAACCAATGTTTATCAATTTTGGTGGACGCCCAAGCTTTAGTGGTCGAGTAAAAACCGTTAAATGCTTTGAAAATAACGAGCTGATCCGCGAAATTTTATCAACCGATGGCACCGATAGCGTGTTATTGATTGATGGTGGTGGTTCTACCCGACGCGCCCTGATTGATATTGAGCTGGCTGAAATCGCATTAGAAAACAACTGGCAAGGCATTATCGTTTACGGTGCAATTCGCCATGTTGATGAACTTGAAGAGCTAGACTTAGGCATTCAAGCAATCGCCTCTATTCCTGTTGCTGCCGATAGCGAAGGCGCAGGTGAGGACGGCATTGGCGTTAACTTCGCAGGCGTCTCTTTCTTTGATGACGACTTTGTTTACGCTGATAGCACCGGTATTATATTATCTGCTGAAGAATTAGAGTTAGAAATAATAGAAGACTAATCTCGGTGACAAACTACCTTAAAATTTATGATGAAGCGGCGGTAAAGCACTTATGCGTCCGCCGCGCTAACGAACTTAAAGCTTGGCAAGCCCTTGCCCTTCTCGACACTCAAGTTAACGCCCCACAAGCACTCATCGATGCAAAACACTTCGGTATTCGCTATGTATTAGTTGGCGTATGTGAAGATATTGGCCCTCGCGCTAACTTAGGTAACGGTGGTTCATGGCAAGCGTGGCAAGCATTTTTAAAACGCTTTTTAAACCAAACTCATAACCAGTTTTTAAACCATGAGCGTGTGTTGCTACTCGGCGAAGTTGCCCTTGATGACTTAAACCAACAAGCTGCTGACCTTGATAATAAAAACGACGCTGACTTAGCCAAACTCCGTGAATTATGTGCTGATATAGACACCCGCGTTGAGCAAGTGCTTGCAATGATTTTTGCAGCTGGCCTTGAGCCAATTGTAATCGGTGGCGGCCATAACAACTGCTTAGGTATTTTACGCGCCCTTAGTAAGCAACATGGCAAACCAGTCAACGCTATCAACTTAGACCCTCATGCTGACTTCAGAGAGTGTGAAGGCCGTCATAGCGGTAATGGTTTTAGATATGCGTACAGTGAAAACCACCTTGCTGATTACCATGTGATGGGTTTACACGAATTTAAAAATAACCAAGCGATTATGGATGCCCTGACAAGCGCAAACTTCACGTTTGATAGTTACCAAGATATTCAAGTACGTCGTAAAGTCGATTTATCTTCAGCGTGTCAACACGCATTAGCGCAGTTTGATAATGCACCGCTTGGAGTCGAAGTCGACCTAGACAGCATCTCACTAATGCCGGTTAGTGCATACACTAACTGTGGCTTTAGTGTAAGTGATGCAGAACATTTTGTGCATTTAGCAGCTAGCCAAACAACTGCTCGCTACCTTCACTTATGCGAAGGGGCACCATCACAACACCCAGTAGGCTTAGAAGCAGGTATGAACGACGCCGGCCAAATCATCACCGCCCTAGTGAATGCGTATTTGCAGGCGAGAGAGGCAAGTTAGAAAGAAGCGTGTAACGACTGATTTTTGTGAGGTCGGGACGAACTAAGCGATACCAACACATAGAAGCGGTCAGCTCTCAGCCTTCAGCGGTCAGACGCGCGAAACAAGTTTCACGCCTACCTGTACGACCCTTAAATTGGCAGCAAGATTCGAGATAAAACGCGATGTAACAAGTCAAACTGCTCGCTAACTTTCAATCTGATAGCTGACGGCTGACGGCTGACGGCTGACGGCTGACGGCTTTAACTTACCCCTGATGCTCTAACCGCCACTGTTTTAACCACGACATCATGCCTACGCTGCTAAGCGGGTAATTAAAGTAATAACCCTGGGCGGCGTAGGTGTTCAACGACTTAACAAATTTAAGTTGCTCTAGGGTTTCTACCCCCTCACAAATCACCTTGGCATTATTTTGATTGTGCATATCCACCATGCCAGAAACTAGGCTGCGAACTTGGCTTTGATGAGCAAAATCAGCAGTTAGTGAAGCAGCCACTTTAATGTACTCAACATTAAGATTAGGCAGCTTAGCAAGCCAAATAGGCGTGTCGCCAAAGCCATCAATACACAGCTTAATACCAATACTATTTAGCCTTGCGACCATGGCTTTACCTTGATCATCTAAGCTCATAAATAGATCGAGCGGGCATTCAATGATTAAATCACCCGGCTCTAAACGGTGTTCAGTCATAATGCGGTCAACAAATTCAATGAACTCTTCGTGCAGCATTTCTGGGCCAAACACGTTAATACTGAGTGGTAGTTCAATGCCTTCCATACGCAGTGCCATAGCAAGCTCAGCAGCACGTTCAATAACATATGCTGCCACAGGGTAACTTAGGCCAGCGACACGAATATCATCAATAAATTTGTTAGCCGAAAGAATGCCTTGCTTAGGATGCTGCCAACGTAGCAGCAATTCTAAAAACTCAATTTGCTCGTCGCTATTACGAATAACAGGCTGAAAATAAAGCTCAAGTTCGCTGGCAAAATCTAAGTGAGCTAATTCGCGTAGACGTGCTTGTTGCTCTAGTTGCTCAATCATCATTTGTGGGTGATAAGGCACAATTTCTCGCTCTGGGTTTGAATCAAGGGCAAGGTTGGCAAATGAAATTAAGTTCTCGAAGCTGTACTCTGGTTCGTCACAGTTCACGTAACTGGCGCGCACTTTTACTTCAATCGTACAATTAGCAACGTTGAATGGCTTTAATGTGACTTGCCTAATTTGGCTGATCAGCTGCTCATGAAGGTGCTTTTGCTCTTCAAGAGAGCAAATAAACGCAAAGTTTAAGCCCCCTAAATGCGCTAATTTTTCAGTATTTGCGGTGTTACTTACCATACTCAGCACGGCATCAACACTGAGTTGCTGTTTAATACGTGTGGCCGATTGCGCTAATAATAAATCACCAAAGTCACGACCAATATGCTGGTTAACATCGTTAAAACCTTCAAGGCGGATCATCACTAGTGCGCAGTTTGCTGAGTGCTCTTCAGTCCATGCAACAAAGCTATTTCTAAGTGCATTACGGTCTGGTAAACCAGTCAGTGGAGCAGCATCTAAGTCATCGTTATGGAGCGGTTCTACTTCAACCTGCTCATCTTCTTCGGGCTCTTCGTAATTAAAAAACCCTGAAATAGATAAAATAACTACCGAGAAAACAAGCCAATATAAGGCTGTGTCGAGTAATAGATGGGCTGAGTATAAAACCGCGAACGAAATTGCGGCAGAGACACTCAATATTATGGCAAGCCAATTAGTGGTGCGAAATGCTTGCCATAAATGAAAACATAAAGCTAAAGCAAGTAAGATCACCAGCCATGGTAATCCTAAGCTTAAAATAGCTAAACCTAGTACGCCATTAACGACTAGGCTTAGTCTTAAAATAGGGTTTTGGGTTACGCATAGGGCACAGATCATTGCCATAAAAACGCTACCAGCTAAAAACACTGGCACTACATCACTTGTTAAATTTACGAGTTGCGTGCTACTACTCGCTAAACTAAAAATCAATGACATGTAATCCAAACTGCGTAATAAAACTTATCTAACTAAGTCTACCCAAAATCCACAGATTTAACAGTTTATTTACGCCGAATTGGTAACTTAATTGTGCCGGGTGGGATATTTGCCAATGAGCAATATCAGCTCGAGCCCCCACTTTTAGCACGCCACGATCGTCAAGACCTAACGCACCTGCAGCGTTTCGTGTTACACCAGCTAATGCTTGCTCTGGTGTCATACGGAAAATAGTGCATGCCATATTCATCATTAAGTGCAATGAACATAATGGTGAAGTTCCAGGGTTGAAGTCAGTTGAAATAGCAATCGGAACTTGGTACTGCTGCAGTAGTTCGATTGGCGGGTATTTTGTTTCGCGTAAAAAGTAAAATGCACCTGGCAATAATACCGCTGCAGTGCCCGCTTTGGCCATTGCTTGAATGCCTGCTTCATCTAAGTGTTCAATATGATCCGCCGATAAGCCATTAAATTCTGCAACGAGCTCTGCACCATGTTGATTAGATAGCTGCTCAGCGTGCAACTTAACCGGTAAGTTGTGCTTTTTAGCCGCTTCAAAAACGCGACGAGTTTGCTCGTTGCTAAAGCCTACGTTTTCACAAAAAGCATCAACGGCATCAGCTAAATCAGCTTCAACAACACGGTCAAGCATCTCACCGCAAACCAAATCAATGTACTCATCACTACGGCCTTTATATTCAGGCGGTAATGCATGAGCACCTAAAAACGTGGTTTTAACATCAACCGGGTGGTTCTCACCAAGTAAACGAGCTACTTCGAGAAGTTTAATTTCATTTTCGCAATCAAGACCATAGCCAGATTTAACCTCGACAGTCGTCACGCCTTCTGCGTATAACGCATTTAAACGCTCTTTAGCACTAACAAACAGTGTTTCGTGGTCGGCTTCGCGAGTTGCACGTACGGTGCTTGCAATACCGCCACCGTTTGCAGCGATTTGTTCGTAGCTAACACCTTGCAAACGCTGCTCGAATTCTTCTGCGCGGCTACCGGCAAACACTAAGTGAGTGTGACAATCAATCAACCCAGGTGTTAACCACTGACCTTTTGCAGATACAGTTGGCGTTGCTAATGCATCAAACTCAGGTAAATCGGTTTGCGCACCTAACCAGGCAATTTTGCCATCTTTAACGGCAATCGCTGCATTTTCAATGGCGCCGTATGGTGCATCAACAGCAGGATCCATTGTGGCGATATTGGCATCTGTGATCAGTAAATCCCAGAGCGCTTGAGCATTGTTGGTTGTGTGCATTTTTCACCTATCTTGATGCTTGCTAAAGGCTCAGTATGAGCCTAAATTTAAATTTGCTTAAAGTTTATCAACTCATCTTGTATATACAAGAAAATTATGCCACCCTGTAACACACTGTTAACTTATAAATAATCTTTTCATAATGAGCGTCCCTAAGTTTGCGCAAATAAAAGAATTCATTCTGGAAAATATTCAATCGGGAGAATGGCAAGAAAACGACCGTGTCCCTTCAGAAAACGAACTCACCAGTCAATTTCAAGTTAGCCGCATGACAGCTAGGCGTGCACTCAGTGAGTTAACCGATGCCGGTATCTTAACCCGCAGCCAAGGGCAAGGTACTTTTGTTGCCAGCTTCAAATCACAATCTTCGTTACTAGAAATCAAAAACATTGCCGATGAAGTTAAAGCGCGCAACAGCAATTACAGTTGTACGATTTTAGTGATGGAATCAATCAGCGCTATTGCCCCAATCGCGATTGCTTTGGGTGTCGAGGTCGACAGCCATGTTTATCGAAGTGTGATTGTGCACAATGAGAACGAGCAACCTTTGCAAGTTGAGGAGCGTTTTGTGAACCCTGCTCTTGCTAAAGACTACTTACAACAAGATTTTCACAGCCTAACACCCCATGAATACTTATCGCAAAATGCCCCGCTTACCGAGGCTCGTCATACGGTTGAAGCGATTATGCCCAATCAAGAAATGTGTGAATGGCTCAACCTGTACAACGAAGAGCCATGCTTACAAGTGATCCGCCGAACGTGGTCATCGCAAGGCATTGTAAGCTTTGCGCGCTTAGTCTCACCGGGCAGTAAATACCGACTGGGCGGCCACCTAACTTTTAAAAAATAACTAAATAGGCGCTTGATAACGAAAATTCAGTGACTCAATCGCCGAGCCATCAATGAGACGCTCGCCTTTATCATGGCTAGTAAATGTCGGTGGCTGATTACCCTGCTCAGCGCATTTTTGTTGGTAGTAATCTGCTTTTGTAGGATGCGACGGATTGACCACATTATAAATGCTGCTCGCGCTTGACCAGTTTCCAATTACAGAAAAAATCGCCGCTATCACATCTTGCTGCTGTACCATATTTACCACTTGCTGACTTGAGCTAGACAGTTCTTTACCTGCAACAAACTTACCTGGGTCGCGCCCAGGGCCAACAAGGCCCGCTAAACGCAATACTTTACCACCGGCATTTAGCACTAACTGCTCAGCATCAAATAGCAGTTGCTGGCGCGCTGATTGGCAATTAATTGTTGTGCTTTCGTCGTAATGACCATTGTCAGTTGGGTAAACACCCGTCGAAGAACATAAAATAAAGCCTTTGCAATTTAGTTGCTTGGCAAGCTCAAGCCCTGCTTGCAAAGTAGCTAAATAATTACTTTCTGAGCTGCGACTACGCGGTGGAATTGCACACACCCACCATGCATCTTCAAGTGAAACATCGTGTTTAAGCACTGTACCTTCAAGCGCAAACTGGCGCTGAAAGTCATGTTCGTGCTCGCTACTACGGTGTGTACCCTGCACTTGCCATGCTAATTTTTTTGCCTCAACACAAAGCGCACTACCAAGCCAACCTGCACCTAAAACGACTAGTTTATTATTTTCATCACTCATTTATCCAACAACCTCATAGTATTTATTATTAACGTTCGCTTAACGGTATAGCGATTTGGGTGCAAATATGATTAGATAGATAACTCTACCCGATAATAAAAACACGTGCACCTATGTTAAATAACCTCTCTTTACGTAAAAAAATATTACTACTCATCGGCGGGACGATAAGTGTACTACTGATCATCGCGTCTAGTTTTTTTGTTAGCCATATTGCAGACCTATCGCGCCAAGCTATTCAACGCGAAGCCGACAGCTATTTACAAAGTGAGCGACTTTCAATGCAAGGTTACTTTGCCAAATACGGTAAAGTGGTTCAAACCTTCATTACAAATCCGCATTTAGTGAATTGGTTCGACAATTGGACTGAACGTGATCAAAGTCTTGATAACCAACCTGGATACGACAGCGTTAATCAAGATTTTGTGCGTATCAGTGGCAACGATGACAACATCTTATCTGCCTTCTTTGCATCTGCAACAACAGGTGAGTACTTCAAAGAAAACGAGCGAACCACTCATTATAATGGCCAACCTTACTACGCTTACAAACGTGGTTGGTGGCAAGATGCTTTAAAGATCAACAAACTCTATGTAGGTCCTATTTCTGTGGATTTAACCACAGGTAATGCCTCTGCAGTTGTACAACAGCCTGTTTATAAACAAAACAAACTAATAGGCTTTGGTGGTGTTGATTTACAGCTAAATAATATCAACGACATGGTTGAAGAAATTCGCTTTAATGGCCAAGGCTTTGGTTTCTTACTTGATGGCAATCAAAAGGTTGTGCACTTATCTAAGCGCACTGGCCACAAGCTATCTGTGACTGACGAAGGTCCGAATGGCAAAGAAGGCTTAGATGCCCTCGAAAAACAATTTAGCGACACATCAGGCTTTAGCGAATTAAACCGCGCGATGAAAAGCCAAAAAGATGGCAGCAGCTTTGTTACTTTCAAAGGTGAGCAATATTACGTTGTATACAACCGCCTTGAGCTAGAAACCCCTTACCTTGATTGGTACGTGGGTATTTTAATTCCAACAAGTATGATTGATGAGCCAGTAAATGATGCAGTGATGACAACCACAACCTCAGTGATCATCATTCTTGCGATTATCATTGCGATGATCTTCTGGGCCACGCAAATGATCACCAAGCCGCTGACTAAACTGACTTACATTATGCGTGATATCGCATCAGGTGATGGCGATTTAACACAGAAAATCGAAATCAAGAGTAATGATGAAGTGGGCCAACTTGCTCATCACATGAATACCTTCATCGATAAGCTACGTGCAATGATGCTTAATACTGCTGCGCAGGCCGAGCAACTTAGCCAAGCTGCAAGCCAGTTAAAAATTGTATCGCAAAAAACTAACGATGAAATTCAGCAAGAAAAGCAACAAGTTGATAGTGTAAGTGCGGCAGTAACCGAAATGGCGTCTACAGTGATGGAAATCTCGCGCAATGCCCAGCACACCAATAATGCCGCTGAAGAAGTGCAAACCATTACCGTTGACGGTACGAAGCGTTCTACTCAAGCTCAGTCAGTCATGACCGCTCTTGCAAGCCATATTGGTGAAGCGTCTAAAGTGGTTGCGGGTCTTGAGCAAGAAAGTGGCAACATTGGCGCGGTAGTTGATGTTATCAACTCAATAGCAGAGCAAACCAACTTACTCGCACTAAACGCGGCGATAGAAGCAGCCCGTGCTGGCGAGCAAGGTCGAGGCTTCGCTGTTGTTGCTGATGAAGTTCGTTCACTGGCAAGCAGAACGCAAGAATCAACAGATGATATTCGCAACATGATCAGCCGTTTACAGCAAATTGCCCAACAAGCATCGACTATGATGCAACAAGGTCAAGAGCGTGCTGAAGGCTCAGTTGAGCAAACACAAATTGTATTGCAAGCTCTACAAGATATCGCCCAATCTGTGACAAATGTGCAAGATCAAAGTCATCAAATTGCGACTTCGACAGAGCAGCAAACTGTGGTTGCAGAAGATATTAACAATAGCTTGGCAGCGATTAATCACTTAGTGAATAGCACTGCGGATCATGCCCATGAATTGGCGGATGAAGCACGTGATTTGAATGAATTGGCAGCCGCTTTAAATAAGACGGTGAATCAATTTAAGTTATAAAGATAAATTGCTGAAGTAGTTAAAAACCCGATGTCACCTGAAGATGACATCGGGTTTTTATCGTCAGCCTTCCCTGTTAGTCGTGGCGCAACCGCTTTCGCGTGTTCCATAAATTCGTGCCACTGTTGCTTGTTCCATAAAGCAACTCCTTTGTCGGTCAATCCTTGTATTGGTTGCGTTTGTACTTGTTCCATATAGTCTCCTCCTTACGCTAGCTTCATCCTGTTTGGCTCCTGCCTAAGCTTATTCCTTGCTATCATCTCCATTCACTTTATCCATAAAGCGTTGCCATTGTGCGCTACTCCATAACGCCTTGTTACTTCCTTGTTGTCCTTTGTGCGTAGTTACATTATCCATACTGTAAACTCCTTGCGGTTTATCGTCCGTTACTCCTACAGCAACTCCTTGCTGTGCTCCATTACCCATCCTTGTAGATTAATGCGGTGATTATCGCTTAGCGATGATATACACAGCATGAATCAAACCTGGAATGTACCCTAATAAGGTTAAAAGAATATTAATCCAGAACTGCGCACCTAAACCTACCTGTAAAAATACGCCGAGAGGTGGAATTAAAACCGATAAAATAATACGTATTAAATCCATGACTCACTCCTTGAAAAAGATAAGCCCAGCCAAAGCTGGGCTATATTGGGCTTGCTATTATTCAGCAACAATCGTTAATTCATCGATTACTTTGCGAACATCTTCAGCATTTTCAGCAATGCTAACCGCTAATTGCTTTTCTGCATCAGACTCAACAGTACCTTTTAGTGTTACCACACCCATGTCGGTATCAACATCGATGTCTGTACCACCTACTTCTGAGTTAAATAAATAACGTGTCGTGATTACAGTACTGATTTTTGCGTCGGTTAAGTCGCTTTCTGCTGAATCAGCTTTGTCTGATTTCATGTGCTTAGCTTTCATGTTTTTAACAACAGTTAGTTTGTTATCAACAGAGCTAACACCGTCTAGGCTAAGAACTAGCTCTTCAGCAAGCTCTTTATCTAATTCGCTATCAACTTTACCTGTAAGTACAACCTTGCCATTCGTTACATCAGTGTTGATGTCAAAGTTGTTAAGGTTTGTGTTCATAAGAAGCACAGTTTCTGCCTTACCATCAATCCAAGCATCTTTACTTTCATTTTCCCAGCTGCTTGCCTGAGCTGACATGCTAGTTGCACCAATTACTAAAGCGGCAATCATAGATTTGTTAAAAGTGTTCATAATCTTTCTCCTTTTGATTAAAGACACTTTTACTAATGCGACTATAATGCCAACTATTTATTTGTTTATTTTCAGCAAGTTAACCAGTCATTCAGCGCCTATTTATATTCATTTAGGTAAAGATTTACAAGCTGCTCGGTAAGAAGTTCACGATGTTGCAAAAATAACCATTTAGTTGCTGATTTTATTAATCTGTGGTTAATTTAACGAAGTTGCTTATTAGCACAAAAACACAAACCATTGATTTATATGAAAATAAATTTTGGCCTAAGCCTTGCTTCGTTATTAATAACTAAAAAATCACCTTTAAAATCACAACAGGGAACTACCATGGCCGTTAAACTTGAAGATCGCCCAATCGATCAAGTAAGAGAAGAAGTCATTGATCAACTCATTTATAACTACAGTCATGCTGTTATTTCAGCCGAAGCATTCGAACGCCGCCTAGACCAGGCAATGGCAGCCACCAGCAACGAAGTACTGGTTGAACTAGTTACTGATTTAGATCTGAAGGCAGATATTGATTACAAATCGCATAAGCATGCGCAATTTAAACCTCACTACAGCCACAGCAGCGACAACGAAAGCCTGCAGCTTAGGAGTATTTTGGGTTCAAATGAGCGCAGCGGCCAATGGGTAGTACCAAAAGAAATTCACCTAACAAACTGCCTAGGTTCAATCGAACTCGACTTTAGCGAAGCAATTTTCCAACATCAGCATGTCACCATTTACGTGAACTGTATTTTAGGTAACGACGAAATCTACGTGCCAGAACATGTAAATGTGGTATCTAAATTATTTAGCGTGATTGGCAGCGTAGAGAATAAATCAGTTGCCTTAAATAAAGGCCAAGGCCCAACCATCACTATTGAAGGTAATGTATGGCTAGGCTCAGTCGAGATTTCGGTTAAACGTACCATGAAAGAAAAGTTCATCAGCTTTGCCAACAGCCTAAAAGCCAGTTGGAAAGAGATGAATAAAGTGCGGTAAAAGTTGCTAGGTGCGAATTGCGAGATGCGAGGTGCGAGATGCGATTATGTTAGTGTAGGTCGTCATTTATGGCGACAAGATATTGCATACGTTTCATCAATGACGCGCTAAAGCACGACCTACAAGAATGCGCGCGAAATAAATTTCACGCCTACATCAAACGTGGGAACGGCTTTAGCCGTGAATAAAATAAAGCTGTTCGGCGTTAATACGCCTCCTACACCGTAGGCGTCACGCTTGCTTGGCGCGTCTTACATACAACACCATTTCATCAACCTATGCCTGACCCATAAACAACACAGCTCGGCTCAAAACTGACAGCTGAAAGCTGACGGCTCCTTAAATTTTCGGCACTAAAGTACCTTATATGGACTCCTCCTATTGCACAATACTCTTCGTTAATTTTGTCAGACTGCGTACTTA
>NZ_JABVXE010000014.1:0-83786 GCF_013350085.1 Pseudoalteromonas sp. 0802 | reverse complement strand
CCCTCGCTAACTTTACTCTCGCTAACTTTACTCTCGCTAACTTTACTCTCGCTAACTTTACTCTCGCTAACTTTACTCTCGCTAACTTTACTCTCGCTAACTTAATCTACCAACTCAAACTACTTCCATTTGCTTTTAACCATTGCTCGGCTTTTTTATAATTTGGATAATACTGGTTCACACGTTGCCAGAACTTAGCGCTATGGTTCATATGTAAAAGATGCGCAAGCTCATGTACAACCACATAATCAATCACCCAGGTTGGCGCACTTGCTAAATGTAAGTTAAAAGTCAGCTCGCGGCGTTTATTACAACTGCCCCAACGACGTTTATAATGTTGAATTTTAAGCTTTGTAGGGAGCGATTCAGACATCTGTACACAATAATCATGAACACGCATTTCGATATAGCTCTCAAGCTTTTCATGTAAAAACTGCTCCAGCAAAGCGAGGTAGTTAGCTTCTTGATGTTTGACACGTGATGATATTGATAAGGTAAGCTGAGACTGTGCATCTTGTTGCCACATGCTTTTCGGGCCTTTAGCGAATACTATCGGCACGTTTTGCCCAAACAACTTAATAGTGGCGTTTACTAATGGTAGTTGACGGCGCTCAGCATGAATGGATTGTTTGGCTATTTGTTCAGCGACCCAACCTTGCTTGGTCTTTAACCAGGCATCAATCTCAGTTTGTGAAACATAAAAAGGCGCATAAACGGTCAATTTCTGCTCGGCAACTTTAATTGCCACTGTGGTTCTGCGTTTACTGCGCTTTAGGGTGTAATCCAACAAAGGTCAGCCAATTCGATTAATAAAAATAAGAGATTCCATTTTACCCTGCTAAATAGCTGCTAATCTATAAAGATGACTCACAAATAAGTTTTCACCTTTATGCCTGACAAACCATGTTGTAGTTATACCTCACCAACAGGTAACAAGTGCCAAGAAACAGATATGGGCTCTGGATTTTGCTTTTGGCATGATAGTAAATTTGATAAATCAGGGCTAGATCTAACCCAAAAATTAGAGCGCTATGCAAAAAAAGGTGGCTTATTAGAAGGCCTGCAATTGCAAAGAGCGAACCTTTCAGGACTTAACTTAATAAAGCAGGATGACGAAGAAGGTTATGATCTCTCCTATTGTAATTTTTATCGTGCGAATTTAACGGGCGCTCACCTATTTAATAATAAAATAGCCAATGCTTCATTAATGAAAGCTAATTTACATAGCGCGAGTTTGCATTACTGTGATTTAAAAAATACCAACTTACTAGGTATTAAGCTCAACGACAGCAGAATTGATAACATCGAATTGGGTGACCAATTATTACAAGAAGCGGCTGCATTTAAAGCACGTAAAAATAAACAGCATGATGAAGCACGAGACTTATTTGAGCAATCTGAAGAAATATATCGCAATTTAAGAAAAGCCTCTGAACATCAAGGGCTTTTTGAGCTCGCCGGTAACTTCACCTACAAAGAATTAAGAATGCGTCATGCGCAATACCGAAAAGGCTCAACCAAGCAAATTACTTCCAGCTTTATAGATATGTTATGTGGTTATGGCGAAAAGCCCGAAAATGTCATTCGCTTTAGTCTGTCACTCATTATTTGCTGTGCATTTTGTTATTTCTTATTCGGGGTAAGTTATCAAGATTCTGTGATGCAACTGAGCTTTGAAAACTCATTTCAAAGCAATTTGTCGGCATTGTTGAATAGTTTTTACTTCAGCGTGGTGACTTTTACAACCCTTGGCTATGGTGACATTACGCCAATAGGTTTTTCGAGGTTAATCGCAGCCATAGAAGCATTTTGTGGTAGCTTTTCGCTTGCTTTATTCGTCGTTGTTTTTGTAAAGCGTATGACTCGCTAACGCATAATGTATGAACCCTTATGCTCTTTTGCCTGATACATTTTTTTGTCGGCTCGATTAATTAACTCTTCAGCATCTACCGTGCTATCAAGTGGCGCTGCAATAAGACCAAAACTTAGATGAAGCTCAGGGTATTGTTGTTCAAATGCGGCTATAAGTTTTTCACAAATAGTAAAGGCGCTATCTAACTCGCAATCGGGTAAGATGATGCAAAATTCATCGCCGCCATAACGGCACGGTATATCAATCTCGCGAATATTTTCAAGTAAGTATTGGCCTATATATTTAAGGACTTCGTCACCTTTTAAGTGGCCTTGTGTGTCATTCACTGACTTAAAGTCATCTAAATCAAAATAAACAACCGTTAATGGTGATTTGTGACGTCTGGCTCTGGCAAGGTCGCGTTGTAATAGCTCTTGCATTACACGGCGATTGTAGAGGTTGGTGAGTGGGTCGAGTTTAGCGAGTTTCTCAAGTTCTTGAGTGCGCTGAGCTACTTTTTCTTCAAGGCCTTTCGCATAGACTTCGGTGCGGCGTTTCGCATTTTCAATTTCACCCACTAAGCTGTCGATATAAGTATCAAAGACCAACGTCGTATCAAAGTAAATCAATTTATCAATGATGGTAAGGGTCTGATTTAACTCATCTTGATCGCTTATTGTGGTGCGAAGCACATTAAAAATGAGCTCTTTTAAAGTACACACCGCCGATAAGTAAAGCTTTGGCTCTACCCCAATACGCTTATGCACCATACCAATCCGTAGACGGTTGTTAACATATTCATGCTCGTAACGACCACAAAATAAATCGATTATATACTGCCTTTGTGCATCTCTGAGTCGTGTTAAAGTATCTGCATCACCAATTAGTAACGAAATTTCATCCACTTCGGTTTGTTTTTTATAAAACTCATTCACTACATTTTCGATGGCTGATTCGATTATAGGTTTATAGTTCAAAAGAGATGACAGACTATTTGAAGTCAGCCCTAATAAGCTCATTCTGTGTTGGATTTCTACATCATTAATCTGCATTTGCTCAACTAATGTTTGCTCGGTTCTTCTCATCTACCCACCTCGAACTACTCCTTTTTAATTAAATATAGCCAAGGTTTTGAATCCTACGTACTTAAGTGATAGGTTTTTCTCTAAATTCAGAACAATTTGTATTAGACTGCTATAATAAGCCGTTTCAAAAAAATATTATGCTCGCGAAATTTTTTATCACCGATCAAGACCCCAGCTTAATAGTAAGTGGTGTCTATGATCCAAGCTTAGTTGCTCTTTCTATTGCTACGGCTATTTTTGCTGCTTATTTTTCACTCCATATCATTGATCTAGCAAATAGAACTCAATTTGATTCGTACCGTAAATTAGGCAGTGCAACAAGTGCCTTGGTAATGTCAGGTGGGATTTGGAGTATGCACTTTATCGGCATGCTAGCTTTTTCATTATGCACCACCGTGGAGTACGACCCTACACTGACATTTTTTTCATTTATTCCTGCATTTTTAGCCTGCTATACCGCATTTTCATTTTTGAAACGCAAAGATTTAAAGCAAATACCAACAACAATAAAGCTACTCATTGGCTCTGTATTACTTGGCTCTGGCATTGGTGCAATGCACTACTCTGGGATGGCAGCCATGCAAATGAGTCCGCTGCTTCGCTACGACCCAGCTTGGTTTGCAGCATCTATTGTGATGGCTGTTGCATTATCTTTTGTCGGCTTATATGCGCGATTTCACCTAGGTGAGTATTTTAAAAAACTCACTGTGTTTCAAACCCGTGTCATTTGCGCCATTATCTTTGGCTTTGCTGTGGCTGGTATGCACTATATGGGAATGGCCGCCACTCGCTTTGTTGCAACCTCACCTTTGTTATCTGAAAACGTTCAAACCTCACAACTCACTTTTATCGCCATTAGCGTTTCATTTGCCACCGTATTATTAACCGCTTTGGTTGGTATCATTAATGGCATGGTGCGTTTTCGCTTATTACTGGCAGAAAAATCAGCAGAAGAGTCGCGCTTGGATGCTATTTTAGGCACTGCAATAGATGGCATCGTAACAATTAATATTCATGGCATTATTTTAAGCTTTAATAAATCCGCAGAAACTATTTTTGGTTGGCGACAAGATGAAGTGTTAGGTAAAAACGTAAAACTATTAATGAACGACGATATAGCCGCGCAACATGATGGTTACTTAGCGGACAGTAGCAAGCATGAAGTTAAAAAAGTGATTGGCGTTAACCGCAATGTATTTGCAAAACATAAAGATGGTCATTTATTCCCGATTCGACTTGGGCTTGGGGAAGTAAAACAACCTAACGCAGAAACATTGTTTGTAGGCTTTATAACCGATTTAACTGAGCAACGTGCACTGCAGCAAAGTCTCGAAGAAAAAGAAAAGCAATATCGTACCTTAATGAACAATACTCCCGGCGCTGTATTTCGTTGTTTGTTAGATGAACACTGGACGATGAAGTTTATAAGCCCCAGTGTTGCTGACTTAACTGGTTACAGCCCTGAAGAGTTTACCGATGGCACAGTTACATTTGCTCAAATCATTAATAACGATGATGTAGCGCATATTGATAAAGTTATGGAAAAAGCCATAGCTGAAAAAAACCAATATGCGGTTGAGTACCGTATTCTCCATCGAAATGGAAACGTTGTGTGGGTTTTAGACCAAGGAACAATTAACGAAAATAGTGATTCTGAGCAAAAGTGGATTGATGGTGTACTTATCGATATCACTGCGCGCCACGAATATGAAGAATCCCTCAAAAAGGCTAAACAAGAAGCAGAGGCTGCAGCGCAAGCTAAACAATCGTTTATGGCAAACATGAGCCATGAAATACGCACGCCAATGAATGCAATTATCGGCTTTAGCGACATATTAATGGATAGTCCGCTCAGTAAAGAGCAACAAAAGCATATCATTACTGTGAATAAGTCAGCTCGTTCACTGCTGCATTTACTAAACGAGGTGCTTGATTCGGCAAAACTAGAAAAAGGCAAACTCGATATTCAGGCTGAGCACTTTAACTTACAAGCCTTGCTCGACAACATTGTATCGACCTTTTGGCTTGAGGCGAAGCGCAAAGATATCCTGCTTGATTTAATCATCGCTGAAAATGTTGCACCCATTTATATTGGCGACGAGTCCCGTATTCGTCAAGTAATGAATAACTTAATTGGTAATGCTATCAAATTTACCGAGCAAGGCTCTGTCACAATTACGGTGAGCCAAACTCAAAACAAACAATTGTTTTTCGAAGTGCAAGACAGTGGTATTGGCATAGCCAAGCACCGCTTAGAAGCTATTTTCCAGCCATTTGAACAAGCCGACGGCACCATGACACGCCGATTTGGTGGCACAGGTCTTGGCACAACTATTAGTAAGCAGCTTGTTGAGTTAATGGGTGGTTCAATTGGTGCTATTAGTGAAGAAGGTAAAGGCAGCTGCTTCTACTTTACCCTACCTTTACAAGAAGGTGATATCAGCCAAGTCGATACCCTAACTTGTAATCAATTAAACTTACCAAAACTTCGCATATTAGTGGTTGATGACATTGAGCAAAATGTTGAGCTACTGAACATTTTATTATCGCAAGCTGGGCACACCATCAGTACGGCTCAAAATGGCCTTGAAGCCATTGCAGCATTTGAACAGCAAAGCTTTGATGTGATTTTGATGGATATACATATGCCGGAATGTGATGGCATTACGGCCTGTAAAGAAATCCGCGAAATAGAGAAAATCAGATGCTTAAAAATTACACCTATCATCGCGTTGACGGCGAGTGTTTTACAACAAGATAAAATTACCACTAAACAAGCCGGTATGAATGGCTTTGCAAATAAACCCGTTGATATTAACCAGCTGAACCATGAAATTGCGAAAGTGCTTGGTTTAGAAGTAAATAAAATCACTAACAATAAAGTCGGTGATGAGAAAAAGCACATCAACTACGACAAAGGTGTTTTGATGTGGGGAAGCAAAGAGAAATTAAATACGGAAATTGGCTTATTCCTAAGCAATCATCAACAGAGTATTCTACGACTGAAGGATCAGAAACTCAGTGAAGACGAACAAAAAGCAATTTTGCATACTCTTAAAGGAGTCGCGGGTAATTTAGCACTAGCAAAATTATTATACTTGTTATCAAACGCTGAGAAAGAACGCGAAAAGGAAAGCTTCCCCACACTCATTGCCGAGTGCGAACAGGAATGGCAAACACTGATTGCATTGCTTGCAGATCAGCCGCAGTCTAGTTCACAACAGCAACCCATACACGAAACGTCGTTGGGGGCATTTATTAGCCAAATTGAGGCACTGCAAGCGCAAGCTGAGCATGCAGAAATAGACGATGATTTATTAAGCCAAGTGCAATCCCAAGCACCGGCAACCTACCAAGAGCAGGTTGTTGAAATTTGTGCGCATTTTGAAAACTTTGACTTTGATGCAGCAAGCACTGCTTTATCAGCTTTAAAGCACACTCTCCAAGCTGCTAAGGAACACCTATGACGCAAATCTCAGAACGTGCAAGAATTTTGGTCGTCGATGATGAACCAGCCAATTTAAAAGTGATCCGTGAAGTACTCGCTAACGATTATCGCTTATCGTTTGCAAAATCTGGCGAGCTTGCTCTTCAGCTTATTGAGAATGAACCTCCTAAGTTGATTTTGCTCGATATTATGATGCCCGACATGAGTGGCTTCGAAGTCTGTAAAGTGTTAAAAGCAAACCCTAAAACCGCTCATATTCCTGTTATCTTTGTTACCGCACTTTCTCATGAGCAGGATGAGTCTGAAGGCTTTGCTCTAGGTGCAGTCGATTATATTACCAAACCAATTAGCCCTGCGATTGTCAGAGCACGGGTTAAAAATCATTTATCTTTAGTGCAAGCTGAACAACTGCAATTAGCCCATATTGATTTGATACAACGTTTAGGCCGCGCCGCAGAATATAAAGACACCGACACTGGTGAGCACATTGCAAGAATGAGCCGTTACAGTAAAGTACTCGCCCTTGCCTATGGCATGAGTGAGTACGAAGCCGAACAGCTTAAACAGGCAGCGCCTATGCATGATGTAGGTAAGATAGGTATTCCTGATTCAGTACTATTAAAACCTGGCCGCTTAAACGAAAACGAATACGAGCACATGAAACAACATGCCTTAATCGGTGCGAAGATTTTAGAGAACTCAACTTCGCCGCTATTACAGCTTGCTCATAAGCTTGCCCTTGAACACCATGAAAAATGGGATGGTACGGGCTATCCGTATGGCCTGAAAGGCGAAGAGATAAGTATAGAAGGGCGTATCGTGACAATTGCAGATGTGTTTGATGCTTTAACCTCAAAACGCCCTTATAAAAAAGCCTGGTCGGTTGAAGAAGCCATCGACTTATTGAAAGACGAAGCCGGTAAGCATTTTGACCCGCAACTAGTTGATTTATTTATCGGTCAAATAGATAGCATCATAGAAATCAAAAATACTTATACGAGCTAATATCTTAGGGCCTCATTTGAGGCCTTTTTTAATTGCACCGTAATCATGCGAAGTAATTTCATGGCTATTACCAGCACAATCTTTGAAATACATTGAATAAGTAACACCGTGGTCAGCAACAAATGTTTTAATATCAAACTGAGCGAGATGCTCAAGCCATGCTAAAAACTGTTCTGCATTTGCGCCAAAGGCAATACCTTTGCTTCTACCGTCTGCTTCAAAGAGTGCTAAACGAATTGTCTTTGCTTGGTCTTCTAAAGTTAAAGGCCCTTTTCCTTCATCCCAAAAAGCAAGCTCTGGTACAACATTAAAGCCAAGTACTTGCTGATACCACTTTAGAGCAGCCGCTAAATCATCAACATTTAAGTGGCAATGATCAACACCACGTAAAGATGGAATAACCATGTTACTCACCAATTTCGGTTTTTAACTGCTCTAAAAATTCGAGCATGTAAGCTGTACGTCTTTTGGCTTCATCTTTTGCTGATGGCGTGTTCATACTCTCGCTAATGTGCAACAACTTAATGAAAAAATGATCTAGGGTGTATTTTGTATCGTCAGGTTCTCGGTTTAAGCAAAATGGGTCGTCTTTATGATACAAGTAGCGACCAATTGAGCCCCCTACTTTCATACAGCGACTCACACCAATTGCACCTAATGCATCCATTCGATCTGCATCCTGCACAATTTGCGCTTCGACACTTTGGACTTTGATATTGGCACTAAAGCTATGTGCCGCAATAGCATGATGAATAGCACTAAAATACTGCTCAGGATAATTAATTGAAGCTAAAAAGCTTAACGCCTTATCTGCAGCCATGGTCGATGCTTTTGCCCTGTCTGGGTGGTTTTTAGCAACCGCAACACAATCATGTAACCAAGCTGCGGGTAACACCACAGCCATTTCTGCCTGCTCGGCGATACATAATTGTTTTGCAACCCTCACTACTCGCTCAATATGACTAATGTCGTGTGCGACATCGGCATGGAGTAAAGACAAAATAAAGTCTCGACACTGAGTTTCTAAAGCTGCAAAGTCTATTTCTGGCTGCATATACTGGCTATCACCATTAACTGATTGAAATTATGCTTACTTTAGCGTGCTTACTGGATTTGTTCAAAACATTCATTGTATGTTTGCCAGTGCTTCATTAAACTATGCCCCCTTTTGTTTGACGCGAGAATCCCTATGTCATCTGCTATTTACCTGCAAGCTGGACGAGAAAAATCATTAAAAAGAAAACACCCTTGGGTGTTCTCTAAAGCCATTAAAAAAGTAAAAGGTAAGCCAGGACTAGGTGACACTGTCACTATCTATGACAATGACGGTAAATTTTTAGCGATTGCAGCTTACAGCCCGCAATCGCAAATTCGTGCTCGCGTATGGAGCTTCGATCAAAACGAAATCATTGACCAAGCATTTTTTGAAAAGCGTTTGCGCCGTGCCTATGCTGCGCGCGAACAGGTGATCAGCGAAGGCGGCTTAACGGGTTTTCGTTTAAGCGCTGCTGAGTCTGACTACTTGCCAGGCATCACTATCGATAAATTTGATAATGTACTGGTGTGTCAACTACTTAGTGCCGGTGCAGAACGCCATAAAGGTGAAATTGTTGCTGCACTTATGGCCATTTTCCCAGGCTGCGATATTTATGAGCGATCAGACGTTGATGTCCGTACCAAAGAAGGTCTTGAGCCAATCAAGGGCCTACTTTGGGGTAAAGAACCAACAGAGCCAGTCGTCATTGAAGAAAATGGCTTAAAACTCGAAGTAGACATTCTTGAAGGCCACAAAACAGGCTTTTACTTAGATCAACGTGATAGTCGTGCAGCTCTTGAGCGGTTTGTTAAAGACAAAACAGTATTAAACTGCTTTAGCTACACAGGTACTTTCTCGCTCTATGCTTTGCGTGGCGGTTGTAAACACGTTACTAACGTCGATGTGTCACAGCCAGCGCTCGATACGGCTAAGCGTAACGTTGAGCATAACAACCTTGACTTATCTAAAGTTGATTTTGTGAAACAAGATGTTTTTAAGTTATTGCGCCAATACCGTGATGAAGGTGTGCAATTTGATACTATCGTTATGGATCCACCAAAATTTGCTGACAACAAAGCGCAGTTAACCGGTGCTTGCCGTGGTTATAAAGATATTAATATGATTGCGATGCAAATCTTAAAACCAGGTGGAACCTTACTCACCTTCTCGTGTTCTGGATTAATGGAGCAAAATTTATTTCAAAAAGTGGTTGCAGATGCTGCCCTTGATGCAGGTAAAGACTTATTGATCATGGAGCGACTAAACCAAGCTGCCGACCACCCGATTGCTGGCAGCTACCCAGAAGGCTTTTATCTTAAAGGCCTGATCTGTAAAGTTTACTAGTTAAAATTTACAATTTCTAAACCGGCACTCAAGGAGCCATCTTGCTCCTTGGTTGCTCGTATCACACGGGCTGTTGCATCAAATGAGGTAATAGCCGTGCTAGTCGAAGCAATTAACACCCGATACAGACTGCCTATTTCTAAAACTTCATCAAGGTGAATTGCCAGCCCTGTTGCACTTAAATCAGTGCACATAGCCTGAATTTCTTCGCCATTAACAACATCTAATGGGATTAGTTTTGCAGGGGTATGAATTTGCATGCGGCGAAAGTCGCGTTTCTCCTCATGAAACATATGGCCTCCTATACCAGTGTTTTTATTTTCTCTATTAATGTTTTAACAGAAAAAGGCTTCACTACATAGGCGTCACACCCGGCATCAAACCCCGCTTTTTGTTCAAGCTCGGTTTCAAGGCCAGACACCATGACAACAGGAATCTGCTCTGTTTCTGGGGTGTTTTTTAGTAAGCGGCAAGTATCATAACCATCTAAGCCCGGCATACACACATCGAGTAGTATAGCATCCGGCGGCTCTGCAATGGCTGAAGTTAAACACGATGCGCCTGAATTTGCATAACTTAATGAAAACTCATCCCCAAGGCTTGCTTTGAGCATTTCAAAATTAAAATATTCATCATCGACGACCAAAATGGTTGGACGCGGTCGATTTACCGTACGCTCAGGAACTGAGATCGGTCTTTCCTTTTCAATGCCCACATAATCTCCTTTTAGCATCTGTGTTTGTAACTTAAAGCAAGGAGGCGCTAACCCATTGCTCATTCCTTAGTATTATAACTCACATTCTTTGATTGCGTTTAAAACACGTTTAGCAGATACAGGATAAGGTGTCCCTAGTGTTTGTGCAAATAAAGAAACACGTAACTCCTGTTGCATCCAAAATATCGCACTGATCTCTTCAGGAATTGGCATACCCTTAGGAATTTTATTAGCTAATTTTTGATATTGCTCAGCTACTTTTTCAAGCTCAAGCACACACAACCTATCACGATTAGGGTCAACAGGGAGCTTTTCTAAGCGGCGTTCAATGGCTTTTAAGTAACGAATTAAATCCGTCATTTTTGCTGCGCCGTGCTGGCTAACAAAGCCTTTGAAAACTAAGCTTTGTAACTGTGATTTAATATCACCGTGCGCCGTGATCATGGTTAAATCAACGCGTCCTTTCATACGTTTATTTAAGCCATGAGCAATACTCAACACTTGCTCTACTTGGGTAGCGATCTCAACAACCGTATCACCGAGCTCGCCGCGAATTTGTTCTTTTGCCTTTTCAAACGCATCTGCAGTGCGAATGTTGCCGTATTTAGTTAATAGGCTATCGACGGCTGCAGCGATACAGTCATCAATTAAGTCATTGACCTTACCAAAAGGATTAAAGTACAAACCTAATTTAGATTTGTTCGGTAGGTTTTGTTGTAAATACTTAATTGGTGATGGCACGTTTAATAACACTAAGCGACGTAAACCTTGTTGGTGCGCCTGCTGTGCTTTGTGTTCATTATCAAATAACTCAACCGCTGCTGAGTCTTTTTTATCCACCAGCGCTGGAAACGCTTTGATTTCGTATTGACCTTGCTTTTTCACGTAAGAGCTCGGTAACTCACCAAAGCTCCACTCGGTCAAATCAGCTTTCTCTATACCCTTGTCGGCTACTTTCGATAAGGTATCCGTTACCTTACCTTGTAACTGGGCTTTTAGTTTAGATAGATTTAACCCGCGAGCGAGTAACTTATCGTGTTCATCGCGTACTTCAAACTGTAAGCGTAAATGCGGAGCAAGGGTTGATAAATCCCATGCATCTGGCTCAACACGCACACCTGTCATACGTAATAAGCGCGTACTAATTGCATCAATTAAGTTGCCTTGCATCGGCTCGATTGCAGCAAGTACCGCATCGGCGTAGTTTGGCGCAGGCACAAAGTTGCGGCGGATCGTTTTTGGTAGCGACTTGATAAGCGCACAAATTAACTCATGCCTAAATGCAGGAATATGCCAATCAAAGCCAGTTTCTTGTACTTGATTTAACAGTGCAACTGGAATTTGTACCGCAACACCATCAACGGCTTGCCCTGGATCAAAGTGATAAGCCAGTGGTAATAGCAAGTTCTCTTGCTGCCAAGTATCTGGGTAATCAAACTCGGTAACATGATCAGCACCATGCTGCATTAATTCTTCTCGAGACATGTGCAAAAAGCGCTTATCTTTTTGCTTTTGCCCTTTCCACCACTTATTAAACGCGGCACGATTATTTACATCTTGTGGAATTTTCTTGTCGTAGAATTCAAACAGGGTTTGTTCATCAACTAAAATATCACGGCGGCGAGATTTATTTTCAAGAACCTGAATATCTTCAATTAACTCTTGGTTATATTGTAAAAAGCCTTCATTTTGACCCAGTTCTTGCTCTACTAAAGCGGTGCGAATAAACAACTCGCGACTTACTTTAGGATCAATATTGCTGTATACACAGCGGCGCTTATTAACAATTAATAGGCCATACAAGGTTTGCTGCTCAAACGCGATAACTGCACCCGGCTTTTTCTCCCAATGCGGTTCACTGTAGCTGCGCTTTACTAAATGCTGTGCAAAGCCTTCAACCCATTTCAAGTCTATGCGCGCGTTGATCCGCGCATAAAGCTTACTGGTCTCAACAAGCTCTGCCGACATAATCCATTTTGGGCTCTTTTTAAATAATCCTGAACCTGGGAAAATATGGAATTGGCTGTTGCGGGCGCCTTTATAAATTTGTTTTTCATCTTTAAAACCAATATGACTTAACATACCGCTTAATAAAGATTGATGAATTCGCTCGCTATCAGCAACATTTGTAGTAGCCTTCATGCCCATTTCATTACATACCGTTGATAGCTGATAAACAATATCTTGCCATTCGCGAATACGCATATAAGCTAAAAAGTCCTTTTGGCATAACTTTCTAAACTGGCTATTGCTCAATTCAGATTGCTGCTCTTCAAGGTAATTCCACAGATTTAAAAAGGCGATAAAGTCTGAATCAGGGTCATCAAAACGGCCATGCTTTTCATCCGCTGCACCGCGTTTTTCTTGTGGTCGCTCTCTTGGGTCTTGAATCGACAATGCCGCAACAATAATAATCACTTCACGCAGTGCACCTAAGCCATCGGCAGTCAGCACCATTTTAGCTAACCGTGGATCAACTGGTAAACGGCTTAAACTTCTGCCTGATTTAGTAAGCTCAGTCTTTTTATGACGTTTAGCTGGCTTAATGGCTTCGAGCTCTTCAAGTAGCGTTAAACCATCGTTGATATTTCGGCTATCTGGCGCTTGCACGAACGGGAACTGCTGCATGTCGCCAAGCCCTAAACCAAGCATTTGCAAAATAACAGATGCTAAATTGGTGCGTAAAATTTCAGGATCAGTAAACTCTGGGCGCGAATTAAAGTCTTCTTCGCTATACAAACGAATACAGATACCCGCTTCGATACGACCACAGCGACCTTTACGCTGATTGGCACTGGCTTGTGAAATTGGCTCAATCGGTAATCGTTGTACCTTGGTACGATAGCTATAACGGCTGATGCGCGCGGTACCAGGGTCGATAACATAGCGAATACCCGGCACCGTTAGTGATGTTTCAGCCACGTTGGTAGCTAAAATAATATGACGGCGGCTATGCGGCGCAAAAATTCGGTTTTGTTCTGCGTTTGATAAACGCGAATATAGCGGTAAAACATCCGTGCCTTTGAGGTTTCGCTTTGATAACGCATCAGCGGTATCGCGAATTTCTCGTTCACCGTTCATAAAAATCAGAATATCGCCAGGGCCTTCATCGCAAAGCTCATCAACGGCATCAAAAATACCCTGTAATTGGTCACCATCCGCTTCCATCTCGTCTTTGTTGATTTCAGTGGTTGGTCTATAACGAACCTCTACTGGGAAAGTTCGACCGGATACTTCGATGATGGGTGCATCATCAAAATGTTTAGAAAAACGCTCTGGGTCAATCGTCGCTGAGGTAATAATAACTTTTAAGTCAGGACGTTTTGGCAGTAAATTTTTTAAATAGCCTAAGATGAAATCGATATTCAGGCTACGTTCGTGGGCTTCATCGATGATGATGGTATCGTACTGATTTAGGTATCTGTCTTGTTGAATTTCAGCCAGCAGAATACCGTCTGTCATCAATTTAATATAGCTATTGTCAGAAACTTGGTCACTAAAACGAATTTTAAAACCCACTTGTTGACCTAGCTCGCATTGCATTTCTTCAGCAATACGATTCGCGACACTTCGAGCCGCGAGTCGGCGAGGCTGGGTGTGGCCAATGTATCCGTCAACACCGCGGCCAAGCTCTAAACACATTTTTGGGATCTGCGTCGTTTTACCAGAGCCAGTTTCACCGGCAATGATCACCACTTGGTTATTGGCAATCGCCTGTTTAATGTCATCTTTCTTTTGGCTAACAGGAAGTTGCTCTGGGTAGGTCACTTTAGGCAATGCGGCCAAACGTTGCTCGCGCAATTGCTGCGAACGACTAATATCTTCTGCTATTTTTTGCGCTATGTTTGCTTGCTTAGTTTCATCGTTGATTTTTTTAATACCATGAAGGCGTTTTTTGAAGATGAATTGATCTTTGCGTAAACACGTTTTTAATTCGCCGAACAGCGGACCTAGGTTAACCACCCGATACCCTTATATTTCTTAACCAATAGACTGATATTGTATCAAATAATCTATCAGGTGGTCATGGCTTTATTTAATCCGTTCGGTTGGGATTGGCATTGCACAAACATCGATAAAATCAGGGCTTTCAACAAACCACGCTTCTACTCGATTTTTACGCGCCTCGATGAGGGCCTTAAACGCATTTGAGTCTGTTTTCATCACCCGAAACTCACTTTTATCTGTGTCTTTAATATCTGCTAATACTTGCATATCTGTGATGGGATTAAATGCCTGACCTTCAGTAGCTTTACGCTGCAATAGATTAAAATGCTCCATGCCTTCTAAAACACGACCAAACACGGTGATATTACGGTCTAAATAGCGCTGGCTATTACCGATGGTGACATAAAACTCGGTACCACCGGAATTGATATCATTACCGCGGGCCATGGCAAAAATTCCTGGGCAATGTACCTGCCATGTTTCGGTTTGGTCTTGGTTTTGTGCCACAGCAAAGCCATTTAAAAAGCCCGTTTTAGCGGCATAGCCATCAGGCCCTTTCAGCTCTGTAATCACTAAGGGAGTCTCTGTGCGTAGATAAAACTCAGCGGGTAACCCTTTTTTGGCATTTTTAACGGGTTTATTTTCACTCACATCCCCGCCCTGCGCGACAAACCCCTCAACAAATCGGTACACACTTAGGCCTTGATAGAACCCTTCTTTGGCAAGCTGTCGCAAGTTATTTGCATGAATGGGCGCTAGTGTATCGTTTAGTTCAATATAAGCAGCCCCCGTAGGTAAGGTTAATTTAATGACGTTTTCGGCACTGACTTTTCGCCACTCACTACTATTTGCGGTTTTAATGATTTCGCCAGCGGAACGTTTTTGACTTGTTTCTTTTGCAGCAATTGGTGCAGCTAAAACTACGCCAAGGCACAGAGTTAATAGACTTAATTTCATTGTTATTATCTTTTAAGTAATTGACAATTCAGCCTATTAACTTATGCCCTAATAAGCAAGTAAAAGCGATGTTTGGTCACAAGTAGAGGTATTAGTCCCAATCAAATTTATAAAGAATATCAACATTTTGATAAAGGCCGCTGGTGACCTCAATATACAATTGCGACAACAATTGATAACGAACTGCCACTTCACTTAGTGAATCAAAAATGCCGACACTGTATTTCACTTGAATACCCGGTGTAACATAGCCAGATATTTCAACTTTGGTGTCATCCCCGCTGCCGCTTGAACTTAAGCTGACATCAGACAAACCAAAGCTTTCACCAATTTTAGATACCACACCCTCACTACGGTTTACACCTTGGGCAAGCAATAATTGGGTGAGCATCGCATCTGTTGAACTATCTCCTTCATCAAGAGGTTGCCCATTTAATAAATAAGCCAATGCTTGGGCTTGGTCCATCGCTGGCTCTGAGAATACTTTTAATGAAGGCTGTTCAACATTACCCGTTAAGGTAATACCCGCAATCACGCCATTCGAGGTGTTGTCTGGATTACGAATTGCCTTAATGTTCAAGTACGGTTTATCAATTGAGCCGCTAAAGCCCACCTGACCGGTACGAATTTGCAAGTCTTGACCAAAAGCACGATAGGTACCTTGAACTAGGTTCAACTCACCCGTTGCTATCATCGGCGTAACTTGGTCCATGCTGATGTTTATGTCACCTTCAACTTTCGACTGTAAGCCAAACGAGTCAACGCGCACATCATTTTCAACCAACACCTTTAAGTTAATAGCATAATTAAAGGGGACTTTTTCTGACTGTTGCTGCTCAATATCAACAATGACTTCATCATCGCTGACTTGCACAGCACCTTCTGGTAGCTCTTCAATCGCAATACGTCCCCATGGCACGACGACTTGGCCATCAAGATTAAACGCATTATTTTTTAACGACATAGTTAAGTCTGGAGACACTTTAAAGGTGACATCTTGCTGAGCACGCACAAAAAACTCTTTACCGTTTAACTTTACGTCAACGTCCGGTAAATCTTGCTGCCAATCAACACCGCCAGATAAATTAAGCGCGCCCCCTTCGGTGTCTTTGAGCTCGCCAGTGAGCTTTGCACTTTGGTTATTAAAGGCAATGTTCACATAAGAGTTTTGCAGCGACACCGGCAAGGTTGCCCCTTCTAGATTGATTTTTTCGACATCAAAGTCACCATTGAGTAATGGCTCTTTTAAAGTACCTGCGATTGCTAACCGGCCTTTTATGTCGCCTGTTAATTGCTCAAGTGATGCAATAAAGGGTCGTAAGTTTGTTAACTCAATTTTCTCAATAACCAAGTCGCCCGCTAAGGTCTGTTGAGATTGAATATCATCAATGTTGAGCTCTGAGGTTACTTTACCTAATACAGATGAATCAACTGTGGCATTAAGTTTACCCGTTTGCGCATCGCTCATTGCCGAGATATCTAAAACCTCTATCGGTAATTTATAAACATTTGCGTCATCAATTAAAGATGCTTCAAGCTGCTGAGTTTTGATATTGGCACGAATCGTTTTCAATGCACCATTATTCCAATTAGCAACTAACTCCCCGTTTGCATCGCCAGTTACTTTCAAGTTATCGGGTAAGAAGTGTTTAAATTCAGCAATAGATAGCGCTGCAAGCTGTGCATTTAACTGGCCTAATTGCTTAGTTTGCTGCAAGGTATCAAAACATAGTTTTGAGTTATCACTTTGCCAGCAATGCGCGCCAACATTAAAGTCAAAGGTTTTGGTATTTACTTGAATATTAACCGGTTTATCAGTGCCAAAGCGCACCTGATTATCGGTAACAAGAATTTGGCTTAGCGCACCTTGCCAGGTCTCTTTATTAAACTTACCGTCTACATCAAATGATGCCTTGCCTTGATCTGCATCGACTAAAAAAGTTAAATGATGATCTGTTTTATCGCCACTGGCGTCTAACTCAATTTGATTAATTTTGTGTTCGCTGATCGATGCAGAATCGAGCACCAGTGACACATCCGTTTGCCAATCTGCTGCGTAATCAAATTGCCCTTTTAATGTTAAACCATCAACCTGAATATCTTGATAACTCAAAGTATTAAGGACTAGATTTAAATCAACCGTTGGCGCAAGACGCTCACCCCGTAAGCTCAAATCTGCAAAGCCCTTGCCTTGCATAGGCAAGATATCTTGACCACTTGCATCTAGACGCAATTTACCGTCAACACGCCATACATCATCCACTTGTCCGGATAGCGCAATTTCATTTTTACCGCTTTTCACTTCAAGTTTTTTAAAACTCGCATGCAGGCTGCTATCAAGTTCAAAATCCGACAACAAGGTCACTGGCACTTCATTAACTGAACCATTTAATTGCGTGTTATCTAAGGCAAGCTGCCACTCATCTGCCTGTAAGTTAAATGAACCATTAAATTCACCAGATAAATCACTGCTTAATGCATCCGTTAAGTATTGGGCTTTTAAGTGGCTTAAAACCCCTTTAAACTCGCTTTTTACCCCGTTCGACCAATCAACTGATGCGTTAATGTCTGCTTTACTGTCATTAGCATTGAGGCTTAACTGCTCAAGTTTTGCGTTTGTTAAACTACCCTGTAATTGCGATTTCATGGTCATCGCAGGTAATGCACCTAACTGCGTGACTAAGCTCAAATCGAAAGCATAAGCATCGGCATGGCCTTTGGCTTTTAAATCAAAGTCCGATAATTGCAACTGTTGTGTATCTGTCGTAATTTGCCACTTTGCTATCTGGCCTGTTAAATCAAATGGGTAATTTGTTTGTTTTAGGTTCACAGCCCCTTTTAACTCTGCTGGGTATGTTCCTTGCGTTACTAAATCTAACTTTAAATCCTCAAGCGGGCCCCAAAGCGATAACTTAGCTTGATGCTCAGTGCTTTTTACAGACACTGCTCCCTCAATTGTATTTTCACCAGAAAGCTCTGCCATTAAATTAGAGTGCAATTGCCATTGCTGATAACTTGCAGCAAGCTTTTCAAGATTAATATCGCTCCCCTTAGCAGACGCAACTAATTCGATATTTTCTACAAGCTGAGCCTCTTCAGCACCATAAGGGGTAACAGCAACTTTACTGATTTGAAATTGCTTTAACTCAACATTAATTGGTAGCGTAATATCAATTGCTGGTAATGCTGGCAGCTCTGTTAATGGGGCTGATTTAGGCTGTTCTTTTGCTTCGTGTAGCATCACAGCAACATCAGCAATGGTCAGTGTATCCACTGTAATATCCGATGCTTCGCCGCGACCACTTAAGTTTAATTTGTTGACTGTTACATCGGCACTCGGATGCGCAAGATTAAAGCGATTAATTGCAACTCGCTTAACAGCAACTTTCATTGGTAAGTTGATTTGACCAGCTTGCTCAGCTTCAGGCTCTGCTTCAGTGCTCTGCTCAGTTGATACAGCTTGGCTTTTAATGCTTAGATCAATCGACTGGGCACTTAAATTATCTAGGCAGATACCATCACAACGCCACCAGAATAAATCAATTTTTAGCTGCTTTGCCTCAAGCTTGATGCCTTGATTTTCAAAATGAACATCAAACGCATCGTTATATAAAAAACGCCCAGATGGTAGGTTGATTTTTAAGCCATCAACTAACTTATTCGCTGTGTATGCAATAAAGTGATTACCAGGTGCGGTGAATAATAAACAAAACACAATAACTAGCAGACTTGCCAACGTGATTGATAGAACCTTGGTTATCTTTTTTAACATCTTCATTAGATTTCAGGCCCTATGGTAATACTTAATCGGGTACTTTTGCTTTCTTTTGTTAAACCCCAAGCATGGTCGATACGTACAGGGCCAACCGGTGTTAAATAGCGAAAACCAAAACCGGCACCAACTTCGACGCGATCACTAAAATCATTAGTCGCTGTACCACTATCGACAAATAAGGCTGCGCGCCAATGCTCAGCAAATTGATAGTTATATTCAACAGTGCCACTCATTAAATATTTACCACCAATTAGGCGCCCTTCCTCATCTTCAGGGGAAATAGATTCATAGGCAAAACCACGTACACTCTGATCACCACCGGCATAAAAACGCAGTGATAACGGCACATCATTTATATTATCGACCAACATGGCACCTAGATTGGCTCTTAAAAACAGCATATGGCGTTCTGCAAAAGTAGTTAACCAGGCATTTTGCAGTTGTAAGCGCAAAATATTGGTTGAAGACATCATATCTTTTAAACCAAACTCTACTGACATCATCCATTGATAGCCTTCATAAGGCGTTGTGCCCCCCTCGGTGTCTTTTTTAGCATAACTAATACCAGGCATCAGCATTTTTGCGCTTTGTTCTTCATCCCCTATTCGATAGGTCTCGTAATCGCGTCTTAAAAAAGCAGTACGTACCCAATCGTCATCAGTGAGCCACTGCCGCTGAAGCTGCCCCGTGAATATACGGCTGTATAAATCATTGGTTAATTCATCTTCGAGCTTGTAACCCACAGAAAAGCGCCAAAGATCATCATTAGGGTCGTCAACTGGCACCGTATAGCCAAGTGAAATATCTTGCTGGCGCTCAGATACATTAAGGTTACTTTCTAAATAGTGACCATCTTCAGTGATCCAAGGCTTGGTCCATTTGAAACGGACTTTTGGTCCAAGGTCAGTGCTATAACCGCCACCCACTTCATAACTATTGGCAGGTTTGTGTAATACATCAACGTTGACAGGCACTTGGTTATTTTTACGTTTTGCAATATCAGCATACACACGAACACTGGTAAAGTAAGGGGTACTCGACAGTGCTAAGTTGTAATCAGAAACCTCGGTCGCTTTATAAGACTGACCTTGTTTAAATTCAGCCAGCGAACGAATGTATTTTTCGGCTGGAGTCTCACTACCAATTGTGATGTCACCAAATTGATAACGAGGCCCAGTATCGACATTGAAAATGACTTTTGCGCTATTATTTTTTAGCGAAACTGCCAATTTATGCTCATGCCATTTTGCATCAAAATAGCCTAAGTCTAATAGTTGGCTTTCAATACGTTTTCTTGCGGCCTCATATTTACCGTGATTTAAAAAGTCACCTTGTTTGATTTTGATGCTGTTGACGGCAGACATAAATTCAGCGTCATCTTTACCGGCACCCGTGATAGTCACGTTAATATCTGCAATACGGGTAGCAGGACCACGTTGAACATCAACAATTAAAAGCTGCTGAGCATCATCGAAACTAATTTTGATTATCGGCTTATAATAACCAAGCGCCTTTAAACTCATTTCAACTTGGCTTTTAGCGTGACGCCTTAATGCCTTAGAAGTTTTTTCATCGACCAGTTGCTTAATGTAAAGCTCAACGTTTTTTTCGAGATCATCACTGATCCCTTGAATTTTATAATCTTTAATTACCGTTGCCGCACTTAATGCAAGCTGGCTGTATGAAAAGCAGATAAATAAAAAGACAAAAAAGAAATGCCGAGTATACAAAAAATATCCTTACTTTTTTGGAAGAGTCATAATCTAAAATGAGTACAAAAAGATACTAGCACAGTGCAATAGCCACTGACATAATTGAAATGTTAAAATTAGTACGCGTTAAACAATTATTTTCGCTACAATAGCGGATAATACCTAGATTTATAATGAATGAGCGACTAAATGCACTTCCCTGATGACGAAAACGGTCAATTATTAGCTGAAATTGCTGACGCTGGTGTCGATTTAACCAGTATGCAAACTATCGATTTCTATATTCTTTTTGAACAAAAGCCTGAAGCAGAAAAATTTGCTGAAGCCATTACAAGTGATGAACTTGCCCCTTCAACAGAGTTAGCCAAATGCCCAGATACAGGGGTGTGGGAAGTAATTACTCGTGTGAAGATGGTGCCAGATCACAGCTTACTTAGCCAAACAGAACAATACTTAGAAAGCATTGCTAATAGCCATAATGGTTATGGCGATGGTTGGGGGTTGATGGCCGAAGAAGAATAAGCCATTCCCGCAATCTCGTAAGGGGATCAATTTAATTGATTCGCCTTACGAAAATTGCCCTGATAATCAAATAGCTTTTCAGCCACTTTCCAACCGTATTTTTTATTTTTACGCGCAATCACAAAATCGGGTGCAAGTAGTTGCTGTTGTAAATTGACAACCTGCTCCGCGCTTTGCCAATCCATTGGGGTAAAACCAGGTGCTGCTCGCTTACCAAACTGCTTATTAAAAATAAAACGTCCGGTGTCATTTGTTAAGTTAAATACCTCATCACAACTGGCTCCATCTTCATCATAATAGCTAATTTTAAGTAACCCTTTTGCTAGCACTTGAGCTGACAAACCACTACACCTTAATACCAAGGCATCTTTTAAATTTAGTGCTTCTCGTAGTTTATCATCAGGGTCTGCCATCATGGTACCACAGGACTGACACTGCCTTGCAGCAATATCATTTTGTTCACCACACTGCTCACATTCTTTAAACCGAAAACGATAATCGCACTGTACTTGTTCTTCACCATCGTCCAGCAAGCCTTGGCAACGCCTACCAAAATGCTCAACCACTTTGCCTTCGCTGTCTGTTTTACCCCAAAAAATATTCGCAAATCCACAGCCTGGACACAGCACTTGAACAGGCTCATTATCACTTTGCGCTTTTTTACTGCCGACCTCAGGGTAGAACAAATCAAAGCCGTTACCTGCATAATCAATAACTAAGCAGTCTTTTTTTCCTTCGCTTAAACGAAGGCCTCGACCAACAATCTGTTGATATAAACTGACCGACTCGGTGGGACGTAAAATCGCAATATAATCGACATGAGGCGCATCAAAACCCGTCGTGAGTACAGATACATTTACTAAATACTTTATTTTTTTTGCTTTAAATTGATTAATAATTCGGTCACGCTCGTTATTATCAGTATCACCGGTGATAAGTGCCGTACTATCCTCAGGTAAGTAACTGGTAATTTCTTTGGCATGCATTACGGTTGCTGCGAAGATCATCACGCCATGACGCTGTTCACTGTATTCTATAACTTGCTTGATAATCGCTTTTGTTGCGCGTGTATTATCTTTCAATAACGCATTCATATTCTCAATACTATACCGACCAAATGAATCACTCGGTAATGATGAAAAGTCATAATGACTAATAGCAGCATCGACTTCATGGGGCGGCGTTAAATAGCCGTTCTTAATCATATAGCGCAGTGGTAACTCAAAAATACACTTTTTAAACGGTGCATCTTTATCACCTCTAACAAAACCATGGTAGTGATGATGATAAACCCAGCCCATCCCCATACGAAAAGGTGTCGCGGTTAAACCAAGCACTTTAAGGTTGGGGTTTTGCTTTTTTAGACTCGCTATCACCTGCCCGTATTGGCTTTGTTCATCACCGCTTACACGGTGGCATTCATCAATGATCAACAAAGAGTAAGCATCAGTGAGCTTTTCTGTATTGCGTGCCAGTGATTGCACACTCGCAAAGGTGACTTGCTCTGTTAAAGACTTTTGCTTTAACCCCGCAGAAAAAATACTCGCCTTAAAACCAAAGCTAATATATTTATCGGCGTTTTGCTCTACTAATTCTTTAACATGCGCGAGCACCATAATCTTTTGTTTAGCAATGCGCGCAAGTTCAGCAATAACCAGGCTTTTTCCAGCCCCTGTTGGTAAAACAATCAGCGCGGCGTCGTCAGTTTGTCGAAAGTGAGCAACCGTGCGTGCTACGGCCTCTTGTTGGTAGGGTCTGAGTACGTACTTCATGTTATCGGACTATAATCGACATAAAAAAGGGAAGCATACGCTTCCCTTGATATTCTTTAAAGCAAAAATTAAGCGAGGTGTTTTGTTAAATCGACACCTTGGAATGCTTTAGGACGTTTGCCACGGCCTGTCCATTCAACAATTTCGCCATTAAATTCGATGCGGTACTTTGGTTTTACCTTAGTGCGCTTATCTGTTGAAGCAACATCTTGTAAATCTTCTAATGTAAGTCCTTTTTCTTTTAGTAGATCGAGTACTTCTTTTTTAGCTTCTTGCTGTTGAGTATATTTCTCGATTGCTGTGTCAATTAGCTGTTTTGCTTTTTCTAATTCAGATAATGACGCAGATTTCACAAAAGATCGGATTTCTTTCATTGAGAGCTCTCTTAAGTATTAAAAGTTAAGTTAAATGTTCAACAGTAGCTAGTATATGTGGATTTAATGAAATAATCTATTCCATGTTTATTTTTTATCCTATCTTTTTATTATAACCATAGCTTTATTTTATCTATTACATCCCTTAACTCAGTAATTAATTGTTCCACTATTAATGTATCTTGCTGTTGATTAAAGGTATTTTCTGTTGTCACTATTAGCTCAGATAAAGGTGGGTATTGCAGCATAACAATAGCGCCTTTAAGTTTATGTATTGCAGCAGAAACCTTTTCTAAATTTTGAGCTTCCAAGTGCTCTTGCAGAGTATTTAAATCACTTTGCAAACTGCTAATAAATACCTCCGCTAGCATTTTTGCATCACTCTCATTACCAAAAACAGTTAACCAATGCTGCTTATCTTTTATACCTTGTAAACTGATATCAACGCCTTCACTGCTATTAGGCAAATCATTAGAGCTTAAATCTATAAACTCAGCTAGACGATTATATAATTCATTAAGTTTATAAGGCTTAAATAAAACACTATTCATTCCTGACTTTAATGCTTTGTTAAAACATTCTTTTGAATCATCAGCGGTAAAGCCAATGATTGGCAAATGTTTAAATTTTTCTTGATTACGTAATTGCTCCGTTAATTTAAACCCATCTAAGTCAGGCATATGACAGTCGGTTAGTAATAAATCAAACTGTCCTGTTTCAAGTGCTCTGAGTGCAGCAATACCATCATCAACCATCACGGCTTTGATACCGAGCTTCTGGCATTGTTTTTCGAGTAATAATTGATTTGTTTTATTATCTTCAGCTATTAATATTTGCCCATGTAACTGAGCATTTTGCGCAGCCAACCCCTCATCATTGCTGGTATGTACATTATCTAAAAGCTCTCTTAGAGTATCTGGATATAATGGCTCTGTAGGTAAAATATGACAGCTACAATTAGCCGGCCTATGCTCTTTTTTTGCACTTGCGACTAAAATGTAGTTATTGGTTGCAGTACTGATTGATTGCAGCCAGTTAGCGCCCCATAACGCTTTAATATAGCTTTCATCAATAAGAATATTATCTTCCTGTGTAAATGCCTCTATATCTATTGGCCAACTTAATTGATGATGCTTTACACCCATATTAGCTAGATTATTTAATAACTGATGGTCTTGTGAACACACAGCCCAATTCACTGATACAGCCTGCAGTTTTTGTTTGCTGACGCTTTTAAGTGGCACAGCAATGTAAACATTGGTACCTTTACCAAAAGTACTTGAAATGGATATTTCACCTTGCATTGCTTCTACAAGTTGCTTTGCCAAGCTCAAGCCTAAGCCTGTACCTCCATGGCGACGTTGAATTGAGTTGTCAGCTTGCTCAAAAGGGGTAAATGTATGCGCCAACTGCTCAGCTGTCATACCTTTACCTGTATCTGATATTTCAATTTTTAAAGACTGCTTCTCAAATAACACATCGCAGCTTATTGAACCATTTTCAGTAAACTTCACAGCGTTATTTAAAACATTAGAGAGAACCTGCATCAAGTGGCTTATGTCAACAGAAGCTAAGGTATAAGCAGCTGTGCGCCATATCACGTTAAACTCAAGCCCTTTTTGCTTAGCTAGGTATTCATGGGCACGCAAAACACGACATAAATGTGCTTCTAGGTCGACCTCACGTAATTCAACTTCAATATTGCCTGTCGTGGTGTTAGCAAAATATAAAATATCATCCACTAATGTGCGAAGCTTGGTTACAGAGCTGTCAATGTGCTCAACGAGATAATGCTGCTCTTCATCAAGCGGTGATGATTTTAACAACTCTATAAAGCCATTTACCCCAGACATTGGCGTTCTTAATTCATGACTCATAGTGGCAATAAAGCGGCTTTTTGCTAGATCAGCTTGATGTGCAAGCTGAGTAGCTTTACTTAAGTCTGCTTGTTGACGTTTAAGTAAGCTGATGTCCAGCAAGATCCCGTTCCAACGCACACCTTGCTTATCGTCTCGTTTATTAATTTCAGCATTAGCAATATAACGACACCAAATTTGCTGACCGAGATTATTTATCCGAAACTCAATATCAATCAGTTTGTTAAATTTTGTCGCTGCTTTAAAACTCTTGGCGATTTGCACGCGGTCTTCATCAAAAATAAATGGCGAGATACATCCCGTCATACCGCGCTGGTTAATCATTCGTGAAGTGACACCTAATAAGCTCTGCGCGCCCTTACTTATATAGGTATAACACCCCTCACCATTGTCATAATACTCATACTGGAATACGCCGCCGGGTATGGTATCTGTGATGGTTTGTAGAAGCTGTTGAACTGACTGATTCTCACGTTGTAAATGGCGGTGCTCAGTAACATCAGTAAGTACTGTCATGATGCCTGCTAGTTCACCATCTAACCCCACATACGGCTTTTTAGTGTAAAGCAGCTCCAGTTCTTTGCCAGATTTGTTAGTGTAATTAATATGCTGATTAATGACTTTGCCTGAATTTAAACTTTGTTCATTTTGTGAAATTAGTTTTTTTACGACTTTAATGTCGCCGCGCAGATATTGGTTATTTTCATCCCATAAGTGAGCAAAATTTTCTTTGTAGGCACGATTCCACATAACGCGTTTTTGATGCTGATCTTGAATCACCACCATAGTGGGTAAGTCATCAATGAGTTTTTGGGTAAAGTTAAGCTTAATCAATGCCACTTCTTCAGCTTCTTTACGCTTTGCAATTTCGCGATTAATAGTTAACCGCCAGCTAATAAAATAAATCACCGACACAGCGATTAAAATTAAAATAAGAATTGCCGTGGTATTCACTGTTTTACGGTCGTAGCCACGTTCAATACTAAAAATGCCATGACGGTTCACAACATGGCTAAAATCGTTGCTGGTCAGTGTTTTAAATAAGCTATCTAGCAAAGTCGCAAACTCTGAAAAGTGCTTATTCACTAAAAAGTAAATAGGCTGGGTATAACGGTATTTTGGATTAATATAAAACTCACCAATATAGAATTGGTTTAACTGGTATGCAGCAATACTTTGCGGCAGTATCACAGCATCAATGTTGTCATTTCTCAGTGCATAAAATAGCGTTTTAATTGAGTCAAATGATACCGTTTCAACGAGTTCATTCGTTACAAGCTTTTGCTTAGGGTCAGCAAACGCTTCTAAATAACCAATTCGTTTAGTTTGGCTTGCTCGTTTAGAGATTAACACCATCTCTAAACTGTAGTGAGCAGGCAGTGCTATCAACACCCCCTCATCAATTTTAGTGGGGTTCATGGTCGGAATTAAATCAATTTTATTGGCTAAAAATAGTCGTTCCAACTCTTTCGAATTAGCCGCAGGTATATACTTAAACTGAAAGTCACTGCGCTGCGCTAAAAGCTCAAGAGTATCGTTTAAATAGCCGTCTGCTTCTCCTAAATTACTTGTCGCATGAATTGGATATAAACCATCGACAAAAGAGAATGTCAGTAAGTAATTATTTTCTTCTTTTTTATCAATACGGTTAAAGTCACGCTTAAATTGACTATACGCTTTAGCGGCTAAATATTCTTCACTAGCAGAACTTTCCCATAATTGTCTCGTGGTTGGTGAAATAGCGGCTAATACCGAGTTAACCTGATTGCGTAATGCTGTTTTATTTTTATTAAACATTACATGCAAGGTTTCGCTCGATAACCAAACTGGGCTTACAACTTTCAGGTTTTCTTGAGAGCGATTTTTTAGTTGGTGGGATAAAACCGAGTAATCACCCATAAAGGCATCAAACGAGCCATCTGCTACTTTTTTAAAGGCGTCTTCGGGTTTTATAAAACGATTGATAAATAACGCGCCATTTTCAACTAAATATTCACAATGTGAACTCCCTGTAATGCACACCCAACGCAGGCTCGCTAAGTTTTTCAAAGCATCATTTGCGATAGACTGATTTGCGACAATACCTCTTGGCGCTTCCATGAAGGGTGTTGAAAATAAAAAATGCTTTTTGCGTTGTGCGGTTTTGTTTAGACCTACAGCAAAATCGATCTCACCAACTTTAAGCGCATCTAACAACTCATCTAAACTGTCGTAAACACGGTATTCAAGATCGGCTTCGGCCAAGCGAGCGATTTCATTACTATAACCAACAATAACACCCGAAAACTGCCCATCAGCATCCCGGGTATGGTAAGGAAAAAAATTATAGTTAACGATACCCGCTTTGAGTTGTGTGCCTAAAGCTTCACTAGAAAATAAAAGCGTGATAACAGAAAAGTAAAATAGAAGTAGTCTTATGAGAGCCAAGCCATTAAAAAATCTAAAACTAAATACATTTTAGCAGTGTAATTTAAATTCTCAATTTTTGTTTATTGCTTATAGTTGCTTTTTAGTTAATTAAACTCTCACAATATCAATTAACTGGATAAGCGAAGCTTAAAAAGCTAATAATAATTGCTAGTAATAGGTAATAGTTTCACTATCGCTTTTTAGCTCTTAGTACCCAACAGAACAACTCTCCATCAATCTCTTTTGGAATGATTTCAATTTTTTTCCAATCTGAACTCATATTAGTAATAATTGCCTTTCTTTCATCTTCACTCCAAGAAGCTTTGATTTGCTCATTTATTCTTAATTGATAATTAATAAGTTCCTCTATTAGATTTTCAATTTGATGCATTGAAGCATCTCTCCAATTTACTATCATCGGTATAAAGTTTTTTGCGAGTTGACCAAACCAATCCTGTTCAACTTCTGAACTTAAATCAATTTGCACTTTTTTGAAATCTTGTAATAAGTTTTCGTTTTTTGCTAAGAATTCATTTTGTTCTTGTGCCGTAGGCTCTTCTAGTCGACGATAATTACTACAGAACTCAACAAAACTTTTAACTTTATACGCGAGCCCGTCTTTACTAATGAATTGTGAGAGAACTTTAATTCCTTGCTGACAATCTTGTGTTATGAAAGAGTTTCTATGATGAACTAGCGCGATAACTTCACCATTACTTTTAAGAACTCGACTAGCTTCAGAAAGAGATTGTTTTATGTCTGAATATTCAATGCCAAATTGACTAATAAGATAGTCAAAAGACGAATCGACAAAGTTTAACTTCTCGCAATCCATTTGACTGAAAAATTTGATATTTTTTAATGAAGCAGCAACTTTTTCATTGTTAGTAAAATGCTTGATAGGATCTATTTTAGCAGCATCAATCGCCGTGATATCAAATCTCTTTGGATATTGCTCAGCCAAGACGGCCAAAGCACCGTTTCCGCAACCTATATCTAAAAGACTCGCTGAATTTTGAAATTCTTCAAAAATACCATTCCAAAAATATAAAACATCCCCTTGATAACCATCCTTATGATTACTTTGGGCAAAACTACTTAAAGTCTCAGTAGATAACCAATATGAGTCCCAATGTTTCACACTTACTCCCCCAAAAAAAAGGTGGGCTTAAGCCCACCTTTCATATTGTTTTATTTAGAATGATTGACGGAAACGAAGGTATGTAATACGTCCGTATGCGTCATATAAATCAAAGTTATAGTTACGACCGCCAAATGGACTTAATTGCGGCTCTTTCTCAAAGGCATTTTGCATACCAAGAGAGATCTGCGTACCCGTAGACATGTTATATGTAACTTGCAAATCATGTGTTACCCAAGTAGCAATATTACCTGTCTTATCTAGAGAACCATCATCATTTTGAGTAACGTCTTCATATTGCTTACCAATTAGATTGATATTCCATACAAAGTCAAAATCACTCCAAGTATAAGTATTGTTTAGTACTGCACGATCTTGTGGCTCACCTGGATCTTTCAGTGTATTACGACCGCCATCTACTACGCTTTCAAACTGGTGACTCCATTGTAGAGTTTGCTTGAATGTGCCCGCATCACCAAAATCAAAGGTAGTATTTAAATTTAAGTCTAAACCATTGATAGACCAGCTACCTTCATTTGCATAGCCTTGAGTGATTAGATCAATACCACCATTGCTTAAACGCTCGACACCTAAGCCGGCAGGAATTGGGTCACCTGTTTGCTCACGGTTAAGAATCGTAGTTGCTCCAAAGAAACGGATCATATTTGATATTTCAATATCATAATAATCTGCAGAGAAGTTTAACCAATCTGTTGGTTGATACGCTAAACCAAATGATGTTTGTTTAGATGTTTCAGAACCAATTTCTGGGTTAGCAAGAGTAACTGCGTTAACTTGAACATCACAGCCTGCTTCAAGACCAAAGTTTAAGCATGAAGGATCATCGCTAACATTTGGGTTATCAGGAGCTGGCTTAGCAGTCGTGATATCAAGTGTTGGAGCACGGAAGCCTTCACCGTATGATGCACGAAGTACTAAACCTTCCATTACGTCATATTTAAATGAGATTTTAGGCGAGAAATCACTACCGTAATCAGAATATTCATCATAACGGCCAGCAAGAGTCATCTCAAGATCTTCCATTAACGGGAATAATGCTTCGAAATAAGCACCTTTAACGTCACGAGAACCACCCGCACTGTTGCCTGATGAACCACCAACTTGGCCAGCTTCAGAAAGCGAATCATAAGTATCTTGATACTCTTCTTTACGGTATTCTGCACCGACTACCGCCTGAATCATACCACCGCCAATTTCTATTACATCAAATGATGCTGACGCGAATAGCTCTTCTTGATTGAATTCACCAATACGAGAAGTTGTTACTTTAAGACCGCTTAAAAGCTCTTGATAATCGCTCTTTTCAGTATCCGTTGTAAAACGAGAACCAAATGGGTCATTTAACATGTAAGCGCCACTATCCATTGCTGCACGCGCATTACTGCCCATTAAATAGTTACGACCGATTTCGTATGTTTTAGTTTTAGTTTTACGTGCACCAAAATCAACAAAAACATCACCAATTGAACCTTCGGCACCGAATAAGAAATCTGTAGACCAGTTATCTACGTTGTTATCACGGTTACCCAATGCGGCAAAGCGATGACGAATTTGAACTAAACTTGGATCATCGCCATTGGCAATTTCACCAGCTCGTTTATCAGCCATGTAGCTCGCAAATTCTGCATCGTAAAAAGGGCTATTTGGGTTAATTGGGTTGTTAGGGCTATCATCTGATAAGAAGGCTGCATCACCTGCATCATTTAAAGAAGGTGCATATCTACCAAATGATTTTGTTTTAGAAACAAGAGTATGCGAGAAAATTTTCCAATCGTCATTAATCTCATATTCTGCTTTTAAGAAAGCAGATTGGTTACCTGTTGATGCTTCATTAGCATTAGTTGCATTGAAGTTGTAACCACAAGCACCCGTTGAGCCATACATGAAGTTTTCTAAGCTGTCACACTCTTCTTGAGAAATGATCGATCTGTAACCTGCTTCCTTTAAAGCATTCACACCAAAGCTAGATGCACCTGGTTGAACCCAAGGATAATCATGCTCATAAATGATATCGCGGCTATTCCAAGAAATACCACCAATCACTGATGCATTATCGCTCGATGCACCGAAAACAACTGAGCCTTCCTCACGATCACCACCTTCCTCTGGAAGGCTTACATCGCCCGCACCTAGACGTACCTCAACACCATTAAAGTTTTTACGAGTAATAATATTGATTACACCTGCAATTGCATCAGAACCATAAACAGCTGAAGCACCATCAGATAAAATCTCAATACGCTCTACTGCAGCCATCGGGATTGAGTTTAAGTCTTGTGAGTTACCTGTTGAAGGTGACTTAGGAAGACGACGACCATCGACTAGGATTAAAGAGCGTGATGCTCCTAAACCACGTAGGTTAACTTGAGAAACACCTTGAGCTGAACTACCAGATTGAGGACGGAATGAACCTGCTGAGTTAAAGCTAGTATTACGGATCAAATCAGAAACTGACGTTTGCCCTGAAAAGTCGATTGATGCACGGTCAATAACGGTTACTGGAATTGAGCCTTCTAAATCTGTGCGTTTAATACGTGAACCTGTTACCGCGATACGTTCAACTTCTTCTACACCATTTTCATCAGCAGCAAAAGACGAAGCTGAAAATGCAGCAGTTGACGCTGCACCAAAAGCAATCGCTAAGCGAACTGCTTTTGAAACTTGATTATTTAACATTTGATTCTCCCTGGTCATATCCATGTTATGACTTTATTAATTTATTTTACCCCTTAAAGGGGTACTAGTACCCCATAGGGGAATTAAATACTAATATTAGGGACAACTTTTGGTCAACAGTTTTTTAACCATTGTTTTTCAATGTAAATTTTAAGTTTCAAGTATATATAAGATTAAAGAAAAATTTGATTACATATATTTCACATTGGTTTATATATTCGAAACAATAAAAAACCCAGAATAAGGTTTGAGCCTTAATTTCTGGGTTTTTTGTATTTTTTTGATAATTTATTATTTCAAATATCTAGCCAAAAACTTTTCCATTTTTGTGTAAAGCTCAACTTTATTTTCTTGCTTCTGAAAGCCATGACCTTCATTTTCTTTCATTATCCATTCATCATCTGACAAAATTACTCCTTTTTTTGCCAGTGCATCGCGTAAATCAGTTGCGTGTTGCTTAACTACGCGCGGGTCTTTCGCACCTTGCACTATCATTAGTGGCGCTTTAATTTTATCAACATGTTGCAACGGTGACATTCGTTTCATTAGGGCTTCATCAGATGGATCACCAATCTGCATTTCAAGCACTTCACGTTGTGACTCCCAATGCTTTGGTAATGTATCAAATAATAAAGACACATCTGTTACGCCAACGTAATCTATTCCGCATTTATAAAGTTCAGGTGTAAACGCAAGGCCTGCTACTGTGGCATAGCCACCGTAACTCGCGCCATAAATACAGACCTTATTCGCATCTGCGATACCTTCTGAAACCAAATATTTAACGGTATCTGTAATATCATTTTGCATTTCAGCGCCCCATTTACCACCATAACCCGCTTGCTGGAATTTGCGACCATAACCGCCAGATCCCCTAAAGTTAACTTGGACTGTAGCATAGCCTCTACTTGCAAAAAACTGGGCTTCAGGATTGAATCCCCAATAATCTCGAATTCCAAAGGGACCACCATGTGGATTTACGATAAGAGGTAGCTGTTTACCCGACGAGTTTTTAGGAATTGTGATATAACCATTTAATGTTAAACCATCTCTACTTTTGAATTCGATAGGCTGCATCGGCGACATCGCTTTAGGATCTATCCATGACATTGGGCTTAATAATGCTTTTAAGCTATTGTCATTTTTATTAAATAAATAATATTGGCCGGGATCAGTGTCACTCGCTGCATAGACAATATTGAGCACTTCATCATCAGAGCGACTGGTAATTGTCACAACTTTATCGGGAAATGCCTGCTTTAATGAGGTCATCATTTTTGCAGTCTGTTCATCGAAGTATACTTCTTCAGGGTATTTGTTATAAAAACTAATTGAAGTAAGCTTTTTACGCTTTCTCGAAAAGCTAAGCGATGTAACATCAACGTTATCATGGGCAAAAATTTGTTCGCCTAACTTATTCGTTTCTGGATCGAAATAAAAAACAGCTTTGGTATCACGACCTAAATCAGAAGCGACGAACAAACTTTTATTATCGAAATCAAATGCCAATGGTTCAATATTTGCTTCTTCGGCATTGTACTCTCGTAATACTCTGAATTTTTCTTCGCCTTTTCCTTTATATAGTAAAGTACCTTTTAAACCTTCAATCGTTAAAGCGCCACGTACCTCACCATCATGATCAAGCATCCACCCCTGAACGTTACCAGGGTTCTTTGCAAGTAAGTCCATCTTGTAATTACGTTCGTGTTTACGATCCCAACGGCTGTCGATTGGCAGTTTATATAAATCTGGAGCAACAATATTTCGGCCGTTATATTGCACCAGAATATGCTTTGGATCATCTGGTAATAAATGCACAACTGATGCAGAGCGGATACCTGATGCGCCAACTTTTGATCCGACTAACTGCACGACCTTTGCACGTTTCTTATGGGCATCAATTGTATAAATACTGAATGCTTCATTACCATTACTGTCTAGTGTAAAAATAATGTCATCATTATTCGCCCAAGAGAAACTATTGATATCTTGCTCATCAAACTTTGTTATTGGCCTCGCATTTTTAAAGCCATCAACTTCCATTACAACAATATTTCTACGCTCGTTAATTGGCGATAAAACCGCAAGGTACTTCCCATTTGGAGAAAGTTGCAAATTAGAAAATTTAGGTGTTTTAAAGAAGTCCTCAATCGGGATGTCTTGCGTTTTGGAGCCGACACTCATAGATAAACTGAGCAAACTACTCAAAAGTAAAAACCATATTATTTTCATTTTAATATTCCCTTTAATTATGACGATAAATGTTTGGGTTATTTATAACTTAGTACTTTGCATAAAAAAACCCTGCTACAGCAGGGTTTTAAGAGCTTATACTAATTATTTTAGCTTAGAATTTTTGTTCTAAACGAAGGTACATTGAACGACCTGTTTGATCGTATAATGACCAGCTTGAATCACGGTAATCACGGAAGCCGTCATACCAAGAAGGTGCTTTCTTATCAAATACGTTGTTAACACCTACAGAAATTTTAGTATTTGTTGGTGCAGTGTATGTGAACTGAGCATTATGCTTGAAGTATGAAGGAACGTCAGCAAGGTAATCAACACCCCACTCTTCGTTACCTGACTCTTGAGCGCCTACGTAGAACATAGTCCAAGAAGCACTGTAATCTTCATAAGAATAGCTAACACCTAAATCAGCTTTCCAATCTGGGTAATCTTGAAGACCAGCATAATCAAACGGTTCTGCATCTTTGTCAGCTTTCTCTTCAAATTCCATAACTTTTGAAACGTTTAGCATTACGCCAAAGTCACCGAAGCTAGTTTCATGCTTGTAGCGAGTTGAGAAATCGAAACCAGACGTTTGTAGTGATGCTTTATTGATATAACCTGTGTAGATGTAATCAATTTGACCAGTACCATTAGCACGGTCGATAGCATCTGGTGTAGAACCTAAACCACCTTCTTCTTGTTCAATACGTAGAAGTTCAGTTGTGCTTACGTCATCGATACGGTTTTCGTAGCTGATATCGTAGTAAGTTAATTCTACTGCTAAGCCATCAACGATATCCCATACGAAACCAAGCGTCGTAGAGTCACCCGTTTCTTCAGTAAGGTTTGCATTACCACCGAACCATGTCGCTACTTGCTCACCAGCGTCAGAACAATAACCTTCTAATGATTGACCAGGGTTAGCATCACACCATGCTGTATCACGAACAGTTGGGAAGCTTAATGCATAAGACTGGAACATTTCGCCCATGTTAGGAGCACGGAAAGACTCACCCCAAGAACCACGGATTAATAATGTGTCAGTTGGGCGCCAAGTAACACCTACTTTTGGAACAACTTTATCAAATGTAGTGCTCTTTTCACCAAGGTTAGTCATACCTGACTGTTCGTATTTCTCATAACGACCAGCAACAGTTACATCAATTTCATAAGGTAAGCTTGCTTGAATTTCCATGTATGCAGCAGTACGGTCACGAGTTGCATATACGTCATCGCCGCCTGAACCGCCTGAGATGAAACCATTTGCAGACTCAGGGTCAGATACTTGAGTGAAATCAATTTCTTCAAATTCTGCACCAACAACACCAGCAATAACGAAATCACCGTTATCAACGAATGTAGTAGACACTAAACCATCAATTTGTTGGCTTTCGTAACGACCTTCGTAAGTACCTGTATGCGCTGCATATTGGTATAAGTCTGTAAGTTGAGTATTCCACTCTTCGTAGCTCATGCCAGTAGTGTTAAGAATATCATATTCACCAGAGTCAATTGCGCTTTGTAACATTACGTCATTAACTAGGTTGCTACCAAAAACATTTGTTTTAGAGATGCTGTTTTGATAGTTGATTTCCCAATCAAAACCATTACCAATATCAGTGAAGCCTTCAAGACCTAATACGATGTCTGTAGTTACAACTTCTGTTTTTGTATCACGGTTACCAATTGGCACAGAACGCATGTAAAGACGGATATCTTCATCTTCTGGGTTATATTGGTTGTCAGCATCCATCCAAACTGCACCGGTAGATACTGGCGTACCTGCGTAACGAGAGTTTGTTTCGTTGAAACTTGCCATTGCACGACCAACAAAGCGAATGTTGTCAGTCAATTCATAGTTAAAGTTAGTTAAGAATGAGTTGTTTTCTACGTCTGGGTAGAATTTTGTAACGTTACCGTAGTTGTATAAACAACCACCAACGCCGTTCTCATCCATAGAATTTACGACGTCAGCTGTTTGGTCACAAAGCTCAGGGTTAGAGATATAGCTACCCGCACCACCGATTCGGTAGTTTGGAACATGGCTATAACCGCTGTACGCACCGTAAGTTGGATCGTCCATCGCCCAAATTTCTTTGTCGAAGATTGCATTGTCACGTGAGTTTTCATACGTGAAGATGATGTTACCTTTTTCAGATGTGTAACCTGAAGTAATTGAGAAAGTTTTGCTTTCGCCACCTTCAACTTTAGGTACTTCGTAATCGTATTTTACGCTAACGCCATCAAAGTCTTTTTTAGTGATGATATTGATTACACCAGCAACTGCAGATGAACCATAAACAGCTGATGCGCCATCGCGAAGGATTTCAACACGCTCAACAACAGCCATTGGGATGATTGATGTATCAGCCGATGAACCAGAAGATGAACTTGTACCAGGCATACGACGACCATCTAATAATACAAGTGTCGCGTCAGAACCAAGACCACGTAAGTTAATGTTAGAAGAAGCTGCACCACCAGCACCGTAACCAGATACACCTTTCCAAGAACCGAAAGAGTTAGAAGCAAGGTTATTTAAAACGTCAGCAACTGTAGGCTCACCTGAAAGGCTGATTTCTGCCGCTGATAAAACAGTAACTGGAGAGCTGTTCTCAAGATCTACCTGCTTGATACGTGAACCAGTAACCTGGATACGCTCAACTTTTTCTGCGTTTTCTTCATCTGCAGCAAATGTGCTTGCAGAAAATGCAGCTGTAGAAGCTGCGCCAAAAGCGACCGCTAAGCGAACAGCTTTTGAAACTTTATTATTTAACATTTGATTCTCCCTGGACCATGTTATTCATGGAATATTTATAGTTATTCAAAAAAAATGCATATTAGGCAGTAATTTTGAGCTTTGATAATAATACTCGCCACTCTTAAAGGTCAACACTTCGCTAACTCAAAAGTTCAATTTTTAACAATAAATAAAACACTAACCATAATAATAAAACATAATTAACACCTTCAAACCCCTTTAAATACAATAGACACAGCAACATTTACAACAGGTTACAAAGGTCAAAAAGAATTTAATTTTTTAGTATTGATATGGGTACTAAAGCAAAACCCAACAACAATTGCATCTTTAACAATAAAACTCAACACTAATAAATGGCATTTTTTATCTTTAAAAATAAAAAAATAAAATTTTAATACCTTACAATTAAGATGAAACCACAACAAACATGGTCAAAATGATTCATACATGAAGAAAAAGGACAAAATGATGCAAAAGTTAATAGAATGAACATTCTATTAACTAGCAACAACTAACGGAAAGTACAGAAAAATATTTAACCCCTTATATTTTCTGAAGATAAACAAGTAAAACCAGAACAAATTCGGTACCTATAAACTTGAAAAAACTGTAACAATCACTGATAGTAAGATTGTTAAAACAACAAGGAAAAATCATGTTTAAACAATTATTACTAATTGCATTTACGTTTTGCTCACTTTCTTCGTATGCAAAAATAAATGAACTACCAGAAGAATTTTCAGACTTTAGCCTTAATCGAGATATTAAAATTTCGTATGAGGACCTTGATAACTTACTTGAAATGACTGTTATCGACATGGGGATGTCAGACCGAAGCTCTCGCAAATCTCAATCCTCCATTGGCACCCGCATGAAATCGCACAGAAACAACGATACTGCGCTTGAAGCCAATCGTTTTTTCTTCGAAGGTGTTACTAAATCAGAGATAAAGGATGGCTTTCACAAGATTAGAGTTAGCTTAGAGAAGGTACCTAGCGAAGTGTCGCTGAATGATTTAAGCCTAGACGAGCAGTTAGCTTACTGGCTTAACCTATATAATACAGCCATGGTCGAAAAATTAATCGAACACTACCCTATTCGCGATACAGAAGACCTTCTATTTGGTGATGACTCGATTTTAGAAGATGAGTTTTTAACCGTTGCCGGTTACAAACTTTCACTCAATGATATTCAACATAAAATTGTTTTTGAAAAATTTGGTAAAAAAAAGCCGATAGTTATGTATGGCTTTTATCAAGGTAACATTGGTAGCCCAAACCTTCGAGATGAAGCTTATAAAGGTAGCAAGGTTTACCATCAACTTGTTGAAAATGGTGAGGAATTTGTAAACTCAAATAGAGGCATGCAAATTAAGCGTAAAAATCGCCTTTATGTATCTAAATATTATGAGCAAGCTGAGTCTTTGTTTTCAGATTTCGAAAGTGACTTACGTGAGCACTTAGAAGACTACGCTGAAGGTCAAATGAAAAGCGATGTTAAATACGCCAAACGCTTCAAAGTTGATATCGAAGATTGGAGTATTACTGATTTATATGGTACCGACCGTGACTATGGCGGATCTGCATCAACTAACCCTGCAGCAATGCTTAATGCTGTTGTAAGCAACTCAGCTGTACCAATCGGTCCTGAAGGTAGTGGCTCGGGTATTGGAGCGGTTAATGTGAGTCATATTACAGATTCAATTATGATGCGCACCATGGATTTTGGTCGTTTTTCTCCTGAAATGTTAGAGAAAATCAAAAAACTTAACTTAAAGCGCCAAGACAACAGTGGCTCTGTTGAGATTAAGGATCTTGATTCAAACAATTAAAATAAGAATGCCACTCGTCAAAAGAATGTGACGGGTGGCTTTTTCTGAACAGGGAGTTCGCTATGCTTAAACCACTCTTATTAATAACCGCAATTTTCTTTACTGCACAAACCTCAGCAAGACTAGACACTTTACCTGAAGAATTTGCCGATTTCGGCTTAGATAGTGATTTAACAATATCTTATGGTGATTTAGATCAGTTACTTAAAATCACGGTTATTGACTTAGGCCGCTCAGACCGAGATTTTCGAAAAGGCCAATCAGGCATTGGCACACGTACGCGAGCACACAAAAATAACGATACAGCTTTAGAAGCAAATCGTTTTTATTATGAAGAAGTTGTAAAAGCAAACCTGAAAACTGGTTTTAAAAAAATACGTCTGAGCCTTGAACAAGTTCCTGAACAAATCCCACTTAATGAGCTCGTTTTATCTGAGCAACTGGCCTATTGGCTAAATTTATATACCACAGCATTATTAGAGAAACTCATTGAGCACTACCCTATCTTCAGTACTGAAGATTTATTATTTGGTGATAATTCATTACTTGATGAGGAATTTATTACTGTTATGGGACATAGCCTGTCTTTAAATGACATACAACACAACATTGTCTTTAAAAAGTTTGGCAAAAATAAACCGATTGTTATGTACGGCTTTCATCAAGGGAATATCGGCAGCCCAAATCTTCGCCCAGAGGCCTATGTAGGAAGCAAAGTGTATTACCAACTAGCAGACAATGGTGAGGAATTTGTTAATTCTAACCGAGGTATGCAAATTAAAGGGAAAGATAGACTTTACCTATCCGTCTATTACCAGCAAACAGAAGCCTTGTTTGACGACTTTGAGCAAGATTTAAAGTCTCATATTGAACACTATACTAATGGCTCTTTAAAAGATGCTGTAGAGTCATCTAAAGGGTTTAAGCTTACAATAGATGATTGGCATATCGTGGATTTATATCGCACGCATAGAGCCTATGGCGCCTCTTCTGCTATTAACAGGGCCGCGCTAGAGGGTATAGGAGGAATGACATATGGATATCGTGCAGCAGACGGAAGCTATATCACCGATCCCTTAACGAAGCGGCTAGCTCAATTTGGTCGATACCCACCACAAGTTTGGAAGAAAATTCGCAAGCTTTATAAACAAAGAGAACGCATTAAAGGTACTGTAGAAATCAAAGACCTTGATGTAAATCAAGAGTAATATTTTACTTTACTGTACGCCCTGTTAACATAAAGCAAAAACAGGGTGTACGAGTGAATAATTCATTGCAAAGAGCTTTGCACGCATTCAATCAACAACAATATGTGCAGGCATTACAACTCCTTTCTTTACATACAAATAAAACCGCTGATTGGTATACATTAAATAGCTTATGTTTATCAGCTGTAAACAAAACTATTGAAGCAGAGCAGTGTTATTTACAAGGCCTTAGCCAATTTAGCAATCATGTTGGCCTTTTAGACAACTACACAAATCTACTTTGTAAACAAAAAAAGTATGCAGAGTGTATTCAGTTTTGTGAATACAAGACAGCTTCTTTATCACTCGAAAAGCCACGACTTAATTACATTGAAAGCCTAATTAATCAAGATGAATTATTAAAAGCCGAACATTTATTGAGCAAAACATCGCCCTCGCAGAACACATTCGTTCGTTACCATTGGCTCACTTTAGAACTTTTCGAGCGCTTTGGTGACTTACAACGTATCGAAGAGTATTTTCAAACAAAATTACCAGATCAATTAAAGGGGCAATTTCATTTCGTTTATAAACATGCATGTAATTATCGAAATTTAGGTCAATTTGCCGAGGCCTTAGCGCTTTTGCAAATGCTTTTAAAACAGCAACCAAGCGCCGAGTTGCACTACATAGTTGGTTGTACATACTATGATTTACAGAAGTATGAACAAGCACAAGCTCACCTTAAGGCATGCTTAGAACTTGCTCCTAACTACATACCAGCGCATGAAAGTCTTAACAAGCTTTACTGGGAACACTCGCAGAGTCAATTAATGAGTTCATATGCTCAAACTTTCAAAAATTATGATGCAAACCCTGTTCTGATCCACTCTCAAATTGGCCAACTACTGCAACTAGATAAGCTGGAAGAAGCATTATTAGTAAGCAGTGATGCAACACGAAACCATCCACAAAATTTAGATTTACATCATGCACACAGTATAATTCTAGATAGAACAGGTGACGAAGAAAAAGCATTTTCACTCCTTCAGCAACTAGTTAAAGCAGCCCCACAAAATGCTCGTTACTGTATTGATTTAGCGAACTTTTACATACAACAAGGCGATTACAGCTCAGCGATCTCTCATTTAGAAACCGCAGTAAAATTTAATCCTCACAACCAAGAGCTTTGGGCATATTTAAGTATTGCTTGGCGACTATCAAATAATGATAAATATCACTGGTTAACTGACCTAGATAAATTCGTTAAAGTGATGGAGCTACCTGCTCCGCCTGGCTTTAAGACCTTTGCTGATTTTAATAAGCAGTTGCAGGAGCTAATGATCAGCCTTCACACAAATAAACTCCAACCATTAGATCAAAGTGTGCGCAGTGGCAGCCAAACACAAGGTCACTTGTTACACCGTTCAAACCAACTTATTGATTTATTTAAGTCATCTATGAATGAATGCATTAATCAATACCTGATGCAGCTACCAGAGGATGCTAACCACCCTCTATTAGCGCGAAATCATAAACGCTTTGTTGCCAGAGGTAGTTGGTCGGTGAAACTAGAAGAAGGCGGTTTTCATGCTAATCATATCCACCCTCAAGGTTGGTTATCAGCGCCGAGTTATATTTCTATTCCTAATGAGATGAGTAAAGATGATGAAACTAAAAATGGCTGGCTTAAGCTAGGAGAAACCAGTCTTAACTTAGGTGAGCGTGAGTCTATAGCTCGTGAAATCTGCCCTGAGGAAGGTCAAATTATTATATTTCCAAGCTATATTTGGCATGGTACATACCAACTAAAAAGCACTAGCCCTCGGCTAACTATTCCATGTGATATCATGCCCTTAAAATAATAAAAAAGACCATCCAAATGATGGTCTTTTTTATTACCAATTACTTATTTAACAGCGCTTTGGCATCTTGGTAGGATTTTTCATCAGCCTGTATGTGTTCAAGGTAATTTGCAAATCGTCCTGAGGATGACGTATAAAGTGGCCTTCTAACCTGCCATACACTCGCTGTACTTACAGTGCCAGATTTATTATGAAATCGCTGGGCTTCATCAGTATATTCAAGCCCTAGAAAGCGAAACAGCTGTTCTAAAATCTGCTCGGGTGAGCAAACGAGCTGATCGTAATTCAGGGTAAAAATATCATTACTGAAACACGACTGCCAATGTGACTTAATACGTTGCTGCTGCTCATAGTGATGTAGAGTATCACTAAGGGATACAGCATAGTTTAAGCTCGGACCCAAATGCTGGAAAAAAGCTGACAAGCTATTGTCTTTAATATCTCGCTCTGTCCAGATAATCTTAGCTTTTGGATAGAGCTGCTTGATAATGTCTAAGTAAAGGTAATTTTCAGGGCGTTTATCTGTTACATAAAGCGCACCTTCAGCTCTTAAAGTTAATTGTTCTTTATAACCATCAATAAATTCAGGCTCTTTAACCTTATTAACTAGTGTCTTTTCATCGCCAATCAAATTGAATAACGATGAATGTAAATAGGCAATTTCACCACCTGCCGCTATTTGCTCGTTAGAGCTGATGATTTGTTCAATTAGTGTTGAGCCAGAACGAAACATACCACAAATTATAATGGGTGTTATTGAACTATTCGCTTCTTGCAGAGCAATATTACGCGCTAAAGTGTAGTCAGTAATCTTCTCAACAGATTGGCGATCATAGGCTGGTAAATACTTTTTATTGTAATGATTAGCTTTTACATAATAATGCCAAGCTTTCTGATAGTTTTTACAATCATTAAATACCTTACCAAGTGCATAATAAATATCAGCACACGCTATGTCATCTGACTCTCGCTTTAAAATGGCTAAGCTTGCTTGTTCATAGTCAATTGCATCGCGCTCAGTGAAGGTTTCAATATCGGCCAACCTTGCTTGAGCCATCGCATTAAATGCATCTATTTTTAAAACCTGTTGAAAACCTTTTTTCGCTTTCTCTTTATCACCAAGCTGTTCGTAAATATTTGCCAATGAAAAGTGAGCTTGAAGATTATTTTCATCATGACTAATCGCTTGTTGTAAGTAACTTACGGCATCATCGGGTTGATGTAATTGCTCATTATGCATAAAAGCAATTTCTATTAAAGCGGGTGCTTTAAACTGCTCAGATAATGTTAGAGCTTGTTCAAAGAAGCGCATAGCTGAATCGTGGTTATCAAGCTTTCTTTCTATTTTTCCAAGCTGAAAGCAAATATCAGCTTGCTGCGGATTTGTCTCATATAAAGGTAATAGCGCGCTTTTTGCAATTTTGAACTCACCACAACTTATACTTAATTGTACTAAGGTCAGTACATAATCAAACTTTTTTGGAGCTATCGATACCAGTTTTTGGCAATAGGTAATGGCTGTTTCAGTATCTTGTTGCTGCATAGCAACTTTGAAAAGGATCTGTAACGCTTTTTCAGCAAACTCATTGTTCTGTGTTAACGGTTTTAATAATTCTATCCCCTGGCTAACTTTACCTTGCTGAAGTAAAGCAACAGCTTGGGTAAACGCGTGTTGTTCTGATGTCATTGTTTCCCCATAAAAAAGCTTCCCCATAAAAAAAGCGAGCCGAAGCTCGCTTTATCATACATTAATTAATTCAAATTAGAATTTTAATGAAACGCTTGCGTGGAAGTAACGACCTAGAGTGTCGTAGTAACCAGCAACTGCGTTACCATTTGTAGATAATGTACCGCCTACTAGTGGTGGCTCTTTATCTAGTACGTTGTTCACACCAACAAGTACACGAGTGTAGTCATTGATAGTGAATGAACCTTTAAGGTCAAGATAGCTTTGTGAACCAATACCGTCTTCAACTAAAGTGTCAGAACCTGTGTAGTCATTAACTGCACTGAAGTAACGCCATTTAGCAGTAGCTTTCCACCAGCTGCCAGTGTCGTAGCTTGCAGTAAGAACATGACGCCATTCTGGTTGTGGGAAACAGCCATTGTCTAGTGTATCAACACAGTCATACGGTTCACTTACACCTGGAATATCTTCATACTCTTTAGTCATCATGTAAGTACCGATTAGGCTAGTTGCAAGTGTACCACCGGCGATTTCCATGTCGTAGTTTGCACTTAAGTCGATACCTTCAAAATGGATGTTACCTAAGTTAGTGTTTGTTGCCACAACTTGACCAGAACCAATCCATAAGCTGCCGCTACCAGGAGTACGTTCAATCTTATCACAGAATTGAGCATCGCCTGTTAGACCACACTGGCGAACGATTAACTCTGGGTCAATTGCACCGATTGCATCTTCAAGGTCGATATCCCAGTAATCGATTGAGAAGTTGAAGCTTTCAAATGGGTTACCAACAACACCTAAAGTGATTGTATCAGCGATTTCAGGGCTTAGATCAGGGTTACCACCGAAGAAACCGTTATATTGGTCTGCAGGGCTCTTACCTACGTTACCGTATTGTGACGCTGAAATACCTGTGTTAGCACAAGCTGCTTGGCTAAGTTCTGGAGTTGCAGTCGCACATGGATCTACACCTGCCCATAAACCTTGGCTTTGTTGAGCGAATAACTCACCGTTGTTTGCAGAACGAACCGCACGGTTGTAGCTTGAACGGATTTTCCAGTTCTCAGTTACGTCCCAGTTCATTGCTACTTTATATGTAGGCTCTGAACCTGAAGTACTGTAATCAGACCAGCGGTAGCCTAAGTCAACTAACAGGCTTTCAACACCAGTGATACCTTCAACGATAGGAATACTTAACTCACCGAAGAATTCAGTTACATCGTACTCACCGTTAAGGCTCTTAGTAGGACCGCCTTGGCCAAGTAATAGACCTTGTGCGTAAACTTCATCCGCTGTACGGCCGAATGTTTCTTCACGGTATTCAGCACCGAATACTGCAGCAAGTGGGTAATCTGAAGAAGGAAGACCAAATTCAAATTCACCTGTAACGAAGCCACTTACGATGAACTGTTCAGTAACACCGTTAAGAATCGCAGTACCAGTCAATGCACCAGCTGCTTCAGCAGAAACACCTTGGTATGTGAATACTTCGTAAGGAATACAGCCATCTGTTGCCGCACAATCTTCACCATTTGCAGAAAGCGCAGTACTGATACGTGGACCGAAGAAGTCATTTTCGTATGCAGAAGATGAAGAAGTTGAACCATATTGCATGAACGCTTCATATGACCAAAGGTCACTGATTTCACCTTTACTACCTAGTACTAAGCGGAATGAGCTATGCTCAAGTTGGTTAACACGTGGGCCACCTTCAACGTTACGCTTACCAATGTAAGTAGCGAACTGGTCACCTGAAGTTAAACCGAAACGATCAGTTAAGTTTTGACGCTGTGCATCTGTAAGAAGCGGGCTATCGTAATCGATTACATAGTTTGTATCGAAGAACGTACCTGACTCTGCGATTTGCGCAGAAGTACGGTCACGCATGAACATAGCTTCAATGAACGGGTGGAAGTTGTCATTTACTTCATAGTTAGCGAATAAACCTAGCGTATGACGCTCATCCGGACGCATAAAGTGGTTTACTGGTGCGTAGTTATAAACGTTACCGCTTGAAGGAATGAAGCTGCTATCAGAACCAAGTGTCCAGTAATCGTAATCATCCCAATCAAATGCACCTGTGTCAGTTACACCTGAGATATAGAAGTTAGGGTTAACTGCGTTACCAGAACCACCACACGCTGTACCTGCAGCATTAAGAGCACATGAAGAGTAATCACGTGAGCCTTGGCGTAATTCGTTTTGTTTGTTGTAAGTGAAATAACCTACAGCGTGACCTTTACCGCTATCGAATGAACCACCTAAAGTAGCAGAGAAATCAAACGATGAACCGTCAAAGCCTGAGCTTCCATCAGGGTAATCAAAATCACGGTCATCCATTAAACCTTGGATGTATTCGTTATCGTTGTCGTGTTGGTATGCAGTTGAACCGATGTTAACTTCAAAACCTTCGAACTGATCGTCCATCACGAAGTTTACAACACCCGCTACCGCGTCAGCACCGTAAGTTGATGAACCACCACCTGTCATAACGTCAACGCGTTTGATAAGTGCAGCTGGAATTTGGTTAATATCAGCAGACTGGCTGTAGATACCACCAGCTTGCATACGACGACCGTTGATAAGTACTAGAGTACGCTGTGAACCCATACCACGTAAATCAAGAGTAGCAGTACCAGAAGCACCATTTGATTGGAATGCAGTGCTTGAAGCTTCTAGTTGAGGCAAGCTATTCATCATGTCTTCAACACGAGTGAAACCAGCTACTTCGATTTCTTCAGCTGTTGTAACTTGTACTGGGCTTGCAGTTTCGATATCAGTACGTTTGATACGTGAACCTGTAACTTCAATACGTTCAACTTTTTCAACTGCTTCTTCTTCAGCAGCATAAGAGTTTACAGAAAACGCAGCTGTTGAAGCTGTACCAAAAGCAAGCGCTAAGCGAACTGCTTTTGAAACTTTATTATTTAACATTTGATTCTCCCTGGACCACTATATTGTGGCTATATTTAGCATAAGCTTGTTTATTATTTGTATCGCATCAGGACTGCGACAAACAAATAATAAACAAATAAAACAAAATATCCAGCCCTTTATTTACAATTTTTTAATGAAGCAGCAAAAAGTTTACTTTTTCTTGTTTTGTGGACAAAAAACACACAAATAAGCGTTTAAACTGAGCTTACCGATCATTCATCGCAACAAAGAGTCAAAAAAATGTTAATTTTTCTAAAAAAGCTGTATCTGACGGTCACTTAGTGACGAAACTTTAGTACCCAAATCAACAACAATCATTTCAGCTATTGGCAACAATTGTTTGTTAACATAAATGCCATAATCGTAATTATGTTGACCTGTGTAGTACTCAGCGCCGTTAGCGGTGTAAACATATTTAATTATTTGTCCACGCTGGAATGCAAGATGAGGATTGTCAGCTAAATACTGTTTCGCTGCTTTAACGTGGGGAGGGATGTTTTTTTGGTAATCAGTTAAATGCTGACCCAGGCGTTTGCGATAGATTAACTTAGCGTCAAACTCACCTGCATATAGTTTTTTAACATACCTATCAAAGGCTTGAAAAATTAATTCTTGGCTATAATTTTCAGCAAATAATATCTCAAATAATTCTGTTTGAAACTCATGAGCAAGTTCTGTCCAATCACTCCTTACGGTTTCCATACCTTTAAAAACTAATTTTGAAGCACCATTTTTTTCGACTTTTCCTACATAACGCTTTTTTGAACCCATTGTTTTGCCTCTAATAGTGGGCATAAAAAATGGGCTATAGTGAGTTTCGTACTCAATTTCTAAAAAGCTGTCTATTTTATAGTCTTTCTGCAAAACCTGCTGCCAGCGTTTGTTAATTTTCTCCGCCAGTTTCGTACCGATTTCATTACAGTTTAGTGAATTTAGATCATCATCAAGCTTAACAAAGGTCGAATCTGTATCACCATAAATGACGTCGTAGCCCCACTCTTCTATCCATTGCTTAGTTGTTTGCATTATTTCATGGCCACGCAAAGTAATTGAACTCGACAATCTCGGGTCATAAAAGCGACAACCTTTAGAGCCAAGTACACCATATAAGCTATTCATGATGATTTTAATTGCCTGCGAGAGCATAGGTTGGTTTTTATCTTTGGCCATTTGCCTTGTTGCTGCAAGTTCACGAATAAGCTCAGGCAGATGGTGCTCAGTACGTGAAAACTGTGCTTGGTTAAAACCTTCGATTGCGTCATCTGGCTTTTTTAACCCTTCAACTAGACCAAGAGGGTCTATACAAAATGTACGCATTATTGATGGATAGAGGCTTTTGTAATCAAGCACCAGGATATTCTTGTAAAGACCTGGCTGCGATGACATGACATAACCACCTGGGCTGTCAAAACTTAACCCATGATCGCCTAAATTAGGGGCTATATAGCCACTTCTATGCAATAGCGGTAGATAAAGATTAGTAAAGGCCGCAACTGAGCCACCCATTCGTTCTAATTCAAGTCCGGTGAGTTGGCTTCTTACAACTGCAAAATCGAGTAACTTTAATTTCTCAAAAATCCGCAGAACTAAAATACAATCTTGCCTGTTGTAATTAGCAAGAGACAGTTTGTCTTCATTAAACTGGCGAATAATTTCTTCAAGACGATTATCTGTGCTGATCAGCTTCTCTTCACCAAGTTCGATACTCGCTACATTGGCAAGACTGAAACTGTCGTAGTGATAAGTGGCATTTTTTAAGGTATCAATACCATCAATAACCACGCGACCAGGCATTGTTATGCGAGTAATGTTTCCCGAGCGCACGCGCATTATTTCTTTGTTGCGACCAAGCTTTAGAGATATACCTAACGCCTCAGCTCTTGCGTGAAGCACACTGAAGTCAAATTCAATAACATTCCAACCAATCAGTACATCAGGATCAATTCGCTGAATTTCATTTTCAAACTGAGTAAGAAGATCTATTTCATCTTCACACCAATTGATTTGATAATCTAGATGAGTCGTTGGCTTTGGGCGCCCTATCATTAAAACTTTGTCTATGCCATCTCCGACTAAACCAATAGAAAATAGTACGCCTTCGCCATTACACTCAATATCAATAGAAACATGTTTGAAAAAAGGCCTAAATTCATTGTTTGGTTTTAATTTTGCGTTCTTTAACAGTCGAAAACCGCTTCGTATTTGTATTTCACCTTTTACCCATACAGAGCCTTTAATGAAACGCTCCATCAAAAATCTGTCAATTGGCCTAACATCATCTTCAAAAGTGACTAGCTGTGAACTTTTTAAAACCTTAATGGCGCTGTAGTAATCTTTTAACGATTTAAAATAACAGCATATCACCGACTGATTTTGGAAGTTTTTTAGTTTGGCATCAGCAAAACGAGCATGAATGTTTTGATTTTGTAATAGTCGCTTTGCAGCAGTTACTTGGTTTTCAGGAATGAAAAATACCACCTCTTGGTGCTCAACCTGTACTTTTAAAGGGCCGTTTTCACACCAGAGCCAAAACACAAAACTAACCCCTGATGAGCTATCAAACGCTTCTTTAGAAAGGATAAAACCTGTATCTGTAACCATTTACTTCAAATATCTATTACGGAAGGGGTATAGTACACCCTAACTACATAAAATTATAAGAGCCAATTATGAGCCCAATTGATGCGATTAATAACGCAAAGACACTCGTTGCTACAGAACCATATAAAGCTAAAGTTATGTTGTTAGAGGTACTCAATAAAAATCCAGAATATCATGATGGCTGGGCTTTACTTGCTAATATTCACAAACTACTGCAAGAGCATGAACAACAGCAAAGTGCACTCAAACAATATGAAATGATTCATTGGTTTAATAAACAATTAGACACGGCTAAACAACAATTAACCAACCAAAACCCTCTGCAAGCGCAGCAAACCATTCAGCAATTATTAAAATTAGTACCAAATGAATATAGAGCACTCGAAACGCTAGCTGAGATCGCATTTAAAGTGGGTGATAGCAAAGCTTACTTTGCAATATCAAAACATAACCTTGAGAACAACTCGCAAAAACAAACTGTTAAAGAAAACTACTGTAAAGCCCTACTAAATACCAAGCAATTTGATGAGTTAATCTCTTTTTACCACTCTTCGATATCTTCACCGACATTATACATTGAGAGCCTATTAGCGATCGCTCATGTAAAATTAATGCAATTTGATGAAGCTACAACCATCTATAACAAGTTACTTGATGCAAACTATTACGCAGCCCAATGCCACCTTCGCCTTGGCAACATTGAAAAAATAAAAGGTAATACAGGGCTTGCAATTGATCATTACAAACAAGCACTACAAATAGATAAAAAACTTGGTGAGGCTTACTGGAATTTAGCAAACTTAAAGACATACATTTTTGACAGTAAAGATGTAGACTTTCTAGAACAGCTCACGCAAGATGCTAAGCCAAACCTTAATAGTGCTCAATTCTATTTTGCGCTCGCAAAGGCATATGAACAACAAGGTAACTTCAGCTTATCATTTGCGATGTTAGAAAAAGCGAACAGTATCCAAAAATCACTAACCCCCTATAAGCCGAGTAATTTCACTTCTCGTTGCACGCAACATTTAACTCAAAAGCCAATGGCTCATAATGCATTTGATGAGTCGTTACAGCTGATTTTTATCGTCAGCTTACCCCGCAGTGGCTCTACCTTAGTTGAGCAAATTTTAGCAAGCCACCCTGATGTTGATGCAAGTTATGAATTAACAGAAATTAACGCAATTGCGCGAGAGCTAGAGAGTAAAAAACTCTCAGATGTACCTTATGGCCTTGATAAACTTTCAGAACAAGATAAGGCTCATTATGCCGCAAGGTATTTAAATTTTATTGCTCCACTACGCGGAAAAAATAAGGTCTTTATCGACAAACAACCCGCAAATTTTCATCATATCGCATTAATAAAAACTCTATTTCCAAACGCAAAAATTCTCGAAGTAACAAGAGATAAAGCCGCAACAGCATGGAGTTTATACAAGCATTCTTTTTCTGAGGGCCACGCCTATAGCTACGATTTCAAATCGCTTGCACAATATATAAATGATTACGCAGATTTAATGTCGCACTGGCACGCTCTTTATCCAGATGAAATCTTCAACGTTGACTATCAAAATCTTGTTAATGATTTTTCCAATACAGTTTCTGAGTTGCTTGATTATTGTAGTTTAGAAATGCATGAAAGCTGCATGAGCTTTTATAATCATCAGCGTCCGATAATGACACCAAGCTCAGAACAAGTAAGACAACCGATTTACAAAGATGCTTTAACGCAATGGACAAATTATAAAGTTCACTTAGAGCCGCTATTGAAGCTAATAAAATAATATTCAAACATGTCGCTTGTAGTTGCCCAGTTAAATCTCTAAAATTCATTACTGTAATTATATACATATTTTAGGTTTTCTGGGCATGCTTTCTGACTCTTTAAAAAAAACAATTCGGCAAATTCATAAGCATGTTGCTGATAACCTCACCGATTATCGCCCTCGAAGCAGTCAAAACTATTTAGTTGCCGAGATAGCAAAAACGCTGGCTGGCGAATATCACAAGAGCCAACGAATTTGTGTTATTGAAGCAGGCACCGGGACCGGAAAATCGTTAGCGTATTGTTTAGGGGCATTGCCCTTAGCGATGGCCAAGAAAAAGAAATTAGTGATTTCTACAGCAACCGTTGCCCTACAAGAGCAGTTAATTAGTAAGGAGCTGCCTTTTTTTAAAGAGCACTCTGGCCTAGACATCAAGTTTGATTTAGTGAAAGGTCGACAGCGTTATATCTGTGCACAAAAACTCAGTGCCGCCGTTAATGGCGACAGTCAAACGCAAATGGAGTTTATGCCGACCCTGTCATCGCCGCTTTCTGATATGGAAACCAAATGCTTAAAGCAACTTTATGATGCTTATTCAAAAAAACAATGGCAAGGTGACCGCGATAGCTGGGCTGATACTATTCCTGATAAAGTGTGGAATTTAATTGCCTGTGATAAGCATTCATGCCAACGACAAATGCGCGCTCATCAGCTCTGCCCTTTTCATATGGCACGTCAGCGTCTTATGCAAATGGATGTGCTAGTGATCAACCATTCTTTATTACTGGCTGATCTTGATTTGGGTGGCGGTAAAATTCTACCTGAGCCTGACGATACAATTTATGTAATCGATGAAGCGCACCATTTAGCGCACATCACCCGCGATTTTTCTTCTGCTGCAGCAACCATTAAAGGCACCATAGACTGGCTAGACAAACTGGTAAAATTTGCTGGTAAAATGGCTAATGTGCTCGTAGGTCAAAAAGCGATTGGGCAAAATTTTAAGCTCAGTGACAGTATCAATGATGCTGGTAAAAACTTAAAAGTGGTGCGTGATATTCTTGATAACGCAGACTTTAATTATAACAGTGATGACACCTATCGTTTTGAACATGGTGAAATCCCTGCTTCTTTACATGCCAAAGCAAAAGATATTAGCGATGCCACCCTTGATGCCCTAAGAGCACTCAACAAGTTGCATGACACCTTAGTGCAAGACGTAAGTGATGGTGATATAAAACCTTATGTGGCTGATCCAATCTTGGCAGAAAGTGGTCAGTACATTAACCGTTTAGAGTTATTAAACAAGCTGTGGTTTAGCTACGCGACAAAAGGCGAAGGAATTCCCCATGCGCGCTGGATCAAACGCTTAGAATATAAGAACCATCACGACCATTTACTCAGTGATTGCCCTATTGAAGTTGGCTATTACCTAAAAGATAAATTATGGAATCAATGTGCGGGTGCCGTACTTTGTTCAGCCACCTTAACTGCATTGGGTTCATTTGATCACTTTGCCTATGAATGCGGTCTTGCCAAAGAAGAAGGCGTAAAATACATAAAAGTCCCTTCTCCGTTTGATTACCCAAAACAAGCGACGCTACATATCCCTGCCAGCCATATTGAGCCGACCGATAAAGCGTTTAGCGACCACTTGGCTGAGCAATTACCTAAGTTCCTTGATGATAAAAAAGCAAATTTAGTGTTGTTTGCCTCTTATTGGCAGATGGATCATGTTGTAAAAGCACTGCGTAGCAAAGGAATTGAGGTCTTAGTGCAAGGTGAAATGTCTCGTGAAGCACTGCTTAAAAAGCATAAAGCTAATGTAGATTTAGGTCGTGCTAGCTATTTATTTGGTACTCAAAGTTTATCTGAGGGTCTTGATTTACCAGGTAAATACTTAGAAAACCTGGTAATTACAAAAATTCCATTTGCGGTGCCTACCTCACCAATAGAAGAAGCGCAGGCTGAGTTTGTGCAAAGTAAAGGTGGCAACCCGTTTCTTTCGATAACCGTACCTGATGCGGCAAAGAAATTAGTACAAAGCTGTGGTAGACTGCTGCGCAAAGAAAATGATCAGGGTCGCATTACTATCCTTGATCGCCGTTTAGTGACCAAGCGATATGGCAAAGCCATGCTCGATACCTTGCCACCTTTTAAAAGACAAATTGATTATTAATGTTTGAATTAGCTTTAGACCCAGCAACCTGGGCACTATTATGCGCAGTCGCACTGGCAGCGGGCTTTATTGATGCAATTGCAGGCGGTGGCGGGATGTTAACTGTGCCAGCGCTATTAACTGCAGGCTTACCGCCCCATCTCACCTTAGGTACCAATAAACTTGCAGCGAGTTTTGGCTCATTGACGGCCAGCGTGACTTATTTTCGTAAAAAGTTGTTCAACCCACGGTTTTGGGCTGCATCTATTTTAGCGACAGCTATTGGGGCACTCGTAGGCACTTTAGTGGTTGATTACTTAAGTATTGAATTTTTAAATAAATTACTACCGGTGGTGATTATTTTAGTCGCTTGTTACAGCTTATTTGGCAGTTTGAGTACAACTGAGCATAACGAGCTACCAGAGCTTGATGGTAAAACTAAAGTTAAACAATGGCTGCAAGGTCTTGGACTTGGTTTTTTTGATGGCTTAGCAGGCCCAGGCACTGGCACATTTTGGACAGCCTCAAATAGCCTATTATATAAAATGAGCTTATTGCTTAACTGTGGCCTTGCCCGTTCAATGAATTTTGTTTCAAACTTTATTTCTTTGATCACCTTCGTGGCGCTTGGCCATGTGAACTTTTTACTTGGTATCACAATGGGCTTTTTCTTGATGCTTGGAGCATGGTTAGGAGCACATTCAGCAATAAAGTTTGGTAGTAAAATGATCCGCCCAGTGTTTAACACTGTGGTTATAGTGTTAGCATTAAAGTTAATCTATGAGGCTTATTTATAAATGCAATCGACTGCTTTTGATAAACTACGTTCACAAATTGAAAGGCTCAAACAATTAGCCACACAATTTGATAAGGGTAATTTATTTGCTAAAAATCGCTATATGCAAGCCCAACCAAGTTTGTTTGATAAAGCCGTGTTTAGCACAAAAAGTATGAAGCTAGCGGACTACGTAAGCGAAATCGAAGATGAGCTTAACAGCTTGCCGCCTGCTGAGCATCGCCATGCTTACCAATATGCACTTGAGCGCATTACCCTTCAGGTAGAGGCGGTATTTAATGTGATCAAATCAACCCCTGTATGGGCTAAAGAAAATAAGTACAGTTTTAAGCCAAAAGCTAAACCACAGGTTTATAAACAAGCAGTTAAAAAAATCATGCAGTCATCCCATGAACTTTATGACGAACTAAAGCAAAACCATGAGTTTGAACGCCGCTTAGTATTGATGATCGAAGAGCGAAAACTAAAACTTGAAGCTGCAAATACACAGCAAGCAGCCGAAATTAACAAAGAAATACTCGCATTACACGCAAGACTTGGCCGTTGTCGTAAGGCAATTTCTGCCACTGAAGACAAAATTCAACAGGTCGAGAAACAGCAGCTGAGATAATGTTTTACTACCATCCAAGTTATTCAGCGTTAGCTTTACCTGAGCGTCACCGCTTTCCCATTGATAAATATCGCTTGTTAAAACAGCTTGTCAGCAACTTCATTGATGAACAGTATTTCATTACCCCACAACAAGCCACTAAAGCTCAGCTTACTCTGTGCCATAACCCCGCGTATGTCGACGCATTTTTAGCTGGTAGTCTTGATAGCAAAGCCATTAAAAAAATGGGCTTTCCTTGGTCTACTCAATTGGTTGAACGAACACTATACTCTGTTGGGGCGAGTATTCAAGGCGCTGAGTTTGCATTACAACAGGGTGCTGCTTTTAACCTAAGTGGTGGTTATCATCATGCTTTTACAGGATATGGTAGTGGCTTTTGTATTTTTAATGACTTAGCGATAGCTGCTGCACACTTGATTGATACTGAGCAGGCCGACACCGTATTAATCTTTGACTGTGACGTTCACCAAGGCGATGGCACAGCTGAAGTTACGCAACTACATCCTCAAATAATTAGCTGCTCAATTCATTGTCAGCAAAACTTCCCCCGCATTAAGCAGCAATCAAACTACGATTTTGCTTTAGAGCATGGCACTTCAGATGCTGAATACCTAGAGACCGTCAAACAAGCTTTAGCCCTAACAACTAGACTCCACCAGCCAGATATCATTTTGTATAACGCCGGCGCAGACATCGCAACAGATGACGAATTAGGACACTTTCAAGTGAGTTTAGAAGGCGTGTATCAACGTGACTATTTTGTATTAAACCAAGCAAAGCAAGCAGAAATCCCAGTGTTTGCAGCCATGGGCGGTGGCTATCAACGAAATGTAAGCCGTTTGGTTGATGTTCACGGTCAGCTTTTTAGGGCTGCTGTCGATTTATTTTAAAGCTTGGTATACACTAAAAGTGACTGTTTAATTAGGCTTATTTTGTATGAAAATGCATGACGACATTCACAACTACTATGAAAAATTAGTTGTCGAAGACATCACTAAACGCAACTTAGAATCAACCTATAGTGATGATATTATGGCAGATTTATGCTGCACCGTATTAAACCAACTGCCTGCCCGTTACATCCGTTACGATGTCGATATGGAATTTTATTTACCTCAAACAGAGCGTATTAAAATGGAGCAACAAGTGCAAACGGCCATCGATGTAGCGATCAGCCAAGTTGCTAAGAAAAAGGAACTGCAAAAATGAGTAATGAGTTAGATAGCGCGCCTAACTACATCAAGATTGCTGTAGATCTCATTATGCTCTTAGAACAAAACGACGTACCTGCCGAAGATGTATTAGCAGCTTTAGAAATCGTAAAGTCTGACTTTGAAAAGAAACTTCCCCAATCAACTGATTAATAGACCGAAAATGGCGAGTATTGGGGCATAAATTTGTTATGCTCAGGTTTTATAATTTAAGAATGTAAAACCATGTCATTGCCAAGTTTATTACGCTTATTCATCCTTGCTGCTATTTGGGGCGCTTCCTTCTTATTTATGCGCATGGCAGCGAATAGCTTAGGCCCTGCAGTATTAATTGAGTTAAGAGTCGGCTTTGCAGCAATAACACTGTTTATTTTTGCGCTGTACTTACGCAAGAAACTGGCTTTCACGACCCACAAAAAGCATTTTTTCATTATTGGCGCGCTTAATTCCGCCATTCCCTTTTTATTGTTTGCCTTTGCAGCACAAACAATTAATGCATCTACCTTATCCATATTAAACTCAACAACGCCAATTTGGGGCGCCATAGTCGGTATTATTTGGAGTAAAACCAAACCCACTAAAAGTATGTTGCTTGGCTTACTGTTAGGTTTAACGGGCGTGGCCATTTTGGTAGGTCAAAATAGCCTGACTATCGACAGCCAAGCCATCACTGCTACTGTTGCAGCATTGTGTGCTTCACTCAGCTACGCCATCGCATCCCATTACACTAAACATGCACCTAAGTTATCTGCTTTTGATAATGCCCATGGCAGTATGTGGGCTGCGAGTATCATGGTACTGCCACTTATTTTTGTTATTCCCGCCAGAGAAATGCCAACTAACGAAATGATGCTTGGTGTGGTGGCACTCGGAGTACTGTGTACTGCAGTAGCATATATCTTGTTCTTTCGTTTGATTGATGACATTGGCCCAACCTCTGCGTTGACTGTTACTTTTTTGATTCCACTTTTTGGCATAGTATGGGGAAATTTAATTTTAGATGAGCAAATTGGTCCCAATACCTTAGTTGGCGCACTGTGTGTTATCGCAGGTACCATGCTCGTTACAGGCTTTATTCGCATCAAGCCATTTCTAAAACGAAACACCTTGTAACAGAATGCAAATTGCATTTTTAAATACAATCTATATTCTGTTAGATACTAAAAAAGGAAGGAGAAGTGTATGTCAGGTACTACCATGGTGGTGTTAATCGTGCTGATATCAGTCGGCTCTGGGGTAATTTATGATATGTATAAAAAACACCTTGAGTTTAAATCACGAACTTTAAAAAATTCAAAAGAAGCAAACGAACATGTAGCCGAAGTAACAAAAGAGTTACAAGAGCTAAGAGAGCGTGTACAAACCCTCGAAGCCATTGTCACTGACTCTAGCTACAACGTAAAACAAGAGATTAATAAACTTTAATTAAGTTAACTCTAATTAAGACAATAATGCACTGTATTGTTCAAGCACAGGCTGATAATAATCGGCGTCTTGATTTAACATGCGTTGGTAATGAGCACATAACTGCTTTAAATACGTTTGGTGCTCTTTACTTTCTAGTTGCCACATTTGTTGCCCGACTCGCGTGATCGGCTGCGAGGATGACGCACTCATGGCAATAACTTCATAAAATCGTTTGTTTTCACACACTAACTGCTCAGAGACGAGCCCCAATGGCAGTGTTTGTAAATAGCTACGAACTTGATAACTGTGATGCACTGGGCAAACAATAAAGTCGATGTGCGTATTTGGCTGTTGGCTTACAATCTTCGCTAAGAACTGCACTAACAACTCACCACCCACTCCAGCAATAATAACAAGATGGCGTTTTTTAGGATCTGGTGAAATCATTGCTACATCTTGGCAATGTACCTGCCAACGGCCGCGTTGCTCTCTTTTAGCAAAACGTTCGAGTTTATCACCTAGTGCCTGCATTAACTCAGGCACAATATCAACAAAATGTATAAGCGGTGCTTTATCTTGCTGTAGCAGCTCAATGCCTAACAAACCGTGATCACAGCAACAATCCCAGATTTCGTCATAACCTGAATCTACCACATCAATGATGGCTGATAGTCGTTTACTCAGTGCCATTAGTTTGCTGTTTTATAAACTAACGCTTTTAAGCTGCGATCACTGTCTACTTCAATAAAACCATCGGTAGGAGCTAATCGCTCAACAAAACTAATTGCTCCTTGTGTATGATCGCTAATGAGGTCTTTAAACGCCTGCTCTGAAAGCTCAGGGCTATTGGCACACAGTAATAATTGGGTGTTTTCATTTAACAGCTCAGGTAAACGACGCAAGATTTTTTGATAATCCTTGGTCAATATAAAGCTGCCCTTTTGAAAGCTCGGTGGATCAACAATGATTAATTCATAGGGCGCTGATTTTTTTAGTTTACCGAATGATTTTAAAATATCGTGCGGGAAATAACTCACACCTTGATCAAAACCATTTAGCTGATGATTTTGTTTACCCGTGCGCAGCACACCTTTATTCATGTCCATATTTATAACTTGGTCTGCCCCACCCTGCATTGCTGCAACAGAAAAACCACATGTATATGAAAATAGGTTGAGTACTTTTGCATTTTTACTATTGGCTTGTACAAACTCACGGCCACGGCGCATATCAGGGAAAATCCCGGTATTTTGGCGACTCAATAAATCGACTTTAAACTTAATGCCGTTTTCACTCACTAAATGCTCTTGCGGTAATTCACCAAACATCAGGGCATTACGGGTATTAATACCGCTGCGCTGCTGGTAAACCAATGCACTCACAAGCTCTGGCGCATTCTGTTGCGCCCATTGCCACAGGGTATCAGTTAATTGCGCAAGCACTTGTTCATCTATTTCTTCATATGAAACTAAAAAAAGTGCTGGCGGATAAAAGTCTAAGTTTATGTGGCTCAGCTCAGCGACTGAGTGACCACGGCCATGGAATACACGACATAATTCATTAGCAGCAAGTGGAGCCTCTGCTAAGGCATTTAAAATGGCAGAAAAATCGTTTGTCATCATCTTTAGTTAATTAACTGTTGTTGTAATTCGTGAATTTCATCACGCACAGACGCCGCTTTTTCAAACTCAAGATCGCTAGCATAAGCATGCATTTTCGCTTCAAGGGTTTTGATTTGGCTAGCAATATCTTTCGCGCTGAGTACTTGTTTAGACTCTTTACGCACCAACTTAAGGTTATCTTTCGGACTTGCTTCTTCACCCAAATCCATAATATCGGTGATACTTTTAACCAGTGCTTGCGGCTCTATACCATGCTCAAGGTTATAAGCTTGTTGTTTTTCACGGCGACGGTCTGTTTCATCAATGGCTTGTCGCATCGAGTTAGTTATGCGGTCGCCATAAAGAATCGCTTTACCATTTAAGTGACGCGCAGCACGACCTATGGTTTGAATAAGCGAGCGAGTCGAACGTAAGAAACCTTCTTTATCGGCATCAAGTATCGCCACCAGTGAAACTTCTGGCATGTCGAGACCTTCTCGCAATAAGTTAATACCCACTAACACATCAAACACACCGGCACGTAAATCACGGATAATTTCGACTCGTTCAACGGTGTCGATGTCTGAGTGCAAGTAGCGAACTTTTACATCATGGTCGTTGAGATAGTCGGTTAAATCTTCTGCCATGCGCTTAGTTAAAGTAGTAACAAGTACCCGCTCGTTCACTTCAACTCGTTTATAGATCTCAGAAAGTAAGTCATCAACCTGGGTGCCCACAGGGCGCACTTCAATTTCAGGGTCTATAAGCCCGGTTGGACGAATGACCTGCTCAGCAACCTCCCCTGATGAGCGCTCAAGCTCAAAGTCACCAGGTGTTGCCGACACATAAATAGTTTGCGGCGCAATGGCTTCAAATTCTTCAAAGCGTAATGGGCGGTTATCTAATGCCGATGGCAAGCGAAAGCCATACTCAACAAGATTTTCCTTACGGCTTCTATCGCCTTTATACATAGCACCAATTTGCGACACAGTAACGTGTGATTCATCAATAATCATCAATGCATCATCGGGTAGGTAATCTAATAATGTCGGAGGTGGATCGCCTGGTGTTCTGCCAGATAAATATCGCGAGTAGTTTTCAATGCCTGAGCAATAACCAAGCTCGGTCATCATTTCAATATCGTACTGGGTGCGCTGAGCAATACGCTGCTCTTCCACAAGTTTGTTGGCACTAAGTAGTTGAGCTCGGCGGTCTTTAAGCTCACCTTTAATTTTATCAATGGCATCAAGAATTTTTTCACGGGGAGTTACATAGTGAGTTTTCGGGTAAATAGTTGCGCGCACAATGTGCTTTTCAACAGCCCCTGTAAGCGGGTCAAAAATACTTAAACGTTCAATTTCATCGTCAAACATTTCCACACGAACAGCGTAAGTATCCGATTCAGCTGGAAATATATCGACCACTTCACCACGAACACGATAAGTACCACGGCTAAATTCAATATCGTTGCGTGTATATTGCAGCTCAGCAAGACGACGCAGCATATCGCGCTGATCGACGGTTTCACCCACTTTTAGCAAGAGCATCATCTTCATGTATGAGTCAGGGTCGCCCAAACCATAAATAGCAGACACCGAAGCCACAATAATGGTATCGCGTCGCTCAAGCAGCGCTTTGGTGGCACTTAAACGCATTTGTTCAATGTGCTCATTGATAGACGCATCTTTTTCAATAAAGGTATCGCTGGCAACAACGTAGGCTTCTGGCTGGTAATAATCGTAATAAGATACAAAATACTCAACCGCATTATGGGGAAAAAACTCTTTCATTTCGCCATAAAGCTGTGCAGCGAGCGTTTTGTTGTGTGCCATGATGATAGTTGGACGATTCAAATCATTAATAATATTGGCCATGGTGAAGGTTTTACCCGTTCCCGTAGCCCCTAATAATGTTTGATGCGCAAGCCCAGCCTCTAGGCCATCTTTTAATTGCGTTATTGCCGTTGGTTGGTCACCACTTGGCTGAAATTTCGAAACTAGTTGGAAATGGTCGCTCATGAATGACACTCCTTCATATATGACTCACTTAACCCATCAACTTCTTTAATAAACCATTTATAGGCGACCATTGCAGTGAATAAGTTACCAATCGCCGCACCAATAAATAAACCGGTTAAGCCTGCGATTTCGCTGCCTATATAAGCAAAAGGTACATAAAAAACAAACAGGCGTACTACACTTAAAATCAGTGCATTCATTGGTTTATGCAGAGCATTAAATGAAGAGTTAGATAAAATAATCACCCCTTGCAGGCCATAACTCAACGGCAAGATATAAATGAATAACTTAATCACATCCATTACCGCTTGCTCTTTACCAAATACATCAGCGATAAAGCCAGAGGTTAACAACAGTAAAATATAAATAGCGAACTGCCAAATCATCACGAATTTCAAGGTTTTTGTGTAGGCTTCTTTAACACGCTCAAACTTACCTGCCCCAAAGTTTTGACTCACAAATGGCGGCAAGGTCATCGACAAAGCAAGCACCACAAGGCTTGCAATAGATTCAATGCGACTGCCTACACCAAACGCCGCAACCGCTTCAGGACCATGTTTAGCCACTAATGCTGTCATGACCGCCATGGCAATAGGTGTCAGCATATTTGCGCCAGCCGCAGGTAAACCAATTTTAAGAATTTTACGAATCGAGCTAAGCGGCGTTTGCACACCAGCATGCAAACTCAATAGACCATTTTTTACCGCAAGGATGTATAAAATGATAACGACAGCAACTGACCATGCAATAACACTAGCAATAGCTGCGCCTTGAATACCTAATGCCGGAACAGGTCCAAAGCCAAAAATAAGTATAGGGTCTAAGATGGCATTAATCAGCCCTGCTCCACCCATAACAATGCTCGGTGTTTTGGTATCGCCACTGGCTCTAAGCACTGAGTTGCCAACCATAGGGGTAATTAGAAATACGCTGCCTAAGAACCACACACTCATATACTCATGAATAAGCGGTAAGACTAATTCGCCAGCACCCAATAACTTAAAGATCGGATCTATTAATAAATAACCTACTACAGATAAGCTAAACACCATCACCACCGATACCAACAACGACATGCTTGCATCAAAACGTGCTTCATCTAACTTATCACTACCAAGTGCTTTAGCGATAACCGCAGAGGTACCTATCCCTAAACCAATTGCAAGGCTAATAACAGTAAAAGTAACAGGAAAGGTAAAACTGACAGCGGCGAGAGGCTCTGTCCCTAACAAACTAATGAAGAAGGTATCAACCAAATTAAACATCATTAGGGTGATCATGCCAAAGATCATTGGGATGGTCATTTTTTTCAAGGTTGGCAGAATGGGTGAGTTTAAAAGATCAGGTTTAGTTTTGCTCTGCGGTTTCACGCTCATGGGAATACTTTGCCTCTTTTTCTGAACCTGTAAGTTTAAAGCATCCTTCTCTTGCAAGCTATGCTTTATTAACAGAATCAAAATTCATACACAAAACTATTACTTTTGGCGCTTTGACATAAAAATAACCACTAACCCTCATAAAAAACAATATAAAAACAAGTTTAATAGCTTTGTTACAATTAAAAGGCAGTATTCGCTGTTTTTTTACACAATAAATAGCACCATTTCATCGTCACGAATAAATTTACTCATCAATTCAGCAAGGCTTCAGATAAAAACACTAACACATTGATTTAAAATGAATTAAAAAAAGTGAATTAAATACTTGAAATTGCTGTAGCCCTCGAAAATCCTAGCACTATAGCTGTTCTTAAAGTTTAATAAACAGAGTTATCCACAGAAACCGTGGATAACTCTCTAGAAGCCGCAAATATAAAGGCTTTTAAGGCTAGCCTGAAACGCACAATACTATAAATAGCAAAGCATCTTGTTTTAACCCTTTTATAAGTTTAGTGAAAAGAAGACGCAAAAAATGTTCTACAGCAACGTGAACTTAAGTATGACAATTAAAATACAAGGAAAGATTACAAGCTAAGCATCTGATAAAAAGAACTAAAATTACCTTGTGTATAATTGAAGCCAACTAATTTTAGAATTTTCTAGCAAAAATCGGGGAACCCTACCTTTAGCCCATTAAGGAAATACACGAAAAAATATCAGGAGTGGGAACTGCCACGAAAAGAATTAGATCTATTTTTTGCCATCCGAAAAAAACATTACATAAATAGTGATTTCCTCGATTTGGTAAAGAATGACTTAGCAAAGAAACCTTTTTTATATTTTTAAAAAATGACTCAGCTCAAAAAGCATGCAAAAAAGTGATGCATTCGACATAGATCCCCCGCTGCTAAGCAAAAAATGTTGAGCTTTTCAGCTACATTTTGCTCAGATCGAACATAAAAACATCGAATAAGCTTCTTTTTTGAATTTATGAAGTTTTTATGTTGACACTTTGCAATGCTGTCATTAATATTTCGCCCCGTTGAAAGGCATGACGCTTCCCCCTTAGCTCAGTTGGTTAGAGCGACGGACTGTTAATCCGCAGGTCCCCCGTTCGAGTCGGGGAGGGGGAGCCAAGTTTTTCAATCATAAACGATTCCCCCTTAGCTCAGTTGGTTAGAGCGACGGACTGTTAATCCGCAGGTCCCCCGTTCGAGTCGGGGAGGGGGAGCCAAATTTAGTTCCCCCTTAGCTCAGTTGGTTAGAGCGACGGACTGTTAATCCGCAGGTCCCCCGTTCGAGTCGGGGAGGGGGAGCCAACTCCACGAATCTATTAAAATTTTATCTGCTACTATTGGTCGATTGTATTAGACTTTAAAGCACTTATAATCTAACCTAATCTAAGTTTATTCTATATTATGCTTTAGAATACAACGACTATACTTAAAGCAATCAATCAAGGAATTGATTCCTTCCTTTAGGCTTTTAAAAGATAAGAACATGGCTGGCTTTAAAAAACTTATTTTTATACAACTTATATCTTGGTTGCTGTTTGCATTATTAGGTGGTTACTTTATTGCGCTTAGCTTTGATAGCGCAGTTAGTGATGCACAGCAAAAAGCACAGCGTGTAGTAAACGCATATATAAATACACAAACCATTGAGCAACTTGCACCAGAGAAAATACAAAAAGCATTTGCCGATGGCAGTACTTTTTCTAAACTTGTGATACGTGATCAATCAGGTCAAGTGGTTAGCATGGTAGAATCTAGCCAATCCCTACCCTTGTTTGCTGAAATAGTTAATAACAGTTTTAATTCTATTCGCCCTCAGTTCGCTGTTAATCAAACATCTGACATTAAAGTAGAGTTTACGATTAATGCACACAATCTAGCTAGCCTATTACAACAGTCTTTATTTATTGTAGTTTTGATTTCAGGCCTTATTGCCCTACTTCCTATTATTTATATGAAGAGCATGTTCCGCCGCCTAAATCGTAAAATTAGTACGACTATTTCAGATATCGTTGATATTTATATCAACCAAAATCAGGTTAACGGTGACCTCGAGCAAGCGATGGATACCACCCGCTTAAAGAAGCTAAGCAAAGATTTAATTCCATCGTTCAATCGCCTATCGCATTTCTTACAGACCAAGCATGATGACATTCAAAACAATGCGCTAAGCATTAAAAAAGAAGCGTATAAAGATGTAGTCACAAACCTTGGCAACCGTAATATGTTTGTTGAGTACTACGAGAAAAATATTGAAAACGCAGAAAAGAGCACCTTTGGTTCGCTTGCTATGGTTCGTTGTAGCGAATTGCAAACCATCAACCAAACCCGTGGTTACCAAAAAGGTGATGAATACGTAAAAGGTGTGGCCGATATTATTAAACATATTAGCGGCACCTATACAGGCAGTCAGGTTTTTCGTTTAAACAGCTCTGACTTTGCAGTGGTATTGCCTAATACCCCTCTTAAAGAAGCTGAACGCTTTGGCGATAACTTACAATCGCGTTTTACTCAGTATCAGCAAAACCAAGAATTAAGTTCAGTTGCTAACACAGGTATTGTTGGCTACGAAAAAGGTAAGCCGCTTGGTGAGTTATTATCGATTGTTGATAATGCAATGAGCATGGCGCAATCAAAACAAGCGAATGCATGGCATGTGCAGCGCGAAACAGACTTGGTCAATAACGCCAGCGCAGGCTTTGGTAACCAAAACTGGCGTAAAGTTATTAGCGAAGTTATTGAGTCGAAACGTGTTCACTTGGTTATGCAGAACATTATGCCAATAGGTAAAAGTGTTAAAGCCTATGCCGAGATTCAAGTTCGTTTTAAAACCGCAGAAAATCAAATGCTGCCAACAGCCTCTTTCCTTGCTATGGCAGAGAAGCTAGAAATGGCAATGGAAATTGACCGCTTAATTATCGATACCACTTTAGAAAAAGTTAAAACGCGTAATTTCTCTGAAAAATTCTTTGGTATTAATGTTACGGCATCAAGCGCTCACAATGATCAGTTTGTGATCTGGTTAGAACGCCGCTTACTTAAAGACAGTAACATTGCATCAAAACTTATTTTTGAAGTCAGTGAGTTTGGATTACAACAAAACATTAAAGCAAGTAAACGCTTTATCGATATGGTACATCGCGTGGGCGCACGCATTACTGTAGAACGTTTTGGTGTGGGATTAACCTCATTTAAATTCTTTAGAGACTTAAAACCTGACTTTATCAAAATGGATGCAAGCTATACTCGCGGCCTCGAAGAAGATAAAAACAATCAATACTTTATGCGTTTAATGGTGGATCTAGCTCACCGTATTGGTGTGAGTGTATTTGCTGAAGGCGTAGAAAGCCAAGAAGAAAAACATATCATCGAAACGCTGTGCTTAGATGGTGTGCAAGGCTATTACATCGAAAAGCCAAAAGATATCTAACCCCTCTTTAAGGCCCAAAAAACCTTACTATTCTTGGGCCTATTCCAGCTATTAACTTTGCTTTAACACTTTAATCGCAAACAGCTTTGTTAATTTTAGCTATTCGTCCCTCATGTGTTGTGTCGGCCCCCATAAAAAAGGATAATAGAGCCGTTTTTATTCTCGTGAGGCACGCATGACAGAGTATGTCTTGTTATTGATTGGCACTGTGCTAGTCAACAACTTCGTTTTAGTTCAATTTTTAGGTTTATGCCCGTTTATGGGTGTATCGGGTAAGTTAGATACCGCGATTGGTATGTCTTTAGCCACAACCTTTGTACTTACACTTGCCTCCGTGACCAGTTATCTGGTGAATCATTATATTTTGATCCCGCTGGATATCGAATTTTTGCGTACCATGAGTTTTATTTTGGTTATCGCTGTTGTCGTGCAATTTACCGAAATGGTGGTGAGAAAAACCAGCCCGACACTTTATCGCTTATTAGGGATTTTCTTACCACTTATCACCACTAACTGTGCTGTATTAGGTGTTGCCCTACTTAATATCAAAGAAGACCATTCATTCTTACAATCGGCTGTGTACGGCTTTGGTGCCGCAGTGGGCTTCTCTATGGTGTTAATACTGTTTGCCGCATTACGTGAGCGTTTAGCTGCGGCTGATGTCCCTGCTCCTTTTAAGGGTGCTTCAATTGCGATGATCACCGCAGGCCTTATGTCGATGGCCTTTATGGGTTTTACAGGATTAGTGAAGTTTTAATATGACCTTGTTTTATGCTTTGATAGCGTTAGGTTCATTAGCGCTAATATTTGGTTTAATTTTAGGTTTTGCCGCCGTTCGTTTTCGCGTTGAGAGCAACCCTATTGTTGACCAAATTGATACCATTTTACCGCAAACACAGTGTGGCCAATGTGGCTACCCTGGCTGTCGTCCCTATGCAGAAGCAATTGCCAATGGTGACGAAATAAATAAGTGCCCGCCAGGCGGCGAAGCCACGGTAAAAAAACTCGCTGATTTAATGGGTGTAGAAGCAAAACCGCTGGCTGGCGGTGAGCAAGCAGATCCTGTTAAAACCGTTGCCTATATTCGTGAAGATGAATGTATTGGCTGTACCAAATGTATTCAAGCCTGCCCTGTTGATGCCATCGTTGGCGCAACCCGCCAAATGCACACTGTATTAATTGATGAATGTACCGGTTGTGACTTATGTGTTGAACCATGCCCTGTAGACTGTATTGATATGCTGCCTGTAAAAGAAACTAAACAAACCTGGAAATGGCAATTAAACGCAATCCCTGTGACTCAGGTAGATTAGGAGCACAGATGGAAAAGTTAATAGATCAAATTAAACAAGGCAAAGTGTGGTCTATACCTGGGGGCATTCACCCACCGGGTCAAAAACTGCAATCAACAACACAAGCCATTGCAAGACTGCCACTACCAGACAAGCTCGTTGTTTCTCTAAAACAACATATTGGTGCTAACGGTAAACTTATTGTTGAAAAAGGCCAGCAGGTTCTAAAAGGCCAAGCATTAACTAAACCAAGCGGTAATTGGTCAGTGCCTGTGCACGCGCCAACATCAGGGTTGATCAGCGATATTTGCCCAATGCCCTCTGCTCACCCGTCGGCGTTGCCTGAGCTTAGCGTTATTATTGAACCTGATGGTGAAGATAACTGGTGTGAGCTTAACCCTGTAACTGATGCCAAAGCACTTTCCCATGATGAACTTGTTGATGTTATTCATCAAAGCGGTATTGCAGGTATGGGCGGCGCAGGTTTCCCAACCTATGTAAAAGCTGATACCCGTAAAGCCATTGAGTTTTTAATTGTTAATGCCGTCGAGTGTGAACCTTATATCACTGCTGATGACATGCTAATGCGCGAACATGCCGATGGCATAATTGCCGGTATTGAATTAATGCAGCAGCTGTTAAGTCCACAGCTGACAATTATTGGTATTGAAGATAATAAGCCCGATGCTATTGCTGCCATGGAACAAGCAGCACAACATAACGACAGCATAATAGTACAAACTGTACCAACGGTTTACCCCTCTGGCGGTGAAAAACAGCTAATTAAACTGCTAACGGGTAAAGAAGTCCCAAGTGGTAGTATTCCTGCCGATATTGGTATGTTGGTGCAAAATGTCGGTACTTTGTTTGCGGTAAATCAAGCCGTACATGAAGGTAAACCTCTTATAGAGCGTGTAGTAACGGTAACCGGTAACACCATTCATAAACAAGGTAATGTGTGGGCTTTACTAGGCACTGAAATTAAACATTTATTAGACTGCCAAGGCTTTTCTCCGGTTCCACAGCAACGTGTGGTTATGGGCGGTCCAATGATGGGCTTTACTCTGCCAACAGTTCGCATTGGTGTCGTTAAAACGACGAACTGTATTTTAGCGCCAGATCACCAAGAGCTTGCTGAGCCGGGTGATGAAAAAGCCTGTATTCGTTGTAGTGCCTGTGCTGACGCCTGCCCTGCTTCATTGTTACCTCAGCAATTACAATGGTTTGCTAAATCTAAAGAATACGACAAACTCAACGAGCACAATTTATTCGATTGTATTGAATGTGGCGCCTGTGCTTATGTTTGCCCAAGCGAAATCCCCTTGGTGCAGTACTATCGTGTTGCTAAAGCTGAAATCAAAGAGCAGCAAGCAGAGCAAATCAAAGCAGAGCGAGCAAAAGAGCGTTTTGAAGCACGTAAAGAGCGCTTAGAGCGCGAACAAGAAGAGCGTCAAAACCGCCATAAACGTAAGCCGGCTGCTAAGTCAGATGGCGAAAAACAAAAAGTGGCCGATGCACTCGCGCGTGTTAAATCTAAATCTGATGATAAAGCCAGTAAGTCAGCTGTCGCTGCAGCTATTGCCCGTGCGAAAGCGAAAAAGCAAGGTGCTGAGCTTGAGCCTGATAACTCTGAAGTAGCAAAAGAGCGTGCAGCGCGTAAAGAACAAGCACGTAAATACAAAGAGCAAAAAGCACTAGAGCAAGGTGAAGAAGGCGTCGATAAAGACGATAAAAAGTCTGCTGTTGCTGCCGCTATTGCCCGCGCTAAAGCGAAAAAAGCCGCACAAGCTACAGAAGAAAACGCTTCTGCTGAAACTGACGCTGCGCCAAAAGATGACAAAAAAGCTGCTGTTGCAGCTGCTATCGCTCGTGCTAAAGCGAAAAAAGCAGCGCAAGCTGCTGAGAATCAAACTGAAGCTGAAGAAGATAGCGCGCCTGTTGATGACAAAAAAGCTGCTGTTGCTGCTGCAATCGCTCGTGCTAAAGCGAAAAAAGCAGCACAAGCTGCTGAGAATAAAACTGAAGCTGAAGAAGATAGCGCGCCAGTTGATGACAAAAAAGCTGCTGTTGCAGCTGCTATCGCCCGTGCTAAAGCGAAAAAAGCAGCACAAGCTGCTGAGAATAAAACTGAAGCTGAAGAAGATAGCGCGCCAGTTGATGACAAAAAAGCTGCTGTTGCAGCTGCTATCGCCCGTGCTAAAGCCAAAAAAGCAGCTAAAGAGCAAGCGCAGAGTGATGACTCTTCACAGCAAACTAATGATTCAAGTGCTGAGGCAGATGCCCAGCCACAAGCTGACGCTCCTGAATCTAAAGAAGATAAGAAAAAAGCCGCCGTTGCTGCCGCTATCGCTCGCGCCAAAGCGAAAAAAGCCGCTAAAGAGCAAGCACAGAGTGACGATTCTTCAGAGCAAATAAATGATTCAAATGATGAGGCTGATGCCAAGCCGCAGTCTGATGCTCCTGAATCTAGCGAAGATAAGAAAAAAGCCGCTGTTGCAGCTGCCATAGCTCGAGCCAAAGCGAAAAAAGCCGCGAAAGAGCAAGCACAGAGTGACGAATCATCAGAACAACTTGATGATTCAAGCGATACGGATGATTCAAAACCGCAGGTTGATGAACCTGAGTCTAGCGAAGATAAGAAAAAAGCAGCGGTCGCTCGTGCCATTGCAAGAGCTAAAGCGAAAAAGTTACAACAAGAAGGAAACGATAAGTCATGAAACTAACCATGGCGAGTTCGCCGCATAATCATAGCCATAAATCATTAAGCCGATTAATGATGACAGTGATTGCTGCGTGTATTCCAGGCTTAATCGCGCAAGTTTTCTTTTTTGGTAGCGCTGTTTTAATTCAGCTTGTTCTCGCGCTAATTACAGTTAGCGCCTGTGAAGCCGCTGTATTGATGCTTCGTAAACGCAAAGTTTGGCCAACACTCAGTGATGGTAGTGCGTGGTTAACAGGCGTATTACTGGCGTTGAGTATTCCGCCTTTAGCGCCTTGGTGGATTATCGTAATTGGCTGTTTGTTTGCAATTGTTATTGTAAAGCAGCTTTATGGCGGCCTTGGCTTTAATTTATTTAACCCTGCTATGGCAGCTTATGTATTACTACTTGTATCGTTTCCGGTGCAAATGACAAGCTGGTTACCTGTTAGTGATTTACTTGCATCTCCGATAAGCTTCTCACAGCAGCTGTCTGTTATTTTCAATGGCTTTACCAGCGCTGGTTTTAGTGTTGATCAATTACGTGTAGCGATTGATGGCACAACCATGGCAACGCCGCTTGATACCGTTAAAACAGATGTCGCCCATCACCTAACGGTGGCTGAGAGCATGAGTAAGCCTCTTTTTAATGACTGGTTTGGTCTTGGTTGGGGCTGGGTTAACCTCGGTTTTTTAATCGGGGGGCTTTATTTATTAAAAGCTAAAATCATTAATTGGCATATCCCTGTTAGCTTTTTAGCCTCATTGGCCGTGTGCAGTGGTATTGGTTATATTGCAGCTCCTGGCACAGAGCCAGGCGTGGTATTTCATTTATTCAGTGGTGCAACCATGTTAGGGGCATTCTTTATTGCTACCGATCCAGTTTCTGCATCAACAACGAATAGAGGCCGTTTAATTTACGGTGCGTTAATTGGCCTACTTGTTTACTTAATTCGTACTTTCGGTGGTTATCCTGATGCTGTGGCATTTAGTGTATTGCTGTTAAATATGGCGGTACCTTTAATTGATTACTACACGAAACCACGTACTTACGGCCATGGGGTGAAATAATGATCCTTTCCTCAATGACTAAAAACGGCGCTATTCTTACAGCATTTGCGCTCATTACCACAGGCACTGTGGCCCTGACTCATAGCCTAACTGCTGAGCGTATTGAAGAGCAAGAAAAGCAACAACTTGCAGAGCAACTTCAACAAGTACTTGATGCCCATCATTATGACAATCAACTATACAAAGATTGTGTTGTTATCACCGATGAGCGCCTTGGCCCACGCCCAGAGCAAGTTATTTATCGCGCTTACAAAGATAATAAGCCGTATGCTCTAGTGATGCGCCATGTAACACCAAGTGGTTATAGTGGCGATATCAACTTATTAACTGCGGTTTTTGCCAATGGTGAAATAGCGGGTGTTCGTGTCACAAAACACGAAGAAACACCGGGCCTTGGCGATAAAGTTGAGGTCAAAAAATCAGACTGGATCACCCTTTTCAAAGGCCAAAATGTACTGGGTGAAGATGATAGCCGCTGGGCTGTTAAAAAAGATGGTGGCCAATTTGATCAGTTTACTGGCGCAACCATTACACCGCGTGCCGTTGTCGGCTCAGTAAAACAAGCTGTGCTGTTTGCCCAAGCTGAATTTGATAACTTGTTTGCTGCGCCAAACATCTGTCAAGGAGCCAAGTAATGAGCCAAGTTAAAACTTTATTTAAAGATGGCATGTGGGCCAATAACCCTGCCCTTGTGCAGTTATTAGGCTTGTGCCCGCTACTTGCCGTTACCTCTACGATTACCAATGCATTAGGCCTAGGTTTAGCAACTTTATTGGTTCTGGTTGGTTCTAACGTCACCGTATCGATTGTGCGTAACTGGGTACCTAAAGATATTCGTATTCCTGTTTTTGTGATGATCATCGCAGGCTTTGTAACCATCGTGCAGCTAATGATGAATGCCTATACATTTGGCCTTTATCAATCACTGGGGATTTTTATTCCACTGATTGTTACCAACTGTGCCATTATCGGTCGCGCAGAAGCATTCGCTTCTAAAAATACCGTGCCACTTTCAGCCTTTGACGGACTGATGATGGGACTTGGCTTTATGTTAGTTTTAGTGGTGCTAGGGGCAATGCGAGAGCTTATTGGTCAAGGTACGCTATTTGATGGCGCCGATTTATTATTAGGGCCATGGGCTGCTGCACTTCGAATTGAAGTATTTAGTTTTGATAACCAATTTTTATTGGCAATTTTACCACCGGGTGCCTTTTTAGGGCTTGGTTTATTGATTGCTGCAAAAAATGTCATTGATACACAAATAAAATCTAAGCAAGTTGTTACTCCAGAAGCAGAAAAAGGCCCTAGAGCCCGAGTGACAAGTTTAACTTAAAGGAGAGCACGCACCGTCACTGCGTGCTTTACGCCACCATGAATAAAGAAAAGCGCTATGAGATCTTATCTCGTTTACGTGAGCAAAACCCGCACCCAGAAACAGAGCTTGAATACTCAAGCCCGTTTGAATTATTAGTTGCGGTTACCTTATCAGCACAAGCTACAGATGTGGGTGTTAATAAAGCAACCCGTAAGCTATTCCCTGTTGCTAACACGCCTCAAGCGATTCTTGATTTAGGCCTTGAAGGCCTTCGCGATTACATCAAGACCATTGGTTTGTTTAATTCTAAAGCCAATAATGTCTATAAAATGTGTGAGATTCTGGTCAATAAACATAACTCAGAAGTACCAGAGAATCGTGAAGCGCTCGAAGCATTACCGGGGGTTGGCAGAAAGACTGCAAATGTTGTTTTAAACTGTGCCTTTGGCTGGCCGACTATTGCTGTTGATACGCATATTTTCCGCGTATCTAACCGCACTAAGTTTGCTATGGGTAAAGATGTAGTTGCTGTAGAACAAAAATTAGAAAAAGTGGTACCTAAAGAGTTTAAGGTCGATGTACACCACTGGTTAATCCTGCATGGCCGCTATGTGTGTACGGCTCGCAAACCTAAATGCGGCAGTTGTATTATCGAAGACTTATGTGAGTTTAAAGAAAAAACGGAATAGTTAAAGTCTACTCTAAGACAAACAATTTTAAGGTGATGTTGCTCACCTTTTCTATCACACCATAATCTCATTTTCTAAATGTGCCAAACACAGAGTTTGGCACATATAGTCTAGCCATTATCGCTGGTTTTGGCTCACCTGCTTTTTAATAAATTCTCGCGTATCTCTTAACAGCGCCACTCTTGCTGGTTCGTGAACATACATCATGTGACCGCCGTGATAATAGTGATAGTCAATTTTATCAGCGTATATACCGTGTCTATTTAAGGTGTATTCAGCATCAAAAAATGGCGTGACAATATCGTAATAACCAGAGGCGACCATCACTTTCATTTGTGGATTGCTGCGAAGCACATAAGATAAATCTGGCGCTGTATTGACGTATCTTGGCTCCCAGCCTTGTCCATCAGGCGCTGTGCGCCAGCGCCAGTTATCTGATAACTCAGGATCGCCTGGGTTTAGATATTTTCTTTTCCACTGTACGTTTAAATCTGTGCGCATGTATTTCATCAGTGCCGCTTTATATGCTGGCCCTATCACTTTTGACGCATCTTGCTTAGGAGCTGCTGTTAAATCGTCTCGTTCATCAAGCTTATAACGTCCATCAAGAAAGCCTACTGCGACGCCCTCATCACGCAATAACTCTTTAGCGAATCTAAAGGCATTAATGCGTAAATCAACCTGCTCAATATATTGTTTGCTTAGCCCTGTATAACGGTGCAGGCCGTCAACAATTTGCTTTCGGTCAGCTTCACTAAGGGCATTCCCCTTAAATAAGGCTGGTAGTAATTCATCAACTGCAAATTGTCGGCTCGCATCAATAAACGCTCCAAAATCTCCAGATGTGTCTACTTTTTTATGATACCAAGCGGTTGCAGCAAGTGTGGGTATGTAAGTGATATAAGAAATAATGTTGTCATCAACATAAGGGCTTGAACCTTGATAGTCTAAAGCTTGTGACACAAAAATAATGCCATTTACATTAATCAGGTGTTTATCCATAAGCACTTTAGAAACCGCAGCAGCTCGTGTTGTCCCATAGCTCTCTCCCAATAAAAATACGGGTGCATTCCAGCGATTTTCTTTTGTTAGCCACTGGGCAATAAAATCAGCGATAGAAGATGCATCTTGATTTAAGCCCCAAAAAGCTTTGCCGTCAGTGTCACCTAAGGCACGCGAGTAACCTGTGCCAACAGGGTCCACGAACACCATATCAGTCACATCAAGTATCGTCTCAGGCGCATCTTTTAATTCGTAAGGAGCCATTCCTGGATGTGAAGCATCGCTTGGTACAACAACTCGTTTAGGACCATAGGCACCCATATGTAACCAATTAGACGATGAGCCTGGGCCACCATTCCAGATAAATGTGACTGGTCTGTTTTTGTTATCGCTTGCAGCTATATAATCAAACGAAAAGATAGCAGCAGTTGGCTCTTCGTTTTTGTTTAATAAATAGGTTTCACCGGCTACAGCTTTGTATTTCAGCCTTTTGTCATTAAAAGTACCTTTATGCTGGGTCACAAATTTAGTGGCTTCTGGTATCGGCTTCTTACTGTTGTTTGAATTTGAGACTTCATCTGCATTAACCGCGCTTGTACAAAACGCAAACAATGTAGAGATGACTACAGTTTTGAAATTGGCAACATACGCCATGTTTTATTCTCCCTCGCATGTTTATCTTTATTTTTATCTGTATCTGGCTTGAGTGGCTTTATCACTTATTGCCCAATTAACCGTGTACTTAAACGATTACTTTTACAGCAAGCACATGTAATTTCAACTATCTGCGATTAACATGTGAAAAACTTATCCTGTCTCGGTACAAAAATATCAAAGTATTAATTTCACAAGCTTCCGTCCTTTCGTTATGCTGTTGAGTAATGTGAAATTTTTTTATATGAGTTGCTATGTTGCCTTTATTTCGTATCTTATTAATTGAGCAAGATCCTGCCACCTTAAAAGAGCTTTCAACGAACCTAGCAAAAACAATCCCCAATTTTGAGCGCAGTGATGTTGATATCGACATTATTGAGTGCATTGAGCTCAAGCAGGCGTTGAAATATGTAGAGGAAGATGGCGATATTCAAGCTGTGGTACTTAGTTGGGATGTACTGAATAATGGCGAGCGCACCTATAGCCGTTTTATCGAGCAATTAAAAGGCATACGCCTTGAGCTGCCTGTTTATGTTATTGGTGACGATACGAAAGGCTTGGAGATAGTTAACGAGTCAGAAGAAATTGAATCTTTCTTTTTCAAAGATGAGGTCATTTCAGACCCTGAAGCAATCTTGGGCTATATGATCAATGACTTTGATGATCGTTCAGAAACACCATTTTGGACCGCCTACCGTCGTTATGTGGGTGAATCGAACGATTCATGGCACACACCTGGTCACAGTGGCGGTGCTAGCTTTAGAAATTCTCCGTATATTAAAGACTTTTATCAGTTTTATGGCCGTAACGTATTTGTTGGCGACCTGTCGGTTTCTGTCGACTCGCTTGGCTCACTGTCTGACAGCACCAACACCATAGGCCGCTCTCAAGAATCAGCTGCGGCGACATTTGAAGTAAAACATACCTACTTTGTTACCAATGGGTCATCCACTTCAAATAAGATTATTTTGCAAACTTTGCTGCGGAAAGGCGATAAGGTGATCATTGATCGAAACTGCCATAAATCAGTACATTACGGCATTTTGCAATCGGCTAGTTTACCTATTTACTTATCGAGTATTTTAAATCCTAAATATGGTATCTTCGCGCCCCCTTCACTGGCTGACATTAAGCAAGCGATTGAACAAAATAGCGATGCTAAATTACTGGTTTTAACTGGCTGTACCTACGATGGCCTGCTTAGCGATTTAAAACAAGTGGTTGAATTTGCACATCAGCACGGTATTAAAGTGTTTATCGACGAAGCGTGGTTTGCTTACTCGCTTTTCCACCCGAGTTTACGCCACTACTCCGCTATTAATGCTGGCGCAGACTATGTTACCCATTCGGCACATAAAGTGGTTTCAGCGTTCTCTCAGGCGTCTTACATTCATGTTAACGACCCTGATTTCGATGCCGATTTCTTCCGTGAGATCTACAGTATTTACGCCAGTACCTCGCCAAAATATCAGCTCATTGCTTCGCTGGATGTATGCCAGAAGCAATTAGAAATGGAAGGTTATAAATTACTGAATGCCCTGCTGAATCATGTTGCAGAGTTTAAGCAGCAAATGGCTTCACTGAAACATATTAAAGTGCTCGATAAGCAAGATTTCATGGACATATTCCCACATTTTAGTGGCGATAACATGGGTCACGATCCGCTGAAGATCCTTATCGATATTAGTGAGTTACCGTATTCATTAAAGGATATTCATAAATTCCTATTAGATGAAATTGGCCTTGAAATAGAAAAATATACACACAGCACCATTTTAGTTTTATTGACTCTTGGTGGCACACGCTCAAAAATCATACGTCTTTACAATGCATTGAAGAAACTCGATAGCGGTAAAGTAAAACTTGCCACTTCAATGAGACGCACACGCCTACCAGAGAATCTACCCGCTATTGACTTAGCCTGTATTCCTAGTGATGCATTTTATGGCGAACGTGAATCTGTGCCAATTAGCAAAAGTAACAACCGAATTTGTGCCGGGTTAGTGACGCCTTATCCTCCTGGAATCCCGCTTTTAGTGCCGGGGCAACATATCACTAATGAGCATATCGAATATCTTAAAGAGTTGGCGGGTCAGGGCCTGACAATTCAAGGGAGCTTTGATGGCGAAATTTATGTACTTAAAGGTAAAGTGAAAAGCTAAGGTTTCACTTATACCGCAAAAACCTCATTGTTATGCAGCAATCCCTATTTATTGCTGCATAACATCACCCTTTTCATATCAAACGCTTTGTCTCAATGCTACTGTGCATGCAATCGAAATAATTTATAATCCATTTTTAATAATTTTAATGCGCAGCGTTGTACCATGCTGCGTTATCGAAATTGTGCGAATTTAAAGACAAAAAAGAGGATGCTTATAATGCGCTTATTACACACAATGCTTCGCGTTGCTGATTTAGATAAATCAATTGAATTTTATACGCAGGTATTAGGTATGAAAGAGCTGCGCCGTGCAGACAACGAAGAGTACCGCTACACCCTTGCTTTTGTCGGTTATGGTGACGAAAAAGATTCGACCGTGCTTGAGCTTACTTATAACTGGGATACAGACAGCTATGATTTAGGTAATGCATACGGTCATATTGCTATCGAGTTTGATGATATTTATAAAGCCTGCGAAGACATTAAAGCTGCTGGCGGTAATGTGAGTCGTGAGCCGGGTCCTGTAAAAGGTGGCACAACTGAGATCGCATTTGTTAAAGACCCTGATGGTTATGCAATTGAGTTAATCCAGAAAAAAGATAACAACACTTTTTGATTCATACTGGCTATTTCAGCGGTTGCTGAGATAGCCAGTTTGCGAGTGCTTTTTCAAGTTCAGCAAAATTAATTGGCTTTGCGATATGGTCACTGATACCAATTTTTGCGCTATTTTCGATGTCGTCTTTCATAGCATTAGCACTAACCGCAATAATCGGCGTATCAAAATCTGGCCTTGCAAGTAAGTTTTCGCTGGCAGTTAATCCATCCATCACCGGCATTTGGATATCCATTAAAATCAGTGCGTAATCTTGTGTTAGGGTTTTCTCACAGGCAATTTGTCCGTTTTCTGCCAATTCATAATTTAGACCTAATTGAGTTAAATACTTAGTGATTACAATTTGGTTAATCGGGTTATCTTCAGCAATTAATATTGGCTTGTCGACGGCTTTAAAATCGAACTGAGTATCTTCATCTGATTGGTGTTCTTTTGCACTAGCGTCCTGTGGGTTTAGTGATTTAAAATTAACATTAATGGTAAACTCGGTACCTTTGCCAAGCTCACTGTCGATACCAATAGTACCTCCCATCAAATCAATCATCCCCTTACTGATGGCAAGCCCAAGACCGGTCCCTCCATATTCACGAGTGGTACTACTTTGCGCTTGAACAAAGGGATTAAACAGGGCCGTTATTTTATCTTCAGCGATACCAATGCCTGTATCTTTTACCGATATCACGACGGCTGTCTGGTGTTCATCTCGGCTTTGCAGAGTAAGCGAAAGAATTATCTCTCCTTGATTGGTAAACTTAACGGCGTTAGAGAGCAAGTTTATCAGCACTTGTTTAACACGTATTTCATCACATTCTACATTCAGCGAATGTAATGAGGAGACCTCAAGTCGGCAGCCAACCCCTTTGGCATCACAACTCGGTTTAAATAGTAAGATTAGGTCATGGCAAAGCGCGACTAAATCACATTGTCGCGACTCGAGCTCTATTTTATTGGCCTCTATTTTTGAAAAGTCGAGAATATCGTTAATCACGGTTAATAACACATCACTACAGTTATTAATTTGCCTTACAAACTCTGCTTGCTCTTGTGTTAGCGTGCTTTTATTGAGTAGCTGCAAAAAGCCCACAATACCATTCATCGGAGTACGTATTTCATGGCTCATATTGGCTAAGAATTGGCTTTTAACTTGCTCAGAGCGCTCAGCGCGAAGTTTTTCTAATTGCAATGAAGTAATTTGTATATCAATGGTATCAGCCATGCTGCTGAGGGAATCTGCAATATCTTTAAACTCTTGATAATGAAAATCGTCGGTATCTTGTTTGTAATTACCTAATGCATATTCTCGGCTAAGAGCAGTAATACGATTTAGTGGGTTATGGAGACGTGCCGTCAACCAACGCACTGAAATAAATGAAATAATAGAGAGTCCTACAATTAACAACCCTGCCAATATAGCCGTTTGCTTTACAGCGCTGGTGTAGGTGGTTTTTGCTTCATTAATTTGGAACTGTAAACTGGTTGGTTTACCTGCAAAAAAAACATTACTGATTGAGGCCTGCCCCATTAATTTGCCGCTATCGCCAGCATCACCCACGCTATATAGAATGTTACCTTGTGCAGTAATTTGTACCTGCTTACCCGCTTGATAAACCGGTTGCTCATTGTGTATTGCAAGCCACTTTAACGCCTCTGATAAAGGCACAAAAGACACTAAAACGCCCGTTTTAATTATTGGCTCACTAAGAGAGTCTTGCTCATGTAGCAATGTAGATGTAATTGCCAGTAAGGCATTTTGTTTTGCCTGTAGAGGTGCAAGTAACTCAGTGACTTGAGGGTTATCGATAATTTGAATTGTGTTTTGCTCTATTGATGTTTGAGCACTTTCGAGAATGCTTTTAGTAAGTTTATAATTCAAATTTAAAGAGGTAATAGGATAACCTTCAACTATAAACCCTTGATTATCAATTACTATCGAGGCTTTTATCTGTGGATTTTGGGCAACAAACTCTTGTAGCTGCGCAAGCGCGAACTGTGAGTACACCACTTTATTGGGCAGCTCAGTTATCGCCTTAGTGCTACTTAGTAATTGGCTATTTTTCTCAAGCTTAAATAAGAGTTGTTCAAGACTGGCTGCATTATTTCTAGCTTGCCATTGTAAACTCGTATTTGCTTGGTCAATTGAGCTTAAATATAATCGCCCTATCATCAAACCTGCAAGGATCAGCAGGGGAATAATGACCAGTAGTAATACACTGATAAATAAGGCGCGACTAAAGCGTGGACTACTCATTCATCCCCTTCATTGGCAATCGAACGCTCTGCCAACCCTTGCATAAAAAGCCCCGCTTGCTCAGCAGTTAAGGCACCACTGCCATAGCGAGTAAAGCCTTTATTTAATACTTCCCATACGATGATCATAGATGCGGTAGAAGGCATAGGTTTTGTGAATTGTATAGCATCAATTAAGGTTGATAACTCAGTGCCTTGTTGTGATTTTAGGTTATTTAAAACCTCAGTGTTAACTGGGATATCTTGAAGTTTTTGCCAAACCAGTGTTTGGAATTTTTCTGCTTGAACCAATTTAGCAAATTTGATCAAATTGTCTTTATTAACACCATTTAAGCCATCATTTGGAAACGCCAGCACAAAGGTTGAGTAATAAGGCTGCATATACTCACCATTAAGTTTCGGCAATTGTTGTATTCCTAAATTATTACCTAATGCCTCTTCATACGTTTTTAATGCCCATGCACCATCAATGGTGAAAGCGGCTTGCTGTGCTTTAAATGCATTATTTGAGCAAGTGTAATCGCACTGCCTATCAACCAGATTTTGTTTATTTAAACCCCAAACAAATTTGAGAGCCGATTGCATTGCTGGTGTATTTAGCTGAACATGATTATCTACAATTAGGTCGCCATTAAAAGCCGATAAGAACGGGATAAACCAATACATTTCCATAAAACTCCACGTAACGAGTTTCACTTTTTCAGGTAATGTTGGTTGAATTTGGTATATATCCTGCCAATTTTCTATTGGTTGTTTAACAAACTGCTTATTATAAAAAAGTAACAAGTGATTCCCTTGAATGATAGGTATACCTAAGAGCTTATTGTTGAGCTTTGCAGTTTCTAAGGTTCGCTTGTCTGTGGTATCAGCTATGAGTGAGTCTGGAATGGTGCTGTAGTTGGCATATTTATCAAGGCCTAAGTGATCAGCGGGTACAATAACAACGTCTGTTGAGGTGCTGGTACTAGTATTTTGTACCAACCTTACCTTTAGCGCCTTTTGGTCAACCAATACAGAGTTAACAGTTAAACCGCTTTGCTCTGCAAACTCACTAAGCAATTGGTTAAAATGTTCATGCTTCATGGTATGGGCTAGGTTTATAGTTGCTGAATAGCAATCAAACGTCGCTAGTATCACCGCCAGCCAAAATACTCGCCACACGCTAATGTCTACTCAAAATGAATTAAAATTACTTTTTAGTTAAGCACATATGCCTTAAATTGCCCAGCCTAATCAAGGGTTTTCTTAAATCTAAATGCAGCCACAGCCAAGCCCAAAATAGTAAAAGCTAAAAGCCAAAGTAAGTCACTGCTCATACTTATTAAATTGACATCTTTTAGCACTACTGCGCGTATTAACCTTAGGTAATGCGTTGCGGGCAGGCACTCAGCAAGCCATTGCGCTGCCTTTGGCATACCTTCATAGGGAAATACAAAACCTGACAATAAAATAGAGGGTAACAGAATAAAGATTGTCATTTGCATTGCTTGAAGCTGGTTTTTAGCGATGGTCGAAAGTACTAAGCCAAGCACTAAACTGGCACATATAAAAGCAAAAGTTGCGATAACTAATGCGACTAAACCGCCACCAAAAGGAATGTGAAACAAGAGCTTACCCATACCTAATATAATAAATAACTGAATAAAACCAATGAAGATATAAGGCACCACTTTACCGATCATTAATTCAAGCGAGCTTAACGGTAAGGTGATTAAGAGCTCCATATTACCTCGCTCTTGCTCTTTAACAATGGCAGCAGAGGTAAACATAATCATCGTCATGGTTAAAATAACAGCAGCTAAACCTGGCACAATATTCACTGCAGAGCGTTGCTCTGGGTTATAAAATAAGGTCGTCTCAAAGGTTGGGTAAGTTCTATTCGCAGGCTTATCGAGAAGCTCTGCAAGCGGCATATTGCGCAGCGATTTTATGCTCGACGCTACCATTGTATCTGAGCCGTCAACTAACCAATGCGCAATTGGCCTAACTAACGACTCATTACTGCCATCAGGCAAACCAAAACCAACTGTTGGGTGCTGAGCAAGTCGGTTTGCCACATCGTGGGGTATAAACAGCACAGCACGCACTTTCGCACTGGCGATTGCTGTTTTTGCCTGTTCAATACTGTCGTAATAATCCGTCACTTTAACCACATTTGTCGCCGATACTGTTTGTACTAAAATGCGACTGAGCGCAGTTTGACTATGATCGACCACTGCAACAGGAATATCTTTAACGTTGGTGTTAATAGCGTAACCAAATAGAATCAGTTGGATAAGGGGGATCATCACCACCATCGCAAAGGTCATTCTATCGCGGCGTAATTGTAATAATTCTTTGCTTACAATTGCTTTTATGCGGCTTAATGAAGTAACAATACTCATTGTCTGCCCAGCCCTGTACAGGTGACAAACACGTCCTCAAGGCTTGGACGCACACTATTTACTTGCCATGTATCCTGGCAGAATGATTGCTGTTTTATGAACTCAACGGGGTCTTGAACATCTTTTTTTACTAATACTCGCAGCTGTGCACCTAATTGAGTGGCTGAGATAACATGGTCGATTGTTGCGAGCTGTTTTTTTAATTCTCTGGTTTGCGCCCCTGCGATTTCAACAACATGAGCGTGCATGTCTGTCATTAATTGCTTTGGAGAGCCATCCGCGCGTTTAATACCAGATTCTAAAATGGCTAAACGATGACAACGCTCGGCTTCATCCATATAATGAGTAGTGACTAATATCGTGGTACCGGCATTACTTAAATCAAACAGTGTTTCCCAAAAGTCACGGCGATTTTGTGGATCTACAGCCGATGTTGGTTCATCAAGAAATAAAATTTTCGGTTTATTAATCACTGCAGCAGCCAATGCTAAGCGCTGCCGTTGGCCCCCACTCATACTTCCGGCCATTTGATCAACTCTTTGATCAAGACCATAGGTATGGAGCAATTCGTCAATTCTTTGTTGTTTTTGCTGCTTTTTAAAAGGGTAAAGCGCCGCCATGAACTTTAGGTTTTCAAGTACAGTCAAGTCACTATAAAGTGAAAACTTTTGCGTCATATAACCAAGTTGCGTTCTGAGCTTTTCAGCATCTTTTGGCAGACTTAAGCCAAGCACGTTGATATCACCTGAGGTTGGCTTCAATAACCCCGTAAGCATACGGATTGCTGTCGTTTTACCACAGCCATTAGGGCCCAAAAAGCCATAAATTTGCCCTTGCTCCACGTCTAGATCAAGGTTATCAATCGCTTTTAAATCGCCAAATTGTTTTACCAAACCTTTGGCATGGATCACCGATTCAGTCATGGCATAATCACTTGAGCAGGTACGCCTGTCGGTAAATTATTTTCACTTACCGGTAGTGTTACCTCAGCAAGATACATTAATCTCGCACGCTCTTCCTGATTAAGGGCATAAAAAGGCGTGAACGCAGGCTCTGAGGCAATCCAGGTCAGTTCACCCTGTATATCTTTATCTATGCCATCGACACGAACCGTAAGTGTCATGCCCTGATTGAGCTTGGCACGATATGGTTCAGGGATATATACGCGAGCGTAAGGTGCGCTGTTTGCTTGAATAATAACGACAGGGCTGCCTTTAGTAACTCGCTCACCTACGTGCCAAGGTAAATTATCGACCCTGCCAGCACGCATCGCTTTAATTGTCAGATCTGAGAGGTATTTTTGCTGTACTTTTAGTTCTGCTTCTGCCGCCTGAACTTGCGCTTTCGCACTATTAATATCTTCAACGCGAGAACCATTTGTTAACTCATTTAAGTTCTGCTTTGCTGATTCTAAATTAGCAAAAGTCTCATCTCGTGCAGCGGTAGCACTATCTAAGGTTTCTTGGCTTGCGAGTTTATCCTTAACTAAGGTTTTTGCACGGCGAAAATTAGCTTCGCTTTGCGTATATGCAGCATTAGCTGCTGCTACTTTGGCTGATGCGGCAGCAACTTCTTCGGGGCGAGCACCATTCAAGGTTTTTTCAAGAAATGCAGTGGCTTGAGCTAATTGAGCTTGTGCTTTAGCAACAATCGCTTGTTGTAGTTCAGCATCGAACTTTGCAATCACCTGCCCTTTTTCGACCAACTGGCCTGCTGAGACGGGTAAATCGATCAGTATTTCGTTAGTCGTTGCAGGATGGATCACACGCTCACGCTCAAGCGTTCCTAGCGCTACTCCCTCATTTGAGTCTGAGCAAGCAGTAATGACTAAAGAAATTAGAATGAATACAACACGTTTAGCTAACATTTTAATTTCCTTATGGTTAGCTGATGAGTTGCTAAATACTATAAAGTAATAAAATGATCAGTAAAAGTGTTCAATAGGAATTAAAGTTTTAGAAATTTATGGGGTCTATATCGTAAAGATATATGGAGAATAAGAAATATTAAGTTGAAAAATCTTAGTTCTATTTGAAATGATATATAGATAGTCTTTCCAACACATCAACTTACTTAAAGTAAGTGGCGTCCCCAAGAGATTTGTACTCTTGATAACGTCGTGCATAGATTGCGCGGTGTTCATCGCCCCCACTACACATAACCAACTTGAATAAGTGGCGTCCCCAAGGGGATTCGAACCCCTGTTACCGCCGTGAAAGGGCGGTGTCCTAGGCCTCTAGACGATGGGGACGCAGAAATTGGTTTGCAAATCACTGATTTGCTATTTCTGCGTAAGATGAGACCGAGCCTGCGAGGCGAATGGCCTTAGCTTAAACAGAAAGTTTCTGTGTCACTAGGACAACTGAATAGTTAAACTCGATTCAGACGAGCTCTTAACAACACAACACTTAAAGTAAGTGGCGTCCCCAAGGGGATTCGAACCCCTGTTACCGCCGTGAAAGGGCGGTGTCCTAGGCCTCTAGACGATGGG
>NZ_JABVXE010000013.1:0-89988 GCF_013350085.1 Pseudoalteromonas sp. 0802 | reverse complement strand
TCCGAATTGAGATCAACTGTTTTTTGAAGTTTTTATGAAAAAAATGACTGTTCGCGCAAAATACGAACGAAACGGGTAAAAATAGCACTAAAAAAGGCCCTGAAGGGCCTTTTAACGTTATTTTACTATGAGCTTCCAACCTACTTTTGCTTGTAGCTTGGACTCTAGTTGCAGTTCACTGGCCATTAATGGGTGATATTTTAACCAATCTCCATCAAATGTCAGTGTGAGAGTGTTTTCATTAACACTGAGATCAATCGCTGGTAGTACATCATCTTGGCGACGCATTGATAAGATCACAGCGATCCGCACTACCCTTGTTAAGCATTCTGCGAGTACTTGATGACAGCCCAAGTGAGCAAAACTGTTTTTAACAAGATCAGCGCGATGCTCACAAGCAACAGCGGTAATCAGTTTATGCTCAGATTGCGAGAACCCTGGCATATCTGTGTTTTCTATAATGTAAGCTGTGTGCTTATGATAAAGCTTGTACTCTATTAGTAAGCCAATCTCGTGCAATTTTGCTACTGTTCTTAGTAATGCGATTGCATTTTCATCGATTGATTGCCATTGCCCCATCACGCTTTTAGCCAACTGCTCCGCAAGTTGCGCAACACGACAAGCCTGTTTTTGATCTACATGATAGCGATTCATTAAACCATCAACTGTACGCTTGCGTATGTCGTGGTTATGAAGCTCTGGCACCATGCTATATAAAACGCCTTCACGCAATGCACCGCGAGCAAGACCCATTTGTTTTATATCTAGCGATTCAAACAAGGCGATCAATATAGCGAGGCCAGAAACAAACACTAGACGACGCTCTTCACTCAAGCCTGGAAGCTCAAGATCAGCAATCGTTTCAAATTGCACTGATTGCTCTTTAATAGCGAGAAGTTTATCGAGCGTTAAAAGCTCATCTTGGTTTTGTGCAACCATGATTTCTTGAATCGCTTGCACTGTGCCTGACGCGCCGCTCGCAATTTGCCATCCGGTTGCTTGGTATTCATCGACAATTTCTGCAACCACTTCACTTGCCGCTTTAATTGCAGCAGCAAAGTTTTCGTTACTGAGCTTTTGATCTTTGAAGTAGCGTTCTAGGAAGGTAACACAGCCCATGTGTAGGCTTTTATAATGCAGTGCATCAAAACCCTGACCGATAACAACTTCGGTACTGGCTCCGCCAATATCGATAACCAGTTGTTTACCGCTACAAGCAGAGGTGTGCGCCACGCCTTTATAGATTGTCTTAGCTTCTAGCTCACCGCTGATAACATTGATTTTATGACCAAGGATCTGTTCAGCTTTATGCTTGAATACATCAGCATTGCTAGCAAGACGTAAAGTTGCGGTCGCAACAATTGTGATGTTTTTCTGTGGTATGTCTTGCAGACGTTCAGCAAACAAGGCTAGGCATTCCCAACCTCGTTGCATGGCTTCAGTGCTAAGGACGTTGTTTTCATCAAGCCCTGCAGCAAGCCTTACTTTACGTTTGACTCGACCGATCGTTTGTAGACCGCCAGCAATCGATTTAGCGATCAGCATATGAAAGCTATTTGATCCTAAGTCGATTACTGCATACACATTTTTTTGCGGTTGAAGTTGCCCCACCGTTCAAAAACCTCTAGTTACTACTAAGTCTTCAACAACGGTCGTTTATTACGACCGTGATTTCTGGTAACTATTATTTGGTCGACGTCCGTTGTTATTACGACTACGTGGGCCTGTAGAATAGTTCCGCTTTTTCTGAATATTAGGCTTAGTTAAATCATCAAGCAATGCACTTTTATCATAATGTGATAATGGAATGCTGTGTTCTATATATTGCTCAATTTCGTGGAGATTATAGGCATACTGTTCACAGGCAAAGCTAATAGCGTGTCCTGATGCACCAGCACGTCCGGTACGACCAATACGGTGTACATAGTCTTCACAATCATCTGGCAAATCAAAATTAAATACATGACTTACTTCTGGGATATGTAAACCACGAGCTGCAACGTCTGTTGCTACTAAAAAGTCTAAATCGCCTTTGGTAAATTGAGCCAAAATTGATTGACGCTTTTTCTGGTTTACATCACCGGTTAATAATCCAACTCGGTGACCATCGGCTTTCATCCATGCATAAACATTTTCACAACTGTGTTTCGTATTTGCAAACACAATCGCTTTATCTGGCCATTCTTCTTCAATTAAAGTTAACAGTAACTTAATTTTGTCATCTTGTGATGGATGGAATAGCTCTTCTTGAATACGCTTACCTGTTTTTACATCAGGTTCAACTTGTACGTGCTCTGGGTTTGTCATATGTTCAAACGCTAATTCCTGCACACGATATGATAAGGTTGCAGAGAATAATAGATTTAGTCTCTCAGAGGTTTCTGGCATACGTCTAAACATATAACGAATATCTTTTATAAAGCCTAAATCGAACATACGATCTGCTTCATCAAGCACTACAACCTCGATTTCATTGAGGGTATAACAGCCCTGTTTATATAAATCAATTAGGCGTCCAGTAGTACCAATTAAAATATCAACGCCTTTTTCTAGTTGTGCACGTTGTTTTTCGTAATCTTCGCCACCATATACTAATCCTAAGTTAAGATTACAGTGTGGCGCTAAAATTTTTGCATCTTTGTGTATCTGAATCGCCAGCTCCCTTGTTGGGGCCATGATCAGGGCTCTTGGATGTTTACTAGATGCTTTGCTAGATTGTAATAACCGATGGCACGTGGCAGTTAAAAACGCCAACGTTTTGCCCGTACCTGTTTGCGCTTGGCCCGCAATATCGCGGCCTTCACAAATAAAAGGTAGGCATTTAGCTTGAATGGGTGTGCAATATTCAAACCCATTTTCGGTTAAACCGGCAACCACTTCCGGTGCGATAGCAAAGTCTGAAAACTTTTTATCGGTCAAATGTGTCTTAGTCATAGCGTTTAAGCATAACGTTTAAACTTGCAATAAGAAACAAGAGTGTTTAAATACGCATTAAATATTTCGCCTAACTAATCGGAGATCGCAATGAGCGAGAAAATTATTCAATTAACTGACGATAGCTTTGAAGCTGACGTACTACAATCAGACAAACCTGTACTTGTTGATTTTTGGGCTGAATGGTGCGGACCTTGTAAAATGATCGCCCCTATTCTTGACGAAGTAGCTGGCGAGTTTGATGGCCGAGTTACCGTTGGTAAACTTAACATCGACCAAAATGCAGGCACACCACCAAAGTTTGGTATCCGTGGTATCCCTACATTACTTCTTTTCAAAGATGGTCAAGTTGCAGCAACTAAAGTTGGCGCACTTTCTAAAACTCAATTAGTAGAGTTTTTAGAAAACAACATCTAATGAAAATATAAAAAAAGGGCTTTTTGCCCTTTTTTTAGCTTTATTTTGTTTAAAGACTGGACGCCTTGCTAGTGACCTGCTAGTTTATAAAGCCAACTAATCCTTAGTTATACCAACAAACCTCACTCATGTATCAAACGATGATTTTGAGTATGACAATTGTAATAAAGAACCCACCAATATGCATTTACGCGAATTAAAAGACAAGTCTATCAAAGAGCTTGTAAACTTAGCTGAGTCCATGGGGCTCGAAAACGTAGCCCGTTTAAGAAAACAAGACATTATTTTCGCCATCCTTAAAGCGCACGCTAAAAGCGGTGAAAATATCTATGGCGGCGGTGTACTAGAGATCTTACAAGATGGTTTTGGTTTCTTAAGATCATCTGAAGCATCTTACTTAGCCGGCCCAGATGATATTTATGTATCACCGAGTCAAATCCGTCGATTCAGCATGCGTACTGGTGACTCAATTTCAGGCCTTATTCGTCCACCTAAAGACGGTGAACGTTACTTCGCACTATTAAAAGTAAATGAAGTAAACTTCGACAAACCTGAAAATTCTCGCACAAAAATCCTATTTGAAAACCTTACCCCACTACACGCAAACGAACGTTTACGTATGGAGCGTGGTAACGGTAGTACAGAAGACATCACAGCACGTGTACTTGATTTAGCCTCACCAATTGGTAAAGGCCAACGTGCACTTATCGTTGCGCCGCCAAAAGCCGGTAAAACGATGCTCCTGCAAAACATTGCGCAATCAATCAGCTATAACCAACCTGATTGTGAGCTAATGGTACTTCTAATCGACGAACGTCCAGAGGAAGTTACAGAGATGCAGCGCCTTGTAAAAGGTGAAGTAGTTGCTTCAACGTTTGATGAGCCTGCAAGCCGTCACGTTCAAGTTGCTGAGATGGTAATTGAAAAAGCGAAGCGCCTAGTTGAGCACAAAAAAGACGTGGTTATCTTGCTTGATTCAATCACACGTCTTGCTCGTGCCTACAATACCGTAATCCCATCTTCAGGTAAGGTATTAACCGGTGGTGTTGATGCAAACGCATTACACAAACCAAAACGTTTCTTTGGTGCAGCTCGTAACGTAGAAGAAGGCGGTAGCTTAACAATTATCGCAACGGCTCTTATCGATACTGGTTCGAAGATGGACGAAGTTATCTACGAAGAGTTCAAAGGTACAGGTAACATGGAATTACACTTAAATCGTAAGATTGCTGAAAAGCGTGTATTCCCAGCGATTGACTTTAACCGCTCAGGTACGCGTCGCGAAGAATTACTAACCAAACCTGATGAACTACAAAAGATGTGGATCTTACGTAAGATCGTTCATGAGATGTCAGAAATTGATGCCATGGAATTCTTAATTGATAAGCTTTCAATGAGCAAAACCAATGATGAATTCTTTGACTCAATGAAACGTCAGTAACTATTACTAGTTTTTAAAAAATGCCTGTTTAATACAGGCATTTTTTTTGCGTAAAACTAAGGACATAACACCTTAAAAGTTATACTTTTACAGAATAAGTTTATTGGTAATTAACAGAAATTTGTTCTATACATTATAGGATTAAAAGGTAAGGACCCCCCCTCAATGACCCGCATTAAAGTAGCTGTAGCTCTATTTATAATAAGCTTACTTAGTTGTATTGCTAGTTTTGCCGTATTTGATTTTTCTACTACTGCTATGGTTGCACTAATCCTCGTTATTGTAATTCCTTGGCTTGCTTTAATTGCTTTTGTTTATACAACAGATAAAAAGCAACAAGATCATTTAAGCTACTTTGTTAAGCAAACTACTTCTGAAAAAGGTATCGATTTTACTTTTCGCTTTGACGAAAATGACAGCGAGTTGCCTAATGCGTGTCATGCACTTAACGCAGGTTTAACAATGGCTGAGCATATGTTGGGCGAAATATACTCGTCATCTGCCCGCTTGTTACCTATGGCTGATGCACTTCGTGATACCTATGCATCAATGACTCAAAAAGCCACCATCCAAGATGCCCACGGTATTGATTTAGCAAATACGATCAATCGAATGATTGAAGTATCTAAAGAGCTAGATAGAAGTCTCGAACAAATATTAGGTTCAGTATCAGATGCCACTAAATCAGTACAACAAACACGTTTAGACACAGATAAAAGCCAAGCAAGTCTTATCAAGCTTGCCGATAATATCAATCTGACGAGTGAGCAGATTATTTTACTTAAGCAAGATAGTGATGCTATAGGCTCAGTTATTGATGTTATCAATAGTATTGCCGAGCAAACTAATTTACTTGCGCTAAATGCTGCCATTGAAGCTGCGCGTGCTGGCGAGCAAGGGCGCGGCTTTGCTGTGGTCGCTGATGAAGTACGAAACCTAGCTGCCCGTACTAGTAAATCGACACAAGAAGTGCGTGAGATGGTTTCTAAAATTCAGCATAGTACTGAACAAGCAAACTCATTAATGCAGACAGCACTTAAAGAAACCGAGCGCACGGTTGAGCTATCTGAAGCATCTACTAAAGAAACCAATAAGATTGAACAAGCGATGCTAGAAATTAATGCGTTTTCTGAAAGCGTTCATGAGCAAGTGGCGATGCAAAGTCAAATGTCAGATGAAGCTCAAGTTAGTATAGATGCGATGGTTGAGCTTAACTCTGATGCACTTTCAAGTTCACAAATACAAGCTGTATCGAGCAAAGACTTAGTACGCCTTGCACACTCTTTAGATGAAAAACTATCAATGTTTCTGATCACTCACCCAGAAACCAATAAAGAGCAGCGTATTGATCGCTCTAGATTCGAAATGACTCAAGAAGTTGAGCAGATTCAAGATGGTGATATAGAACTATTTTGATCAACCGATGCGTTATGTAGTTGCTCAAGTAGCTGAGCAACTAAGCTTGTTAAGTCAGCAAGTTTATCTTGCTTTAATGCCGACTCAAGTGCCATAGCACTCATCGCGACATCATCTAACTCAAACATTTTAGCCGCGCCACCTATGCGGTGAGCATCCTGCTGTAAATTAAACAATTCATGAGCTGCAAGGTGCTGTTGTATTAATGCGCTTTCATGCTCAAAGCTATTGATAAAGCTTGCCACTAAGTCACTCATATCATGCTGGGACTTAGTTGTGGTACTGTCTTTTTTGCAATGTTTAGCAAGTTGCGTGTAAAACACTTTTTTATCAATTGGTTTGGCAAGGTAACCTGTAAAACCAGCTTCAAGGTAACTGTCGATTTCGTGGCTAATTGCATTAGCCGTTAATGCATACACAGGCTGGGTAAAGCCACACTCTTGTAATAGCTTCAGTGCATTTAATCCATCTAGCACTGGCATTTGAATATCAAGCAGCACCACATCAGGGAATTCCTTGAGACATTGCTCTACAGCTTGCTCACCATTTTCTACCGCAATAACCTCAAGACCCATCGACTCTAAATAACGAGAAATTAAACGGCGGTTATCAGGGTGATCTTCAGCAAGTAATACTTTACCAGACAAGCCTTTTGTCGCTGGCTGTACAAACTTTGCAAGCTCAACTGTTTCCGTGCTTGGAGTATGCTCTTTGCACGGCAAGTAAAACGAAAATATGCTGCCTTTATTTAGCTCACTTTCAACACTGATATAGCCGCCCATCATCATCGCAAGCTGTTGCGATAGACTTAAACCAAGCCCGGTGCCTCCAAAACGACGGCTGATGCTATTGTCTCCTTGCCTAAAGCATTCAAAGATTTGTTTAAGCTGCTCAGCGTTCATACCAATACCCGTATCAGTTACACGAAACCATACGCCTTGCTCTACTTTATAGACTTTTAACTCTACTTCACCTTGATTGGTGAATTTAATTGCATTGGCACATAGGTTGATAAGAATCTGTTTAATGCGGGTAAAGTCGAGCTGACTGTAAAACTGTTCGCCAAGCTCGTTATGAAATGAAAAGTTCAGCCCTTTATCTTTGGCTTGACCACTAAGCATAGAATGAACGTCAGTAAGTAATCGAACTAAATCACCTTCCTTTAGGCTTAATTCTAGCTTGTTAGCTTCGATTTTACTGATATCAAGTACATCGTTAATCAGCTCTTTTAAGTGATCACTTTGTTTTTGAATAACAGCCAGCTCATCGTTTAACTGCTCTGGTTTATAATAACCATTCATAAGATTATCGGTTTGGCCTAGGATTGCAGTTAAAGGTGTACGAATTTCATGGCTAATATTTGCTAAAAACTGACTTTTAATTTCATTAGCGCTGCGTAGTTGATCTGCGGTTTCTTCAAGCTCTTTGGTGCGTTTAGCAACCATTAACGAAAGTTGCTCTTTTGCCCCTTTTTCGATGTTACGACGATAAATAGTAATACCTGTCACCACTATCATCACAAACAAGATAAATAGCATAATGCCCAACTGACGTTGTTTAGACATTTCGAGCTCTTGCACATTCTGTAGCTGCTTTAATTCAACAATTTCTTGATTAAGCTGACTTGCTTGGATTTGGCTTTGCAGCTCACCCATAGACTTTAATAATTTTAGGCTTTGCTCGCTTTTAAAAGCGCGAACAAACTCATCAAAACTAGCAACGGCTGCTGCATAGTCACCCTTACCTGACTTAATCAGGGCCATCATTCCGGCGCCGTCCTGTACTCTCAAATCATCTTTATATTGTTTAGCCATAAAAACTGAGGTAGTCAGAGTGGCCTCTGCTTCAGTGAGCTTACCTTGTAATAACTCAATTTTTGCTTGCGACAATAAGCCAGCCAGCTCTAATGTTTTATTATCAATTCTTTTTGCAAACTCAACGGCTTTTTCTGCATGACTTAAGGCGAGCTCTAAATCACCGGTGCGCAGATACACATTAGCAATATTAGCGTGGCGTGAAGAGAGAAAGTAAGCGTTATCCGTTTCTTGGTAATAGCGCAAAGCACGCTGATAGTAGTGTAAAGAAAGTTGATACTGGCCAAGCTCGGAGTAAGCTACTCCCATATTGCCATACGACTGAGCAACGCCATCTTCATCTCCTAATTTTTGGAAAATATCTAGTGTTTCTCTATACATATCTAGCGCAATATCATAACTCGACAAACGAATATAAATACCCGCTATGTTGTGTAAAATATCGGCTTTATCTTGCTCGCTACCATGCTCTTCATAGATTTCTTTCGCTTCTTTGTAATACTTAAGCGCTTGATCCATATTGAACATGTCAAAGTAAGCAAGACCAATATTACTGAGTAAGTTTGCTTCGGCAATTGGCTCTGGTAGTTTTTCTGCAACACTTAATGCCTTGCTATAAGCAAGCACCGCTTGTTGCATCAAGCCTTGATAATAATAAGTGACGCCTTGCATTTTTAGGCTACGAAAGTAGCGATTTGGCGTTGCTGTAAAACTGGTTGCTTGCTCTGCCAATTGGTAGTTTTTTACCGCCGCAGAGAAATTACCTCTCTCTAAAGCAAAGTCGGCAAGCTGCATGTATATATCGAGGCTTAGTTCTTGATTTGTTGTATTTTGATTAAGCAGCTTTTTGGCAAGCTGTTGCTTTTCTTGCCATTGCTCGGATTGGCTAAATTGCTCAAGTAGCGAAGTGGATGCAAAGCTAGACTGCGAAACAAACAAACTACAGCTGAACAATAAAGCAGTGAGCAAGCTTACACGCAGTGATGTGAACATATGGCGAAATCCCTTAAAATCAACTTAGCCTGAAAATGAAGTTATTTAAGCTCGGCTAAATGCATTCCCTAGTATCTAAAAACAATAGCGTAGTTTCAAAAAAGCAGCTGTGATAGCGTATACCACTGTAGATTACACTAAAGATAGGCTTGCGAACAATGGTTAACCCACTGATTGATGAGATTTTTTACCTTCTTTTGGAACAGCCTATTTGGAAGGTTCATACGCTTGCCAGCGCACTTAGTGAATCAGGAAAAATAGAGCAATTAGACAATGAGCCACAAAAAGATCTGTTTAAACGCAACTTTTTAGTTATGAATGGTCTTTATCAACTACAAGCACAACTTGCACCTGAGCAACAGCTACAGATTGCGTCACTTCACATTGAACTTGTTAGTAAGCAAACGGGTAACGCATTAGAAAGTCATGATCCACTACGGGATTACTATTTAGATTGGCAAAACTTTGATACAACGAGCGATGAAATAGATGCGTTATTAACTGATTTTTGGCAGCGTTTTTCGTCATTTAGCCCAAACAAGGGCATTCACTCATTACCTCAGCAGCAGCTATTAGAATTACAACAGGCGTGGCAGCTACCTACTGATTTTTCAGAAAAACAGTTACAAAAGCGTTGGCGACAACTGGCGCTAAAGCACCACCCAGACCGCCAAGGCTGTGCAATTGAGTTTAAGAAAATACAACTCGAATATGAGCAACTTAAAGCAAGCTGCTCATAACTCAACAATTTATCTGCTCAAACGTCGCGCACGGATCTTGCGCTTTTTAATATTACCTTCAGTCAATTTACGTAATGCAGGTTTTGCAGCAGCTCGCTCCACAGCAATAAAGGCAACATTATCAAGTACGTTAATTTTACCTACCTGATGACCGGCAATTCCCTCTTTACCAGTTAATGCACCTAAAATATCACCAGCACGAATTTTTTGCTTCTTGCCAGCATCAATCATAATGGTTGCCATGGTTGGCTTATAAGCGGGTTTTTCTAGTAAGCTAAATGGCGGAATTGGTTCAGGGTCAAAGTCGCGCTCGTAGTGGTCGCCAATTTGTGCCACTTTAAATTGCTCAGCTTCACCATAAATAGAACATGCAATACCCTTTTTACCTGCTCGACCAGTACGACCAACACGGTGTACATGGGTTTGAGGGTCATGCGCTAGATGGTAGTTCACTACCATGTCCATGTCGTTGATATCTAAGCCGCGTGCGGCAACATCCGTTGCAACAAGAATACAGGCGCTTTTATTAGCAAAGCGGATTAAAGTACGCTCACGTTCACGTTGGTCTAAATCACCGTGTAAGGCAACCGCACTAAACCCTTCTGCGTAAAGGTCATCACAAATCTGTTGTGTTTCAACCTTGGTGTTACAAAAAACCACACAGCTTTCTGGTTGGAACTTCAATAACAACAGTTTCAATGTATTAAAGCGCTGTTTGTTATTATCTAGCTTGTAAAAGTATTGCTTGATTGTGCTTTTTGTTTGCTCTTCTTCTACCTTAATCATTTCTGGGTTGCTAAGCACTCGCTCAGCTATCGCAGCAATTGATTTTGGATAAGTCGCACTAAACAATAATGTTTGGCGTTGGTTAGGAATGCACTCAACAATAGCATCAAGGGTATCTTGGAAGCCCATATCTAGCATTTGATCAGCTTCGTCTAACACTAGGGTCTCAACATCATCTAAGCGCAAGGTGCCTTTGCGAATATGGTCATCAACACGACCAGGCGTGCCAACAATGATATGCGCACCATGTTCTAATGAGCCAATTTGTGGACCAATAGACACCCCACCACATAAGGTTAAAACTTTAATATTGTGAATACCACGGGCAAGCTTACGAACTTCTTCAGCTACCTGCTCTGCTAACTCTCGGGTTGGACATAATATGAGAGACTGAATACGAAAGCGTTTCACATTTAACTTAGCCAGCACACCCAAACCAAATGCAGCCGTTTTACCCGAACCCGTTTTGGCTTGGGCAATAATATCTTTGCCTTGCAAGATCACTGGCAAACTTTGCGCTTGCACTGGCGTCATTTGCGTATAACCTAAAGTTGATAAGTTATCGGTTAACTCTCGCGGCAAAGCCAAAGATGAAAAAGCAGTAGCAGTCACAGTAATATTCCAAACTTGATAATTGAGGGACATCCTCGAAGATGCTGTGGATCATAGCAGAGAATGTGCTGTTTCTCTAAACGAAAACACTGTTCAGCATATTTAATTCATATTTGCTTACAGTTTGCTGCTTTCTAACTCTCTGCATTTGTTCTAGTTTATTGATAGCAACCTTCAGGAAGAAACTATGCTTCTATTTAATACCGCTGCAGCTGATGTTTTCTATAAAAAACAAAAAACGTGCCCTCACTGTCATAGTGAACATTATTCTTTAAGCAATCACAGTAAAGTTTTGCGCTTTACTATTTTGCCCATCATGCCACTTTCTATTAATTATCAAAGACAATGTGATGACTGTGGCTATGTTACTCCTGCACCTTGGTATTCATTGCCCGCCTTAGAGTTAGCGTCGTTTATAAAATACTTTATTGGCCTATTCATTATCGTTTACCTATTAACAAATGCATTAATCGGTGCGAATGAACAAACTGAAAATGAGCAAAATTACTTAAACGAGCCAAAGTTATTTGATACCTATTTTGTCTATTCAGATAAATTTACTGGCAAACCAAAACGTATTAACAACTTAAAAGTAGCTCAGCTCGTTGAATTTGATGACAAGAACATGACTTTTAGAGTTGCTAACTACACTTACAAGTACAATAAAGACATCGAAATTGCCATGCGTACCAGCATGCTAGTTCAAGATGATTACTTTTCTAGTAAAACCCTGACTTTCAGTAAGTCACAAATAAAGCAGCTTTATGATGAAGGCAGCATTTATAAAATTATGCGACCTGAGCTTTATAGTTTATTTGGTGGTTTTGTTATGCACCCGCCTAGACCTAAGCCTTTATATACGGGCGTTAAGCTCGATAAACATAATCAGGAAGGGATTACTTACTTCAAAGATGGCCTATACGAGGAAGCGTTGAAAAGTTTTACGCTGTCTGCGGAAGATGGTTATGCATGGGGGCAATTAAACTTGGGTCAGATGTATCGTGATGGCCAAGGGACAGAAGTGAATAACGAAAAAGCAGCTTACTGGCTCAACAAAGCTACCTTACAAGGGAATCCTAAAGCAAAGATTGAGCTCGCAGAGCTATGCTTGAGTTACGATTGTAGTAAATTGAATACTCAATAATCTATTACCCATAAATATCACACATAAGAAACCAGCCTAACAATATGGTTCTCACTATTTACTTTATGTTTGTTATGTTATAACATTTTTGCACTGACGTAGTATTTATACTCTTTTAAAGCCGAGTTACTCTCCCTGCTCTGCTTTTGAGATTACGCAGCCTGATGAAAGAATCATCTTTTGAGTTTGTATAACTTGAAGGAAGACCTTGCACACTAGCACGCTTACGTTCCCGTGCTAAATCCTTGCCGGCGAGCTTGCTCGCCGGCACTTTTCTTTTAAAGCTTTAAATGATCATCTAAGAAAGCCAATACTTTTTTATAGTAAAGAGTGCGGTGCTCTTCTTTATAAAAACCGTGGCCTTCATCATCTAGAATAGTGATTTCATATGGATGCTTAGCTTTTTTCAACGCTGCTTCTAATGATTCTGCTTGCTCAATTGGCGCACGTTCATCTTCACCACCATGCACAATAAGCACAGGAGCTTTTAGCTTATCGACATTATAAGCAGGTGAGAATGCTTTTAACTCGGCTTCATCTGTACCAATCACTGTTTTTAGGAAATTAACACCATAGCTTCGGGCTTGCGTGTCACCTTCTTCATACATAAGAGGTAAGTCGTAAACCCCCATCAGGCCAATTGCACACTTGAACATATCCGGCTCGATAATCGCGCTTTGTAGTGCTGAGTAACCACCGAAGCTGGTTCCCATAATACAAATATTATCTTTATCAACTGTGCCGTCATTAATTAATAATTTCACACCATCAATAATGTCGTGTTGAATATTTTGTCCCCACTGGCGATAGCCTGCTTCTTGGAAGTTCATACCAAACCCTTCCGAGCCTCGAAAGTTAACCTTCAATACCGCCATACCTTTATTGGCTAACATTTGTACTTCTGGATCATAGCCCCAGTAATCACGTGCGATTGGGCCACCATGCGGCATAACAACTAGTGGTAAATTTTTCTCAGCTTTGCCATTTGGCACAGTTAAATAAGCAAGAATTGTTAAACCATCACGGCTTTTAAAACGCAGAGGTGTGGTTTGTGCCATATCATCTTGGTTGATCCAACCACGAGTAGAAAATAACACACGTAATTTGTTTGTGTTCGCATCATACAGATAATATTGCCCAGGGTTTATATCACTCGATGCGAAAATAATATTCTTAGTATCATCTTCTGTACTACTAACTAGCTGTACTTGACTGCCTGGCAGTGCACCCAATAAATCTTTAAGACGCTGTGATTTAGGCGAATTGCTATCAACGAACGCATAGTTTGGGTAGTCAGCCACTGTTTCTATGGCAAATAACTCTTTAGAGATTTCATCAACCCAAATATGCGACGGCGAAACATGCTTATCTTGAAAGATTTTCGTCACTTCTTTGGTTTTTAGGTTAATTTTAATAACGCTCTCAGCTTCTCCATCCTTTGATGCAGTGGCATATACAGACTCACCTGATTTATCAAATGCCTTTAATGTAATATCGGTGTAGTTAATACCTTTTAGATCAAGCTCTTTCCAAAAACCGCCTTCAGACTCTCGCACATGGACTGTCGCATTTAGGTAATCGTCACTTGATACAGCGATACGAACGTTACCATCATGGTCCGTTAGAAATTCACCCATAGGTGCTGGTGAACGAGTAATTAAAGTACGAAGGCCGCGATAAACATCGACTTCATATACAACGGTAGTTGGTTCATTGGTTGCAGTCCACGGGTAAGTGACAACCAAAACTTTTTTATCATCATGAAGTAGGGGATCTAAAAGGTATGACGTTCCTTGAACTGGTGTTTGCTTTTTTAACCGAGTACCAGTTTGCTGTTCACCATGATAACCAATTACGTATGCGCCACGGCTACCATCGACGTTCACAGCAAATAACTCACCATAATAAATAGGGGTATCTTGCCAACCTTTTAAATACTCTTTTTCAAGAATAACTCGTTCATTGTTAACCCAATGGTATTCGCCAACCTGTGCATTACCCGGAAAAGCAACCGCATGGGTTACTGCAAACTTGGTTGTATCAACAATGATGAGTGAATTTTTACCTTCGTGTTTTTTTATAGCTGCGACGTAGTTGCCATCAGGGGAGATAGTTACACGACTAAAGTCATTACCTTTACTAAAGTCTTCTACTGATAATTTTGCAGGTTTAGCGAAGCTGGTAAATGATAGCGTAAATAACGCTAGTCCCAGCACAAAAGTGAGATATCGAGACATGATTAACTCCATTTAACGATTTAATTGTTATTTTTAGCTGAGCAATAATAAAGCAAAGACCCTATATTTGCTACAAAAATTTAACAAAACAACCCAATAATGGATGCTATTTAGCGACGAATTTTGTGCCAAAGTTCAACCACTAACACAACGATAACCCCGGCAACAACGCCTAATAAACCATCAAATATAATCGGCGTAGCCAGCTCACCCGTTTTACCAACTAAATCCGTAACAAACTCAGTGCTACCTTGCTGGGCGTGATGTAAAACGGGGATCCCATGTACCAATATGCCTCCGCCAACTAAAAACATAGCAACCGTTCCTGCAAAGGCTAAAAAGCGCATTAACTTAGGTGCTGCAGCAAGTAAAAACTTACCTACTAGCTCTTTAAACTTACCGCCACTTTGCTGCGCTTTTTGCAGTAAATACAAACCAGCATCATCTAGTTTAACAATGCCTGCAACTAACCCATACACGCCAATGGTCATAATAATTGCTATTACACTAAGCACTAAAGCTTGATTCACCAGTGTTGCGCCAGCAACCGTGCCTAGCGTTATCACGATAATTTCTGCTGAGAGGATAAAATCAGTGCGGATCGCCCCTTTCACTTTTTGCTTTTCGTATTCTTGTAAGTCTTGTTGTTCAGCCAGAGTTTCATCTTCTTGTTGAGCATGACCAAGCAGCTTTTCGATAATTTTCTCTGCACCTTCAAAGCACAAAAACAGCCCGCCAACCATTAACAGCGGAGTAATTAACCAAGGCAACCAAACACTAATCAATAATGCTGCGGGCACTAAGATGGCTTTGTTAATAAACGAGCCTTTTGCCACAGCCCAAACCACAGGCAACTCTCTATCGGCAGTTACCCCTGTGACTTGCTGAGCATTAAGAGCCAAATCATCACCTAACACCCCTGCTGTTTTTTTTGTTGCGACTTTACTCATCGTCGCAATGTCGTCTAAAAGTGTTGTAATATCATCCAGTAAGGTTAGTAAATTAGTGCCTGCCATGGTGGTTCCTTGCCCATTAAATACACTATCAACATAACTTATCCTGCCATTTTCACCAACGGTTAATTTTTCTTTGTTAGGCTTATAGCTCATTCAAAAATAGAGGTGTTTCTATGATTAAACCACTTCTCTCAGGGCTCGCTTTAGTTACCTTGTGCGCGTGTGCTGAGCAAAGTGCACCGAGCAATTATCTGTGCGATGAAACCCTTAGCGCCAGTATTGTTGAATACAGTGATGAGGAAGCAAGACTGACATTTAAGGGCTCTGAATTTTTACTCAATCGCCAAGTAAGCGGCTCAGGGGTTAAATACAGTGCCGATAATGTGCTATTTTGGTCTAAAGGCGATGAAGCCATGCTGATTTTAAAAGGTAAAAAGTACCAATGTAGCTTAACTCAGTAATAGCAAAAGCTTTGCTTGCGAAATTAGCTTAATCAGTGGTTTTGAGTATAATAGCGACAGTTTATTCAGCGTTTAAGCGGCTATAATGAAATACAAAGATCTTCGCGAATTTATCGAGTTATTAGAACAAAAAGGTGAATTAAAACGGATCAAACAAGAAATTGATCCTTACCTTGAAATGACCGAAATTGCCGACCGTACTTTACGTGCCGAAGGCCCAGCTCTGTTATTCGAAAACCCTAAAGGCCACACTATTCCCGTTCTTGCCAACCTTTTTGGTACGCCTAAGCGTGTTGCAATGGGCATGGGGCAAGATGATGTTAGTGAACTACGCGAAGTTGGTAAGTTATTAGCTTTTCTAAAAGAGCCTGAGCCACCGAAAGGCATTAAAGAGGCACTAGGGCAAATCCCAGTATTCAAACAAGTACTGAATATGCCAGCTAAAGAAGTAAAAAAAGCGCCTTGTCAGCAAGTTATACTTGAAGGCGATGATGTTGACTTAACTAAGCTGCCTATCCAACATTGCTGGCCAGGTGATGCTGCTCCCTTGATCACATGGGGTCTAACGGTTACCAAAGGGCCTTATAAAAAGCGCCAAAATTTAGGCATTTACCGTCAACAGCTATTGGGTAAAAACAAAATTATTATGCGTTGGCTATCGCACCGCGGTGGCGCATTAGATTTTCGTGAATGGTGTAAAGAGCACCCAGGCGAACCTTACCCTGTATCAGTGGCATTAGGTGCCGATCCTGCGACTATCCTAGGCGCTGTAACACCAGTACCAGACACTCTAAGCGAATATGCATTTGCTGGTTTACTACGCGGTAGTAAGACTGAAGTTGTTAAATCGGTTTCAAATGACCTACAAGTGCCTGCTACCGCAGAGTTCGTACTTGAAGGTTATATTATGCCGGGTGAAACAGCACCAGAAGGCCCTTATGGCGATCACACAGGTTACTACAACGAAGTAGACGAGTTCCCGGTGATGACGGTGACTCACATTACACATCGTGAAAACCCAATTTATCACAGCACTTACACTGGCCGTCCACCTGATGAGCCAGCAGTACTCGGGGTTGCCTTAAACGAAGTATTCGTGCCAATTCTGCAAAAGCAATTTCCTGAAATTGTAGACTTTTATCTACCACCCGAAGGCTGTTCATACCGTATGGCAGTGGTCACGATGAAAAAACAATACCCGGGTCATGCTAAGCGCGTGATGATGGGGGTGTGGTCTTTCTTGCGTCAATTCATGTATACCAAGTTCGTGATTGTTTGCGATGATGATGTAAACGCACGCGATTGGAACGACGTGATCTGGGCCATTACCACGCGTATGGACCCTGCTCGCGATACGACGATGATCGAAAACACGCCAATTGATTATTTAGATTTTGCATCACCAGTTTCTGGCCTTGGCTCAAAAATGGGCATGGATGCAACCAATAAATGGCCAGGCGAAACAGATCGTGAATGGGGTGAACCCATTGTCATGGATCCAAAAATCAAAGAACGTGTTGATGAATTATGGGACAGCTTAGATATTCTCTAGGCTGTGTCTATGTTAAACTGCTCAAAATTTAACGGTTATGAGTGCGATTCATAACCGAATTTGCTTCTGTGCTTATAAAGGTAAACTATGCAAACACTACTCGCTGACGTTGTTGCGATCAGCCCGCTTACAGACCACGTACATAAGGTCATTTTGAAACCACAGCAACCTGTGTCATTCGAGGCAGGCCAATATATGCAACTAGTATTAGGCGAAAAAGATAAGCGTGCCTTTTCTATTGCAAGCCGCCCGTCGCAAACTGAACAGATTGAACTACACATTGGTGCCGCGGGTGCTGATTCGTATGCAATGCAAGCGCTTGACCATTTACGTCAAGCTCATACAGAGCAACAGCAAGTTAATGTTGAAGTGGGCTTAGGTGTATCACAGCTGCGAGTTGAGGGTGAGCGCCCAATTATTCTACTTGCTGGCGGTACAGGTTTTTCTTATGCCAAATCAATGGCTGATCACCTTGCTGAAATCGGCTGTGAGCGTCCTGTATTATTTTACTGGGGTGTACGTGAGCAAGCTGCACTTTATGCTCATGATGAAATGCAAGCATGGGCAAACAGCAACCCACATTTCCAATATATTCCTGTGGTTGAAAATGCACCGCAAAGCTGGACTGGCAAAACCGGTTACGTCCACAAGGCTGTTATGGAAGATATCGTGTCTTTAGAACCATACGATATATACATGGCAGGCCGCTTCGACATGATTGGCGTGGTTCGCGATGATTTTATTAATCATGGTGCGGTACGTGAGAACATGTACGCCGATGCATTTGCATTCATTAAATAACTAACTCATACCGGTTATTTTTAAGGCATCCAATTGGATGCCTTTTTTATTTGTTTTACCTATCGCCTTAATCCGTCTAAACGATTTCACAAACTGCATTTCCTTGACCATACTCTGATTAGAATAACGATGGGGAGAGACCCAAATGCTAAATACAAAAGTACAAGACTTTATGCAACGTAAGTTGCCACACATTACGCCTGAAACTGAAATGACCACCGCGATTAGCGAGCTGCAAAAGTTTAAATTACTAGGCGCACCTGTATTCGATGACAACAAAAGCCTAGTTGGCTTTATTTCTGAACAAGAGCTGCTGCAACCGCTCATGCAAAACAGTTATTTCTGTGATGGTGTAGTGAAGGTAAAACAGCTAATGCGCACCGATGTTGTCACGGTAAGTAGCGATCAAAACATCATAGAACTGGCAGATGGCATGCAAACTGGAAAGCCAAAAAACTACCCGGTTATCGAGGATGGTAAGGTTGTTGGCATGATCAGCCGGGGAGACGTGCTCAAGGCATTGTATGAAAACTATGTCTCATGCCAAGAGCACCAAGTGTAAGTTAGCTGCTTAACGATTAACAGCTAACTGTTTTAAAGCCGCTTTATCTGCATCGCTTAAATAAGCAATTTCAAGCGCATTAGCTTGCGCTTTTTCCATATCGGCTTGGCTTAAGCCTGCCGCAGGAGCTGCTACTTGATACTCATACGCTATTTCAATACCTTCAACTGCCGGATCATCAGTATTAATTGATGCCAAAATACCATGGTCTAAGAAGGTTTTTAACGGGTGTTTTGCAAGCTCAGCAACAGTACTGGTTTGAATGTTACTGGTTAAGCAAGACTCAATACCAATGCGCTTATCACGTAAGTAATCCATTAGCGCAGCATCTTCAATCGCTTTTACACCATGACCAATACGCGTTGCACCAAGCTCGTTAATTGCTTGCCAAATGCTTTCGCTACCTCGCGCTTCACCGGCATGAATAGTGGCAGCTAAGTATGCATCGTGAACTTGTTTAAAGTGATCAACAAATAACTCACCCGGGAAACCAATTTCATCGCCAGCTAAATCAACCGCCACTAAATCATTTTTAAAAGCAAGAAGCGCATCAAGCTCTTGCTGACAGATTTTGGTGCCATATGTACGCGACATGATGCCGATTAAGTTAGCTTTAATTGGTGCGTTATGACACGCACTTTTTACACCATCAACCACCGCTTCAACAACACCTTGCGGGTGTAGGCCTTGGCTTTGCGCCATATAATATGGGCTAAAACGAAGCTCAACGTAATCGAGGTTTTGGGCAATCGCATCTTCAACGTTTTCGATAGCAATACGACGACAAGCATCGTAATCACCCAATACTTTTACACCCCAATCTAGCTTTTGTAAAAACGCCACTAAATTTGGTTCAGGGTCGATAACCTGTACGTGCGGAATAAGCGCTTCAATGTTGTCAGCAGGTAATTCAAGATTAAACTGACGACCAAGCTCTAAGATCGTTTGTGGGCGAACATTACCATCTAGATGACGGTGAATATCAAGCAAAGGGAGTTTGTTATTGATCATAATTAGCACTCAGGTTCAGTAAATTTGCGCGGATCATACGTACCCACGGCGATATTTCAAGTTTAGATGATTTTATTTACTTTTTTGAGGTCAAATGTCTGCTTTAATGGCTGCTAGCATTATGCAAAAAATGCCACAAAGTTTTAAAAAGCTTATCTGCATCAATTGGTTTAGTTAAATAACCATTCATACCACTGGCTAAGCCTTTCTTAAGGTCATCATCGTGGGCATTTGCCGATAAGCCAATGATCGGTAAATCGGTGATCAGTAATTCATTACGAATAACCTTAGTCGCTTGTAAGCCATCCATATTCGGCATTTGAATATCCATGAGTACAAGGTCATAGCTTTTTTCACTGATCATCTTAATAGCCTCGTGGCCATCTTTAGCGATATCAGGTTGGCAGCCTTTAGTTTTTAAAATCGAACTCGCCACATGTTGATTCAATGGGTTATCTTCAACCAATAGAATTGCATCATCGGCAAATGAAACAGCAGTCACATCGATATCAGCTAACTCATCATCACTATGAATCACCTCTTCAAGAGGGGACTCAAATGGCAGCGAAATTGTAAACGTTGAACCTTGCCCCTCAGAGCTAGTTAGGCTTATCTCGCCTCCCATCATAACAATGAGTTTTTGGCAAATGCTTAAGCCTAAACCAGTCCCACCAAAACGACGAGAGGTTGAGCTATCAGCTTGTGAGAATGGTTTAAACAGACGCTGCTGGGCCTCTTTGCTAATGCCGATGCCTGTATCAATAACACTAAAATAAGTAAATTCACCCTGCTGCCAAATACGTAATGTAATCGTGCCTTCTTGAGTGAACTTCACCGCATTGTTTAACAAATTCAACAATACTTGTTTTAAACGAATTGGGTCGGTATGGATCAGCAGGTGTTCAGAAGCATCAAGCTCAACTCTAAATTCTAAAGAGCGAGAGTTAAGCTCAAACTGCAATAAGTTAGTCAGCTCACTAACCAACGCATTCACATCTATGGGTTCTTGATGTAGCTCCAATCGCCCCGCTTCTATTTTAGAAAAATCTAAAACATCATTTATCACCCGTAATAGTACATTCAGTGCACCATCGGCTTGATCAATATAACCACGCGCTTGTTGCCAGTCAGCCTCTTGCATTGCTAAATAATGCAAACCCTTAATACCATTAATAGGCGTGCGTATTTCATGGCTCATATTCGCCAAGAACTCACTTTTAATTTGACTGGCTTTATCGGCTTTTAATTTTTCTTCGCGAAGGCTTTGAGTTTGCTTTGCCACTTGCTGACGAATTTGAATATTAGTGCCAGTTACTGAAATCAAAAAAGTGATCAATAACCAAACAAACAGCATACCCACTATTTGCGCCAACCAATAAGGCAACCATGATGACTGTGTAACTGACTCCCATAGCTTTACCTGCCAAACACGCTCACCAATAATAAAATTAAAGCTCGCAATGGCCGCTGTACCAACACGGTGTGGACTGTAAATTTCGACAGGGTTACTGCCGTCAGTAACATCATAGAAGCTGGTATCAATCTCAGTGTTCTGATTAAAATTAAGTGTTTGTGCTAACACTTCTAAATTGAGCACGGCGACAACATAACCTCTAAACCCGACCTGATGATTAATGTCTGAATAAACTGGGTTGAAGAATAAAACGCCCTTTCCGTTATCATCACCTTGCATCAGGGTAATAGGCTCACTGACGGTAACATTTTTAATTAATCGAGAGTCTGTTAATGCTTTTTTGCGTAACTCGTTTGAGGCTAAATCAAAGCCCTGCGCAGGTTCGTTCCCTGCTAGTGGGTGAATATATTGTACCGGATAATACACTGCTCGCTTACTCACCGGCTGCCACTGGCCTGCAGCACTTTTTTCTTTCACGTAGTAATCTGCGCCGAGTTCATCACGCAGTAAGTTTTGATAATTATTTAATTGTGAGTGAATCACTTTAGGTGCCCACTCAAAGGCTAGAATTTCTTCGCTGTATTGTAGTTGCCTTGATGTGAAGCGCTTAAATTCATTCAAATCAACCATATCGCTACTAGCAAAAAAGGTCGCTAATAAAGATAAGTGCGACTTAATTTCATCGACTTTATGTTCAAGGTTCGTGTGAATAGCACTGACTTTAGCTTGCTGGCGCTGTAAGTCTTTGTCTTTTTTTACACTGGCTGCACCATAAAAGCTGACACAAATAACCACGTAAATTAATAGCGACGGCACAATGATTTGCAGCCGTTGGCGAGTATGATGGTAACTAAATGCCGCTAAAATTAATGGCGTGAAAATCAGCACTCCAATGCTGTCGCCAATCCACCATGCGATAAAATTATTAAGTGCCGCATAACTCGGAATAACATTATTAATGACTAATAAGCCGGTGCCAATTGATGCTGCAATCAAGCTACACAAAGGGCCGCCAATCATTAAACCAAGCATACTTTGCTTTAATGACGATAATTCAATCGGGCGTTTAACGACATGAATGATAATGTAATAGGCAAGCCAAGCTTGGAATGTAGATGCAGTTGTTACGCCAATTGCCTGCAGCATCATTTGCCAGTGAAAAATATCAGTGGCTTTATCAAGGTGAATAAGGTTTACAAAGAATGCCCCTAGCAGAACCCCTGGCAAGGCACGATTTCTAAGTAGCAAGATACTGGCAAGCGCAATACCTGAAGGCGGCCATGCTGCAACCGCATAGCCATCAATCGCCAGCAATGAATTACTTAAGTACCCTGTAAGAAAGTAAGCAAGTGCAATGCTTATTGTCAGTGTAAATAAGTTCTTCAAGCCATCGCTCCTTTGCTGGCTGGAGTAAAATTATTGATAGAGTACCAATGCTTTTTCTGGTTGGGCACTCTTACTGTAGCTTAGCACCGCTTGCTGCAAATAAGCATGGCGATTATCTGCATTAAGCGCTTTATCAAACACTCGCGCGGCTAAGTCGTATTCACCGTGAGCATTTGCTAAACATGCAAGGGCTAGTAATAAGTCTGTATTTTCGGTGTCTTTTTTTAATACATCCTGCAAACTTGATTGCAGCTTGAGTGCATCGCCAGCGCTACTAGTACGTAAAATACGTGCTAAATCTTTATGCTGTAGCGGTTTTTTGATCATTTTAATTAAGCTTAGCTCAATTTTGTTTAACTCACCTGCCTTCGCCATCGCCGTTAAATAGCTTACTTCTGCGTGTGGCTTCAAGTTTTTGGCTAATTGCTCATAACGCTCAGTTAAATCCCCGTTTGACTGAGCTGCAAAGTAACGGTCGAACAATTGTTGCCACTCTTGCTCAGAAAGAGCTTTTTTACGTAATAAACGTGGCATAAAGTCACTAAGTGCCGCCCACTTTTGCTCTTGCACTAAAACATGGGCATACATTTTGAGCTCTAAACGAGAGGCTTTTTTGCGTTCAGCTAACGCTTTAAGGTCAGCAAAAATAGTGCTGGTTTCGCCGCTAGCAATCCATAAATTAGCCACTTTCAGCTGCTTATCTTGGCTTATTTTATCAAGATAGCTAATCGCTTTTTCATTTTCATTATTCGCCAGTGCCGCTTTGGCAAGAAGCGCATAACGTATATCGCTCCACTTATCTGCAACACTACTGTTATCAAGTGCAAGCTCAAGCTCCGTATAATCGTTATTAATTAAGCTCCATACACCTTGCTCAATAGCTGCTTGTTTACGCTCTTCACTGCGCGCAAAGAAACCATGGCGTGTATGGCTATATAAAGATATTACGTAACGGCAAAGCTTATAAAGTAAAAACAGTGCAGCGAATGCTAATATTAAAAGTGCAGTAACGCCCCAAATAGTCCCTTCAATGGTCGTTTTATTAAAGGCAATTAAGACATAACCCTTTTGATCTATAAAAAAAGGGGCAATCCCTAAGCAGACTGCTATTGCAATAATGATTAATAAAAAGCGGATCATTGTGCCCACTCCTTCACCTGCTCAGTACTTTGTAGTGACACTTTTGGACTAAAATCGAGCTGCTCTTTAGAAAGCTCAGCAAGGCTTTTTAAAGCCGCTTTTGTTTGCGCATCATCTTGTTTAAAGTAATCTTTTACCAAGCTATGAGCAGCATCAACAGCACTAAAATACACACTACTTTGTTTACTTAATACCGCATCTTGCGCTTGAGCTAAGTATAAACTTAAGCGCTGTTTTACTAGGTGACGCTCTTGCTCACTTAAAAATGGTGCAATAACCATATCTTCACGTGTACGCACTTCTACAAAGAAGTCTTTAAACTGCTGCCACGACTTCGCAAGGTTTTGACGCCACTCACTGACATTTTCACTTAATTGATTTGGGTCTTCTTTGACGACCTCTTCAGGAAGTGAAATAGCATTAAATACCAGTTCATCAACTTTTTGATTAATGCCATGCAGTTTTAAGTAAATTGCTTCAACAGCCACAGGTTCTATGGCATTCAAGGTTTGTAAATCTTGGTGAATTGCTTGGCGAATAGCGCCTGTACCCGGGTGTTCTGCAAGTAAGCTATCTAAGCGAGATAGCACAGCAGCAGCCCCCTGGTAATCATGCTCTGCCCACAATTTAAATTCGGCCATACGCTGCAGGCTTGTGACTTCTTGCGGGTTAAGCGTGAAAGTTTGCTGCTCGGCGCGCTTTAAAGCCGCTTGTAATTGCTGCTGTGTTTGCTCTGCACTTTCATTTAGTGCATCAGTGACCTTTTGTTCACTGTTATAAAGCGAGTGCTGCATTGTTTGTTGGGCACTTTTTAATGCATCAATTTGCTGCTGTAAGCGTAGGTTTTCATCTGTCAGCTCAGTCAATGCCACAGCCGATTGCTGATCGCTATTTAATTTTAGATAAAACTCATAGCCAACTGCACCAGCCACTAAAAGTGAAATAAGTAACGCTAAGCTACCTGTTTTGCTTATGCCTCTTTTAGCTTGTACAGGCGCCTTCGCCCCAGTATTTGCCGTTTGCGCTTTTTTCTCTGGCTGTGCGGTCACTGGCTTTGCGGGTTGTTTTGATTCTGCTTCACTCATTTTGCTACCTTGCTGATTAATGCAGGTGAACATAGCGCTGTCGCTCGCCCCTGCAGCAATATGTATCTGTGTTCTTGCGACATTTTGTTGCTTTAAATAATCAGCGATACGCTCACTGGCAACGAAAAATTGTCGCTCTTTCAACCATGCAAGCTGAGGCTCATTTAGGCCATTAAAAATGGCATCCACCGCTGCATTACTGGTAATGACTATACCTTCTACATCAATTGTTTGCCAGTGGTCCATCCACTTGCCCGGTTCGCTCTCAATTGCGCTCCGCTTGTAAACAACCAACTGATTTAATAAAGCACCACGTTGTTTTAAGGTTTTCGCTATGGTCGTGCGCCCACCTTCACCTTTCACTAAAACGATGTTACTTAGTTCAACATCTTGTAGTGTTTTTAATTCAAGCAGACCTTCTGAATCATGCTGTTTGGGCACTGCGGCTCGTCGCCCAAAGGCTTCATAAACCGCATCAGCAGTTTGCTGACCGACCGCATAAAGTTGCGCTGCTTTGTTGATGGTTGGTGTGAGTTTTAACAAGGCATGCACGGCATCTTGCGAGATAAAAATGATTTTATCGGCATTTTCTAGCGGCGCGAGCTCACTACTATTTACTGTGAGGTAATCTAAGGTAAGAACTGGACACAGGGTTGTTTGATAACCCGCCTGCTGAAGCTCAAGAGCAAGCTCAGTGCCTTTTCCTTCTGGACGAGTTATCAAAATATGCATATTAAGCGTCTCTATATACTTCAGCTAAAATTTTATCAGCACCTTGCTCAAGTAGCTTTTCAGCAAGTGTAATACCTAACTGCTCTGCGTCAGCCACTGGGCCTGTCACTTCATCACGTAGCATTTGGCTGCCATCAATAGCGCCCACTAAACCACGTAAATGTACTTGCTCACCATCAACCAATGCAAATGCACCAATTGGCACTTGGCAACCACCTTCTAAACGGCGATTCATAGCGCGCTCAGCATTAACACGAATACGTGTTTCATTATGTTCGAGTGGCGCTAACAGTGCTTTTGTCACTTCATCATCAATACGGCACTCAATACCTACAGCACCTTGACCATTTGCAGGTAATGATACTTCAGGTTCGATAAAGGCAGTGATGCGCTCTGGCATTTCTAAACGGATGAGACCCGCTGCAGCTAGAATGATTGCATCATATTGGCCATCATCTAGTTTTGCTAAACGTGTATTAACATTACCGCGTAAATCACGGATGTCTAAATCAGGGCGCGCTTCGCGAATTTGGCATTGGCGGCGTAGGCTTGATGTACCAACAATAGCACCTTGTGGTAACTCATCTAAACTTTTGTAGTTGTTTGATACAAATGCATCGCGCGGGTCTTCACGCTCACAAATTGTGTGTAACGCTAAACCTTCAGGAAACTCAACAGGCACATCTTTCATTGAATGCACCGCAATATCTGCACGGCCATCTAGCATGGCTTGCTCAAGCTCTTTTACGAATAAGCCTTTACCACCAATCTTTGCCAGTGGCGTATCAAGGATAATATCGCCTTGTGTCGACATAGGAACCAACTCTACCGTTACGTCGTCATGGAAGTGCTCTAGTTGAGCTTTTACAAATTCAGCCTGCCATAAAGCAAGTGCACTTTTACGGGTAGCGATACGAACTAGTTTTGTTGTCTGTGTCATGAAAAATCCAATTATTTATCCGGCTGATACTAAATATTACTCAGCTAAAATTCTAAATTCTTTTTGGGCCAGTAAGTTGCCATCTGCGTCAATAACTTCAACACGCCAGTCACCCAGTTGTTCTGGCATAATGTTTTTCGTTGAATAAGTACGAAAACGTGGACTACTTACGGCCAATTCAATCGAAGCAAGCTGTTGACCTTGGTAATACCATTGGTGACGAACAGTTTGCCCTTGCATATTTCTAAGCTCGCTAAAAAAGCTCAGGCTATTGCTTATTTGCGCTAATTTTACATCGTTTTTTAAAACGTTTACTGGTTCTCGATCAACAACATCGGTTGTTAATACCGCGCGGCTTACTTTGTCTGTGTCTATTTTAGCGCCAATTGCGACACTGGCAATATGCGCTGACTGCGAAAACTGCTGCTGAGCATCAGGGGCTGCAGCAATCTCTACTTGCTGTTCAGTTTGTGGTGGCTCTTCATCAAGAGTGACCGCTGATGTTTCCGGTTGTTGCTCGTCAACAACCTCTTCACTGTCGATCTCAACCTCTACTGTCGTAACCTCAGGTTCAACAATGTTTGAGCTCACAACCTCTGCTTTAGCCGTTTCTGTGCTATCAGCCAGCGGTGTTTGCTCATTAATTGACGAAGCATCGACTTCTTTTGGCTCTTCTTGCTCAGCGTCATTTAAAGGGGCTTGTAATTCAGCATTTGTAAACTCTGCTTGCGGTTCATCTTGCGGAGATTGCTCAGCATTTACAGCACCAATAAAGCTATACACTAATATAGCCAGCGCAACTAAGATAACACTGCTGACCATAAAAATGCGTCGCCAATGCCATTGATAAGTCACTGCTGTGGGAGTTGAACCTGCCGATTCAACGGCATTCATATTTGCTGTAATTACAAGTTTCTTTGTCATGTTGGCCTCTAAAACCAAAAAATTAACTCAAGCGAGCAATTAACCACTCTCGAATAGCCATCAGTTCTTCACCACAAACTTGGTGCGCCATCGGATAGTCTTGCCAGCTTACTTCCATGTTGTTAGCGCTAAGCACGTCAAATGCTTGTCTGCCCGCGCTATGCGGTACCACATCGTCAAATCGACCATGTGCCATAAAAATATTTAACCCCTGCTGCTTGGCTTCATCAGCAAATTTTGCAGGCACACACATATAGGTTGAAAGTGCCATTACACCCGCTAATTTATAATCTAGACGTGGCGCTAAGTGCAGCGATACCACACCCCCTTGCGAAAAACCGGCAAGAATAATTTTGTTAGGAGCGATACCTTTTGCAATTTCTTGGTCAATAATTGCTGCCACTTTTGCAGCAGATTCACGCACTCCTTGCTCATCAGCACGCTTATCTAAATCCATCGATTTAATATCGTACCAAGAACGCATTGCCATACCACCATTTATGGTGACCGGCTGCACTGGCGCATGTGGAAACACAAAACGTACGCCAAGCTCTTTTGGTAGAGCAAGTTGCGGTGCAACGGGAGCAAAACCATCACCCGAATCACCTAAACCATGTAGCCAAATAACCGTTGCTTTGTGTTCGCCTTGCGCTGGGTACTCAACAAACTCTAAACTCATAGTTCAGAACGCCATTCAATTGTTTGACCTGCTTGGCGAGTTGCCGCATCACACATAAATTGCCAAAACTCTGCACCCGAGCGGTTATCAATCCATTTATCGTCGCGTAGTTCAAAATGGTGACCATTAAATTTAGTCGCTACCCAAACTTGGTGTAATGGTGCTTGCTTATTGATCACAATTTTACTGCGATCAGGAAAGATGATTTCTAAAATACCTGACGCTGATTCATAGTCTAAATCGGCATCACATTCATCGATTTGCTCTTCAATAGTTAGCATTAATGCATCGGCTAGTGTGTGGTATTCATGATCAGTCATTTTAGTGTCCTTTAACTGGCTTTAAGCCTAGATCTGGGGGCAGATTGTGTACATCAAGTGTAACAGGAATAAATTCATCCGCGAATAGCTGCATTTTTTAAATATTCTGTTACTCTGCGATTATAAAGCCAGCAACCGTATTAATCTAATGAAAGAGACTCATAGCCAAAAATTAAAAACCATTTTACCTCTAAGCGCCCTTCTACTAACCCTAGCAGGTTGCGGACAAAGTGGTGCTCTTTATCTGCCAGATGATACTAAGCCGCCTGCAAAGTCTCAGCCACAAGCTGATCCATCCGAACAACCAGAGCAAAAACAGGACCAATAGATGGACTTTTTTAACTACAATAATAATCAGCTGTTCGCTGAAGACATCGCTGTCAAAGAGCTTGCCGAACAATATGGTACGCCTTGTTATATCTATTCTCGCAAAACCTTTGAACGTCATTATCTAGCATTTGCTGAAGCTGCTAAGTCACATAAAAGCTTGGTGTGCTATGCCGTAAAAGCCAACTCAAATATTGCCGTGCTGAATATTTTAGCGCGACTTGGTTCAGGCTTTGACATTGTCTCAAAAGGTGAGCTTGAGCGCGTTATTCAAGCAGGCGGTGACGCTAGTAAAGTTGTGTTTTCTGGCGTTGCAAAAACCGCTGACGAAATTGCCTATGCACTTGAATTGGGGATCAAGTGTTTTAACGTTGAGTCAGTGGCTGAGCTTGAGCGTATTTCAAAAGTGGCAACGGATCTTAACTTAGTGGCACCGATTTCGATTCGCGTAAACCCAGATATAGATGCAAAAACGCACCCTTATATCTCAACCGGTTTAAAAGAGAATAAATTTGGTATTGATATTCAAACTGCAGTGACGGTGTATCAACATGCCGCATCTCTGCCCGGTTTAAAAATTACTGGTGTAGATTGCCACATTGGTTCGCAGCTAACTGAAATTAAACCTTTCTTAGCAGCCCTTGAAAAAGTACTGACTCTTATCGAAGAGTTAAAAGCGGTTGGCATCAAGCTAACTCACCTAGATATCGGTGGTGGCCTTGGCGTGCCTTATAATGGCGAAACGCCTCCTCACCCAAGCGAATATGTTGATAAAATTACCGCTCGATTAGCAAACTACCAAGATTTAGAACTTATTTTTGAGCCTGGTCGTGCGATTGCTGCCAACGCTGGCATTTTAGTTACTAAAGTTGAGTTTATTAAACAAAACCAAGACAAGTTCTTTGCTATTGTTGATGCAGGCATGAACGACATGTTGCGCCCATCGCTATATCAAGCTTGGCAATCTATTGTGCCAGTTGAACCTCGCACAGATGATACGCCTACTCACAACTACGATATTGTCGGCCCAGTTTGCGAAACCGGTGACTTTTTAGGCAAAGACCGTGAGCTTGCACTTCAAGCCGGTGACCTTTTAGCGCAGCGCAGCGCTGGCGCATATGGTTTCACTATGAGCTCAAACTACAACTCACGCCCGCGTGTTGCAGAGATTATGGTGGATGGCCAGCAAAGCCATTTAATTCGCCAACGCGAAACCTTAGAAAGCCTTTGGCAAGGTGAGAAAATTTTACCATAAACGTTTTTATAACCGCCCTGCTCTGTGGCATGATTAGCTCAGAGCAAACCCGAATTAGAGCGTTATGTTAGTTAATTTTTCAAAAATGCACGGCCTAGGTAATGACTTTGTCGTTATTGATAACATTACTCAAAATGTTTTTTTATCACGTGATCAAATAAAGAAGCTGGCAGATCGCCATTTCGGCATTGGCTTCGATCAACTGCTTATGGTTGAAGCCCCTTACTCTCCTGATCTCGATTTTCATTATCGTATTTTCAATGCCGATGGTAACGAAGTTGAACAGTGCGGCAACGGTGCGCGCTGTTTCGCCCGCTTTGTGCGTATGAAGGGCCTGACCAATAAGCATAAAATCTCGGTTTCAACAAAATCTGGTAACCTCACGCTTTATATAGAGAAAGATGGTCAAGTAACGGTAAATATGGGCCACCCCAATTTTGAACCGAACAAAATCCCATTAAAAGCCAGCAAGCGTGAGCTGACCTATATTCTTCGCACGGAAGAACATACGGTATTTAGTGGCGCAGTATCGATGGGTAACCCGCATTGCGTGTTAGAAGTTGATGACATTCATACCGCAGAAGTCACTACCTTAGGCCCACTCCTTGAAAATCATGAGCGTTTTCCACAACGCGCAAATGTTGGTTTTATGCAGGTAATTTCGCAAGATCACATTAAACTAAGAGTGTGGGAACGTGGCGTTAGTGAAACCTTAGCCTGTGGTACAGGTGCCTGTGCTGCGGTCGTGGTTGGTCAAATTCAGAGTAAACTTGCTACTACCGTACAAGTTGACTTACCCGGCGGCAGTTTACAAGTGCGTTGGCAAGGCGAAGGGCATCCAGTACGAATGACAGGCCCTGCTGAGCATGTTTTTGATGGACAAGTGGCACTATGAGCAAACTAACAGAACAACAAATTGCTGAATATTTAAAAGCACACCCGGATTTTTTTATTAAAAATCCGGATGTGCTCGCTGAAGTTGAACTACAACAGCAAACGGCTGGAACAACCTCTTTGGTGCATATTCAACAGCGCCAATTACGTGAACACAATACGTTATTAAAAAATAAGATTGAGCAGCTCGTTGAACAAGCAAAAGAAAACGAGTTAATTTACCGCTTATTTAGCGATTGTCATCGTCAGTTATGGACTAACTACGACTTTACGACACTGGCTAGTAACTTGCGCAATATTATCTGCACTAATCCATCCATTAACGAATGCCACTTAGTTAAGTACGATAAAAAGTTTGATGAATTAATTGCTCACCGCCTGCAAAACGACGGCATTTACTTGGGTCGAGTAAGCCAACAAGAAAGAGACTTACTGTTTTCAGACACGACTCAATCGACTGCTTTATATCTAATTGGTAACACGAAACACCCTGTGGCAATTTTGGCGTTTGGTAGTGATGACGTTAACCACTTCGAACCGGCAAAAGACAGCTTTTTTGTCCTTGAGTTTGTGCGCTCATTGCAACTGCGCTTATTGGAACTTGCATGAGCGATGTGACGACGCCAGACATTAATGAATTAAGTGATGCTTGGCGAACACCCATCCAACTTTTTGCAGACTACTTACGCTACGAAAAACAATACTCAGCGCACACAGTAAACCAATACACGAGCCAGTTAGGCTTTGCAGCTTTGTACTTTAGTAGACTATGTGAAGACTGGTTTGCTGTTCAAGGTGAGCATATTCGCCGTTACAGCATGCAAATGCGCAGCAAACAATTAAGTGGTCGCACAATCAGTTTAAAACTAAGTTGTATTCGCAGTTTATATAAATTCTTAAAAGCAAAAAATATAGCCAGTCAGGCACATTATCACAATCCGGCAGAGGCAATTAAAGGGCCAAAATTTTCCAAGCCTTTACCCAAAAATTTAGACGTAGATCAAATGGCTAAGCTACTAGAACTGCCCGATGATGAGCCTTTAGCTATTCGTGACAAAGCCATGATGGAATTAATGTACTCTTCGGGTCTTCGCATTAGCGAGTTAGTTGGCGCTAACATACAGGATATAAACCCCACTGAAGGCGAAATTTTAGTCCGTGGTAAAGGTAACAAAGAACGTTTATTACCTGTAGGCAGCAAAGCGCTCAGTGCATTAAAAGCATGGCTGAAAATTCGCCCTCAATTTGCACATCCTGATGAAATAGCCGTGTTTGTTAGCAGCCAAAAAAAGCGAATTTCCGTACGCCAAGTTCGTCTTCGCATGCAAGAGTGGGGTATTAAGCAAGGGATCAGCTCGCAAGTGCATCCACATAAATTACGCCACTCGTTTGCGTCACATATCTTAGAATCATCAGGGGATTTGCGCGCCGTACAAGAGCTGTTAGGACACAGTAGTTTGTCTGCAACTCAAGTTTATACGCATTTAGATTTTCAGCATTTAGCTAAAGTGTACGATAACACCCATCCACGCGCTAAAAAGCGCTCAACTTCAGAGTAAACCCTTGTCATTATGATCCGATTTAACCGTGCCCTATCGCCAGTTTCTGTTTTAAGTTTTGATTTAGACGACACACTTTACAACAACCATCCGATCATAAAATCAGCCTTGCAAGCACAAGCTGATTACCTCGAAGCGCTAGAACAATGGCCCACCGATAGCATGAGCTACTGGTTAACATGCCGCGATAATGCTTTAAAGCAGGATGCCACTCTAATCGATGATGTGACGCGCTGGCGACAAGCAGCATTACACTATGCCATGACCGATCTGGGTTTTTCAGCAGAGCAAGCTCAGTTGCATGCCAAAAACGCTTATCAGGCATTCGCTGATGCCCGCAGTCAAATAACCGTGACTGATGAAGTGCTTGAATTACTTGCTAACCTCAGTAAACACTACCGCCTTATCGCCATCACCAATGGTAATGTCGAAGTAGAAAAGTTTAACCTTAATGGTATGTTTGAGTTAGTTTTACAAGCAGGCCCACACGGAAAAGCGAAGCCGCACAGCGCCTTGTTTGATAGCGCAGCCAAAAAATTAGAAGTGCCTCACAAGGAAATTTTACACATTGGCGATAGCCTAGATACTGATGTCCAAGGTGCCAATAATGCCGGATGCCAAAGCGTTTGGCTAAATAACCAAGCAACGCAATATCGTTATCAAGGATTAGCAGATATTGAAATAAGCGATATCATGGCACTCAGTCATTTGATTAAAAAGTAACGACTTTGAGAAATTTGTTTTATGCTGAGTAAGTAGGCAACGAAGATTTAAAACTGGTGGGCGAAACGGGTGAATGCTTTTCTTAAATTAATATTGCTATTTTCTCTTAGTTTAAATGGTTACTTTATTTGGCAGCTTTTTAACCCTGCAAAGCCTATAGAAATAGAAACTGTCGCACCAGCGCCTAAAGTACAAAAAGGCACGGTCTTACCTGCCCACTTCCAGCAAGCTGTTGCGCTATTTAGCAACCAATTATTCGACAAAGCGGTGGCCGAGTACACTCAATTACTAGTGAATGAACCTCGCTATGCAAGGCAGCTAAAGCAAGCTTGGCAACAGCAACTAGAATCATGGCTTTCCCATAAAAAATTCACTTTAAGTGAGCAATTTTTAACGGCCTTTTTAAATAGCCACCCTTACGATGTCACCATGCTTGAACTTGAGGCAAAGCGTTTAATAGCACAAGGTGATACCCAACAAGGTATTATCAATTTACTGGCTCTTAGCAACCAGTTAGACAGCAATGATAAGCAACAACTTAACAAACAAATAGACGAGCTAAGCACATCCTATATTGATGAGCTTACTGCAGCACAACAATGGCAAGCCCTACTTAATATTAGTCAACAATGGCTTGATTACGCGCCTGGCAACGCCCATTACTTATATAACCATGCATTAGCTAACTACCATTTAGAAGATTATGTCGCAAGCCAAATAACCCTAGATCAACTACCCGAAGATCATGACTATAAACAACAGGCTGAGCAATTACATCTGATGATTCAACAAGCCCTCGCAGGTGTTGAAGTTATAGAGTTAACCGCTCGAGGTTCACACTTTTTAGTAAACAGTATTATCAACGATGATATTGAAACCGAGCTGATGATCGACACCGGCGCTAGCTTTACTGTAATTAACCAAACATTATTAAACTCGCTTAACACCCCAGCCAATTACCTTGGCACCTTGCAAGTAAACACAGCTAATGGAATTGTTGAAGCACAGCGTTATCAGCTCGCATCATTTCAAGTCGGTCAACAACGTATTCGTAATTTTGAAGTGCTGGTAATAGAAAGTCATGCTGGCTATGGCTTATTAGGTATGAACTTTTTAGAGAATTTTAAGTTTAATATCAATCAGCAAGTGAATGAGTTAGAGTTGATAAAGAACAATTTTTAAGGACAAGCAATGACTCTTAACGAATTCCTGGCAACATTAGCAAGCACACCACAGCAAATTGAGTTTACCGATACCATGGCGGTTATAGACAGCAATTATGATTTTACCCCAAGCGGTTTTAACAATCATGGCCTGCTAAGCGAAGCAAATGAAAATAACGGTTCGTGTAAAATTTTTGCCTTTGCAAAGCTTAATCAACTAAGCAAACAAAATACCCTAGATTGTTTTGGCGCGTTTTATCGTGATGACGTGTTGCCCAATCCTGAAGGGCAAGACCATATGAACATTCGCACCTTTATGCTTGCCCCTGAAGCGACCCCTTTCTTAGGGATTGCTTTTACCGAGCAAGACGTGCTTAAAGCGAAGTAAGTAAAAGCCAATAATTAAAGGGTTTTTTCCATAAAATAACGGCAGCCGTCGAGTGGGTAGTTTTTCATCTCGTATTTAACTTGGTAGCCGTTTTTTTCGTAAAAGGGTTTGGCTTGGAAATCGAGCGTATCAAGTTGAGCGGTGCTTGCACCAAATGCTTTAGCTTTGCTCTCTAATTCAGCTAACAATCGTGTCGCAAGCCCTTTACCACGTGTCTTATCATCACACCAAAGCCAACTAATAAGCAGCCAATTGCCAAATACTTGACCATGGATACCGGCAACAACACTGTTTTGTTTATTAACGAACTTAAAGCCTAAAGGAATACGCTCGGCATTAAAATGCGCGGCGTTGAAAGCCACAATATGTTCTCTTAGCTGGTTGTTTAGATCAGCTGAGTCATCACTTTTTAATTGATACATAGTATACCTATAAAATGTTATGACTCAGTATACGCTTATATCGTTAATCAGTATAAGTGGTTCTTGCCATAAGGTACTTCGAGCATATTACTCGCGAGCTTTTCGGGCTGACCGCACATTTCATCATAAGCACTGGTGTGGCGTAAAACCATATCGCCATAACTTAGGTGATCAAGGCGCTTTTGTATGTGCAACGGGCTAATATCACGAATAAACTCACCTTGCTCATCAGTAACATAATACTCAACGTTATTGATCATCACAGACACCTGATACAGTGCCATTTCCAACGAATGAAGGATAACCTTTTGCAGTGGTTGGTGCGCTGCAAGTTCAGATAACTTAATTGCCATGTCGAACCCCTTTTGGATGTAGTACTTCTTATACGCGGGTTTGATATACTGTGATCAAATTAATTGTACAAAAATCACTCATGCCAGAAAAAGTACGACTTGCTAAATTTATTGCCCATGCGGGTGTTTGCTCTCGAAAGCAAGCATCGCGCTTGATAGATCAAGGTGAGGTAACAGTAAATGGCCGTGCCGCAAATCATATAGATCATGTTGATGAGCACGATGATGTGATTGTACTTGGCGAAAAAATTTTAGCTAAAGCGCCACTCACCTACTTTGCTTATCACAAACCCGTTGGTATAGATTGCAAGTTAAATGCTGATGACCCAACAAGCCTTATTCATAGCCTGCCTAAAACTACCCGGGTTTACCCAATTGGCCGGCTCGACAAAGACTCCCGAGGTTTGTTGATTTTGACCAATGACGGTGAGTTTTGTAATCAACTGATCCACCCTGATTACCACCAACCCAAACGCTATTTAGTCACCGTAGATAAACCCCTTGATAGCGACTTCTGTAAAAAAATGGCGAGCGGTGTGCCTGTCGATAAACAAATAACCCTCCCTTGCACGGTGACTCAAGTCAACGAAACGCAGTTTTGCATCGTCTTAAAACAAGGCTTAAATCGGCAAATACGTAAAATGGCACGTTTTTGTGGCTACAAAGTCATCGACCTTTACCGCACAGATATCGCAAAATTGTCACTCACCACGCTTAATTTGCCCGAAGGACAGATAGTCAGTATCAAAAAAAGTGACATTCTCTAACAAAAAAGTTTGCATTAATTGATTACACGTGTAATCTTAAATTAAAGATTACATCTGTAGGCATAAAAATGATTGAACTTTCTAAAGCTGAATTCGAAGTATTAGATGCGGTATGGCTTGGCTACCCAGCCACGGCAAGTGAAGTAATTGCGCGTTTAAGTGACGATAAAGAATGGCACGAAAAAACCATCAAAACGCTACTAAGCCGTTTAGTTAAAAAAGGCGCACTTAGCTTCGAGAAACAAGGCCGCCAATATAATTACACTCCTTGCATCGCCCGTGAAGAATACACATTAAAAGAAAGCCAAAGCTTTATTGAACGCTTTTTTAATGGCCGTATTGCGCCACTGGTGAGTGGCTTTGCTAAATCAGAGCAACTCTCGCAACATGATATTGATGAGCTGAAAAAGGTCATTGATGATTGGGAAAAACAGCAAAAATAAGGCTTGTTATGTTAGATGCATTTTTTAATTGGTTGTTAGATCAACAACTTTTGATCTCATCTGCAATAATGTTTTTATTGCTGCTAGAGCGAAAGTTGCTAAGCCAGCTGTCGGCACGCTTGGTTTATACACTGTGGGCGCTGTTACCGATTAGTTTATTGTTAGCGAACCTACCAGAACACTTAAAACCAATTCAAAACGACTTTATCAGTAAGCTGACTATCACGCCAAACACAGCAATAATGCCGCAGTTTACGCTCACTTGGTTTGCTATTTATGGCTTTATTAGTGCCGCACTGCTGATCACTGCCGTATATTTTCATTACCGTTTTCTAGCAAAACTGCAATTAGCGCCAATTACGCTTGATCAGCACAGCAACCAAAGCATGCGCTTATACCAAAGCAATCAGGTGAGTTCACCTATGGTTGTAGGGGTTATAAACACCAAGCTAGTGCTGCCTACAAACTATCAAAGCCATTACAACAGCCATGCTTTAGCGCTTATTTTAGAACATGAATCAGTGCACATTAAACGCAAAGACAACCTAATTAATGCCATCGCTTTAAGTGCCACTATTTTGCTGTGGTTTAACCCTGTCGCTTGGCTTGGTTATGCAAGTCTGCGCCGCATTCAAGAGCTTTCATGTGATGAGCAAGTACTCAAAAATAAATCAACTGAACAACGAATTCTATACAGTAAGGCATTAGTGAACTGTGCAAGCTTTAGCAGAACAGGCTTAATGGCTTATTCACAATACGGAGATAAAAACACCATGTTACAACGTCTAAATCAAATAAAGCAGATCGACAACAGCTCATTTATTGCAAAAACAGCGTTAGTTATTTTTACAGCGGGCATGCTTAGCAGCTTTGCCATTGCAAAACAGCCGATGTCCGTTGAAAAGACAAAGGACTATCAAGCGGTTATGCGTGTAGAGCCGATATACCCAATTCAAGCTGCAGAGCAAGGTATTAGCGGTTCAGTCGTTTTGAAATACGATATTTTACCAAGCGGCGCCACCAGCAATGTTAGTGTAGTAAGTGCAGAGCCTGAAGGTGTTTTCAATCGAGAAGCGATAAGAGCCTTAAAACAATGGCAATATGCGCCGTCTGAATCTGGCTTTAAAAACGCCTTAGTACAACTCGATTTCGCCTTAGACGAAAACTATCAAGCAAAGGATTTAATAGAAAAAATTAAAGTTAGCTCTAAGTAAAAGTAACCACTTAAGACCCTAAAGCAAGCGCCTTATTTAAGCCGCTTGCTTTGTGGTTTTTAACTCATTGGCTTGTAACTAAAGGCAAACAGCAATCATCGCCACAGCACAAACATAGCCTACTAGCCAAACTAATGAGCGCAGAATATCTTGGTTTATGTAGTAGAAAATACAATACAACACGCGGGCAATAACATGCACAATCGCTAGGGTCTCAGTTGCCTGATAGACGTTATTGCTACCTATTACGACTGCCAGCGCGACAGCAAAAATAATCAGCGATTCAAAGCTATTTTGATGTGCTGCCAACGCACGAGCACCAAAGCCGGTTAGTTTAGCTTGTTGCTCGCGTGGGTGCTTATTGTCGTAGCCTGCCAACTTATTTTGTGCAAAAGCCACAGGTGCTTTAGCTAAATAGGGTATAAGTACTGCGATGAGTGCGCAGATAATCAGTGTGGTCATGATATTTCCTTATCTTTTAACAGTAATAACCTACCCTAGCGCAAACAAAAAAAAGCCGCTACTTAAAACAGCAGCGGCCAGCAATAGCATCATTGTCACTATAGTCTAAAGCCGGCATAAAAGCCCTGCGGCATATTGTCACAGCTGAGTTTTTCTCAAGTTGGTCGATAAGCTAATGCTCTCATACTTTGGTTTTGTTACTCTAATTGCCTCTCCTCATTAATTTATTTTCAATATGACTTGGATTTTCTTAACTATTTTTGCGGCATTTATGCAGTCGTGGCGAAACGCTCTGCAAAGTAAACTCAGTGCAACAGTGAGCGTTGCCGGGGTAACGCTTGCTCGCTTTATTATTGCCAGCCCGATTGCTGCACTGTATTTATTTGTACTTTATCAATATCAAGACGCCGCACTCCCTGACTTTAATCTGGCTTTTATTGGCTACATTGTTGGCGCCAGTATCGTCCAAATCGTTGCCACCGGTTTGATGGTAAAACTGTTTAAAATGAATAACTTTGCAGTCGGCGCAGGGCTTGCAAAAAGTGAAGCACTGATGGCGGCCATTTTAGGTGTTATGTTCTTTGGCTCAGCACTCTCACTGCTAGGTTGGGTTGGCGTATTTATTGGTGCAATTGCGGTATTGCTATTAAGTGGCATCGCGAATGTTAAACACTTTAATTTGGGCACTGCACTGCTTGGGCTTGCTTGCGGCACTTCTTTTGCTCTCTCTTCATCATGGATCCGTGAGGCAAGTTTAAATTCAGGACTGACTTTTCCACACTCAGCAGCTTGGGTGTTAGTGCTGATAATTAGCTTACAAACACTGATGCTGTGCGTGTATATTGCATTTAAAGAACGCGATACATTTAAGAAAATGTGGCATCACAAAGGTACCACTACGGCTGTCAGTTTTTGTAGCTGTTTAGGTTCAATCGGTTGGTTTAGTGCCATGAGCTTGCAGCATGTTGCTTATGTAAAAACACTGGGGCAGATAGAAGTATTCTTTACCATTATGGTATCGATTCTTTGGTTAAAACAGCCGTTAAAACGCCAAGACACGGCGGGGCTTGTGTTAATTGCACTGGCAGCCATTCTGGTAATGCTACCAAATTAGGCTTATTTCTAGTCATTAAAAAAGCGGCATAGCCGCTTTTTTAATGACTAATTTTTAGCGTTATCACACCGCTAATTATCAGCAATACTCCGGCAATACGGCCAAATGTGGCGGCATCCCCATAAAATAAAATACCAACTAAGAAAGTGCCTGCTGCTCCTATGCCTGTCCATACCGCATAAGATGTTCCCATCGGAATATCCTTTTGCGCCAACCACAGCATAAAACCACTAGCGACCATAAATGCGACAGCAATTGCAATGCCTAACCAGCGACTGTCTGCCTGTTGAGACATTTTAAGGCCAACAGGCCAGCCAATTTCTAACAGACCTGCGACAATTAAATACAACCACGCCATTAGTTATCTCGCTTTTTCAAGATCACGTCATACAAATCTTCGCGGCGGTCTTTTAAGTTTCTAACAGTACCTTCACTGTGAAGGATTTTCAGTTTATCCATATCTAAATCACTGAATAACAGCATTTCGGTATTCGGTGTTGCTTCATTCAAGGTCGCATCATGTGGGAATGAGAAATCAGAAGGAGTAAGCACTGCTGATTGCGAATACTGTACGTCTAAACTCTCAACCTCAGGTAAGTTACCAACCGAGCCTGCAATCACAACATAACATTCATTTTCAATTGCACGTGCTTGCGCACAATGACGAACACGTAAGTAACTATTTTTTGTATCCGTCCAAAATGGCACGAACAAAATATCTAACCCTTGCTTAGCGAGAATACGTGACAGCTCAGGGAACTCTACATCGTAACAAATTTGAATACCGACACGACCCGCATCCGTTTCAAATACAGCAATTTTATCACCGCCTTGGATCACCCAGTCATTTTGCTCGTGGGGCGTAATATGAATTTTGCGCTGCTCATCGATTTTACCGCTGCGGTGGCATAGGTAGCTGACATTATAAATCTTGTCATCTTCAGCAAGCGGCATGGAGCCTGTGATAATATTGGCATTGTATTCAACCGCCATGCGCGACATTGCATCACGGAAGGTTTCTGTGTATTCGGCCAGATAGCGAATGGCTTCTGTTTGATTGCTTTGCTCGGTAAGACCCATTAACGGAGCATTGAAAAATTCCGGAAACAGAATAAAGTCACTTTTATAGTCAGACACCGTATCAACAAAGTATTCCACTTGCTTGAGCAGCTCTTCAACAGACTCAACACAGCGCATTTGCCACTGTACGGCACCGACACGGACAATTGATTTGGTCGACTCAAGTACTGTATCAGTCGGCTCAAACATAATGTTATTCCACTCAAGTAAAGTGGCGTAACCAACTGATTCCTGATCTTCAGGAAGGTATTTTTTAAGTAAACGTTTAACTTGGAAATCATTAGATAGCTGAAAGCTTAAAATCGGATCGTACAGCTCTTTGTGGTCTACTTTTTCGATGTACTCCATCGGAGTCATCTCTGCACTGTGATTGTAATAACGCGGAATACGCCCACCCGCTAAAATGGCGCGTAAGTTATACTGACGGCACAGCTCTTTTCGTGCATCGTATAAGCGACGACCCAATCGCATACCTCGGTGAGTTGATGAAATCACCACATCTAAACCATAAAGTGCATCACCTTCAGGATCACTAAATACACGGTCATGGCCATCAACAATATCTTCGTAGGTATGTGGGTTAGAAAAGCGCGCGTAATCTACCTGAACACTCAGGGCGATGCCGACTAAGACACCATCGTCAACAATACCTATTTGCCCTTCCGGAAACTGGTCTATTAACCTAAAAATAGTATGGCTTGGCCAAGCACCTCCAAGCCCTGGGTAAGCTTGATCCATGAGGGTCTTTATTTGTGGGTACTGTTCTTTAGTTAGATTACAGATCTCTAAATGCGTTTTTTCCGCCGGCATAGCTACTCCTTTTTAGGCACGAGAGAATAATCACAGCAAACATTGCTCAGCATGTTTCTAGATTAGCTTTAACTAGAGTGGCATCAAATGCCCACTCTGCCAAGCCCCAAGCTTAACAAACATGATGTGAACAAATGCTTAGCTTCATTCATAAACATCAGTGGCATGCGTTTACAAAGCAAAAGCGAGCAATTATAAACCTGCATTGCTCAACTTTTCATCTATAATTACGCTACTCTCCATGTGTATTTGAGGTTGGATTGATCAAACACTTACTAAAACAATCAAAGCAATCTGGCTTAGAAGAGATTGAACACGTTAAATTTCTGATTATTTCTAAAATCGCCTATTTCGCGTTGATTGTTCATGTCTTGCTGATCCCCGTATTTGCTCACATAGGGGCAAATACGCTTGCTTTAGTTAATATCTTGAGTGTGCTTGCTTGGGCAAGCGGCATCTTTTTAATTAAGCAAGGACTAACTTCGCTAGCACTTAGAGTATTTTGCCTTGAAGTAATTATTCATGCGGTCATTGTTTGTGCCACCCTTGGCTTAGGTGCAGGATTTCAGTTTTACCTATGGACTGTATCTTGTATTTTAATGATCGATTATCAATTAACCTTTAAGCGTGCAGCTTTATATAGCTTAGTGATGATTGCGATATTCGCCCTGCTATATGTATTTTTTTCAGATGTTCAGTACGGCTTTGCTTACCCAGAGTTACTACCACATGTAAATGTAATCAATATTATTATTGCCGGTTTACCTATGGTCTATGGCATGGGTCTAATCAGAGAAATCACTTTGTCACAAAGGGTTGAGTTAACAGAAATGGCAGCCCGCGATCCACTCACTAAGCTCTACAACCGCCGTTTTGCAAAAAAATTAATCACTGCTGCACATCAAAAGAGCATAGAGCTTGAGAGCAGTCTTTGTATTGTTATGGCTGACATCGATAAGTTTAAAAGTATTAACGACAATTATGGTCATGAAAAAGGTGATACGGTGCTCGTTAATGTTGCCAGGCTAATTCGCCAATTTATTGATGATGAAGATATAGCGGTACGCTGGGGTGGTGAAGAATTTTTAATTTTATTAACTAATACAGATGCAAAGCAGGCCTTTGCAAAAATTGAAACCTTACGTTTAAAAATCGCCGAGCTAGAGGTGCATCATGAATTCCCCGATCTCAATGTCACTATGAGTTTTGGGCTTATTGAATGGCAACCGCTCGCTTCAATAGAAAAAATGCTACAACACGCTGATGAAGCGCTTTATAAAAGCAAGCACGCAGGACGCAACCAAACTACCATTGCTAAAGGCCAACATCCTGCTTTCAAAGATGCTGATGCGGTTAATTAACCGCATCGATAGTGATACTGTGGGCAATCTCTTGTGGCAATAATGGCGTTAAACCCTTACTGACATAATCGTTAAACCCGGCACGATAAAATTCTGACAATGGATGCCCTGATTGCCCACCCGGAATAGCCATTATCGCTTTATCTAAGTGCCCAGGTTGAACAATAAAGCGCTGTGAAGCACCAAAGCTACGTCCTTGCACCGAAGGCATAAAGGTATCGCCAAACCCAGGCTCCGTAGGCATATTCAATAAGCTTTTCAGTGCAGGTATTTGCTTGGCAAATGGGTGCTCAATCACTAATTCGTTAACCTTGCCCCACTCCCAGCTATGCGGGTTGTTACCATATTGATCGGTTAGTTTAGTGATAACGCGGTCAAAGGCTCCTATCATTTGTTGTTGCCAGTTTGCATACTCAGGGTTTAACCATGCCTGAGGCTGCGCTTCGATAAGTTGCCAAACAGCAGGTTCTAAGTCTCGTTTTACTGGTTTTAAACTACTATCGAGGGCTTTTAGCTTATTCTCTAATGGGCTAAATAAGCCGTTAATCACTTCACTGCGGTAGCGCTTTACTAAGGTGTAGCCAATTGAGTCGCTACAAGCACACGCCTGCCAATTATTTAGCTCTTTTAAATACAGGGCGTATTTATCGCCTGCGTTGCTAAGCTGTTTGACCAGCAGTTTATGCCAAGCCGTTAAGAAACGCGCTTCGTTATCATGTTGTAAGTCATAAAAATCTTGTTCGTTGAACTGTTGTTTTTCAAATAAGCGGTCGCGAATTTGTGCCGAGCGAGCCCCCATGGCATAAGCACCATTACCAAAGCGCTGGTCATCCTCTGCGGAAACAACTCGTGAGTTGCCCGTCCATAAACGGCCACTTTCTGGGTTTTTAACAAATGGACGCTGGGTTTCGTTTTCGTGCCACTGTGCAGGATACGCTTGCTCAGCCACCGCTAATTGATGGGGCTCTTTACGGGCAGGCACGGCTCCCATATTCTTCCAAGCTGCATTACCTTTATCATCAACAACCATCAGATTTTGTACAGGAATACCCACCTCAGCAGCAAGCGCTAGTGCATCATCAACCGTGTTTGCTTGCTCAAGCTTAAGTAACTCCATATCAACCGCATACTCATGGTGGGCAACCCAACTTAGCGCATAAGATTTGCCGTTAATTTCTTTAACTGGGCCATACTCACTCATGGTCAAAGCGTAATTTTCGCTGTTGCCGTCATTTAGTAAGATAGGTTCATCTATCTGCCAGGTTTTCTCCTTGCTCTCAAGGGCTATCCAATCGGCTGTATCTAAATAACCATTGGTGAATCCCCAAGCTATTTTATTATTGGTACCAACAACAATGGCAGGAGCCCCTGGTAATGACACACCGGTAATTTGCTGCCTTTCACCATTGAGTGGGTAATTGAGCTGGGCACGGTACCAAATGATTGGCACAGCAAACGATAAATGCATATCGTCAGACAACATTGCAGCACCAGTTTCAGTTAACTGCCCAGTAACCGCCCAGTTATTACTACCAAGTTCCTTTCGGTCTGCAATGTCAGTCATAGCCCATTGAGGGTCTTTGAGATTAGGAATACCGCCGTCATAAGGTGCTAATTGGCTGTTGTCGAGTGCCGCTTGATAAAGGCTAGGCTGAGTAATAAAGTCAACCATCGCCTTACCATATAAATCTTCGATTTCGATCAGTGTTTTGTCGCGCTCAAAGGTGGCCGTTTGTAAATCTAAATACATACTAAAAATGATTAGTAAGCTGTCTTCGCTTTGCCAAGGTTTTGCTTCAGCGCCTGTGAGTAAATATTCAAAGCTATCGAAACCCACTTGCGCATGGCCTTCATTAACCCCATTCGCGTACGCTTTTAATAGCGCTTTATCTTTAGCAGGTAACTGCGCGACAGCAATCTGACTGCGTTTACGTAACTGATGAAAGCGCATTTTTTTATCAAGCCCAACGGCAGCTTTACCAAATAACTCACTAAGCTCACCTGCAGCATTACGGCGCAGTAAATCCATTTGAAAGAATCGGTCCTGACCATGAGCAAAACCAAGAGCATAGGCTGCATCTAATCGGTTTTCGGCATGAATAACAGCCTGTCCTAAGGTATCTCGCTCAATCTTAACTGATTGCGAAATAGCGTCGCTTTTACCGCGACCATCAAGTGCCGGTAAACTTAAGTTTAATACGCCATAAACAAGCCCCGTTGCGAGTAACATTACAACGAACAAACCAATTAGTAACCATTTGATTATCTTAAACATGCCAATTATCCTTGCGCTAAAGTAACACTATATTAACCTTAGTTTTGTGAAAGAATAGTGTTGCGATACAAATAATTGAAATTAGGTTTATAGATTTGCTGTTCATTGTTAATTACCACAGAAATTGTCTATAGTAGGTAAATAGTATAAAACCTGATATTTCTCATGCCGCTAGCGACCGAAACAGATAATAAAAAACTACAAAAACTGAAGCTAGCCTTCTGGTTTTCACTTGCCTGTATCATCGTGATTGGCCTTGTAATCGACCAAATTAATTACAGCCGCGAGAAAGATGCTTTTCGTGCACAGGAGCTGGCAAAAGTAAGTGCCTATCGTGCAGAGCTCGAAGCCACCTTAATATCTAACATTCAACTTGTACGCGGCTTGGCGGTTGCCGTTGCAGCCGAACCCAATTTAGACCAAGCCCGCTTCACGCAAATTGCTAGCCCTTTATTTTCAACGTCTTCAGAGCTTAGAAACATCGGCGCGGCCCCTGATATGGTTATTCAGATGACTTACCCTCTTGTGGGTAATGAGAAATCTATCGGGCTAAATTTTTTAGAAAACCCAGCGCAGCGTGACGACGCAATTAGAGCACGGGATGAAAACCGTATTGTTATGGCCGGCCCCTTAGAGTTGGTGCAAGGTGGTCAAGCATTGATAGCAAGAATGCCCGTATTCACTCCACCAGAACTCACTTTTTGAGGGCTCCTCTCTGTTGTCCTCGATATAGACAAAATTTACACGAACTCGGGGTTAATCGCGCTAAGTCAGCATTATGATATTGCCCTACAAGGCAAAAATGGCCTTGGTGCTAAAGGTGATTTTTTCTTCGGCTCTAAGGACGTGCTCAACACAAACCCTCTGAGCTTTAGAATTAACTTTCCAGGTGGTGAGTGGCAGATGTACGCCACACCAAAATCTGGATGGCAGCCACCAAGTTCTGCTATTTGGCCGCTTAGACTGGCCATTATTCTATTTTGTATTTTATTTGCTGGCGCCTCAGTATTCTTTTTACGCATGGTCGAAAGACAGTACAAAAGCGAACGTATGTTAGAAACCATGAGTAGTCTTGCTAAAGTCGGCGCTTGGTCTTTTAATCTAGAGACAAGAACCGTCTATTGGTCTGATATGACCAAGCAAATTTTTAAGTTTCCTCTTAATGTACAACCAGAGTGGCCTGCTAACTTTACACATTTCAAAGCGGGTGAAAGCCGAGATAAAATTCGTCGCCTTAACGAGCGTGCAATCAAGTATGGTGAGAGTTTTGAAACTCAAGTACAAATCATCACTGCTGAAGGTGATGAGGTTTGGGTGCTGCTACATGGCGAAGCCGAGCATAAAAATGGCCGTTGTATAAAACTTTTTGGTTCACTACAAAATATTGATACCCGTAAGCGAGATGAGCTAGAAAACAACAAAATAGCCTTACATAATGAGATTTTAGCCTCTCTTACCGTTAATGATGCTGTACTGACTGGTAACCTTAACTTATCTAAACATGTGATTGTGCAAGCAATTTGTCACGCTTTTGATATTGATCGCGCGAGTATTTGGCTATTTAGTGACGACCGCCAGTCGCTCAATACCTTTGCTATTCACGACCAAAGCCAGCCTGAATTTAGCGAGCCGATTTCACTACAACAATTTGAATTTCAAAATTATTTTGATGCCATTAACAATCACGCTGTAATTAATGCCAGTGATGCACAACAACATCCACTGACTAGTGACCTACGTAGCAACTACCTTGATTGGTTTAATATACGTTCAATGCTGACAGTGATCATTCCTACTGGTAGCAAAACAATGGGGGTTGTGTGCGCCGAAAAATGTCATAACCGCAGACATTGGAGTAAAAATGAAGAAAGCTTTTTAATCGCAGTTGCGGCACTCATTGGTAGTTTACACGCAAGTCAGCGCCGTATAGAGACCGAACAACAACTCGTTCAAGCAAAAGAAGCTGCTGAACAAGCAGTAAAAGCCAAAAGTGAATTTTTAGCAAGCATGAGTCATGAGATCCGCACCCCTATGAATGGCGTGATCGGGATGCTCAATATCATCAAACAAACCAAACTAGACACCCAGCAAAACCACCATATAGATTTGGCGCAATCATCGGCTGAATCACTATTGCATATCATTAACGATATTTTAGATTTCTCTAAAATTGAGGCCGGTAAGCTCGATATTGAAAATGTTAGCTTTAATGTATCAAAACTACTTGGCGATACTATCGAATCGTTTGCCATTAAAGCAGAACAAAACAATACCAAGTTGCTGCTAGATACCACACACCTTAATCACGGCTTTATCATTAGCGACCCAAACCGGATTAGACAAATCATCAATAACCTAGTTAGCAATGCGGTTAAATTCACAAAAGATGGTGAGATTATCGTCATCGCCAAACTCGAAACAAACAACGAAGAATTGTTCTTGAACTGCTCTGTTATTGATTCGGGTGTAGGTATCAAGCCCGAAAAGCAAGCCACTTTATTTGACTCATTCACGCAAGCGGATGCATCAACTACACGCCAATACGGCGGTACAGGGCTTGGCCTTGCAATAGTAAAACAGCTGTGTCAGTTAATGGATGGTGATGTCAGTGTGGTTAGTTCATACGGGGAAGGCAGCACCTTTAATTTTACTGTAAAAGTTAAACGTGATCATACAAAGCAAGCGCCAGAGCCAAGCCACATTATAGATAAAAAGCATATTTTAATTGCTGATAATTGTAAGCTCAGTAGCAATATTGCCAAAAAACAATTGCAGCTATGGGGAGCAGAGGTCGAGACCTATACTGATATGCCAAGCTTACTCAATCGTGCTGCAATGCCAACCGATAATGGCTGCGATGCAATTTTAGTGGATTATCTTTTTTATAGCAGCGCAACAAAAGAGCACCAACAAGCATTCTTAAAATACTTTAATGCCACCAGCTGTAAACGAATTTTAATGGCCCCAATGAGTCTTACTGAAAAACAAACGAGACAAACATTAAAAGTTGAGAGTATTATCTTTAAACCATTAACGCAGTCTGATTTATTTAATTCACTGGCGAACGACAAATACATTGAACAGCAGCAGGTTAATAAAGAGGCCTTAATAACCAAGGTCGTGACCAGTAGCGATAATACTGAGTCGCAAGTCTTGCTGGTTGAAGATAATAAAGTGAATCAGATGGTGGCAGGTTCGCTGCTAAAGCAAGCAGGCATTAGTTTTGATATCGCTGAAAATGGCCTTGAAGCAATTGCACAACTTTCAAGCCGAGAGCAAAGCCCCTACCAATTAGTGTTAATGGATTGCCAAATGCCAGAAATGGATGGTTACCAAGCAACGCGAGCCATTCGGGCAGGTGAAGCAGGCGCAGCTCATCAGGGGGTTAATATCGTCGCACTCACTGCAAATGCGATGCAAGGTGACAAAGAACGTTGTTTAAACGCAGGTATGAACGACTATGTCACCAAACCCCTTAAATTTGACTCGCTCAATAAAAAATTAACAGTGTGGCTAAGCACTGAAGAATAAAAAGAGAGTAAAACCATGCAATTATCATCAATTCAACAACGTGTTATTGGCTGTTTACTCGAAAAGCAAAGTACAACACCCGAACATTACCCGCTATCTTTAAACTCACTGACTAATGCATGTAATCAAAAATCTAACCGTGAACCTGTATTGTCTCTCACTGAAGCGCAAGTCCAAGATACCCTCGATGAGCTTATTGCATCACGCTTAGTAACGGTTGATGAAGGGCTATCTGGGCGTGTAAATAAATATGCTCACCGCTTCTGTAATACCGAATTTGGCAGTTTGCAATTTACTGAGCAACAACGCGCCATTATCTGTTTGTTACTGTTACGTGGCCCGCAAACACCAGGCGAGTTGAGAACACGCAGCAACCGCCTCGCTGAGTTTAGTAACGTCAATGAAGTCGAAGCCGCATTAAATGCACTTATAGAGCAAGAACATGTTGCGCGCTTAGCTCGAGAGCCCGGAAAGCGAGAGAGCCGCTACATGCACTTATTTGTTGACCCAGACAGCATTACTGAGGACATGGCTGCTAATGAGCCTGTTCAAGATAACAGTAGTGAAGTGCAACAATTACGAAGCGAAATCGAAGATCTTAAGCAACAAATTAACGCAATAAAAGCGCATTTAGGTCTTTAATAAAAACCGCGCCCGTAACATAATGTAAAAAACGCTGACAACCACAACGAAAAATAGGAGCTCTACCATGCGTGCCGACATTCTGGCGGAAATGAAAGTCCAACCAACTATTGATGTAAAAGCGGAAATCACCCGTCGTGTTAACTTTCTTAAAAGCCGACTTATTGCTGCGCACTCTCGCTCACTTGTATTAGGGATCAGTGGCGGTGTTGACTCATCAACCTGTGGCCGTTTATGCCAATTAGCGGTGGATGAATTAAACCAAGAGCACAACACTAACGAATATCAATTTATTGCTGTGCGCTTACCTTACGGCGTACAAGCAGATGAAGACGAAGCACAACTAGCCGTAGATTTTATTCAACCAAGTAAGCGTATGACGGTTAACATTAAAGCGGCTGTCGATGGCATGCATGAACAAGCAATGGCCGCGGTTGTTGGTGGTGGTGCTGAATTACCAGAGCAAGCTAAAATCGACTTTATCAAAGGTAATGTAAAAGCACGCCAACGCATGGTTGCGCAGTATGAAATTGCCGGTTTCAGCCAAGGCTTAGTTGTTGGTACCGATCACAGTGCTGAAAACATCACTGGCTTCTACACAAAATTTGGTGACGGAGCATGTGACCTGGCACCTTTATTTGGCTTATCAAAGCGTCAAGTTCGTGCGCTTGCTGAGCACTTGGGAGCGCCAGCTGTCCTTGTACATAAAGCCCCAACGGCCGACTTAGAGTGTGATCGCCCAGGTCTAACTGACGAAGAAGCGCTTGGCCTCACTTACGATCAAATTGATGATTTCTTAGAAGGTAAAGAAGTCAGCAATGAAGTCGAAGAAAAGCTAACAGCAATTTACTTACGTACTCAACATAAGCGCCAAGCGATCCCAACGGTATACGACGAGCTTTAAAAACGATTAAAACACTAAAAGGGCAATAATAATTGCCCTTTTTCCTTCCTCGTACAGACCCTTAGCAATATTCAAAACCTTCAATCACTCATTATCGGCCGCGCTAAATGATCTAGAGCGCTATGCTTGACGTAAAAGTTAGCAACATGATTGCAGTAAAGATGAAATAGTTCTGTAATTTGGTTTATAGTTGTTACAGTTAAATACATTACATTTCAAATCAAAAATCTAAGGTTTTATATTAGTTTATGTCATCGCCCATTTTAATTACTGGCGCAGGCCAACGTATTGGACTCGCTCTGGCCGAGCACTTTTTAGCGCAAGGGCAAGAAATCATAGTCACTTACCGTACCCGCCATGAAGCAATTGATGTGCTTGCAGGTAAAGGCGCTATTTGCATCCATGCTGATTTTAATAGTGACCAAGCTATCGGGCATTTTATCGAAGAATTAAAAACCCATACCAACCAGCTCAAGGCAATTATCCATAATGCGTCTAGCTGGGATTGCGAAGCAAATAACCACGATTACGCAGACCTATTCGATAACATGATGCGTATCCACGCCAAAGCGCCCTATTTAATTAATTTAGCAGCTTCTGATTTGCTACTGCATTATCAGCAAAACAGTGGCCAAGCCGCAGATATTATTCACTTAACCGATTATGTGGTTGAAAAAGGCAGCCCTAAGCACCTTGCTTATGCAGCAAGCAAAGCAGCGCTTGATAATTTAACCAAGTCGTTTGCCGCTAAATTTGCACCAGACATTAAAGTGAATGCTATCGCCCCTTCGTTAATTATCTTTAATGAACACGATAGCGACGAATACAAAGCCAAAACATTAAAGAAATCGCTAATGGGCATTGAGCCCGGCTGCGCCGAGATTATTAACAGCGTAGAACTATTACTAAGCAGTCACTACATCACAGGTCGTTCTATGCCTGTTGATGGTGGCAGACATTTAAAATAACGAATTACTGAGAAAGCTATGCACGATGATTTAAAAAATAGTTACCAACAAATAATTACCGCAGTAGGTGAAGATCCTGCTCGTGAAGGATTACTCGACACACCAAAACGCGCAGCAAAAGCGATGGAGTATCTGACTAAAGGCTATCGTCAAACATTAGATGAAATCACCAACAATGCGGTATTCACTTCAGATGCCGATGACATGGTATTGATCCAAGACATTGAGCTTTACTCTATGTGTGAGCACCACTTGCTGCCATTTGTTGGCCGCTGCCATATTGCTTATATTCCTGATGGCAAAGTGCTTGGTTTATCTAAGTTTGCGCGAATTGTTGACATGTATGCGCGTCGTTTTCAAATTCAAGAGCAATTAACCCATCAAATTGCTAAAGCGGTTGAAGAAGTGACAGGCGCGAAAGGTGTTGGTGTAATCGTTGAAGCAAAACATATGTGTATGATGATGCGCGGTGTTGAAAAGCAAAACTCAAGCATGCGTACATCGGTTATGTTAGGTAACTTCAGAGCCGATCCAAAAACCCGTAACGAGTTTTTACAACTAGTTAGAGGGTAATGATGGCCAATGCAATTATTAATGTCACTAACCTCAGGCTACGAACCTTTATAGGTTTTAACCCTGAGGAACGTGAGAAAAAACAAGATGTAGTGATTAATTTAGAAATTCATTACCCTGCTGATCAAGCTTGTGAAACTGACGCAGTCGATAAAGCGCTAAACTACAAGACCATTACTAAAGAAGTGATCAGCCTTGTCGAAGAAGGCCACTTTTTGCTGTTAGAAAAACTGGTTGCTGAGATTTTAGCAATTTGCCACCAGCATCAAAGCGTTCACTATGCCAAAGTACGCGTCGATAAACCTCATGCGCTGCGCTTTGCTGATTCAGTATCACTGACTCTTGATTGGCAAAAAAACTAAAATAGCTTTTCAAGCCCTACCGCAAAGGCAAGCACAGCTAAATAACGTGCGCCTTTGCCTAGGGTCACGAGTAACAAAAAGATTGAAAACTTAACCCTAAAAATTCCGCCAACAACCGTTAAAGGGTCACCGACAATAGGCAGCCAAGCAAATAGCAAACTGTAAATACCGTATTTATTAAATTGCTGTTCGGCTTTGTCTAGCGACTTTTGTGAAACGGGAAACCATTTACGCTCTTTAAATCGCATGACTTGCGTGCCCAGCCAATAATTCACACAACTCCCAAGCACATTGCCTACAGTTGCACTTAACCATAACAACCAAAGTAGATAGTCACCACTGGCTATCATAGCTGTCATTACTAATTCTGAAGAGCTAGGTAATAAGGTTGCGGAAATAAACGCGCTGAAAAATAACGATAAGTAGGCCATAAACATCACATAAAAAAGCTCAGCAAATGGCTGAGCTTTTAGTATATGGCAATTAGTTTACTTTATAAATTCTATCGCCATTGGATATTTAACTTCTTTACCATCGTTGGCTTTAATCGCCGATACTACCACCATAATCAATGAGAATAGCGCTACTAATGGCAGCAGGATGACTCCAACGACAACAAACATCAGCATAAAGCACACAATGTAAGCAATCATCATGGTTAATTGAAAGTTTAATGATTTGCGACCATGCTCAGCAACAAGTGGCATTTCTTCTTTTTTTACAAGCCAAACAATCAAAGGCCCAATCACCGAACCAAACGGGAAAAGCAAGCCTGCTAAGGCACTTAAGTGACAAAACATTGCCCATGTGCGCTGCTCTTTATCTGCCACAATTATTTCAACTTTCTGATTATCATCCATTTTAAATTCCTTGTTATGGGTCTGTTTGTTTCTCTACTATAAACCGTAATGACTTTTTACCCTAGTTAAATTGGTTAAATTTAAAACTCTCAACCAGCAAAAAAGGCTGTAATCAACGTTGTGATAAAAATGTGATAACTTCGTGAGGGTTTCTGGATATTGCTATTCGATACTGGTTTTGAATCATCAAAAACAGGAATCTCACATGAAAGCTTTACCTTTAACTTTATTCGCTGCATGCGCAGTAACTAGCCTTGCAAGCCAAGCTGCTGAGCTTGATATAAAACTAACTAACCTCACGCAAGGTTTACACTTTACCCCTATTCTCATTACGGCTCATAACAGTGATAGCAAACTTTTCAGCGTTGCTATGCCTGCTTCTACAGCCCTACAGACTATGGCTGAAGGTGGCAATCTCGAGCCATTAATGACTGAAGCCACAGCCGCAAACAGCGACATGGTTGCCAACCCAGCTGAAGGTTTATTAGCCCCAGCAAGCTCAACGATGGCGAGCTTATCCACCAAGGATGGCAATAGCTACTTATCTCTAACAGCCATGCTACTGCCTACCAATGATGGCTTTGTAGGTTTAGATAGTTGGATGATCCCAACCGAAGCTGGTACCTATACTGTTTATCTCAATGCGTATGATGCAGGCACCGAAGCCAATGATGAGCTTGTTGTTGAGGGTTCAGGTATGCCGGGCACGCTAGGCATTCCTGCCGCACCAGGTGGTAATGCGGGTATGAATGGCAGCGGCGTCACCAGTAACGAAACCAATATGATGGTGCATATTCATCCGGGTAATTTAGGTGACGACGATTTAGAAGCGGGTATGAGTGACCTTGATAACACCGTGCACAGATGGTTAAACCCAGTTGCGATGCTAACAGTTACGGTTAAATAGGAGGTTATTATGCGCTTTTCAAAAAGCTTAATTATCCTCGCATTAAGTGCCGGCCTTGCGGCTTGTGGGGATTCAGATAAATCATCAGACAACATGGATGAAGCGCTGGAAGAAATGACAATGGAAATGGGTGAGATGGCGACAAATCATCAATTTATGGTGGAGGTAGTCAATCTCACCGCTGCTCAACCTTTCTCCCCTGTTGCTGTGATTGCTCACACCGAAGGCATGCTTTGGAAAATTGGCGAGCCAGCATCTGAAGCACTTGAAATTATGGCTGAAGGCGGCGATAACAGCGAGCTACTCGCAGCAGAAATGACAATGCAAGCAGCTTCAGCAGAAAGCCCATTACCACCAGGTGAGCAAGTCACGTTGACCCTGACAACAGGTGAGCTTGATTCATTAAAAATTAGCTTAGCAACCATGTTGGTGAATACAAATGACGCGTTTACCGGTCTTAATGCTATAGACGTGTCTTCGTTAGCGGTTAATGAGTCACTGTCTCGTACTAGTTTTGCCTATGATGCAGGCACCGAAGCTAACACTGAAGCGCAAGGCACGATCCCAGGCCCTGCTGACTCAGGCGAAGGTTACAACGAAATGCGCGACGATATTAACCATGTTGCAATGCACCCAGGTGTGGTTAGTCAAGATGACGGCCTGACAAATTCTGTGCTCACCAGCCAGCATAAGTTTGATAACCCGGTTGTTCGAATCACGATAACGCGGACGCAATAATAATCGCACTCCTTACACCGAGGTCATAAGGATGTGCCTCTGTGATTTGGAGTGAGCCATGCGCCAAGAAAAATTATTAATCGTCGAAGATGATAGAGCAATCCGCCAACTTATCAGCACACAATTGCACTGCCTAAACTTACATATTGATGAAGCCTCGAGCGCTGAAGCTGCAATAAAGAAGCTTGCCAGCTCAAGTTACGGCTTAGTACTGCTTGATATTAATCTGCCACAAATGGATGGCTTGAGCTTATGCCGCAAAATTAAAGAGCACTACCCAAGTATTGCCGTTATTTTACTGACCGCACTCAGTAGCGATATGGACAGAGTGATTGGTTTGGAAATGGGCGCTGATGATTACATTTGCAAACCTTTCTTCGCCAGAGAATTACAAGCACGAATAAAAACGCAATTACGGCATAGGTCACAACTTATAGCAGCTCAATCACACCATGAAGATAGCGCTCAAGCGGCAATTCAACTTGGAGAACTACACATTGAATTTGCCAGCCACCAAGCATTTTTAGCTGACCAAGCAATTAACTTAACCGCCACCGAATTCGATTTACTGGTCTATTTTGCTAAACACCCAAACCATGTTTTTAGCCGCCAACAATTACTAGACCAAGTATGGGGCTATCAACACAGCGGCTACGAGCATACGGTTAATTCCCACATAAACCGTTTACGCAGTAAGTTTGAGCAACATCACCCAGCAAACTTTATCGAAACAGTTTGGGGGGTAGGCTATAAACTAAACCCCGGTCAATTGAGTGCAAACTAATGAAATCAATGACGCTATATCAAAAACTCGCTTGGTCATTGGTGCTTATTTTTAGCCTGTTGTGCGCACTCGTTTTAAATTGGAGTAAGCAATTAGAACAAAGCTCGGTACATCATGCTCAGCAAAACTTGCACCTCCAACTAGCCGAGCATTTAGTGCATGACAATCCACTGATCAAACAAGGTGTGTATGACTATGACGCACTTGAAAACTTATTTCACACGCTGATGATACTTGGTCCGGCATTTGAGTTTTATTTTGTAGACCCAGAAGGTCATTTACTGACTTATTCAGCTAAACCGGGGCAAGTCGTTAGGCAGCAAATAAACTTAAGCCCAATACAGCAGCTACTCGACAACCCCACTGCTACACCGATTTATGGTGACGATCCGCGTAGCAAGGATGGCGTAAAAATATTTTCGACCGCGCCAGTTTATAATCAGCAGCAACTGCAAGGCTATTTGTACGTGATTATTGGCGGGCAAGCTTACGATACAACCCTTAAAAACATTAAAGCCAATGATAACCTCTGGCTTGCCGCTATGTGGTTTATAACCGCCTTAGTTGCGCTCTTTATTGCGATGTTGCTGTTGTTTCGATTTTTCACTTTACCGTTAAAAAAACTCAATAAAGAACTTAATAAAATAGAAACGGCTAATTACAGCCTAACAAAAATGTCATTGGATTCTAGCTACACAGCTGATGATGAAATTGGCAATTTAAGCAAAGGCGTCAATGCCATGCTGGCGCGTATTGATGAGCAGTTTCAGTCATTACAACAAGCCGATAAACAACGCCGTGAGTTACTGACTCATTTATCACACGATTTACGTACGCCGCTCTCTTCACTGCACGGCTTTTTGGAGGTGATCAATAAACCGCATAGCCACTTAAACGAGCCCGAGCAACGTCATTATCTCAACCTTGCAATGGATAACTGCCAGCAACTAAAACAGCTGATTGAACAAATTTTTGAGCTGGCTAATTTAGAGTGCGGGCAAGTGAAAATACAATCTGAAACCTTTAATTTGGGCGAATTAATTTATGATTGTGTGGCGAAGCTTGCTCTAACAGCGCAATCAGCGGGAATTTCACTCAAGGTTATTCCCGAAATCTGCGATTTTACCGTGACAGCAGACATCGCAAAATTAGAGCGGGTGCTTACAAACTTAATCGAAAATGCCATTCGGCATACCCCAAATGGCGGTGAAATTGCTGTTAAGGTTAGCCAGCAAAGTGATCTGTTATACGTGGCAGTGTCTGATACCGGGGTTGGTATTCATGAGGATGAACTCAATGCGATTTTCGAACCTCACTATCAGGCTCGTAATAGTATTAAACGAGGCTCAACAGGCTTAGGACTCGCTATTTGCAAGCAACTGCTCACCCTAATGGATAGTGAAATAAACGTAAAAAGTACCTTAGGAAAAGGCAGTGAATTTCGCTTTAATTTAGCTATGCAGGCACCCGCTTAATCACGGATGCCTGTGTTGTTATTATTTTTCGATACCCGCTAAATCGAGCATAAAGGCGTAATATAAAGCGGTATCTTGCAAGCTTTTAAAGCGCCCAGAAGCACCGCCGTGCCCTGCTTCCATGTCGGTTTTGAACAGCAACAGGTTATCATCGGTTTTATATTCACGTAGCTTAGCAACCCATTTTGCAGGCTCAAAATACTGAACTTGAGAGTCGTGTAAGCCGGTGGTGACTAACATATTTGGGTAAGCCTGCTTCTTAACTTGGTCATACGGCGAATATGACAGCATGTAATCGTAATAGACTTTATCATTCGGGTTGCCCCACTCGTCATACTCATTCGTTGTCAGTGGTAAGCTAGCATCTAACATGGTCGTGACTACATCAACAAAAGGCACTGCTGCAATCACCCCTTTATAAAGTTCAGGCGCTTGATTCACAACAGCCCCCATTAGTAAGCCACCTGCACTGCCACCCATGGCAAAAATATTATCCTTATCACCATACTTTTGAGCTGCTAATGATTTAGTCACATCAACAAAGTCATTAAAGCTGTTTTGTTTTTTCAGCAACTTGCCGTCTTCGTACCAAGGACGACCCAGCATTTGTGAGCCACGGATATGCGCAATCGCAAACACAAAACCACGATCAAGTAAGCTTAATCGAGAGCTAGAAAAGCTCGGATCCATGGTCGCACCATACGAACCATAACCATATTGCATAAGCGGATTCGAGCCGTCTTTTTTGAACTTGTCTTTACGATAAACAAGGCTCACAGGAACATCGACACCATCTCGGGTGGTCACGTAAACTCGCTCAGAGGCATAATTGTCAGGATTAAAATCACCTAACACTTTACGCTGTTTAAGCAGGGTTTTTTCGCCACTTTCTAGGTTGATATCGTAGCTGCTGCCTGGCGTCGTCATACTTGAATAGTAAACACGTAAGTTAGGGTTATCTAACTCACCATTACCATAACTAAAGACCATATAAGTTGGGTCATTAAACGCAACGACTTGCTCTTGTTGGTTACGAAGGTCACGAATAGTGATACGGGTTTGCCCCATTTCTCGCTCTTCGTATACCAAATGATTGTTAAATAACTCGATGCCTTCAAGCTTCACGTTATCACGACCAGCAATTAGCGTTTGCCAATTTGCTTTATCATGAGCCTTATCGCGGTGCACTTTCATAAGTTGAAAGTTAACTGCATTTAAATTAGTAACGATGTAATACCAATCGCCTAACTTTTTGATGTCATATTCAAGCCCTGCTTCGCGTTCAATAAAACGTTTTGGCATTGCTTTGACATCATTAGCATCAATAACCGAGACGCCAGATGCACTGGTGCTACCATGACTAATATAGATCTCTTGTTGGTCTTTACTCTTGTAAATACCGGTGTAATAACTAGTGTTTTTCTCTTCGTAAACGAGTTCATCGTCAGCTTGCGGGGTGCCTAGCGTATGGCGATATACTTGGTAGCCTAACAGCGTTTGTAGGTCTTTTTTGATGTAGTAAAAGGTTTTGTTGTCATTCGCCCACACGACATCACCTTCTGTGCCTTCAAGGCTCTCTGTGAGCATTTTACCTGTGGTTAAATCTTTTACTTTAATTGTGTAAATACGGCGACTCACAGTGTCTTCGCCATAAGCCAGCAAATTGCCATTTGGGCTCACAGCTAAACCAGTTACGGCAAAATAGTCATGATTTTTAGCAAGCTCATTCACATTTAAGATAACCTGCTTACCTCCTCCTTGGCTATCTTTGCTGCGCACATAAACCGGGTATTCGTCATCACCGCGCGTTTGTGAGAAATAGTAATATTCCCCTTTTTTTGTCGGTACGGTATCGTCATCCTTCTCAATACGCCCTTTAAGTTCTTCGAACAAGGTGTTTTGTAGTGTTTGTGTATGCGCTAACTTGCTTTCAACATACGCATTTTCAGCATTCAAATGGGCAATAACAGCGGCATCTTTGCGCTTATCATCACGCATCCAATAGTAGTTATCGATACGAGTGTCTCCATGAATGGTCATTTCATGGGGTATTTTTTTGGCGACGGGTGCTGCAACCTGAACTTGCTCTGTAATAACGGCTTTTTCTTTATTATCTGGGACTTTATTACACGCTGATAGAACAGCTAAAGAGAGTGCCGCAAGGCAAAGTGAATGGCCAACTTTCATGGGATTCCTGTATTCGTTTTATTATTCTGTCTCCAATATAAGTAAAAAAACTGCAATATATAAGTAGACTTTGTGAAGCAATGTAAAAAGGGAGCCGAAGCTCCCTTTTATTAGTTATTTATCAAGTAATTACTTTTGCTTACGACGACGCATAAATGCGAACGGTGCAGCAAGTAATGTTAGCCACGCTAGTGAACCTGAAGAAGATTTTTTCTTCTCTGGTTCTTCAACTACAACTGGTTGCTCAGACGCTTCATCAGCTAGGTTGTTAACTGTAACAGTTACCATAGCAGACTCTGAAACATTACCTGATCTGTCAGTTGCAACAACTTCTAGTTCAATTGATGTTAAACCAGCGTCATAATCAAGTACGTCTTGATTCATAACTACAACATCACCTGAAGATGTTACTGAAATAGCTGTTGAACTTGAGCTAATTACAATGAACTCTGTAACAGGGCTTGCTAAATCAGCACCATAAGTTGCTTCTAGCGTACCAATTACCGTACCGTTTTCAGTGTTTTCATCAACAGAGAACTCAGTATCAACAACAACTGGTGGAGTATTCGAGTCTGATTCAGGTGTTGCAGCATACGCTTTAGAACCCGAGTCTGAAAGAATCATGAAGTCTTCACCTGCATTGTATAAAGTAGCTGAAGCACCTGGTTCAATTGAGCTAACAGCTTCACCAGCTTCATCTACAAACATTGCATATACATCACTTGATGCATCTGTGAATGTGTAAGTACCCATTGCAACATCACCTTCTTCAGTTGCAATTGGTGTCCATGTTTCTTCTTCTGTACGGAAACGAACATCTACAGTTGCTCGACCAATATCATCGGCTGTTAGGCCAAATGCTTCAATACAGCTTTGCATTGTGAGGTGGTTGTTACCGATAATTTGGTAATAATTATCTAAGAAACCAGAAGCACTACCATAGCCGTGAGTAAAGGTAATTGCAGTGCCCGGCTCAACATCGTAGAACCACTCTAACTTACCATTTTGTACTGTAACATCGTAAACACCATCTTGGTCCATATCGAAGTCAGCCATGAAACCACCCACGTAAGAGTGAGTAATACCTTCATTTAGAACAAGCGTCGTTAATGTCACAAAACCGCTTTCACAGATTTCAGTCGATACGGCAAACGTTTCGATTGACGCACCCACTAAGTCAAAGCGTTGGTCTTCATCAACATCATCAGTCATTACTGTTGGCGCGAACACTGGCTCAAGTGCTACAGCACCTGTATTTGTTACTTCATGTGCAACGCCGTTATCAGTCACAACTGGCATGAAGCTCATTGCCGCATTTGCTTTTGGTAATACGTGATAAACAAGGTGGAATGCTTCATCGCTGCCATCAGAGAAGATTAGCGCACCATCAAGCTCTAAGTTAGTTAAATCAGCCGTAGCATCTTGAGAACCAATATTTTCCTCAGTTAAAGTCCACTCAGGTAGAGTTGCAGGATCAATTGTTGCTGTCACGTCAAATGACATTGTTTGACCTGCTGGCACTGTAATTGACTCTGGGTAGTCAAGTGAGAATGAACCACGCTCAACATCGTCTGCATAACGTTGTTCAAGAGAAAGTGTGTACACTTGGTCTTCGTTAGAGAAGTTCTTAACTTGAACTGTTTTAGTAAGCTCAACTGTTTCTGATGCGTTTACTAAACCAAACGAAAGCGCAGCTTGTTTTGTATCTGCAGCCCAAGCAGCAACCGGTAAGTTAGCCGCTTTGTTTACATCAACAAGACCTGCACCGATATAACTAATTGGTGCAAGCTCAGCGTCTGGGTTAATCGCTAACGGCTCCATAGTTACATTTAGGTTTGCCGTGTTCATTAATGTCGCTTTAATTTCAAACGCGTTACGCTCTGGCAGCGCTTCTTTTAATAAGCTCACCGCACCAGCAGTAATTGGGCCCGAGAATGAAGTACCTGTTGCGCCAGTAAGACCATCACCAAGACCAGGATGAGCAGTCATGATGTTTACACCTGGTGCTGTAATCTCTGGTTTTAACAGCCCGCCCATTGAAGGACCACGCGATGTGAAGTCTGCAATCGCGCCAGACATAACAAGACGCTCAACTGTTAGGTTAAATGTACCGCCCGCTTTTAGAGCTGTACCAGCTGCAAACGTTACGCCTACAGAAGGGATAGTAACAAGTGGCTCAGAACCACCCATTGGTGCTGGCGTACCATCATCTGTGTTGTTTGCGATAATAACAAATACTGCGCCTTTTTCTTGTGCGTAATATACTTTCGCACTGAAGTTACACGCACCACGGTCAAGAATTACGCCTTTGCCAGTGAAATCCACATCATCAGCAAACGCTTCACATGCTGTTTGGTTTGCATCAGGGTAAACTAGCTCAAGGTTGTCACTGGTGTAACTGAATGCGGTTTGTGGACCGAAGCTGGCTGGTTGCACAATCGCTTCTTCACCATTAACTGTACCACTACCAACTGATTCTTCACCTGTAGGGTGAGTCATTGCACCTACTGAAAGAGCGTTTTCAGTTGTACTTGGACCACCAACGATGAACGGGTATGCACCGTCATTACCAGCAGAGATAACAACGTTTGTGCCAAGCTTAACTGCTTGGTTGATGAATAAGCCTACAGCATCGTTGGCAATATCTCCGTAATCACCACCTAGTGACATATTTACAACGTCAACACGGTCGCTCATATCACCGTCACCATTCGGATCCATCGCACTTTCAAGAGCTAAAAGTTGCGCAAGACCTGGACAGCCACTATTACACACAGAGTAAACGAATAAATCTACGTTTGGCGCAATACCGTTCACAGAGTGAGAAACGTGTGTACCGTGGTTAGTTGTCACATCGATAGGGTCAGCATCATCATTAATAAAGTCGTAGCCGCCTAACACCTTACCTTGTGGCCAATCTACTGACGCAGGGTCTGCAATCGCTGCAGCATATGCTTCATCAGTACCCGCACCACCAAAAGCGGTATGAGTGTAGTCAATACCTGTATCAAGCACAGCAACGCGAACACCTTCACCTGTTGCTAAACCATTAGATACTAAAGGAGTTGCTTCAATATAGTCAGCGCTGTCAGCAACATGCAATTCATAATCGTATACTGGGTAAATGCCCTCAACTTGAGAGTTCGATAGTAACTTAGCAACATCTTGCTTATTACCATTGACTACGATTGAGCTTACTAATGTTGATGTTTTAGCGACAACTTGTACAGGCAAGTCCATACTGTTGATTGCTTGCTCTACGCTTGCTTGCGCTACTTTTGCTTGCGCTTGAATTGACGCTACATCCGCGCCCATTGTTTTTGCATTAACTGATGCTGGAGCATTTAGCTTAATTAACCAGCTTGTAGCTTCGCGATGAGCTTTTTGTTCTTTTTTAGTTACCGCGCTCGATTGGATTAATTTTTTGCCGGCAAGATTATATTTAGAAAAGTCATTGGCTTGTGCACTAGCGCACATTGCACTGGTTACAGCCAAAGCAACTGCAGTTCTTTTTATTAGATTTTTAGACATGGGTTCCCCTGGGATATGTTATGTTATCGTCTAAATAGTGATTGAAACAAAGTTTCAGAACCAATATAAAACGGAAACCCTAGCAAGAACAACATTTCTGTTACATAAGAATTACATCCAGCTAAAACAAAGAACGCTGAGTTTAAGTAACGTATTGTTTTAAAATGATTTAAAGATGCAAGCTAGAGTTGTAAACATTTGTAAATGAACATTATGTTGAGTTTTATTAAATAGAGTATTGAAAATGAATTCAGAAGTTATCAACATTCTTACCATGGCAAAAGTAATTCAAACCGCTGTTGCACCCGTCTTTTTAATTACCGGTATTGCTGCAACATTAGGCGTGCTTTCCAATCGTTTGGCACGTATCACCGATAGAGCTCGGCAATTAGAACGTAAACTTAAAGTCAGTATTGATGAAGACTTCAATAAGTCATTAACAACGGAGCTAAGGGCGCTGTTGAAACGCTCACGCTGCATTCATATCGCATTTAGTTTAAGTGTACTCAGTGCCTTATTAGTATGTGCTGTGGTTATGTGTCTATTTTTATCGCATATCCAATCGATCAACTTAAGCGTGACAATTGCTAGCTGCTTTGTGGCCGCTATGGCGCTGTTGATATGTGGGTTTTTATCTTTACTATGCGAGGTTTTCTTAGCAACGAGAAGTATGCGCCGTGGTATGATCTTCGCCGATATAGATATAAATGATTAAATTAAACTTAAGTTAAGATTAACCGCAATACACTTGAATATTATATTGAGCTAAGATACAACTCAGTTAGTTTACTTTTATGACATCTTAAGGGGCAAAAGGAATGAAATTAAAACAATTAGTAGTAGGCGCAATGCTATCTACAATGGCACTAGGCGCATCAGCAAATTCTGTATTTGAAGAGCCAAGCGATGCAATCGAGTATCGTCAGGCAGCATTTTCAATGATCCGCGTACAAATTGGTGACATGGGCGATATGCTAAAAGGAAAAGTACCTTTTGATGCAGAACGTTTTCAAAAGCGTGCAAACAATGCAGCGGCATTATCAAAAATGCCTTGGGAAGCTTTTGTAGCGGGTTCTGATAAAGGTGATACATCTGCACTTGCAGCTGTTTGGAGCGACAACGAAACCTTTATGAAAAAAGCAGTTGCTTTCCAACAATATGCAGATGAGCTAGCAGTTGCAGCACAAAGCGGCGATAAAAAAGTAATTGGCAAAGCATTTGGCGCATGGGCTAAAGGCTGTAAAGATTGCCATAAATCTTTCAAAGACTAGTTAAAAATTTGAACTAAAAAGGCGCTTATTAGCGCCTTTTTTAATGTCTTATACCAATTCGCTTAATTAAGTGGTCTATTTTGAGGTAATAGAACCTCGTTGATAGCAAGGCAAAAATTTCGTTATTTAGTTTGTTCTAAATCAGAAATTTTTAACGCAGGTAGCGACAGGTTTTATCCCTCAAAATGATTAAGTATTATTGCGGATTGGTATTAGATTACCTAGCCAAGCAAATAGCTGAGGGGCTCTGCACCCCAAGTCGTAAATAGCACCACTAAGCACACTGCAAAAATAACAAAAGCTACCAACGGTGATTTAGTAACAGGCTCAGTAACCGCAACTTGCTCGCTACTACCCGTTAGCATAGGTTTCACTAAGTTTTTTCCTTTAATGCGGTAAATCACAATCGCCAATACATGCAACACAATGGCATACAACAAAATGTCAAAGTTTAAGTGATGTAACCAACCGGCAAACTCTACGGTATCTGAGGATACATGCTCGACTAGTGGACCATCCGTTAATATATCGTCACTAGTCATTAAGCCAGAGGTTAGCTGTACAATAAGTAACGCAAAAAAGGTTATCACCATATAACTCCCCGCCGCGCCGTGACCCGCCTTATGTTCATTGCTTGTAAACGATTTAATTGCGGCGATTGGTGAATGAATCAGTGCAGACAGCTTTGCCGTTTTACTACCAATAAGGCCCCAAACAAGGCGTGTAATAATAAGCGCTAGAGTGAAGTAGCCTGCAGCAAAATGCAGCTCCAACATACCTTCTTCAGCACTAAAATAGAGGGTTGCGATGGCCGCAACTAATAACCAATGGAAGCTTCTTATAAAGCCATCCCATACTTTAACTTTTGACATTGTAACTTTCCCTTTAAAAGACGCTAATGATTTCAGCAACAGGCTCGGCTATACATTATTGCAAACTTCAGTTATTTTGACACACCTCTATTTCAGCTGTTTTGATCTGAGCCATAACAACAAACATGAGCGATAAGATGCATAAATCAACAATAAGAGCCTTGCTAAAAGGATTTTTCGACATGCTCCCGTTATGCCTTGCGGTGTTACCTTGGGGAATTTTATGTGGCTCGTTAGCAGTTCAAAATGGCTTCAGTGCTTTAGAAACACAAGCTATGTCGTTGTTGGTATTTGCAGGCTCAGCACAGCTCGTTGCGATTGAATTAATGGCAGGCAATACGCCGCTTTTAACTATTTTATTTACCACACTCATTATTAGCTCACGGCACTTTTTATATGGTCTAGCTATTCGCCACAAAGTCATAGATCAACCCTTTCGTTGGCGACTACCAGTGAGTTTTGTACTGACGGATGAATTATTTGCTTTTTCGCACCATCGCAAAGCCTACCGCACAAAAGTTCGCCTTATTTACGCACTCAGTGCCGGCTTTAGTTTTTATATTGCCTGGAATATCTGGACCTTACTAGGTATTGTCGCAGGAAGCCTCCTTCCCGATTTAACACACCTTGGCCTTGATTTTGCCATCGCTGCCACGTTTATTGCTTTAGTTATTCCGGGTGTAAAGAACCTTGCGACACTGGCTACAGTGATCACCGCAGGCGTTGTAGCAACACTATTAAAAAGTCAGGGCTTTCAACTTTGGCTTGTCACCGCGGCTCTTATCGCTATGACAGTGGGCTACCTAATTAGTCGCTTGCAAGCAAAAGAGGAGCATACACAATGATGACCACCATTTTATTAATGGCGTGTATCACCTTCTTCACACGTTACTTATTTTTGCACCGCGCATTACCGTTTAAAGTCGGCCCGAAAATGCAGCAATTTTTAAGTTTTAGCGCCCCAGCCGTACTCACCGCAATTTGGGTGCCCATTGTGTTTATTAATGACGAAGGGATAAATCTAGACTGGCAAAACCCTTATCTAAGTGCTGCTATTGTGTCTGTTATCGTGGCTTATAAAACACATAACATATACTACACAACACTGGCAGGAATGGGATTATTTATAATTTTAAGTTAGCTGCGATACTTAACGCCAAGTAAGAAAAACCGCTGATTAAAATTTACCCTTTTAGAAAAACTCCAAGCAAGTTAGAATCAATGCAACAATAATAAAAAGTTATCATTATGAGCGAATTTCACCAACTTTCTGCCACCAGCCTACAAGGCCAAACCGTTGACTTTTCTGATTTTGAAAACAAGGTCGTACTTGTTGTAAATACAGCAAGTAAATGCGGTTTCACTCCACAATATGAAGGCTTACAAGCACTGCATGAAAAGTATCATGAGCAAGGCTTAGTAATAATTGGCTTTCCATGTAACCAGTTTGGTAAACAAGAGCCTGGGGATGCGAAGGAAATTAAAGAAGGCTGCCTAATTAACTATGGCGTTAGCTTTTTAATGATGAGCAAAGTCGATGTGAATGGCGAACATGCTCACCCTGTTTTTAGATACCTAAAATCAGAGTTACCGGGATTTATCACCCGCAAAATAAAATGGAACTTCACCAAATTTTTAATTGGTAAAGATGGCAAGGCAATTAAGCGCTATGCGCCACTGACAAAACCTGAACAGCTAGAGTCAGACATCGCAGCAGCACTGGGCAAATAACAAGGTCTAAAAGCAATAAAGAGGCAAATTGCCTCTTTATCTAAATTTATGCTTAGTCGTTCAAGTACTCGTCAAAGTCGTCATCGCCTAAGTTTCTGCGCAAGCGTTTTTGTTCAAGATAGTCTTCCAACTTCTTCTTAACGCGTTGCTTTTTCTTGTCGTGTTGATTACGCCCGACCATTTCGTACTCGTCTTCAACAAAATCGTCATCTAGCGCGTCATAACTAAATGTCTTACCCACAACCCACTCCATAAAGTGTTTGAGACCAATTCTTGAGATTAAAATTTGCTCGATGAATTGGCAAAGATTAAAAAGCTCAGTAGTAATTTAGTATCTAAAAAACCACCAAAATAAAGCCATACACCCATGCTAAATAGGTCATATGTCAATATTGTGAATAAATAGCGCTAAATTTGATTTCTGAAAAGTGAGAGTTTTTTATCGTTTCGATAAAAGTCATTTATGCATGTGTATTTTTTAGTTAATTTGACTAAAAAATGGTTAAAAAGTTATTCCCCGCAATTTTTGAAAAAGCCTCAAAACACAGCAAGATTTTGAATTAATTGAATTTATAAATTTTGGCATTCAATTTGATTATGTATTTGTGTCATTTCAAACAGGAAAGAAAAAAATGAAAAAGTTATTGTTAGTAAGTTCTTTATTTATCGCTACCGGCGCAATGGCTCATAACGATAATGATACAAATATTTCATTCAGCGGTGAGCAGTGTGATGTTGAATTTATAAATGATGTACGCATTACACCAAGCGAGTTAGAAGTATACACAGCCGATAATCGCACTATGAAAATCATCGATCAACACACTTTATATATCGATGGTCAAAGCGTGTCGCTTGATGCTTCACAACAGCAAGCAATTGCAGATTACTCAGACAGCTTACGCAGCCAACTTCCTGAAGTAGCAAATATCGCACTTGATGGTGTAAAAATAGCTGGTGTAGCCATCGAAGAAGTATCAAATGCTTTCAATATTGATGGCCTAAGCGACATTTCAGAATTAATGGACGATATCAGCGTAGAAGTACAAAACGCTTTCTATCAGCAAGGTGCGTTCACCATGGGTCAGCAAAATTTCGAAAAATTTGGCCAAAACTTTGAAGACCAATTCGATGAGCAAATCGAATCGGCTGTCGAGTCAGCCATGATGCAATCGATGGGTAGTATTTTAGTGGCGCTAGGCTCTGAACTTTTAGGTTCAGGTGGCGACATGGATGAGTTTGAGCAACGTATGGAAAACATGGGCGCACAAATCGAAGCTCGTGTAGAAACACAGGCAGCTCAACTTGAAGAGCGTGCAGATGCATTATGCGGCAGCTTTGCTGACATCGCTCATAAAGAGCAAGAGCTAGTGGTTCTAGTACCAGAGCTAAAAGAGTATCAACTATTTACTTTCAAACAGAATGCAGAGTAATTGACTAATTAACATCCCTGAACCAAAACACTTGGTCCTTTCGCGCAGAGCTTGCTCTGCGCTTTTTTATTTTTTGGCCAGCACAGTCAGCTGCGATAACGTTTTAATCGCCTGCTCTAAGTTTTCAGACCAAGGCAAGCCATAACTTAAACGAAAACAGCTACGGTATTTTTTACCCGCTGAGAATATCAACCCTGGAGTAATACTGATCCCCGCCTCAAGTGCCAAATGGAATAACTTTACCGCATCATATTGGCTACCAAGGTCAACCCAGATAACACAGCCCCCTTGCGGGTTACTTATACGCGCACAACTTGGCATATATTGCTGCAGGCACCAAATCATACGCTCTTTGTTGGTACTTAAGCGCTGTCTAAGCAAACGAATGTTACGGTCGTACTCACCGCTAGCTATAAACTCATACAAGGTCCACTGGTTTATAAGTGGCGCGGAGCAACTAAGCGCGCGTTTGTGTCGTCTTGCTTGTTCAGCAAACTTACCGGCAATGATCCAACCTATGCGATAACTGGGAGCAGCTGTTTTTGAAAACGACGCGCAGGTGATCACTAAGCCCTTTTTTGAATAAGCTTGTGCAGGAGTGGCACGCTTAGCTGTAAAATGTAAGTCGCCATAAACATCATCCTCAATAAGCGCCACATCACGCTGCTCTAAAAGTGCCACTAATTGCTCACGCTTGGCATCAGGCATAAAACTGCCAACAGGGTTATTTAATGAGGTTGAAAACACACAGGCTTTTATATCATGTTCATCGAGTGCTTGAGCCAAGTCATCTAGCCATATTCCTTCATCAGGACACAGCGGTATTTCCAGTGCCTTTAAACCTAAGCTTTCAATTAATTCGATAATGCCAAAATAACAAGGCGACTCGATAGCAATAACATCACCGGGTTTAGCGACACACTTAAGGGCAATCGCCAACGCTTCTTGAGCACCATTGGTGATCACTAATTCATCGCTATCAACCCCAATGCCAAAATCCAGATAGCGATGAATGAGTTGTTTTTTAAGTGGTGCAAAGCCATCCATCGGCCCGTAATTAATTGCCGATGCGCCCGCTAATGTCATTACTCGGCGCATTGTTCGTGCCAGTGCTTTATCTGTAGGTGCAGCGGCTACAGGGTTGGCGATACCAAATGGCACCACATTAGCTTTATGGATAGCGCTGTAGACTTGCTCAATCAAGCCTTGCTTATTGACTGTGGTCGGCTCTCGACTGAGCCTAACTCGCTTTGGTCGTGACTGATTTAACTGTGAAGACTTTAAAAAGTACCCTGACTTTTCTCTTGCTTCAATCAATCCTTGCCCTTCAAGTAATTGATACGCTTGTTTTACAGTAGGAATACTGATGTTGAGCTTGTCTGCCATTTTTCTGAGCGAAGGTAACTTTTCACCCGGTAATAACGAGCCTTGCAAGCAAAGATCTCTAACTAGCTGAATAACTTGTTGATATAAGAACTCACTGTTACTACGACTGATAACTTGTGACATAGCCCACCAAACTGTATAGGTTGCATTTCTAGTTTTCTGTATATGTTAAGTATACAGAAGAGGATTAAAATGAACATACTTTCAATTTTTGGGTACTAACTATGAAAAGCGCCGCTCTCTACCTTGCTACAGTACTGATCTGGGGATCGACTTGGCTAGCTATTGAGTTTCAACTAGGTGATGTCGCTGTTGAGGTCTCTTTATTTTACCGCTTTGCCATTGCAGCTATTTTAATGTGGGCCTTTGTGCTCATGAAAAAGCTACCTATGCATTATTCACTGCGTGATCACGGATTTTTTGCTTTATTAGCCTTATTTAACTTTGGTTTAAATTATTTAGTGCTGTATTGGGCGCAGAACTATCTCACCTCAGCAATGGCCTCAATTGCGTTTTCGATGTTGCTATTGATGAACATTATTAACACCCGCTTGTTCTTCGCAAAGCCAATTGCGAAACGAATTTACTTTGGCGCTCTACTCGGCGTAATGGGTATTGCCAGCTTGTTTTGGCCACAAATTCAGCAATTCGACTTGAGTAATGGTGCGTTGGTCGGGTTACTACTTGCGCTATCTGGAACCTTTGTGGCTTCATTGGGGAATATGGTCAGTGTTCGAAATTCACAACGTAACATTGGCGTACTTCAAGGCAATGCCTGGGGTATGTTATACAGCGCTTTAGGTCTAGCAGCTTATGTTTTAGTAAGTGATGTTGAGCTTACATTGAACGCCCCGAGTAGCTATTGGGTGTCGCTTTTCTACTTAGCAGTGTTTGGCACCGTAATCGCATTTGCTTGTTACTTCGCGCTACTTAAAAACATCGGCCCTGAGCGCGCAAGCTATGTAATCGTATTATTCCCACTGGTTGCAGTGGTGTTAAGTACTTTATTTGAAGGATTTGAATGGCAAGCGAATACCTTTATGGGATTTAGCTTGGTGTTATTCGGTAATGCTATCGTGCTGACTCCTACTCGACAAATTAAAGCATTTTTTGCTGCACGTAACCTACAGCAAAAAAGCTCCGTCCCCAGTTAGAAGTGACTATGTCGCCTCTAACACCAAGCGCCGGCAAGTTTGTCGGCGCTTTTTTATGGCATATGAAAACGAAGTGCTTGTTTGTGAATCTTAACTTTAGCCGGAGTAAAACCAACAAGCTCACCATCGGCTTCTATAGCCAACCCTTTCGTGGTGACCTCTGCAGTTGTTAACTGGGTATATTCTAGCGCTTGCAAACCATGATGCTTTACGAGCAGTAAATACAAAAAGCTGATCAGGTTTTTCAACAAACCGCCAGCTGGCATGCAGTAGCAATCAAGTTGACCATCATTTAACTTTGCCTGAGGGGCAATCTTTAAGCCACCACCAAAGTAATGATGATTAGCAAAAATCGTCGCTAAATTACTGTAGCTGAGTGCTTTACCATTAAACTCACCCTGAAGTGACTGTGCCTTAAATGAAAATAGCTGCTTGATGCCCTGCCAAGTGTAGCCAAACGAGCTAAAACTTCCGGCTTTATTTAGTTGAGTCACGACTTCAGCGTCAAAACCTATTCCCGCCACATTAATAAAATAGCGCTGATTGATTTGTCCAACATCGATTAACTCTGTACGGCTATTAAAAACAGCGTCATACCAAGCCTGTTGTTTACACGCAAAGCCACGAGCAAAATCATTTCCTGTGCCTGCCGGAATTAACGCGATAGAACAGCGACTCATCATTAATGCATTAACGGCTAAATGCAGCGTCCCATCACCACCAATCACCACAACTTGAGTTTGGTTTTTAGCCAAAAGCGCTATATCAGCGCAATCATTCTCAAACTTGCCTGTGGTTAAATACAATTTAGGCTCAATCTGTCTTTTTTTACATTCTTTTAGTAGCCAATCAACACTGTTTTTATGATTTTTTTTGTCACTTGGCTTTATTATTATCAACATCAACGGTTACTTCTTTTCTTGCATGGCAAAAACACCACACTCGTTCAAATTATATTAATCTGAATAAATAGTCACTTTCTCACTCTAAAAACGCATAAATAAAAATAATAAAAACTAAAAACCTTTATTTACCTACACTTCAGCGTTAAAGAAACTGCATAACCATGCAATACATCACTTGGACAAAAACTTAACCCCATGTTAATAAAAGGATTTTGGATTAGAAAAAGTTATCCGACAGACTCAATTTTTATCGTTTTATTTTTGTCCAGTTTGATTGCAAAATACTCACGTTTTCAACCAAACACAACCCGGAGCAAAGTAATGAACCCAATTAATACATTAAACCAAAACGCTGCAACTCATGTTGCCGTAAAACCAACAAACCGCAAAGCAAAAATGTTGGCAAAACTAAATCGCTATGGCAAAAAGTTAGCTCTTGGCGGCGCAGTACAACACAAGTAATCCCCAACCATGGTTACTTTATCGGTGCAGTAAACACCCAACCACTAACGAAGATCCTTCTTTAGCTCCTCCGTTTACTGCTCCAACCCTTTCTTTTAAGTTAAAAACAGCAATTAATTAAACCTTTTTACAAAAAACTCCCTCTTTACGCTCAAAAAACAAGCAAACAAACTTTTTCCTATTTACACAGCCGATTCAGCTAAGTATTATTCTCGCATCACGATGTGGAGAGATGGCAGAGTGGTCGAATGCACCGGTCTTGAAAACCGGCAGGGGTTTGTAGCCCCTCTAGGGTTCAAATCCCTATCTCTCCACCACTTATTTTTATTTGTTGATTAATTTCAGCAAATTACAATCAGAATTATGCGCTGGAGAGGTGGCCGAGTGGCCGAAGGCGCTCCCCTGCTAAGGGAGTATAGGGTTTGTAGCTCTATCGAGGGTTCGAATCCCTCCTTCTCCACCATTTTATTATTAAAAACCGCTTTTAAGCGGTTTTTTTATGCCCGAAAACTTGCACACTTCATTATATTTCATGCATGCTAAGTATCTATTTGCTACACAAAGTGATGCTATGTTTCGTTTTGCATTTTTTACTCTTGCCCTATTTGCCAGCGCCTACAGTCAAGCCACTATTTATAAGTGCATGATTGACGGGGTTGCCACTTTTACAGAGCAGCCTTGTGGAAAAGATGCAGTAATCGTGAAAATTGCACCGCCACCAGCAAGTAGCCAAACACCAGCTACAGAGCAACCGCAAAAACCACAAAAGCCTGCCGACTTAAGTGTTGAAGATTATTTAAAAATTCAAAAAGCCGATCGTGAAATAGACCGCCTTCAACTAGAAATTAAAGAACTACAAAAACAACAAAGTGAGCGCATCGATAAACTCAATAATATGACGCAAGATGCCGCAAATAGGTTAGGCGCAGCCTCTATTGATGATGCTATCAGCAAACAAAGTGAGCGTATTAACGCTTACTATAAAAGCCAAATCAGCATCCTCGAAAAACAAGTAGCACAGCTAGAAGAAAACAAAAAGCAGCTCAAAGAGCGAGGCACGCAATCCAATTAGCTTAACTTACCAAAACTGGTCAGACATGATATAACAACATTTGCTGATTTAGTTTAGGGATCAATTGTTTTGCACATTCACACGCTCGAAGGTTATATTCAAAATATCTATTTAGTTGAATATCCAGATAAATTGATGCTGCTTGATGGGTGTTGCCGTGCTGATGTTGATACTGTATTTGACTATATTACCGAACAACTCAAGCGTCCCATCACTGACTTAAAACTGATTGTTGTCACCCATATGCACCCAGATCATGCCGGTGGAGCGCATGCACTAAGAAAGTTAAGCGGCGGCAAAATAGCGACGTCGAATGCTCCAGGTCAATGGTATAGAGGCATTGATGGTTTCTTAATGCATTTAACCGATATCGCTTTGGCTTGGTGGGTCGCAGGTAGGTTAAATAAAAAACGCCACAACCTTTGGTACAGCCGCCATCTAGATGCAGATTATTACCTTGCTACTGATGCAACCCTACCCGGCTTTGACGATTGGCAAGCACTACATAGCCCAGGTCACACTGACCGAGATATTAGCCTGTATCATATTCCTAGCGAGCGAATTTACATTGCTGATTTACTAGTAAAAGTAAAAGGGCAGCTTGTGCCACCCTTTCCTGTTTTTTACCCAAAGCTGTATTTAAGCTCTTTGTTGATGCTAAAAGCGCTACAACCAAAACGGATTATGTTTGCCCACAGCAACGAAGTAAGTATTGATGACATCGACTTTGAGCAAATTTTAGCGCTGGTCCCCGAAAAACCAATGACGCACTGGCGTTCCGTTAAAGCAAAGGCTCGACAAGCACTTAATTTAAAGCGCTTTTCACAGCCGTGATAAAAGTATCTATATCCTGCTGATCATTATAAATATGAGCAGAGACTCTTAAGCCTAAGTGACGTTCATCAACCGCAATATTCGCTGCAATAAGCGCAGCTTTAACAGCCGCTTGTTGCTCGCCAAAATGCATAATAGCCGTACCAGAGCATTTGTCAGCCTGTATAGGTGAGCGCATATAATCAGCTAATTGATCATGAAACTGAGCGAGCATTGCTAAGTTATGAGCGCGTACTTTCTCAATACCAAGATCAGCAAAGTAATTAATACTATGCGAAGCCAAAATATAAGGTGCAACTGAAGGGGTACCGCCCCAAAAGCGTAACGCGGTTTGATGATAAGCAAAGTGCTTAATATCAAACTCAAACGGATTTTGATGAGAAAACCAGCCAACATCTTGTGGCTGACAAAGTGATAGCTGCTTGCTGTTAACCCATAAATAAGCAGCACCCGGTCCACCACATAGCCATTTAACACTCGAGCCCAACATAAAATCGGCATCAAGCTTAGTTAAGTCGACCTCTAAAATACCCGCAGACTGCGCAACATCTAGTAAGCTCAATGTGTTGTGTTGCTTTGCGATATTGATAATTTCGTTAATAGGCGCTTGCTGACCCGTGTTTGAATAAACATGGCTAATAAAGACTAAATCAATATCATTTTTCGCTAAATATGACTGCCAAATCTGCGCATCAGTTAAATCTTCATGCTTACCAATAAACACGATTTCAGCACTTTCAGGTAGGGCTTTTTGCATCGCAAAACCCATGCTTGGAAAGTCACTTTCTGCCATTAACACTTTGCAATTTTCTTGTTGCAGTCGTGGGTGCGACATCAACAGCTTGGTTAAACCACTCGATAAGTTAACTTGTGGACAAAATAACTCACTTTGCGAGTTAAATAATTTAGCGAGACTACTCGTAAATGCCTCAACACCTTGCAACCACTGTTGCCATGGTTCTTTATTTTCATTTTGCCAAGCAGCAAAAAACTGCTGATGAAAATGCTGCTCAGCAGATTTTAAGGATCGCCCCACAGAGTGGTTGAGCAAATAGCTGCCTTGTGGAATTACAAAATCGTTTTTGTTCATTACTTAATCCACTGTTTTAACTTAGTTAAATCATCAAACCGAGTTCGAATATCGTCCCTTTTTGCTGCCGCACGGCGATCACGTAACTGCTCTAGTGAGTTAAGTAACACATGCAAAGGCGGCCCACTGGCTGTGACTTTATCCATATGTTGTTGCTGCATTTGCTGTGAAGGCTGCGCTATGTATTTACTGACCAACTGATTATGGTGGCCAATGGCTGTATCACCATGCAGTTTACACACTTGAATGAACAGCTTTAAGTTAGTTTGTAACCATTCGCTATCGCGCTCAGCTTCTGCTGCTAAAAAGTCATCCATAATGCTTGTCATACGCATGCTTTCACGCAGGATCTGCTGATCTTCAGGCATCATATACAAGAATTTATCCACCAGCATTTGCGAGTAACTAGGTTCATTAGCAAAACAAAGACCAAGCAGTAAATCAATAACATTAATGCCCGCAAAATCACCAGCATTCGCGCCACGATATACCTCTTTACCTACTCGATACGGCTTGTAATACGGGCGTACACAATAGAAAAAGCGGTCTGTATCGAGCTTGTTGTATAACGTATTGTTCGACTCAATCACATCAAGCAGCGCTTGTTTTGCTACTGCCAGTAAATCAGCCGTGATAGGGTGCGATATCCCTAACGGCTGAATTTTTAATAAAGCATCTGCTGCGCGCTTATACGCTAAAATGCCCTTGGTGTTGTAATCGACAAAGATTTTCTCATCTTCAAGGTCAGTAAAGCGCTTATACAAACCATCAACCGCTTTATTGTGGGTGGTTAAATGCGCCGTTGCAAAACGCGGGGTTACACCAATAGATGCACCGATGTGCATTGCCAACGCAGAGGCTTCAACAAGCGGTGAACTTGTTTCACGAGAAGGCTCAGTGATTTCATGTCGACGGCATGCCGCCATATACAAACCAACATTACCTAATAAGTCAAAGGCATTATCAAAGCCTTCATCGGTATTGCCCTCTGCCAGTAAGGCACGAATATGCTCATTACCTTCTTGCTCTAATTGACGTTTAAGGTGCTCACCGACACCCTCTACATTCGCTTTATCGTCTTGTTGCCAATATAGTTTTTCTAATTCGCTGTTGATCTCAACAAAACGGGTGCGAAGCCAGCTATCAAATGCCTTAGTGTTCTCAGTCACAGGCTCACTCCAAAATAATTATATTGCGATAATGTTAACAGAGTTCAATGAGTGCTAATCGCCAAAATATAGACTAGAATCCATCTAGATTAGTGAAAATCACTCAAATAAAAATGAAATTAGATAAAAAAGACCAACAATTACTTAATGCTTTACAGGATAATGCGAGAACTTCTGTCTCAGAGCTGGCACACTCGGTTAGCCTGTCCGATACCCCTTGCCTACGCCGCATTAAAAAGCTCGAATCAGCAAATGTGATCAGTGGTTACCATGCTGCCATCAATCCTAAAGCCGTTGATTTAAATGTGTCTGTGTATGCCTTTGTTCGCTTAAACCAGAACTCTGTTGCCGCTGCTGAGCAATTTGAACAGCAGGTTGAGAAACTTGACCATGTACTTGAGTGTTCCGTTATTTCAGGCAGTTATGATTACCTGCTGAAGATTGTTGCCGCTGATTTAGAAAGCTATGAAAGCTTTGTGAAACATAAATTAGGTAGTATTGATTGTATTGCCAACATCGAATCGACAGTAGTCTTAAAACAAGCGTTCACTAAGCGTCATTTACCACTCGCTTGACGCAGCTTGCTTGCAAATAAAACACAACTCGATAAGCTAAAAACAGGCTTTAAAAGGATTCTTAAAATATGAAATTCATCAACTTAGTTGCTATCTCTTGGGCCATCAGTGGACTCTTTAGCAGCTCATTAATGGCGCAGCAACAAACCTGCCTTACTCAGCTTGAAGACCAAGAACTGATGATGAAAAGTAAGCGCGAAGGACTATTTAGAGAGCCATTACCACGCACCCATAGCACCTTTAGTTATAATATCGAGCAAGCATTTAGTGACTATTTAACCGCTGCTTACCTGCAAATTAGTAGCGAAAACCCGCGTGCTAGTTTGCCATGCCCTGTTTACACAGACACCTATCAGCAGCTTGTTGCACAAGGCGCTCGACCAGCTAACGCGACTGTTGCCGATTTAATAAGCCCATTTGAACTTAAACAGGCCAATAGCCGTAAAGCAGTGCTCTTGATCCACGGTTTAACCGACTCACCCTTTACCTATCACGACCTTGCACAAGTGTATTATCAACAAGGGTATACGGTACGCACAATTTTACTACCTGGGCATGGTACCGCTCCTGCAGCACTTAGAGACATAGATGCCGATGATTGGCAAAAGGCTAGCGTGTATGCCATTGAGCGCACATTAAAAGACTTTGATCAGGTGATATTAGGGGGCTACTCAACCGGTGCTGCACTGGTTATTGATTACTTAACTCAAGGCCCGGTCGATAATAAAATTACTGCTGCTATGTTGTTTTCACCTGCAAGCGAGCCACACAATAAAAACGGTTGGCTAGCGAAATGGGTCGATGCGATTCCATTTGTAAATTGGATTGATAAAGACGCGGACCTTGATTTTGCCAAGTATGAGTCGTTTCCATTTAGTGCAGCCTCAGCTAGTCACGAAGCAATGAGCCGTATTAGCCTTGATGAACTACGTCATCGCCAACTCCCTAATGTAGCGATATTTAGCACCTTTAGTGATGTTGACACCACAATAGATAACCAAGCGACCTTTAAAATTTTAACTAAGCTACACGACCCAAAAACGCGCAAGAATAACCAGCTTGATCGGCTTGTATACTATGGTGATGACAATAATATCCCAGCCAGCTTTCCAGCTGATTACCAAATAATTCGTGATGACTGCGACACCGATGACTGTAAAAAAATCAAAGGAATGTCACATATTGGTATTGTTAATAAGCCCAGCAACCCTTACTACGGTCGCACAGCATTGTATCGCAATTGCGGCAGCTACTTAGATGACGACACGCTTTATACAGCCTGCAAATACCAAAAAAACGTTGTGATGGGTGAACGAACAGCCGAAAATTTACAAGCGCACAAACCCTTTGCGCGACTCACGTTTAACCCTTATTTCGATAAGCTTGCTATGCATATCAACGGTTTCATCAAAGATATTGAATCGGCTGCACAATGAGTGAGTTTAGTCACCGCTGGTTTAATCGAATATGTGAGATTGATGCCACTCTTTGGCAGTCATTTTTTAATGATACACCCTTTACTGATCACGCTTTTTTAGCTGCTTTAGAACAAACTGGCTGTGTGAGTGAAGAATCGGGTTGGCAACCTATGCACCTAGCAATTTACCAGCAAGAACAGGTCATAGCCTTACTACCCGGGTATCTAAAACACCACTCTTATGGTGAATATGTATTTGACTGGGCTTGGGCTGAAGCCTATCAACAACATGGCTTAGAGTATTACCCCAAATGGCTGTGTGGCGTACCATTCACACCTATTGCTGGGCAAAGAATTTGTATAAATCACGATAACCCCACTGAAGTCTATGCTTACACTCAGCATGTACTCACAGCAACAGCAGCGCAGTTAGGCTGGTCAGGTTGGCATATAAATTTTTGCCACCAGCAACAAGCGACTGCATTAACTAGCGATACCGTAATGCAACGTCATGGCGTGCAGTTTCAGTGGTTTAATGAAGGCTATAATGACTTTGAGGACTTTTTAGCTTCACTCACCGCAAGAAAGCGTAAATCGCTCAAAAAAGAACGCGCTAAAATAGCTGAACAACAGATAACCATAGAATGGCTCGAAGGTGCTGACATCAACAAACAGCATATGCAGAAATTTAGTCATTTTTACCGCCAAACCTATTTGAAGCACTCAGGCCACAATGGTTATTTGAATACCGCCTTTTTTGAGTTATTACAGCAAAGCATGGCCGACAAACTGGTGTTAATGTTCGCTAAGTATCAAGGAGAAGTGATTGCCGCCACACTCAGTTTTAAAGATCAGAACTGTTTATACGGTCGATACTGGGGAACAAATTATGAGCTTGATAGTTTGCACTTTGAGCTTTGCTATTACCAAGGCATTGAATACTGCATTGCCAACAAACTTAAACAGTTCCATTCTGGCGCACAAGGTGAGCATAAAATAAGTCGCGGTTTTAAGCCCGTATCTACCTATTCACTGCATCATATTCAGCACGGTGATTTTGCAGCTGCCATTAGCGATTTTATAACTAGAGAACGCCAACATATGGCGCTCTATAAAGCCCATTGCGAAAGCTTACTGCCTTTTAAACAGCAATAATTGGTTATTCGCTGGCATTTGCACATCTTCAACCAAGGTTAAGCCAGCTTGCTCTGCAAGTTGGCAAATCGCTTCAAAATCACGGATTGCACTATGTGCATCTTGCTGTTTTAAAAACGCATCGAATTCAGCATTACTAGCACTGGTAAACTTACCTTGGTACTTAAATGGTCCATAAATACACAGTTTACCTTTTGGCGCTAAATGCTTTGCTACACCTTGGAAAAAGCGCTCCACCAGTGGCCAGCTAATAATGTGCATTGTATTCGCCGTAAAAATGGCATTCACAGTTTCAACCGGCCAAGGATCATTAAGGTCGAGTGTCAGTGGCGCATGCAAGTTAGTTAATGCAGCTTCTTGATGCCATTGTAAAATCCCCGGGTGATTAACCTCGCGATCACTACAATGCCACTGCAAATGTGCTAAATGCGTTGCAAAATGCACACTATGTTGCCCAGTACCTGAGCCGACTTCTAATACATCCGTCACATCAGAAAAGAACTCTGCTAATACGTTTAAAATAGGTAATTTGTTGTTTTCACAGGCTTGAGAGAAGGGTTTATCCATACAAATTAGTGCACCATGTTTGGTAATTAGTGCACAACAGTAAAGCAAAAATAAATAATAAAGTCGCGGTGAATTTATTAGTTAAAAATATAAAACTATAATTTTCAACAAGTTAAATTTATTGATCAATATTGGTACAGCTTATGCTATTTCTTAAGTGAGTTAACCAATAGGAGCAATATTATGTATATCTCACCCTACACCGCTGTAGATGCAGCACTTGCAGCCAGCGAACGTGCTGAAAGCGAAAAAGCCGCCTTAACAAGTTGTGACGACAGAGCAACCGTGATCGATCTTCTTTCTCAATGTAACAAAGAAAATGTACAGGCGCCGAAAAAACATGAAACAGACCAGATTTTTATTCTCGGCTACAATTAATCACACACAGTTAATCCATTCAGTCTTAGCTTCATTATATAAGACTTGCACTAAAACCGATTAACTGTAATGATAACAATTATCATTACAGTTAATCGGTTTTCTATGCACTCTCACAATGCTATGCTCCATTATCAGCGGCAAATGAAATGTGTTTGCCAAAGACCTGGGCTACATGCCCCTGCACTTGTTGCTAACTATGTTGAAGCGGGTTTAAACATTTCACGCTATTACGAAAAGCATCACAACTTTATTTTGCAAGAGCTGTATCTAAGACGCACCTTTCATGAACTACTTGAAAAAATGTGTGATTCATTAGTGCATAATGCAATTCGTAAACAATGTTTAGCTCAGCTTTATAAACCGCAACTTGCGCTAAAGCGTTACTACAAAACTCATAACTGTATTGAAAAGTATTTCAGTTTGGAGCGAGAAGCGTGCCTTCTCAGCCAAGAATTTAACCCGATTTAGGAGTGTTTATGAGCCAATTTAGAACCGAATCAGATAGCATGGGTGAGCTACAAGTCCCTGCGAATGCTTTGTATCAAGCTCAAACGCAACGCGCTATCAACAATTTTCAAATTAGTGGCTTAGCCATGCCTAAGCAATTTATCACCGCCCTCGCCTACATTAAGCAAGCTGCCGCGCAAAGTAATGCTGCTTTAGGCCATTTGAGCCAAGGTAAAGCCAAAGCCATTGAGCAAGCATGCCAAGAGGTCATCGATGGTAAGCATTTTTCAGAGTTTCCTGTTGATGTATTTCAGACAGGCTCTGGCACTAGCTCAAATATGAATGCCAATGAAGTCATTGCAACGCTGGCGAGCCAATTTGCAGGGGAAACCGTTCACCCCAACGATGATGTAAACATGGGACAAAGCTCAAATGATGTGATCCCCACTGCGATTGCTGTAAGTAGCGCTATTAACATCATTTATGAGCTGTTTCCTAAACTCGATAAACTCAGTCAAAGCCTACAAAACAAACAAGCCGAAGTGGGCCATATTGTTAAAACCGGTCGCACTCATTTAATGGATGCAATGCCTGTTAGCTTTGTACAAACACTGGCTGCATGGCAGTTACAAGTGGATCATGCAATGGCTGGTATTCGCCAAGCTCTTGAGCGAGTTTGTGAACTTGCACAAGGTGGCACAGCGGTTGGTACCGGCATTAATGCCGACCCAGCGTTTGCCGGTGAGTTTTGCCAACACTTGAGTGAGAATGTAGGTATTCGCTTTAGCCCAAGCAAAAACTTCTTTTATAACATCGGTTCACAAGACGCCATTGTTGCGCTGTCAGGTCAGCTAAAGGTACTTGCTGTAGCACAAATGAAAATAGCCAATGACTTACGCTGGATGAACTCAGGCCCTCTTGCAGGGCTTGGAGAAATTGAGCTTGAGGCTTTACAACCGGGCTCATCAATTATGCCGGGTAAAGTAAACCCTGTGATCCCTGAAGCGGCCGCCATGGTCAGCGCACAAGTCATTGGCAATGACGCGACCATTACAGTGGCTGGTCAAGCGGGTAACTTTGAGCTCAATGTAATGCTGCCTGTGATTGCCTTAAACATTTTGCAAAGTATCGAACTGTTAGCAAATAGCAGTGAAGCACTGGCAGATAAAGCGATTGCCAGCTTTAAAGTAAACCAAAGCAATGTTGATAAAGCGCTCGCTAAAAACCCAATTCTGGTTACTGCACTTAATCCGGTGATCGGCTATAGCAAAGCCGCAAAAATTGCCAAATTAGCTTATCAAGAAGGTCGTCCTATTATTGATGTTGCTGCTGAGCATACGGATATTTCGCGCGAAGAACTGAGCGAGTTACTGAACCCTGCCAAACTAACCCAAGGTGGTTTGTAATACCTATTTATTGCAGATAGGTGTAAAACTTTTATCTTACTGTAGCTCTGTGAATACAGAGCTACTTACTGAAAGCTAACGTTTTTATTGCTCCACTTTGAGCAATGTGTATGATAGTGAGTACTTATTCAACGATTTTTAGGTATGTTATGCGCTATCCACTATTGGCAATTTTATTTCCTGTGTTATTAACTGCGTGCTCGGACGCTGCAACTAATGAGCAAGCCGAATCAACGGCAACCAGCAATAAACTTGTCGAGGCACCAAAAGCCGTTGAAATAAAAAACGCTGAGGAAGTGACCAAAGCAGCCCCAGATAAAGCCACTATTAGCTCTGCCCATGAGCAACTTAAACAATTAATCGATGATCCAAGCTGTGACAACAGCAGCCAATGTAAAGTATTACCTGTTGGTAGTCGTGCTTGTGGCGGCCCAAGTAGCTTCATTGTTTATTCAACCAAAACAGCTGACACGGCTGAGGTTGAAAAACTTGCAAAAGATATCACCGCCCTTGAAAAGCAATTTAACGCAGCAAACGACATGATGAGTATTTGTCAGCATCTAACCGCACCGGGTGCGCAGTGTTCTGAGAATACTTGTGTTAGAATCGAAGGCTCTGCGGCAAGTGTATACTAAGGAATAAGCAATAATGGTTCGTTCATCGACTTTCAAGAAACTTTTCATCACCACAACTGTGTTAGCAAGCATTGCTTTAAGCGGTTGCGAAACAACAACGTCGGGTAGTTCTGCGCGCGTTGATCTAGGTGATTTAAACGATCAGCTGAACGATATCGTTAGCAATAATAGCTGTACTGCGAGTTTTCAATGTAAGGTGTTAGAAGTTGGTGAGCGGGCATGTGGTGGCCCAAGTCGCTATGTGGTTTATTCAACATTAAACAACACACAAGAGCAAGCAGAGCAACTTGCAGAGCGAATTACAGCGGCTGAGAAGTCATCTGATCAAGCATTAACTGTTAACGATTGCTCACCAGTTCTGCCTGTACAATCTCTGTGTATTTCACAGCAGTGCCAAGCAATCGAGATTAAGTAAACAATACAATAAGGCCGGATACTATCACCACGCTGATGATACAAATCCCGGCCTTATATATGTATTTAACCTGCATTGTATTATGCACCCAGTAAGCATAAATGTAGCGAACAAAGTAACTTGCTGCAGTACCAAATAATGCAAAAATAACTAAATACGCAAGTAAAATAATATCCACAGTCATGCCACTTCTTTAAAACATCTAGTCTCAGTGTAAGGGCTTAAAGAAGTAAAGGCAAAACCTTAGCTTTTTTTACTGTGTTCAATGAGTAATTCAGCCACGCGCTGCTTCACAGCACGCTTATCATCGGCTGCAACACCAAAGCGCTCAGCCAATAAAGCAATCTCTTCATCATTTAAGTTAAACGATAAACGCTGTCTGGTTTTTTTCGACTTAACGTCGAGCTCCAAAATCTTACGGATCATATCTGATGGCGTAAGCTCTTGGTCAATGGCTTGCTTCTTAATTGATTTTTGCACTTCAGAGCTTAAATCAAACGCCATTTGCGTGGCTCTAACGGCTTGCTCCTGACGCTGCCATTTGGCTTTTGCATCACTCACTTGGCATCCCCAGGAAATAAGTCAACAATATCGCTAATTGGTCTGGTTAACGTAAGTGATACCTCTGTTTCACCGCCTTCCCAAATCTCAATATTTAAACTATGCGATTCATCATCTGAGCTTAAACAGATCATTTCACACGGTTCACCGCCTTCATCTTCATAACGAGGTAAAGGCTTATTACGGTAGTCCTTATTATGGAAATAACACACATAAGGCGCTTCTGATTGCTTGTAGCTCGATGCTAAAAAGTGACTAAAACGCTCCGGACTATTTTGCACGTTAATTGCCGTTAATTCGTCTTCATCAAAAATACGAGCGAACTCATCAAGGGTAAAAATCTCATCAACATCGTCGCGTTGGATTTTGATCGCAAAATTTGCCCATTGCTCACCGTCATCTGATTCAATTTGCAAAAACACCACTTGGCCAGATTCGCTTTCGAGTACCAACTCATACTCTGCACTACGTTGATACTGATACGTTTGCACATCAATAACACGCAGTGTCTGTCCTTTTAACCAGCTTGGGTAAGCAAACGAATCAATCACCGTCAGCATATCACCAACGAGTAATTGGCTTGGATCAGTAAGCTGACGCTCTGGTGCTTTTTTAGATTTGAAAAAGTTAAACATTGGCTGACTCCTTATTGAAGCAAAAAAGGTAACCCAGTGCGTGGGTTACCTTTTGTCTTTGTGTTAACTGATTAGCTATTTTGTTTTGCTTTAATACGCGCCAGAATATCCGCGCTTTTCGGGTTGGTATCACCAATACCCGCTTCAGCCATTTTCGCTTTTAAATCATCGCCATTAGTATCAGCTTCTAATTGCTTAGCCGCACCTAACTGGTCTTGGCGGTCTTGCTGACGCTGCTTAATACGCTCTAGAGACTCACGTGCTGATGTCATTGATGAGCTATTAGTATTTAGCGTGCTATTAACAGCCATTGTTGCTTGCTGCACACTCTCTGTCGTTTTAACCATCGTTAATTGACGTTGGTTTTCTTTAATCGACTTTTCAGCATCTTTGACTTGCTGCTTTAGTTGCACAATGTGGTTACTAAAACCAGCTAACACTTCTTCGTGCTCTGCTTTCTCAGCTTCAAAATCACCGATTTTTTCTGCGATTTCTAATGCTAGCGCTTCATTGCCTTTTTCAAGTGCTTGACCTGCATACGCTTCATGTTCTGCAATTGATGCATCTAGTGCGCTAATTTTACGCTTCGTTTGCATCTCTTTTGCCATTACTTCAGTCAGGCTTTTTTTAGCGCGTTGTAGGGCATTTTGTGCATCAGCAATTTCTTGTTCAAAGATACGGATACCGTTTGCATCAACAATTGCTTGTCCTGCTTCACGAGCGCCACCACGTACAGCTGTAAATAGTTTCTTTAAAATACTCATAATCTTAACTCCAGAAATTGCTAATTAATCGTTTAAATAAATAGTCACGGCTTCAAGTGCATCAATCGCATTGTCTGCCAGTGTTACCAACTCATGGGTAATATCATCAAACGATGAATTAACCGATAACGCGCCAAAAATAGCGTATTTATCATCAATTTTTGCAAATGCGCTTAATGGGATTGGTACATTTAAACGTAGTAACGTTTCGTTTAACTCATTACGCATATCTGCTTGTACTTCGTTTTCAGCAAACAGGTAGCTAATACACAGTAATTGCTCTTCTGTTTGAGTAACAAAGATAGGTAACTCATCATTCCCATCGACGATAACTTGTAACACATCTTGCTCACCTTCGTTGGCAATCAAGAAAGACTCAAAGCTCACACCTTCTGTTTCAAAAGAAGCCAGTTTGATTGATAGTTCATTTAATTCCATGTCTCACCTTTTTACGTTTTGACATATTATGTCTGAGTTAAGATTTGCATAGCCGACATATTATGTCAACTATAAAATATCAATTTTTGTACAATTCGGTTTCAACTTGCCACGCTTGGCGGTAATAATCATATAAGGTTCCTGAACCTAATCTATTGACTTCAATCGTGTTTACTTGTTCAAAAAAATGATTCGGAAACACAAAAGAAGCCAATAAATATTCTTTGCTTACCCAACGAGATGGCACCGGTAATTCGTTAGTTTCGCGAATTCGCTGACTTGCTGATTTGCCAGCGGTGGTCGCGATAGTCCAACCCCATTGACCAAACGAAGGAATATTTTGTTGGTATTGCTCAACATAACCAAAGCCAGCAGCTTTCATTGTTTTAGCAATACTTAAAAATGCTTTCTTCGCATGATAAGGCGATGTTGATTGCACAGCCACAGCCCCATCAGGTGCCAACAACTGACGCACATGATTATAAAAATAATCACTGTACATCTTATTAAGATCAGGATGATTAGGGTCTGGTAGGTCAATTAAAATAGTGTCAAAGCGCTCGCCTTTTGCCAGCATTGCTTCGACTTCTAAAAAGGCATCTGCAATGCGAATATCAGCCCGGGGATCGCTCATAGAATGTTTATTTAGCGCTGTTAAACGTGTTCTGATTTTCTCTGGCGCATCATAGTCGCCAACATCATTACCAAATAAGTTTAACAGCTGACCATCTAAGTCAACCAGAGTGACATGCTCTACTGGCCACTTCAGAACATCACGTAATGCAAGCCCGTCACCGCCACCGATGATCAACACGCGGTCATGGCGATTTGAGGCCAACATAGCAGGATAGACAAGCATTGAATGATAAATTTGCTCATCCACACTTGAGAATTGTAAACGGCCATTGAGGTAAAGATCGGTAATCGCATTGGGCTGATTGCGGCTCAAACGCTCAGTTAAAACTAGGTGCTGATACTTAGTTGCTTGCGAGTAGATAACTTTATCTTTGTATAAAACATTGCTTAGGTTTTTCATCCAGCTGGTGCCAAGCACGAGCACAAACGCAAAAAACACCAACAACAGCACATGGCAAACTAGCAGTAGCTTAGCGAAGCGAACATGTTGATGATAGCGCCATAAAAACACGAGACCAGCAATAATATTAAACAACGCCGTCCAAGCTGCTGCTTGCATAATTGGCATAGCAAGCATAATGCTCACCCAAATAGCAGCACCGACACCGGCACCGATATAATCCGCCCCGTAAATAGTTCCCGCATTATTTTCTAAAAAGCGGCCATAAACTTGCTGGCGAATACGCGCAATCAGCGGGATCTCCATACCGATCAATAGCCCGAGTAACAGACCAAACACATAGGGTAAGAAACGTGACCACTCTTGTAGCTTTTCAAATACATAGCCATTAAGTACGGTATCTGCAGGCAAGTTAAAAATTTCGGAGAAGATATGCGGCAATGAATAACTGACAGCGATAACACTCGCTATCGCTAAAATACAGCCCATGCCGACCAAAGCAATTATGCTCTCTAGCCACGCGAAAGCAGTAAATGCATCTTTAAACCAACGTGCTAAAAATGCACCGATACCCATAGCGACAATCATGGTGCCGATCATGGCATAAATGGCACTCTCGACCGAGCCTAAGACACGACCTGCATAATGAGATAGCAGGTATTCATAAATTAGGCCGCACCCAGCGAGTACGGCCATAACAGTTATTAATAGGAAATCATGCCCAAGTAGATTGGCTCTACTTGGGGCGCTTGTTGTAGTAGACACTTAATTAGGCACCTAACAAGGTTGCCATAGTCGAGCCAATCGCAAATGAGATTGCTGCAGAGATAGCTGCTACACCCACGTTCTTCTGGCGGTTCACTTCATCTGAAATATCACAACCAGATAGGATGATTTTGATAGTCACTAAGTGCAGTAAAATGAAAGCAACTAAACTCACTGCAGCACTTAATGCCCAGTAACCTAAACTAGCAACAATGTTGTCAGCCGCATAAGGAGCAATACCTGATGCAGCAGTTAATGCCAATGCACTACCCACTAAAAAGCCAGCGTAACGAATACCTACTGCTAAGTTACCGTCAATAACCGCTTGCTGTAAGCAATCACCACTGCGATTAGTACGCTTGAATAACTGCACTCTATATTGACTGATCAGTAGCATCGCAATGCTGCCAATGGCAAAAGCTGCGATCACAATTGGAATACCATGCCAGCCTTCAGTCGCCACCCAAAATAAAGCTGAGCGAATAACAATAGCCACACTCACCACATGGCCAAAATCAATGAGTGCAGCAGTCGCATTACCTTTTACGATTTCGTCATGCAGGCTCACTTTACGAAGCGCTACCTTGTCTTGGAAGAAGTGACCTAGCTTGATAAGCACAATCGCCATCACACCATAACCTAGCATTTGTAATGCTTCTTGTTGTAAAGTCGGTGCAAATGAGCCGCTGCTCACGCCACTTAGAACAATAGCCAGTGCCACAAGTCCTGCCGCAAAGCTAATACCAAAAGCAAAATTGTCACGCTCAGTTATTTCATCATTAGCGTGTAAGTTAGATACCCAGCCTTTGATAAATTTTAGGCTGACAAATAAAGCGATAATGATTGCAAAGTCGATTGCTAAAGCTTGCAACGACCAAGTTGTTATTCCATTAAATTCATACATGTGTTGTAACTCCGGTGGTTATTCTTTTCACTACTTACCGCGGCTAATGCCACGTGATGTTCTGCTCGAGCTGTTGCGTAATGACCCAGAGCTTTTACTGTAACTACTGCTAGAAGCATAGCTACTGCGTGTGCGTGGCGGCGTATAGCTGCTACGGCTTAATCCAGATGCACCACTGCGCTTAGTGGCATACGGACTAGTGAATTGTTTACCTTGGCGTTGATAAGACTGACGAGTACGTGTCTCTACCGTTTGTTGTGCTTTAATCTGGTTTGGGCTCGAATAACGGTAACGGCCATAGTCATTGTAATAGCTGTACTTTCTGTGACGGCTCCAGCGACCATACTCAACTCGGTCGAATACATCGCCTAACATACGATACATCCCGTACCAAACCCAAAAGCTGGTACCGCTGCTATTCGTTTGCCATTGCCCATAGTTAGGATTACCAACTAACTGGTTACCAACACTTTCACCTTCAGCGGCCTCACTAATTGCGCCAACCCGTGCTAGTGACCCCTGCGACATATCAGCAAGCATATTGATAGGATCGGTAAGCGCATCTTGAAATAAAGATGGCTTGGCAGCATCACGAATAAGATCAAGTTGATGAAGAGTATCTTCATATGGTGGTATTAGATACGTAGACTTAACATCAGCTAAGCGTTGTGTAAGACCTGAATAAATAGCCCCTTCACGAGTCGCATCAAGACTAATTACACGGGCGATCTCAGAAAGTTGCGGTTGCTGCTCAGCAAGCACCTTGCCGTATTGTTTAAGTATCGTCGCATTACGCAAAGAGCCATTATCAAGCGCTGTACCGAGTTGATTTAATTCAACTTCAGCTTTTTCTATGGATTGTTGTATTGTTTGTTTCAGCTGCTCTTCTTTCGACTCACAGCCCATAAGCAAGCTTACCAAACAAAACAGGCTGATAAGTTTCCAAGCTTTTATTTGAGACATTCATGTCACCTGATTGTGGTTTAAAAACGGAAATAGTTTTACATAGCTCAGGTACTAAACCAAGATTAAAATTGCAACAAAGGGTAAATTGGGTGGTAGGTTGGGTAGAGCGAAGTGAAACCCAACATAAGTTAGCGAGAGTAAAGTTAGAAAGGGGAAAGTTTAAAGGTCTGGCGTAGGTTGGGTAGATCGCAGCGGAACCCAACACAGAGCTATCAGCTTTCAGCCGTCAGCGATCAGCCGCGCGGTGGAGGTGTTTGGTGCTGCGTCTTCCTCAGCTGGAGGTTCTAGGCAAAGTGTACTTGTAGGTACGGCTTTAGCCGTAAATGTGTTTGTTCTGGTCTGAATTCGGCACTGAAGTGCCTCTTACGGAGGTTGTTGCTGAGGGTGACTCAGTTACCTAACAACCAAACAGTTCAACTTTACCTTTGCTAACTAGCAACTCGCTAACTTGTTGGGTTTCGCTGCGCTCTACCCAACCTACCTAGAGAATGAACAGGGTGAGCTTAGAATGACTCTGTACTAAACAACCACACAGTTCAACTTTACCCTTGCTAACTAGCAACTCGCTAACTCGTTGGGTTTCGCTTCGCTCTACCCAACCTACCTCAAGAATAAATAGGGCACGTTGTGTGGATAGCTCAAAACGCAAAAAAGCCCGACTCTTTCGAATCGGGCTTCTCTTATTTGGAGCCTGGCGATGACCTACTTTCACATAGCAGCTGCTACACTATCATCGGCGCTGTTTCGTTTCACTACTGAGTTCGGCATGGGGTCAGGTGGGTCCAAAACGCTATTGTCACCAAGCAAATTTGGTTTGTTAATCGCCTTGGCAATTAACTAAAATCTGGAATTCTGATATCAAGTAAATGTCTACTTTAGTGTCTTAACTTCTGTTCGTTACGCTGTCATAAAACGCGTTTGGCGTTGTATGGTTAAGCCTCACGGGTAATTAGTACAGGTTAGCTTAATGGCT
>NZ_JABVXE010000129.1:0-205 GCF_013350085.1 Pseudoalteromonas sp. 0802 | reverse complement strand
GCTCGACTTGCATGTGTTAGGCCTGCCGCCAGCGTTCAATCTGAGCCATGATCAAACTCTTCAATTAAAAGTTTTTTCTGTCCCGAAGGACATGCTCAATGAATTCTGATTTTGATATCTTTCGATATCGAATTGACTATATAGTCACTCAGTTACATTTGAGACTCTAAATTTGTTTGCGTCACTTAGTAAACTAAGCTTCGCT
>NZ_JABVXE010000012.1:0-98117 GCF_013350085.1 Pseudoalteromonas sp. 0802 | reverse complement strand
TTATTGGTAAAAGTAATTGTCCAATCTCTTTATACCGTACTCACCCTATTTGGGGGAGGAGTCCATACATCTCCTACAGGGTTGTCATTGCAGAGAAGAACAATCGACCTTAACAACCCCTCATTTCGGCTGATATCTAATATCTGACCTCTAACCACTTTTTTCTTCTCGCTCTTCGCCACCCTCCCACAAACGGCACTAAATAAGAAAAAAACCTGAAAATATATAAATATAGTTAATACTTTAGGGAAATCGGGCGATAATACTAAGTAATATGACAGCAAAGGTGGATTCAATGTCTGCAAGTATTTCATTCAATAACTTGAGCATCACAAAAAAAATACACGCCATAACATGCATTGCCATAACGGCATTCGTGATCATAGTAGTAACCAATTTTATAGCCATGAATGACAACAAGGTCTCGCTCGACGAGCTAGAAAAGTCGTCATATCAAGTCGTTAAACTCACTTCAGCAAACGTTGCGCTACTCGAAAAACTAGATGAGTTATACACTCAAGCAGTCACTTTTGGTGAGTCAGACTTAGTGGATAGTGCTGCGCAAACGTATAAAACGATTAACGAAAATCTACAAAATATCATTAGCATTAACGACAGCTATGTGCATGCCGATACCAAAAAACAATTAGAGCTTTATGCACAAACCTCGTCGACGATTGCCACTTCAATGATCGACGGCACCGCTGACTTTAGTAAAATTCAACAGCAAGCACAGCAAAAAACACAGCAATATGAAGCTGTTTTAGCGGGATTTAAACGTGCACAAACCCGCGCAGACGACCGCTTTTTTGAACTTGTACAAGCAACCAAAGCCCGTTCAGACAACGCACTAAACTTAATGCTTATTGTGTCTGTTGTATCACTTATTTTATTGGTGGTTACCTCAATTTGGATTGCCCGTGGAATTGGCTCATCTGCTAGCGCTGCGGCAGATAACTTACGCCTGTTAGCCGACGGTAAAGGCTCACTAAGCACACAACTTGAAGTACACGCTAAAGACGAAATTGGTCAGGTATCAATTAACTTCAATGCGTTTATTCAGCTATTAAAAGGCTCGGTACTTGAGGTAATAGCTGTGTGTGAACCATTAATGGAGAACTCAACGCGACTTGTGCAAGGTATGGAACGTGCTGAGCGTGCTACAACGAAACAAACATCCGATGCCGAAATAGTTAAGCAGTCGATGGAAGAAATGCGTCAAAGTGTTGCTGATATTTCTCATTCAGCGGCAAATGCATCACAAGCTGCGCAAACAGCCGAGCGCGAAGTTGAGCAAAGCAGAACGCAAATACAGCGCTCTGTTACTGAGTCAAAAACATTAAGTGAAGAAATAAACCAAGCGGCTTCAACAATTAACCAGCTGGCAAATGACACTAAAAATGTTACACAAATCTTGAATGTGATCACTTCAATTGCGGAGCAAACCAATTTGCTAGCATTAAACGCGGCTATTGAGGCTGCGCGTGCAGGTGAACAAGGCCGTGGCTTTGCTGTTGTAGCAGATGAAGTACGAGAGCTTGCATCAAGAACATCGCACTCAACCAACGAAATCAGAGAGCTGCTTTCAACGTTGACAACCGCAGCAAGCCATGCAGTAAATGCAATGAACTCAGCCCGAGATATGGCTACAAACAATGCCGAAGCAGCAGAAAATACAGGGCAGTCGATTGATAAAATCTCTGAGCAGATTTTAGAAATTAACGGTATGAATTCGCAAATCGCCGCAGCTACCGAAGAGCAAACATCAGTTGCTAGTATGGTTGTTGATAACGTGTCGAATATGCATATGTCGTTTGAAGAAACAATGGACTCATTGTCGGCGGTACGTGATGTAGCGAAGAACCTTCATTACCTGTCTGACTCGTTACTCGACGCCACAGCTAAATTTAAAGTCGAGTAATTTAAGCGCATAAAAAACCAGGCATTGCCTGGTTTTTTATTAGCCGTAGTAATAACTTAAAAAGTACCTACTACTTTAACTTTATCAGTTACTTTTGCTGCATCGATATAACCAATGGCGTCGCCGTTGGCTGCAACAAAATCAATAACAGCTTGATCGTTTGCTAGTTTCTCAGGCGGAGTACCTTTACCTGTAAATACCAGTTTCGACCAATAAGCGTTAAGTTGGCTGCTCGACTTACCAACAACCTTATCGTTAAACTCATCGCTTACGCTGTTGCCGTCTTGGTTTACCGGGTTTACTTTTGTGCCATCATCAAATGACTTGGTCTTGCCAAGGTAAATCTTTTTGATTGTCCCTTCATCAATAGCATTGCCATTTGCAGGGTTCACAATAACAGCAACATCAGCAAATGCAGCGTGCGAGCAAAGAGTCATTGCTGTAGCGATTAATAATTTTTTCATTATGAACTCCAATTAAAAAACTAAATCAACAGCAACAGCAACAACGTCGGTTTCTGTATCTGAAATGTCATCTTTAAAGCGGCTGAAATCTACTTTCAATGCTGCTGATGGGTGGAAGTCATAACGCGTACCAATGGTATACACGTTGCTCTTTGCTCTAACGCCTTCAAGCACCTGATTAATACCTGCGTTTAAAGCTGGTACTGCAGGTAGCGCGTTGTAGCGGTTGCTATCATGTTTGTCGTCGTTATTTTCGTAAGTTAAGTGCACAATCCACTCATCCATACGGTAACCAACAGACGTGTAGTATTGAGTTTGTTTAGCAAGAGCACTGTTTTCTACTTCAAACTCAGTGTATTCAGCATCAAATAGAATGTCGTTGTAATCAATTGAAAAGCCTACAGCGAAGAAAGAACCATCATCTTCGTCTACCGCAATATCATCAGCTTGATCAACAAAGCCTGCAGCGCGAAGAGTTTGCTCAAGGCCATTAAGTGCAACACCTGCATCGGTGTCGTTTTCAATTGCAATTGTTGTATCAGCTACAAAGTACGCAGCACGAGCGCTGAACCAGTCGTAGCTCATCGTCCAGTTGATACCAGCAATATCATTAAGCTCTGTATCGCCATTAACCGATACCACAGCAATGTTGCCATCGAAGCTACCGTAAATAACTTGAACGGTTGAATCCCAATCACCTAATTGCGTGTTGTGTAACAAGCTTAAGCCTTCATACGTTGAAAATGGAAGGTTATAAACAGATTGCGGCGGACGAACCCAGCGGTAAGTGTAACCAACGTCTAAAAAGTCTGAATAACGGTAAAACGGCACGCGCATTTTACCAGCACTCACTTGTAGCTCATCGCTGAACTCATAAGTTAAATAAGCCCATTCAAACTCAGCATCAAAATCATCACTACCACGCGCCACAATTTGTGCCGTAGCGCTCAGCTTTTCTTGTAAATCTGCAGAAAGCTGTAATGCGAACATACTTTCGTTTTTAAACGAAATATCGTCATCGTAACCGTAAAGAGTTGCGTCGTCGTCAAGGGCTTTACCGCCAACAATAGAAGCAAAGCCGTTTATGCGAACCTCTGCCATTGTGTTTGCAGACACAAAAGCAGCACATAGAGCCAATGCAATAGGAAGTTTTTTCATTGTGTATCCCTAGTATTTAGTATGAAAATGTTGATTTCGCTTAATATTATAGTCGTGCGTAGCGAAATGGGCGACACAAGTTACAGATAAATTGTAACTACATCAACGAATAAGTCGTTATTTTTCACAAAAACGGTACTAAAAGTGGGGGAAGTTGCGAGTTATGAGTTTCGAGGGGAAAGAGTATAGTTACGAGATGCGAGATGCGAGATGCGAGATGCGAGATTCGAGATTCGAGATTCGAGATTCGAGGTAGCAGCGATTTTACATTGCGTCCTAGGGCTTAGCTCCTAGAACCTAGCATCTGATGACGCGGGATAAACCCGCTGCTACACGTAGGCGCGAAACTTGTTTCGCGCGACCAGAATTAAAATGATAACGCTTTGTCTAATGCGCCTTTAAAGCGTTCAAAATCCTCGATGTGAGGAAGGTGGCCAATATCGTCTAATTCAATTAATTGCGATTTTGGGATCATAGCTGCCGCGGCTTTGCCTAATTTATCGTAACGGCCAAGCTCATGGTCAACATTTGCTTTGTTCCAATTGCGGCCAGGGCCAGTTCTGTCGCGGGTGCCTATAATTAAAGACACAGGCATGCTTAACTGATCAAACTGTGTTATGACCGGTTGCGTAAAAATCATATCGTAGGTTTTAGCATTAACCCACGCCATATGCTTATGATCAGGGCCTTGAATTTGACCACTAATAAAATGGGTTAATTGCTCGTAGGAGCTATTCCATTTACCGTCGTAATAGTTTTTCTTCTGGTAAGCAATAACCTTTTCAGGTGTTTTAGCCAATTCATTTTTAAAGAAAAAATCGGTGTCTTTGTATTGCACATAATTTAAATAGTTCTCTAAACCAATTGGGTTTAGCAAAATGAGTTTACTAACTTGGCTAGAAAACATCAGGCTGTAACGGCTTGCTAGCATGCCGCCCATTGAGTGGCCAAGTACAATGGGGTTTTCAATATTTAAAGATGACACTAGCTGATGAGTGTTATTGGCTAATACAGCAAACGAAAATTGATAATCGGCGGGCTTTGATGATTTACCAAAACCAATTTGATCTGGGATCAATACTCCATAGCCTTTGCTATTAAGGTACTTGGCAGTATTGGTCCAATAATGACCGTTAAAGTTTTTGCCATGCATAAGCACAACGGTAGGCATATTATTACTAGGTTTAAGGTAAGAGTAAGCCATTTTTAATGGCGTATTTTGTGACGAAAAATTAAAAAATTGTACAGGTAAGTCGTATTGATAATTGCTTAACTCAGCATCAAAACTAAGAGACTGCTCTTTAGCGGCTAGGTTTGCAGAAGACCATAAAACAAGTGCTGAGACTAACAGTATGCGTAAAAACATCATTATCCTTTCTCAATATGCTTAAAGAATATTCAGCCTAGCATCCTAAATAAAAATTTATAATACAAATACGATTAAATACTGGAAGAAGTTAGCAAGGTACAAGGGGAAAGAGTAAAGGGGAAAGGTGCGAGTGACGAGATGTGAGATACGAGAAACCAGCGAATTTACATCGCGTCCTAGAGCCTAGCTCCTAAACCCTAGCGCCTAGCACCTAATGTCTTCACCGTAGGCGTGAAACTTGTTTCGCGCGTCCGAGGGCTTACGGCTGAAAGCTGAAGGCTCTTGTTTTGTCGCAACTCGATTCTCGTACTTACCCCAACTTACTAAAATCAACTTCTGGCAGGCTCTCAAACCCTGGGCGAGCGAAGAAATACCCTTGCATTAAACTTACGCCGGCTTGGCGCAACCATTGATATTCTTCAACCGTTTCAATGCCTTCGGCAAGGGCGGTGATGTTAAGTTCTTCAAACATGGCAATGCAATGGTTCACTATGATTTGGCGTGCTTTATTTAAGTGAATATCGCGTATCAGCTCCATATCGAGCTTAATAATATTGCTCTGAAAATCAGCCAATAAATTTAAACCAGAATACCCAGAGCCAAAGTCGTCGGTTGCGGTAATAAAACCGAGTGATTGGTAATACTCAACAACACGTTTGATGTGCGTACTGTCTTCAACCTTTTCAACCTCGGTAAATTCAAACATAATTTGTTCTACCGGAAAGTCATATTGCTTAGCAGCTTCAAGGGTTGTTCTAATACAGCGCTCAGGTTTGTAAATCGCGTTAGGTAAAAAGTTAATACTCAAAATAGAATCAAGCTTCAGCTTAGCTGCAAGCGAAATAGCTTTAATACGACAAAGCTGGTCGAAGGTATAACGGTTCTCATCGTTAACTTGTGAGATAACAGAATAAGCCGACTCATTATTAGGCCCTCTAACTAAAGCCTCATAGCCAAAAATATGTTTATCGGTGCAATCAATAATTGGCTGAAAAGCCATTGTAAAATCAAAACCAAGTTCTAATTTGTCTTTACAGTTATTGCAACCTGTTGGCTGGCAATGAGTTTGCTTGTCGTGCATGCTTACCTCAGACTAAAGTCTTCTTAATACTTAATAGTGCAAGTAAATTGCTAATTGTGCAATGTTGTTGAGTTAAAAGTATAAAATCTCGCATCTCGTCTCTCGCATCTCGACCTTTGCATCTCGCACCTCGTTCCTCGCACCTCGTAACTACTACCTTCTTCCTTCCTCCAACTAACTTCTAATATCCATTCTAAAATCGTTGATTCTTAGCATCTAAAATCACATTTCATCCTTTGCGTTACCCAGCTTTAATGATATTTTAGCGCCAAGCAATCTTGCCAATATAAAGGAAGTAAAATGGCATCCAAAACCGTCGAATACTACAACCAAAATGCGCAAGCATTTGTAGATGCCACACTCGATGTAGACCTCAATGAACTTTACGACGAATTCTTACCGCTGATCCCAAAAAAAGGCGCTTTACTCGATGCCGGTTGTGGCTCTGGCCGCGATGCTTTCATCTTTAAAGAGCGCGGTTATAGCGTAGATGCATTCGATATCAGCCCAGCTATGGCAAAGCTGGCGTCAGAATATTTAAACCAAGACGTAGCAGTAAGCAGCTTTCTAGAGCTAAACGACGTTGCCAAATACGACGGCATTTGGTGCTGCGCAAGCCTTATTCACGTAGCAAAAAACGACTTAACCGACGCATTTAATAACCTTGCCCGCGCATTAAAGCCACAAGGCATCGTGTATGTATCGTTTAAATACGGCGAAGGCGAGAGGGAACACAACGGTCGCGAATTTACCGACCTAAACGAACAAGCCCTTGAGAGCATAATTAAAGGCACCGACCTGTTTATCCTCAAGTCATGGCAAAGCGCCGATCAACGCCCAGAGCGCGCCACAGAAACATGGCTAAACGCTATTTTGCACAGAAGAACGATATAGTCGTTTATATGCGGTATAGCAGGCTATACCGCAACTTTCCCAATATTGTATGGGTTTTAGAGTATAGCTCTACCTAAAATCCTATATTTGCAATAGCTTTTCATGCTAGATTGTTCCTAAACTAAATCACCAATATGCAAGCTACAACAATGCGTTATAGGCATAAGTGGCAAATATGCCGGCGAAAACAGGGAACAGTTCATGAACTTTAAAGCACTTTTAAAAAGTACACATAAGGCTTGATTGATGATAGCCATGCAGCAGCAACTCGATTTTATTGCTTACATTCAGCGTATGCTGGTGGAAGGTGATTTTAGTGCTACCTATAAGTTTGCACTATTGCATGCGTTGGCTGATGTTTGTGTTGAGCATCCAATGATGTATGAAGCAAGCGAGTTAAACATCGACCTCGCTAGGCTGGCTGAAAAGTTAATAGATCTTTATTGGCACCATGCAGTGCCATTTTCTTCTGCTCATAGTGGTGAAAGTGCTTTACTTAAACAAAACTCGGGTGCGCAATCAAAAGTAATTGCGGTGCTATATGAGTGCCAGCAAAACAATATTCGTAGCTTACGCCAGCTAAAATTAAGCCCTTACTGGCACACCACTTACAAAGCAGCTTTAGACACTTTAAAAACAGGCCCATTGTGGCGCTTACAAATTCTAGCTAAACAAGAAGAGTGCTTTTTATATCCGCACACAAAAGGCAAAAGCTATATCACTCTAAATGCAGGCATAGCCGCTTGCTTTAGACGCTTTTACGATTTAGTTGTCTATTTAGCGAAAAACGCATGGCTACAAAAGATTCAGAGCATTAAGCACAATCAAGCGCTTATTGGCCCTCAAAGCCAACTGCATGACTTTTTATTTGGTTTCGACCGCACAGCACTTAACAAAGCAAAACCAGTTTTAGTCGAAATACAAAAAGGCCAATGCTTTTATTGTCAAAAGCCACTCACGAGCGCGATAGAAGTTGATCACTTTATTCCTTTTGCTCGCTACGCTAACGATTTAGGCCATAATTTTGTTGCCGCCCATCGAAGTTGTAATAACAGCAAACGCGACTTTTTAGCCGCACAATTACACCGTGAACGTTGGCAAGAGCAAAACCTAGATCGCCACAGTCAGCTACTCACTGATGAACTAACTCACTATTTTCATTGTGATGCAGATAAATCCCTTGCTGTAAGCAACTGGGCATACCAAGTTGCTAGCAGCAATGGCGCAAAACTTTGGCTTGCAAAAGATAGATTTGAGTTGGCGGGAAGTAAAAATGTCCACGCATTAGATCTAGTCGCGCAGACAAAGTACAAATATGATTCTTAATAAGCTTAGGTTTTAACCTACAGCCAACTTCCCTGCCTCATGCCACATTTCACTTGGCATGGGGTTTGTTAGCTCCCAAGTAATATTCATTGGTTGGCTGCCATTGTGGCTTTGGTATTTAACCTCGCCATAGTTAACGAATCCCATTGTTCTACCGTTTTCGTCTTTGCTTTGTTCCCGCACAAACAGCAAGATTGTTTTTCCAGTTTGTTGGTGCTGAATATAACTTAAGCCTTTACCGTGTTCTGGTCGTGCGCTGTTTTGCGTTTGCCAATGAAACTGAGTAGGGCTGATTGCATAGTCATGGTATAGCGTTGTTGGCGAATAGGTTTTTTCGCATTTGTTGAGAGTTACAAAAAGTAATTCTAAATTTTGTTTTTTGAACTCTAATACGCCTTCGCGTGCAGTCGATTTTTTATCAAACGTATGTGCGCCAAATGCAGCTAATATTTGTTGGCGAGTATAGCGGCTGTGTAATTTTATTGCGTGATTAGGAAGGCACGTTAATTCACTTTCTTGTTGGTGAATACGATTTATTAAAAGCGTAATCACTTCTGATAACTCGTGTTGTAATAGTGGGTTTTTTAGTGCTTGTAAGCTTTGTTTAATAGATTTAAACCCCAGACTTGTGCCGGTATTATCCCAAAAATTGTAATGAGCCATTAGAGCGTATTGTTGATTTTTAGGCGTTACTTCAATGCTAAAGTCGCTGTTACATAAATCGCGTAAAAAGCTCAAATAGCTCAGTGAGTTGCAACTAAGTAATTGAGTGTTGATTGCACGATAATACGCAGCGTAAATATCGACTTGCTCTACTGGTATTTCATCGCCTTTTAACCAGTACCAGCCACCGAGCTTATTTTCCTTCGGTTTATAAATATCTTCTAACGTCACTTGAGGGTTTATGGTTAGAAAGTTACTTAGAGATAGTTGGGCGTTAGTATGTTGTGAATAGCTGCTTATAAGCTGTTGCAAGCGCCTTTTGCTATTAATTGCCTGTTGAATATTACGCAAAATTGCTTTTTGGGTACGTTCTTGCAGCTCTATACTGCAACCCAACGGCAAATGCGGAAAGTCATTTTCTATTTCGGCTTTTATTGACTGGTTAGTTTTGCCAATTAGAGCTCGAAACTTATTAGCAAAGTCATACTCTGGGCGAGCGTTACCAACAAAATCTAGAACGGTGCAGCATTGTTTTTGGCTATTGTCAGGTAAACGCAGGCCTCGTCCTAACTGCTGTAAAAATAACGTTAGGCTTTCAGTTGGTCGTAAAAAGAGCAAAGTATCAACTTCAGGGATATCGACCCCTTCATTAAAAATATCTACTACACAGAGGATCTTTATTTCACCTCTTCTAAGCGCCTGTTGTTTGTGATTTCGCTCATGAGTATTTTTACTGGTAAGTACGTCCGCACTTATACCTGCAAGGTTAAATTTACTAGCCATAAACTCAGCATGATCTTGGCTAACACAGAATGCTAAAGCTTTAATTGTGTGAATATTAGTGGCGATTTCATTGAGGCTCGAGATGATTTTTTTAGCGCGGTTGTTCTCCCCAGTGTAGAGCTTACTTAATTCGCTAATATCATAACGACCGCCACGCCAAGTTATTTTGCTTAAATCTATATCATCATCAAGCCCAAAGTATTGGAATGGGCACAGATGGCGTTGGTTTATTGCTTCTGGTAAGCGGATCTCTGCAGCAATTACACCACAGAAATCTTCCAAAATATTTGCACCATCTTGCCTTTCCGGAGTGGCCGTTAAGCCTAATAAAATGTTTGGTTTAAAGAGGTTAAGAATACCGCGGTAACTTGCTGCGCTTACGTGATGTACTTCATCGATAACAATGTAATCATAAAAATCAGCGCTCAACTTCATGTTGTCGATTTGATTATTAAGAGTCTGAATTGAGGCAAATAACTGGTTGTATCGTTGAGGTTTGTAGTTACCGACCCAAAGCTCACCGAAATCGTTATTTTTTAGCACACCACGATAGGCGCTTTGTGCTTGAGTGAGGATCTCTTCTCGATGCGCGACGAATAAAAAATTGGCATTTGACTTTTTGTCATACACGTTTTTAAAATCGAATGCCGATATGATGGTTTTGCCAGTGCCTGTTGCAGCCACCACTAAGTTTCTAAATCGATTATGAACACTCCGTTCAACACTTAGTTTTTCTAAAATAGCTAATTGATGAGTTTTTGGTGTGATATCAAAATAAAACTGGTTACTTGATTGGCCTTTACCACGCTGCTCATTAAGTGAGTTTATTAGCTTTTCTTTGCATTCAACTTTGCCGCTAAATAATTCAAAATCTGGCGACTGCCAGTAGGTTTCAAAGGTGCTTTTGGTTTTAGCGATAATATGCGGTATTTCTTGCGCGGTGATTTTTAAATTCCATTCAAGGCCGCTGGTGAGTGCCGAATGCGATAAGTTTGATGAACCAATATAGCCAGTATGAAAACCAGTGTTACGCATAAATAAGTAAGATTTAGCGTGTAAACGTTCTTGTTGATTGTTGTAGCTTAGTTTTACTTCTGTGTTGGGTAAGCTAGCTAAGAACTCAACTGCTTTCGCGTCTGTTGCACCCATGTATGAGGTGGTGATTACTTTTAGCTTATTACCTTTTCTTGTAAAGGCTTCTAGCTCACTTTTAAATATCCGCAGTCCAGTCCATTTGATAAATGAAACGAGCCAATAAATGGTATCAGCTGATTTAATTTCTCTTTTAAGCTCAGTCTCAAGAGATAGGCCTGCATTTGCGCCGCTAAATAACTCACTTTGTGTAAGGCCTGTTAGTGGGAAAATGCTGTTTGAGTAGTCTTTGAGATTAGTTGCTACAGGGTTTTCAGTATTGAATAGAGCTGTAAGAATTTTACCTTGGCTATCTATGAGGTTTTCATTGATTAGCTCATCGTCTTTAATATGATCTTTAAGCCATAAAACTAAGTTATTAGCTAAATCAATTTGTTCGCTTAATCGATCTTTAGAGTGGGGGATAGCATCAATCGCATGTGCGACTAGCTTTCCTAAAAATCGAGCTAACCAAGTTGCGGCTTCGGCACATTCTAGTTGGCGTTCTCCTACATAAAATTGCTTACGATCTAAATTCTGCTCAATCACTTGAGTAATAAGCTGCTCGTAAATGCCAACCTGTTCCATAAACCACTCCCTGTTATTTACAGCCAGTTTACTGAAATAGCTAATGAAAACAAGAAATAACTCATTGTTCAGTTGCAGGCGATTGCTTAGGTTTTCCCCGTGTTCACACCCGAAATTGAATTAATTATGAGTAATTTACAGCATGGATGCTGTAAAAGGCCTAGCTTGGCCACGGATGGCTTATCTACGCTGTTTACGTTCATTTAATTTATTCAAATTGAAGGAACAGTGTGAACCTCGGGGCGCCGAGAGATTCCAAAGAGAAGTCGGCGTTTACTTCTCTTTGGTTGCCGTCGCCAACGCGACATTATTAAATAATTGATGTATAAAGAGGGAGTTAACAGAACAAGGATCTGAAATGGATAACTTCATAGCACAAGGACTCAGCCTCTTATTTGTAATAGGAGGAATATATTCAATATTAGGTGTTATTTTTTTAAGAGTATGGCTTCATCAGAAGCAAGCCAAGTTACCTGTAGATCGAAAAAAATTTACTCGAGTAGCCGCACAAACACTTAACGATCAAGTAAACGATAAGGTCTTTAATGTTGTTGGTTACATAGGTTTAGCTACATTGATTATTACAATGCCGTTTGCCCTCAAAGGGATTACCGAAATGTTGGCAAGCGGTCAATTGAACTACTTTTTTATAGTTGTAATTATTGTCGGTTTAATTTACACCGCCAGAAAATCGTGGTTTGAATCAGACCAGTTAATTAAACTAAAACTAGGACGAGACGCTGAGTTAGCTGTTGCATCTGAATTAATTGAGCTTCAATCTCATGGGTATCAAATATTTCATGATATTCAAGCTGATGGGTTTAATATTGATCACTTAGTTATTGGGCCTAATGGTGTTTTTGCGATTGAAACAAAAGGAAGGCATAAGCGCGTTAAAGATGATACAAACTACAAAGTCCGATTCGAAAATAATCTACTTGCCTTTCCATCTTGGAGTGAAAACAAGCCAATTGAACAAGCAAAAATACAAGCAAATTGGGTTTATAAATGGTTAAGTGAAGCAACTGGTTTTCAAACAAAAATAACCCCAATATTGTGCTTTCCAGGTTGGTTTATAGAGTTGAAGCAGCGACCACCATTTCCTATTGTTTCCCATAGACAGTTAGCAAAAACTATATTGTCGATGCGCCAAAACCAAATAGATGGAGCTATGCAAAAAGCTATTTGCTATCAAGCTGTGCAAAGAAGCTTAAATATTTCTAAGGTTTAATTGATAGAGACTAAATTTAATGCTTAGTTTGAGTAGGTAATTTGCATCGAAAGTTTTATAAAGCAATTGTTTTAGCTAGCTTTTATCGAATAAGTACCTCCCTAGCTAACACATAGGGAGTAATTACAACCAAATTACACAGATGTAATGTTATGAATAAATGGATTTTATTACTCGCTACTTTACTTGTGAGTTTCAACACGGTTGCTGAAGAGCAATATTCAAAGAGTCGCTGTGATAGCATTGAGGCTGAGCGCGAGGGCATTCGTAAGAGAATGAATCGTAGCTACACGGCTAGGCAAGGTGAACGTTGGAATCAGCGTTTAGATGAGCTTTTTACGCTGTTGGCGAGACACTGCAAACACCCAAAAAGAAGTTCTGGTAATGGCGGTAATTATACGTATCGCTCGAACCCTACCGCACTTTTAAACACCAAAGTACATAACTCTACGGTGTATTCAAATTCATATAATGACGATAAAAAGCGCCATGCTTGGGGGCAATTTTATCAATTACCGGATCGCTGTAGAGCGAAGAATATTCAGCAAGCTGATTTTGTATGGTGTAGCGAAAATAAAGCAGAGCAAAAGGCGCTATTTGAATCGGCTTGGAGCGGTAAACAAAAATTAGAATACAAAGATGTAGTTATTACAGTAAAGCCGACCATTACAGAAATAAATACAAACAAAGCCACAAGCAAAGTTGCAATAAAGAGCCCGATAACCGAGCCACCAATTCAGCAAGCTTCGCCGCCTTTAGATGAGAGTGTTGGTCCGCAATTTACAAAGTTGAATGACCTTAAAATTTGGCAATTAGCCTTGGCTGGCATTGCAGCCATGTTGTTTGTGTTTGGTCTTTATCGTTGGTTTAAAGATTGAGTTGGTTGACGGGCTAAAGCCCGACCTACAATGCCTCGCATCTCGCATCTCGCATCTCGCATCTCGCATCTCGCATCTCGCATCTCGCAACTAAAGTACCAACACCTCTCCTTGTAAACTTGGTGAGTCTGCAATACTGGTTTGGAGTTGTTCTATCAACAACAGGGCATTCGCTGATGGAGTGCGTGAATGTGGCCAGAGGGCGTAAATTGGCCTTGCGGGAATACTGTGGGGGGAATCGATATAACTAAAGTTGCTGGTGTCGTCTATACAGCAAATTTCGCTCATGGGTAGCAAGCCAACGCCATAGCCCGCTTCAACCATTTTTCTGGCGATTGTAACATCAAAGCAAAAGCTTATATGTTCATACTCGGTTTTTAATTTATTAAGCAAACCGCTGGGTAGTTGTGACTCTGAATAGGGCAATATCAGTCTTGATGTTGGGGCATCTTTCTTTTTAATCAGCTTTATTGCGATCATGCCTAGGCGCTTTTGAAAGTAGCTTGAGTCTTGTTGTTCGCCGATGCGAATGGCTAAGTCAAAACGTTTTTGGCTTAGTTGGCTGTTGGCATTACTTGGGTAAATGTGGAGGTTTAGTGCAGGGTTTTCCATCGCAAACTGATTAACGGCCCCCATCAGTGGGCCCGCAATGATGTTTTGTGGGCACAACAGGTAAAACTCTTTTGCGGCGGGCGAGTCATTTAATTGCTCAAGCTGGCTGCTAAGTGCGAGCACTTGTTCGCCTAATTCGTTATACAGTGATTCGCCTTTGGCGGTTAACACAATGCCTCGGGCTGTGCGTTGCAGTTTTAGATGATCAGCAGTTTTATCAACTTCATCAGTAACATTTGCGTTAAATCATTTTAAAGTTTTTAAGCACCAGCTATGCTTATTTAAGTCGCTTACTAAAGGAGCTAGTAATGCTTAACTTTAAATTTATTTTTTGTGGCGTTTGTGTGGCTGCAAGCCTAACGGCCAATGCTGATATTTCCCGTGTAAAAGCAAGTATTGAGCGTGTTGAGAGCGCGAATAAAAAGCACGAGTCTTTAGTGCTTCCCTACTTATTTAGCACCGATACCATGGGGCTTAACTTTGGTGTGGGTGGCATGATCAAAGGTTACCATCAACCACAAATGACCGTTGGCGCTACTGCATTTAAAGGTGATGTGAGCGAAGGCGCGTGGGCAGGCCTGTTTAACTATAAGGTGTTAGATTCAGAACGCTGGTATTTTAGTGCCAGTGGCATGGCTGCATATTTTCCTGATCAGCGAGCTTATACCGGAGGCCATAAAGTGCCCATTGCTGACAACGCCGTGTTCCCCGGTAGTAATGACTCTTCAAACGAGGTTTATTTAGAAGCCGATGGTAGCTCGAATTGGTTTGATGCCCGCATCGAATACGCTTTACCGTTTGGCGCAACATCGCAAACAGGTATGGTGCGTTACCAACTTAAAAATGGCTTGTTGGTTTCTGAGCCATCGGGTGGGGCACAGTGGAACCCGTTGGAATCGGGTGTAATGGTTGCAACTGCACGCTATTTTAGGCGCTCGCAAAGCTTTGAATTTAATGAGGGTACACAAGATGGCAGTATTTCAGCAATGGAATTTGGCCTGCTCTATGACAACACCGATTTTGCAACTAACCCAAGTTACGGAAGCAGGCAGTATCTTGCCTATAGCCAATCAATGCCAGGGAGTGACGATATTTATGATTGGGATTTGTGGCAGTTTAATGGCAGTAAGTTTATTTCTTTAGGAGCAAGTGAGTTTGCTCATCAGCGTATTTTAGCATTTAATTTTTGGGCTGCTTATTCACCCAGCTGGCAAGTAAATCACACTCTTGATGGCACTAAGTTTATCTCTGATGCAGCACCGTACAACGAAGGCGCTACACTAGGAGGGTTTAAGCGTTTACGGGGTTATGATTTTTATCGATTTCATGACAAAGCCGCTATTTATGGGGCATTCGAATATCGCTATACCCTAAAATATAATCCAATAGCAGATGTAAATTGGCTAAAGTTTTTGAAGCTGGATTGGTTTCAGTTAGTTGGCTTTGTTGAAGCTGGTCGTGTGTCGCCTCATTTAACCTTGGATGCATTGTGGCAAGACTATCATTATGACTATGGTGTTTCACTAAGAGCTATGATGTCGGGGTTAGTCGTTCGAACAGAGCTTGCTAATTCAAAAGAAGGGGCAAATTTTTGGGTGATGATAGATCAGCCTTTTTAGTGAAATTGGCTCAGATTTGTTGCAGTTTTATTAGAAACTGATAATCTGTACCCCTAACTTTTACAGTGACGTAAATTAATGATTAAACGGATTTTAATGACAACAGCCTTGTTGTTGCCCGCTTTTGCTTGGGCGCATCAAAGTGCTCCTTCAGAAGCATGTCAAAGCATGCAAGCCGAACGTATAGAGCTACAAATAGCCCTGCGTAAAACCAATCTTCTCGACAAAATTGAAGCCTATAAACAGCGCATTCAAAGCTTATCGGCGCGAATATCTGAAACTTGCTTTAGTGAAGAGCAAATAGCTGAGCTAAAGTCGTCTTTGTATAACCCTGATATTACTGAACTTGAAAACACCTTGGCAAAGCCATTAACTGAGCAAGCCTACATAAGCAAACAAGCTGCATGGGACCGCTTTTATGTGATGCCGCCACGTTGTGCTGCTCGTTCGTTACAGTTGCAAAACCTTGAGTCGTGCCTTGAAAATAAGCAAATTCAGTTTCAGCAATTTGATATGTTATGGCAGCAAAAAAGTGCACAACTTGCCCGTACAGAAGCAAAACCAACAGACTCGTTTCATGAGTTTGTTTTACCTAGCAAAGCCGAACGAGCTAAGTTAACCGCCGAGCAAGAATTAAAGCGCTACAGCTACAGCACCGATTCGTTTTTACCAACCAACATTATTGTATTGTGTGTTTTAGCCGTGTCGGTGTTTTTTGGTTTGATATTTATTTTCCATTGGTTAATGCGCCCACGGCCAGTGGTTAAGTGAGTGTTTAGTTAGCGAGGGGAAAGGGGAAAGAGTAAAGTTAGAAAGGGTAAAGGAGCTAGGCTTTAAGTTCAGCTCAGCACTTGAACTGCTCATGTTTAGGGTAGGTTGGGTCGAGCGGAGCGATACCCAACATAATCCATGTAAACCTTTTCATTCAGAAGCGCGAAACAAGTTTCACGCCTATGGTGAAGACATTAGGCGCTGGGACTTGAGTGCTGGGACGCGATGTAAAATCGCTGCTACAGACTCGCACCTCGCACCTCGAATCTCGCACCTCGCATCTCGCACCTCGCATCTCGCACCTCGAAACTTAATCACTCATCCGTTTTAAACTGTTTGGCGCGTTCTTCTGCGTCAATTAGGGCTTGTGATTTTGGCTGTTTGGTTTTGCTTTCTATCACAGGCTTTTCGTCAGAGTTTGGATCCCAGCTTGGATCAAGTGATAAGTTCGCAAATGGATTATACGGCTTATCATCTTGTTGCTCTGGCTCTTTGTCGGCGTCGTTGTCAGAGTCGCTATCAATCTCTTCAAGCTTATCGTCTTCACTCAGTTCGTCAGACAAATCAACCGTTTCTACCGCTGGCAGTGACGGCTCTTCTACATTAACGGAAGCTGGTTCATCTTGTAGTTCTTGTTCTAACGCTTGTAAGGCTTTTGCTAAATCATCATCGCTGATGTCGTCGTGCTCGTCTGTTGTGCTTGGAGCAGTGACTGTGTGCTCATCTTCATTAAAATGATCAGCAAACGATAAATCATCACCCATCAATGACGATAAGTCATATTCAGGCACTTCATCTTTAGACGGTTCATCCTCAGCAATAGGCTCTTTTGTTGTGTATTCATCAAAGCCGAATGATGACGAACTCGTGAAGCTTAGCTCTTCAATTTCTGGCTTCTCAAGTTTATCTATGTCAGGTTTATCAAGCTCATCGATATCAGGCTTTGCGAGCTCTTCTATCTCGGCTAACACTGGCTCGTCGTCAGCAATAGGCTCTTTTGTAGAATACTCATCAAAACCGAAAGATGAAGATGCAGTAAAGCTTGGCTCTTCAATTTCTGGCTGCTCCAGTTCAACTATTTCAGGTTTCTCAAACTCATCGAGTTCCGGCTTTTCAAGTTCTTCGATTTCAGCTAACACTGGTTCATCGTCAGCAATCGGCTCTTTAGTTGAGTATTCATCAAAGCCAAACGATGACGAACTCGTAAAGCTTGGCTCTTCTAATTCTGGCTTCTCTGGTTCATTGTTATCAGTATCTGCAAATGGCTCAGGTGTAAGAGGCTCGTCTTCAATAGGCTCTTTAGTTGAGTACTCGTCAAAGCCAAATGATGACGAAGCAGTATAACTCGGTTCTTCTAATTCTGGTTCGTCTTGCTCAACCTCTTCAGCTTGTGGCTCAGCCTCTTCGTTGATGCTATACGATGAATCTTCTAGGCTTGCTAGTTTGAGCTCTTGTTCTAACTCACGTTGTTCATCTAAGAAGTCGTCATCAGCGTCGTTAGCGTTTTTCTCGTCGTAGCCAAGTTCAAGATCTTCGAATTGATGGGCATCAGCAAAGTCTTCTGCTGGTGGTTGTTCAGGTGAAGTTTCAGACTCTTGTTCTTCTTTATCACGCTGAGCACTAAAGTGCATAAGCTCAGAAAACTCGTCATTATTGTCAGTTTCGGTTGCTGTAAATGTATCGTTGGCAAGCGGGTAGCTGTCTTCATGAGGGTGCTCTTGTTCTTCGGCCAGCACTGCGGCTGTTGCTGCTTTGAGTTCATCAGCTTCTTTTTCAGCAGCTGCTTGTGCTTCTGCAGCTGCTTTAATGGCTTTAGCTTGCATTAAGCTTTGTTCAAGTTCTAAATCGGCGTCTGCTTTTTTGCTTTGACGAATACGCACAATCACTAAACCTGCAACAAGTAATACCAACAACACAATTAAGCTTGGCATTAATAATGAGCTTGAAGAGCTATCGCTGTTTGCAGGAATAGGTTCTGGCATAGGTGCAGGTGTTGGCGCAGGTTTTGGTGCCGGTTCTGCTTTTACTTCAGGTTCAGCTGGTTTTTCAGCAGTTGCAGCCTCAACACTTTGGGTTTTAATTTCAGTGGTTTGATCTTGAATAGCAGAGCTAGTAGTTGATTCTACTACAGGCTCTTTAGGAGCATCAGAAATCGTAATACGGTCAACTTTTGCTGGTATTTCGGTTTGTTCTGCAGAGGCACTTGTTTGTTCGGCAGGCTCTGGTTCTTGAACTTCAGGCTCAATTGCTGGCATTTGCTGTTCGATAGGTTCAACGGTTTGCTCTGCAATAGGTGCCGTAGTTTCTTCAGGTTCTGCTTGAATAGCGCCTGAGTGCACCCTAGGGTTAGCCGCTGCAGTTGAATTAACAGGTGCTACTTCTTTTGTTTGTTGTTCTAGTTTTTCGAAAGCAGCTGCATTGTTTACTGGCGTTGGATTTTTGCAGTTTTTCTCATAGTTTCTGGCAGCTGAGCGATAGTTTTTATTGCTGGTGTTAAAGCGGTACTCATGCATTTGCTGTTTTAACAAAATACACATGGCTTCGTTGTACTGCGCTTTACTCGTAAAGCTTAAGCTTAGGAGTAATAAGAGAAAAGTTGTTTTTATAATTGGCATAAGTTCCGGACCAGTAAGGTTTAGTCGATGACCTAACAGTTAATTAATTCTAAGCTGAGACGAGTAATTTATCCACATTTGGTTAACAAATTAAGCGTATTCGTAGTGGTTAATCTATTACCATGAGCGCACGGTATTCGTCGTAAGCAAATTGGTCAGTCATTCCGCTTATGTAATCTTGAATTAAGCGGCAGCGATAATAAAATTCGTAGGCGGCAAAATGATCCGGTTCTGCTTTTAGGGCATCAATGGCTTTTTGGTAGCTATTTAAATGTTTATTAGATAGTTTTTTAACAAGACGAGTTTCAATTAAGTAGTTTTGATCGCCTTTTAACACGCGTTTAAAAGCATCAGCATCAAGGGCTAGTAAAGGTTTATAACAGTCAAGTAAACCGCTAATTATACGATAACCCTGTAGCTCTAAACGCTCTACTTCTTTGTGGCAAAATACATGCTTTAATGCCACTTGTTTTAAGGTGAGCGTGACGGCGTGCAAGTGACTGCGATCTTCTAGTAAAGCTTGATTAAAATCACCGTGGTAAATGGCTTCAATATTATTAATAAACCGCTCTGCTGCGTAGCTTACTAATGGGTGTAGCAAGGTCACGCGCAGGTAGATAAAAAATTCGCTGTTAAAATTGTACGGCTGCTCTTGCGCTTTACTTAACGCATAATCAATGGCTTTTTCGGCAAAGTCGCTGTGTTTGGTATCGTCTATGGTTAGGTTTGTGAGTGTGCGGGTGTATTGCTCTTTTAGCTTTTCGCAAAGCGACTCAACACTAATAATGCCTTTTTCTACCGCATCTTCAATATCGGCCAAACAATACGATATATCGTCAGCGGCCTCCATAATGTAGCTAGCAGGATGACGGCAGTATTGCTCAATTTCGAGTTCAGTTTGCAGGGCTTCAATAAACGGCTTTTCGCTGAAGTAGTAACCCACTTTTTTCATCAAGTAGTTTTTATCTTGCGGGCTGTCTATTTTCGCCATGCTGGCCGGGCGTGTATATTTTAAAATTCCGGCACTTTGGCTGTAGGTTAAGTTTAGAGAAAGTAATGAATGAATTATGCGAATACCTTGGGCATTACCTTCAAAACTTTTTATGTCTTGGGCTAGGTGTTTAAAGATCACACTAATACCAATGCCTTTACAGCGCTCAGGAGTCAGTGCGTCTAAGTGTTTATCAAACCATTGGTTGATGGCTGCTTCGCCAAAGTGACCAAACGGCGGGTTGCCTATGTAGTGCATTAGGCACGCCATTTCTACTAGGCTTTCTAGCGCGCGCTCAAGCCCAGCTAAGCCATATTCTTTTTGTTTTGCATCACTGAGCTTATTAAAAATGGTTTGCACAATAAACCGGCCCACTTGTTGTACTTCAAGCGAATGGGTAAGCCTTGAGCGCACTGCAGCATTTCGTTCGAGTGGAAAAACTTGGGTTTTTTGCTGCAAACGGCGAATTGCTGCACTATTAATAATGCGGCCCCGATCACTTTCAAGCGCAGTGTGTAAATTATTGGTAGAGCGCATTTCGCGCGCAGGCGTTATTTTTTTACCAAAATCGATCATTTTATATTCCCACAAAGCGGTAAAGTCGGGCTTTTGCGTTTTGTTAGCAACATTTTGCTATTTATTAAATTAAATCTAACAGCTTGTATCTTAAATTAAAATATTCATTTTTATTAAAGTTATTACTTTAAATCGTGGCCTTTATTCATATATTATTCAGTTTTACGCACTTCTTCATTATCTTGTATTAGAAAGGAAAGCCTTTTGGCTATAAAGCAATGATGCAAACTTTGTCTCAAAAACCATGGCTACTAGCTAGTATTCTTCTGTGTTTTATTGGTTTAACGGCTTGTAAGAGCACCCCAGAGCCAAGCGCTGAAAGCACCTTAACGGTGGCCGAAAAAAATGCCATTAAGGCCAAGCAGGGTGCACTGTATGCACGAGGGTTTTATGAAAGCCAACTTGGTAATATCAACTACGCCTCTGCTAGGCAATGCAGTAACTTTAATTTGCAGAGCCACCGTGGCTCAATTCGCTATGCCGAAAACTCACTTAACGCGGTGATAGATGCCATCGACAACAACTTTGATGTTGTTGAAATTGATGTGCGAATTACCCGTGACGATGTGTGGGTTGTGCATCATGATGCCCGTACTGGTCGAGAAACTGGCACCGTTGATAACCAGCGCCGCAAAATTGAGTCGATGAGCTATAAAAAAGAGTGGGGTTATTTACGTCATCGTAACCAAGATACCGGGTTACTTACCGATGATATACCACCTTCATTCAGAGAGCTTGCTGCCACGTTTGCGCGCTATCGCAAACCCCATCAAAAATTGAATATAGAAATAAAATCAAATGCCTCAGTAAATGATTTAAAAATGCTTGATTACTTAGCATATGAATTTGTTGGCGGCGGTAACTACTTTTTTAGCAGTTTAGAAATGCGCAATCTGACCCGTATGCGTGACATTAATCCGGATATTTACTTGGCATTTATTCAATCACCGGCAAAAGCCTCGATGAATAAGTTAGCAAGCGATCTTAAGCGTGGTGCCGGTAGCGACCCCATTTACGAGCGTAACAAAGAAGAACTTGAGAGCCTACAAGCACTAGGTAATCGCCATCATCGTGAAAAACGTTACGACAGCCCAGTTAAGCTCGATAAATTAGCCAAGCAGCTCAAACGTAATTTTGGTTATGTGCTTGATATTCGTCATTACGAGCAAAGTGCAGCACGCTTAAAACCAGTCGCTAAAGCGCGCGGTATTATGATTGCCACTTATTCTATTAACGGCCACGACTACCATGAGCGCAGCTTATTAGCGCAGTCACGCTCACTTCGCCCTGATTCTGTGATCATGGATGACACCGTTTATGGCTTTTGTTCTGTATTCGAATTACCAAAAATGCAGCCGTTTTTTAGCGATGAAGCAGACGCTAAGTTAATTGCCAGCATGCCCGCAGACCTTGATTTAGAACGCCTAGATGAGCTGTATGCTTATAAAGGGAACCAGCTTTATCCAGCGGTGGGCGGCACACTTAAGTCAACCCAAGCACAGACTTATATTCCCAAAGTAACATCGGCTCCTTCAGCACCTAATTTAGAAATAGGGACTCGCCAAGCCGATGAAGATTTTAGCCTAGAAACAGATCCTGCTGTTGAACTAGAACTGCGTAAAAAACAATAAGAACAAGACTATGACTGATTTAATAAAGCCGTTTTGGTGGCGCTGTTTGCTACTTGTTTTAGCTACTTTATATTTAATACCCGAGGCAATTTTTAATGCCCAGTTAGTCTCTTTAGTCGGTTTAGGAACGCCTTCTGCTGAAGACCTTGAACACCTCGAAATTTATGGCCGAGCTGTATCTGGAGTAGGTGTTGCACTGCTGTTAGCTGACTTTTTACCTAAAGCCATGGTTGCCAAAGTAGGCCGTGGCATTATCTCGTTTATCGCTTTATTGTGCTTAGTTTGGCCGGTGGTGTTTTTTGGCCAAAAATATGCCATTGAAAAAACCTTAATTGAGCCTTCAACCGCAGAGCAGCGCCAGTTTGCTACCTACAGTGCTGCACTTAGAGACGCGCTGGCGATTAACTCGATTAAAGTGAACGACCTTGATTACAACCCTGAGCAATTACATAGCTCAGAAAACCTGACCTTTTTGGCGCTGTTTGGTGGCTTACTGTATAGCGATGCCGCCCTTTCAGACAACCTAGAGCAAGATAAGCGAAAGATTATTGCTGCGTTTGTACAGAAAAAAGCGTATCAAGATTTTGATAAACATTATAAAAACTACAGCCAGTTATATGATGAGCTGGTGGTTAAATACAAAGCCTATGCTGATGGTAGTAAAAAGTACAACAGCACTTTGGCAAGTATCGGTGAGCGCGAGCAAGGTTATTGGCAGCAAGTTGAACAAGAGATCAATAGCGGCTGGAACAAGTACCAACAAGCGCAAAAAGCCCATATTGCAAAAGCGTCAGCACGTGCACAAAAGTATGGCCCGAAGATTTATGATTACCACCACAGCATTGCAAAATGCCGTGAGCGTTATGACAAAAGCAGCGAAAAAGACCGCCGAAATCGTTGTTATGAACGCGAAGCAGCAGACTACCGAAGCAATATTTTAAAAGCGGGTATTGGCTACATTGAGCCTGATTACTGGCTTATTGAAGAAGATGTTTCGGTTGCTGAAAATGCCGCAGGCACTATTTTAATGGGTGTGCTCACTGGTGGTGTTTATACCGCACTACAGGCTGCTAGTTTAGCAACCGGTGGTGATGGCGGCTTTAAAGATAAACGCTACAAATACACCGATGACCCAGATCATTATCAGCTGCGTTTTTTACAGCACCCGAACTTTCATAAGATGTTTGTGAGTGAAACGGGCTACCCATTTACGATTGAAAACTTAATGGCGTTTCGTGCTCACGAAACAACACAAAAGAAGCTTAGAGGACATTTTGCCAGCAAAGGGTTACAGCTTGAAAGCAACTGGAATGTGAATCAACGCCAAGCGTTTGCTAATGCTGTATCCAATAAGGTTACAAGTGAAGCTAATGCACAATGGCAAAGCGAAATGCGTAAACGCGGCATGAGTTTAAAGCCAAACTTAAGCTGGGTTGCGTTTCAACTACACCCGCAAATTCAAGCAAAAATTGCCGATAGAATGGGTGATTTATACGTAAAAAACATTCGTGCCGATTGGAATAAAAAGAACTTTAAAGACAAGGTGCTTGATCCAAACATTGCAAAACGCACTGACAAATACCTAGCCATGCTCAATAGCTCAGAAGGTAAATTTGCTGATGGTGGCGAGTATGCCGAGTACGGTAAGCAAGCATTGCGTTCGGTGATTATTCCGCCTATCTCGATGTCGTTGTCACTGTTTTTGATTTGCTTAACCTTTAGCAAGCTGCCGTTAAAACTGTGGCAATTGATTAAACCCAAGCAAGAAAAGCAACCAACCACTGCTGTATCTGTTTTGCAAAAGCTGATTATGCCTGCGCTGATTTTGATAGTGCCAGTAATGTTTGTGCATAACACCTTTACCGAAGACGACCAAAGCCCTGTTAACTACTTTTTAGACAAGGTCGATGAGTCGAGCAATCCGGTGTTTAGTTATGCGATTCGTTGGACTTTGCATGCCCAGCCTTTACTGCATCCGCTTGGTTTAAAGTTTGAAGAAAAACTGCATATTTACGAGAACTTTAGCCCGCTGAGCCATGCTTTAGCCAAGGTTGATATTTTGCGCCACGGCGATGCCAGTTTAAGTGCTGAGCAGCAACAGCGTAGACAATATCTGGTTGAGCAAAAAACTAAACTTACCATTACTACAAACCCGGTGAACGCCACTATTCGCATTATGAATATCGGCCCTAAATATCGCCCCGGCATGACATTAAAAACTGGCGCTTATGATATTCAAGTGTCGGCGCCTGGGTATAAAACGTATCGACGTTGGCACCAAGTAGATGCTGGCGAACAAACATTAACCATTGATTTAAGCAATTAATTAAGCAAGGAATGAAAATGCAACATTGCCAAACTACGGTATATGCCACCGATCTTCACTGTTGTGATTGTGGAGAAGCTCTTGAGCAAAAAAGACAAATGCACACGGTTGAAGAACTCAGCCCTGACTTGCTAGTTGATGTAAAAAATTATGCGCCACAAGCGAGTACGATCACAGGCGTTGTGAAATCAATGTATTACTATAAGCGCCGTTATAAAACCAATAACGACAACATGCTATATGGTTATTGGTGGCTAGAAGTAGAAGACAAAGACGGCATTATTCATGAGTTTAGTGTTGATGCAGAAAAAGATGTAATTGCTAACCTACAAAAGGGCAATGTAATCACTGCTTTTCAGGAAACACCGTTAACGCTTAATTATCGCATTGCTGATGGCAATGCTAGGCGGGTAGTTAAAAATGACCGCTTTATGCCAGTTGTGATTGTGCATTTTGCCGATCAACAATATCGCAGCTGGGACAAAACCATTAGCCGAAACTACACTGGCGGAACCATTTTGTGGCTTGTGCTAAGTGTTATTACATTCTTAATCATGTTGTTTGCTGCAAAGCTTGAGTTTTTGCCTGCGCTACTTGCGTCATTGCCTGTGGCAATAGGGGTATTTATGGCAGAGCACAACTACCATAAAAAAGCTAAAGCCAAACAAGAAGCAAAGTATGATGCGATTTTAGCGGCAACAGATGTGATGCTATCGACCACCCTTAATCAATTGGGTTATAACATGCTGGCAAGAACGCCGAGTAAGTCAGATGTTATTTGTATCTCTTGCCAGCAGCGTATTAGCCAAGATGCTGCGCATTGTTATTGCTGTGGCGCTAAGCAACACGTTGAAGCGATTGCTGAAAAAGAACAATCACTTGCAAAAGATGATGAGCAAGCCATTAGCATTCAAAAAGCGTTAGAGCCAAGCAAAACAAAACCAACCAGTATTGCCCAGCTTGAGCATGCCATTATGGATGAGTATAGCCTTGCATATGAAAACGCTTATGAGCATAAAAATGTTTGGGCACGTAACGAAAAAGGCACCATTAGTCATTGTGCAGTGCTTGGCAAAGTATTAGAAAAAGAGCAAAGCGCACATGCAAATGAAAGTCGCCAAACAGTGACCACTACAGAAACCACAACCACCTATCGCGGTGGCATGTATGTTGGCAGCGATGTAAAAGAGCGCGTTGAGGTTTATCGTAATCGTAGCACCACCTTAAAAGGTGAAATCATGCTCGAAACCGCATCGGGTGAGCCGTTTATTTTTAAAGCGGGTGAAGATTTACTGGGCTCTGTTGATATTGGTGATTGGGTGTATTACGCCTACAGCAGTGTTGATACTAAGCGTTACTCTGAGTATTACCGTGAGTATGCGGTTAATGTGAGTAAAGACATTAAGTACAACAATTCTTCAGTCAGAAACTTTGGTATGGTGCATGGCTTTAACCGTATGGTATTGCTTGGTCTTACGTCAGTAGGGCTAGCGTGGTACTTTGACGCCCGTGATTTTTACCCATTAGTAAATACACTTGTACCAGATGCTGGCATTGATTTACTCAATAATTACCCGCAAGTGGTTGAACACTTAGATGGCCTACCAGTTGCTGTGTTTATTGTGTTAAGTGTGGTTACAGGCGTTTGGGGCTTTATTTATAGCCAAATAAACGGCTCACGTTTAAAGCGTAGTGTGAAAAAGCTTGAAAGCATGATCACAAAATTTTCAAAACAGTTTGGTAAAGTTTCTGAGCAAATTAACAAATTGAACTAAAAAGGGTTTCGCATGCGTATTTGGCAATTAGTTTTAGCGGGTTTATTAGCGTTCAGCTCTCTTGTAAAAGCGGAGCAAGAGCAATCTGTGGTACTTATTTCGATAGATGGATTTCGCTGGGATTACATTGAAAAACACCATGCAAAGCACTTAAAAGCAATCAGTGAACAGGGCGTGAGAGCAAACAAAATGCGCCCTGTTTATCCGACCAAAACCTTCCCGAATCATTTGTCGATTATTACCGGCTTATTGCCTGTTAATCATGGCATTGTCGAGAACCGCTTTTGTGATACTGAGCGTAACGACTGCTACAAAATGGGTAAAGGGAAAGACGACAGCACTTGGGTAAATGGCATTCCGCTTTGGAACCTTGCACAAATGCAAGGCTTAAAAGCCGCCACCTATTTTTGGCCTGAATCAGATGCGCGCTTTAACGGCATGCTTCCTGATTACTTTTATCATTATTCAAAACACAGTGATTACCAAAAGCGTGTTGATCAGATTATTCAGTGGTTGAGCTTGCCAAAAGCACAGCGCCCACGTTTAGTGATAAGTTATTTTTCGTTGGTCGATAGCATGGGGCACGAGTTTGGCCCTGATGCTAATGAAACTTATGACGCAGTGCAAAAGCTAGATAGTTTAATGGCTGATTTATCGAGCCGTTTAAAAGCGCTTGATGAAAACATTAACTTAGTGATTGTGTCTGATCACGGTATGGCGTCTGTTGATCCAAGCCTTAGCATTAAAATTGATAGCCTGCCGCAAGACGAAAACTTCATAGTGCAAAACACCGGCCCTCGGGTTTTATATTATGCAAAACCAGATAGTAAAGCAGACATCAGCGGATTCAGTAAAAAGCTCGCTAAAGCTGCAGATGGTCGCTATATCGTGCTAAGTGAGCAGCAAAAGCATGATTATCACTATGATAAAGGCCCACGCGTTGGCGATATTATTTTACAAACCGACGCGCCTCGGGTGTTTACCGACAGTAAAATGGCCGGTTATTTAGGCACCCATGGTTACGCTTATAGCGAAGATATGGCCGCAACCTTTATCGCCACCGGCCCCGCCTTTAAACAAGGCCTCCGTTTAGATGAAGTTAGTAATTTAGATGTGTACCCGCTGATCGCCAAAATTCTAGGCCTTGAGATTTTAAGCCCAATCGACAGCGACGGTGCAAGTTTATGGCCGGCGATTGAAGAGTAGGTGTGAGTTGGCGAGGGGAAAGTTGCTAGGGGAAAGAGTAAAGTTAGAAAGGGGAAAGGAGCTAGGAGCTGGGTATTAGGCGCTAGGCTCTAGGCACTAGGACGCGATGTAAAATCGCTGGCTTTAAGTCGTTAGAGGTCAGATATTAGATGTCAGTCGATCTGTGGGAATGGTTAGGTCGAGTGTTCTTCTCAGCGATTTAAGCCTTGTAGGAGCTCTTGTAGGAGGTACTTTAGTGCCGAATCAAACCTGAATCAGAGCGGTCAACCTTCAGCTTTCAGCCGCGCAAAACAAGTTTTACGCCTACGAATTAAGGCATTCGGTTCTAGGAGCTGGTGCTAGGATTAAGGCGTTAGGGCGCGATGTAAAATCGCTGGCTTTTAGTCGTTAGAGGTCAGATATTAGATATCAGACGAACTGTGGGGTTGGTTAGGTCGTGTGCTTTTCTCTGCATTTGAACTGCACATTTTTAGGGTAGGTTGGGTCGAGCGGAGCGATACCCAACATAATCCATGTAAACCTTTTTATTTTAAAAAATAAACCAATCAATCAAACGCGATGTAAAATCACTGCTACAGACTCGAAACTCGTATCTCGCATCTCGCATCTCGCACCTCGTATCTCGAATCTCGAAACTCGCTAACTTTCCCCTTTCCCCTTGAAACTAGCAACTAGTAACCTACAACTTCGTTACCCACCCGTATTCACCATGGCTTTGAAACTTGTAGCTTTGATTACCGGCATCAAATTGGCCTTGTAGGGTGTTTTCTGTGAGGGTCATCACGGCTTGATGGCCTGTTTTAGTTTGATCATTGACCTTGCCAAATACACTTCTATCGCCATTGCTGGCTTCGATGATGTTACTAATTTCGACGGTGTAACTGAGGTATTCGTCGATCACTAAAATAAAGTGATCGCCAGGTTGTAGGGTTTTTAGGGTGTCTAAATCAAATTCGCTGAACGCGGTGTTTGCTAATTGGTCAGGCAAACGGCCTTGTTTGTATAGGTAATCGTGCGCATGATTAGATAGCTGATTAAGTGGCGCAGTTAAGTTCACAATGGGCTGTGGGGCTATTTGATCGGCTTCTGCTTTGTAAGAGGCAACAAACTGCAGTGTGCTTGGTTTTGTTTTAAAACCATCACTTTGAATATGCCACTCATTCAGTGCAAATGCTGTAAGTGGCAGAATGAAGATTAATGCAAGCGTCCTGTTCACATGTTTCTCTTACGGGGTTTTATGTTAACTCATTGTTAGTTTTTACCTCAAGTTAACAACTTGGTCAATAGTTAATCACTAAGTAGTGGTTTTTATTATCGTGTCGATAAAATTAATTTGTTTTACTCGGCTCTGAATGCTGAGCATAATCCGCGTTTTTTTGTCACCGAAACTCCAAGACTAGAGGTACCGACCATGCGCGGGTGGATCATTTATAAAGATAGCCAAGGCTTGTTAAAGCAAGAAACCTATGAAGTAGAACGTTTACTTGCTGCAGCCAAAGAAGAGGGTATAGATTTACAAGTTTACTCGCCAGATCAATTTGATCTAACTATTACCCGTGAAGACGGTAAAAGTATCTTAATTGATGGTCAATCTGTTGAATTACCAGACTTTGTTATTCCTCGCATGGGTGCAAGTACAACCTATTTTGCGCTGGCGATTATTCGCCACCTTGAGCGTTTAGGCGTTTATTGTGTCAATAGCTCGCAATCAATCGAAACAGTGAAAGACAAACTGTTTACACAGCAAATTCTTGCTGAATGTAATTTACCTACGCCGAATACCATGTTGGTTAAGTTTCCGGTGAATATTGATTTGGTTGAAAAGCAGATTGGCTTTCCTGTGGTTATTAAAACGTTATCGGGCTCGCAGGGCAGTGGCGTGTTCTTATCAAAATCAAAAGAAGAGTTTGATGACTTAATGCAGCTGATTGAAGCGGCAAACCCACAAGCAAACATCATTTTACAGCAGTTTGTTAAGTCGAGTCATGGTCGTGATTTGCGAGTACTTACTATCGGTGGCCGTGCTGTTGCGTGTATGGAACGTAACTCACAGGGTAAAAACTTTAAAGCTAATGTCAGTGCTGGTGGTACAGGTAAGTCATTTCCTATTACGCCAGAAATCGAATGGCTTGCAACCCAAACTGCGAACGTACTTAACCTTGATGTAGCTGGCATTGATTTATTGTTTGATGAGCAGCACTTTAAAATTTGTGAAGCAAACTCAAGCCCTGGCTTTGAAGGCTTAGAAGGTGCGTTGGGTATTGATGTCGCCAAAGAAATCTTGCACTTCATTCGTATTCGTTTAGGCATTTTTGATAAGCCAAAAGTTGTCGAAGAGCCTTGTTTAGAGGCCGTGTAAACTTTCAAAAGGCGTGTTTATAACACGCCTTTTTTGCGTCATCTGTATAGTAAATAAATCTTAAAATACTACAAAAGTGTACAGTGCCATCTGGCAAATCATAGGATATGGTAGATTTTTAATTGCCAAGGAGTGTGTGTACATGAGTCAGCTCATCAGTCGAGCAACCGCGGGGTTAGTGGCCGTTATTATTGGCTTTACCAGTTCAATCGCGCTTATTTATCAGGTTGTTATGGTGTTAGGTGGAACACCTGATTTAGTTGCCAGCTGGGTGTTAATGCTTGGTCTTGCGATGGGCGTCAGCTCGATTGCGTTGTCTTATTACTACAAAGTGCCCATTCTTATCGCGTGGTCAACAACCGGAGCGGCACTCCTTATTTCAAGTGCCCAAGGTTATAGCTTAAACCAAGCTGTTGGCGCGTTTATGTTCTCTGCTGCGCTGGTGTTTTTATCTGGTATTACCGGCGTGTTCGAAAAAATGATGAACAAGATCCCTAGCCAACTGGCCTGTGCCATGCTTGCAGGCGTGCTGGTGAATTTTGGTATTGATGTGTTCAACTTTATGAATGAGCTACCTTTAGTCATTGGTTTAATGGTGGCTGTTTATTTATGTGGTAAGCGCTATTTCCCACGCTTTGCTATGCTTGCTGTGGTTGTGGCGGGATTTTTAATGGCAGGTGTAACAGGGCAAATTGATACCTCTAGCTGGCAGTGGAAAATGAGCGAGTTTGCTTATATTGCGCCTGAGTTTGACTTGAACGCTATGATAAGTGTTGGGTTGCCGCTATTTATTGTGACCATGACGTCGCAAAACTTACCGGGTATTGCTGTTTTAAAAGCGCACCAATACAAAGCCCCTGTATCGGCAGCGCTAAATGTAACCGGACTATTAAATGTATTTATTGCACCATTTGGTGGTTATGCCATTAACCTGGCGGCTATAACGGCTGCCATTTGTATGAGCCCTGAGGCCGATAAAGACCCAAGCAAACGTTATTGGGCAAGCATTGCTGGTGGTGTTTTTTACATTATTATGGCGCTCCTTGCGGCAACCTTGGTCGGTTTGGTAGCAAGTTTGCCACAGGCATTAATTTTGGCGTTGGCAGGTATTGCGCTATTTGCCACCATTGCGAGCAGCTTACAGCAAGCCTTAACAGAGGCTTATTATACCGAAGCTGCTATCGTGACCTTTTTAGTTACAGCTTCAAACCTAACTTTGTTCTCGGTTGGTTCTGCATTTTGGGGGATTGTTGCAGGTACGGTGACCTTGGTTATGACACGTAAAGATTAATGACACGCTTCAACATTAAAAAAGGCCCTAGTTACTGTATATAATAGCCAGGGCCTTTCGTTATTTAAGTAATGGTTTTATTACTTCAAACATCGCATTGATATGGTCATCGCGGGTATTCAATGCAGGAATGTAGCGGTACTTTTCACCGCCTGCGTGTTCAAAGTTTTCTCGGTTTTCGCCTTCGAGTTCTTCTAACGTTTCTAAACAGTCGGCACTAAATGCAGGGCTTAGAATTGCAACGTCTTTAATACCTTCAGCAGGGTAGCTTTCAAGGGTTGCGTCTGTGTATGGCTTCAACCATTCAGCTTTACCAAAACGGCTTTGGAAAGTTGTTACAGCAAAGTCTTTCTCAAAGCCAAGTTTCTCTGCTACTAAACGGGTGGTTTGCATACAAAAGCAATAGTAAGGGTCGCCGTTTTCTAAAAACAGTTTAGGTGTACCGTGGTACGAAAACACCAATTTTTGCGGCGTGCCATGGGCATTTAGATCTTCGCTAATGCTAGCGGCTAGGGCATCAATGTATGTCGGGTTGTCGTGATAGCCATTAATAAAGTGTAGCTCAGGCACCCAGCGCCACTTACGAAGAACATTCGATACAGCATCAAACGTTGAGCCAATCGTGGTGCTTGAATATTGCGGGTACATTGGCAGTACAATCACGCGAGTGATGCCTTTTTCGCGCAGCTCTTCAAGGCCCGCTTCAATTGAAGGGTTCCCGTAGCGCATGGCCATGACCACTTCAGTGTCGTGGTGTCCTTTGTCTTTTAAAAGGGCTGCCAATTTTTTGCTTTGCTCTCGGGTAATATGCGTGAGCGGTGAGCCGTTTTCAGTCCAGATGCTTTTATAAAGTGCTGCTGAGCGTTTTGGGCGTAACGTAAGGACAAAGCAATAAAGGATGATCATCCAAATAAAACGTGGGATCTCGACAATGCGAGGGTCCGATAAAAACTCGCGTAAATAAGTTCTAAGTGCCGCGGTAGTAGGGGCGTCTGGGCTCCCTAAGTTGGTCAGTAAAATGCCCGTTTTTTTGTTGAATCGGCCGTCATGAGGCTTATCGGTAATGGCGGAAAATCGCGACACTGAGTGCTCCTATATGAAGTAATCGTAATATAAATCACATTGTAACGAAGTAAGCTGACTAAGTGATCACTTTATTCGCTAATTTTTGATCATGATCCTGAAAGGATTCGGTTTTCTTGCTTCAAGCTGCTGCAGTTTTGCAATTGATTTTGCGCCAAACACATGCCCTTTAGGTAATAACAAGATACCGTCGTAGCTTCTTAGTGCGTGCCCAAGCACCATACCGTTTTTAAGATCTTGAGCCGAGATAATTTTCATGGTGCCGACTTTTTGATCGCTCGCACAGGTTATTTTAATGCTATCTAATACGTCTAAAATTTTTGGGTGATAGTGAGTGCCGCTGTATAGCCGTAGCTGATCAAGTGCGCTTTCGTAACGGCTGTTATCTTGCACTGTGATATGCGCAATAGCCTGCCAGAAATCGCGGGCTACCGCTAAAATCATTGCCGTAATTGGTATTTCTTTGCCCTTTAAGCCCTTCGGCGTGCCCGAGCCATTGTAATGCTCAAACTGGTAATAAATAGCCTCAGAGACATCATGTAAATGGGTCGCTGGCATGAGCATCAGTTGAGCGGTACTTGGGTGGGTGTAAAAGATTTTTTTTTGGTTTTCGGTTAGTTCTCTTGTTGGCTTTTTATAAAGCTCAGGCTCCATGGCGAGCAAGCCTATTTGTGCAAGATAACCTGCCATTTCAGCTCTTTCGATATGTTGTTTATCTAAAGCAAGTTGCTCTGCAATTTGCTTGCTGGTAGCGGCGATGTTTTGCGCTTGCATACCATCCAGGTACGGATTGGCGTTTATAAAGTTATATAAAATCTCAAAAGTACTGCGATGCTCTTGTTTTTCACGTTCGTTGACTTCTTCTAGTTGTTTGAGCACTTTTCGAATTTGTAGAGTGCGCTTTTCTACCATTTGCTCAAGGTTGTTGTTGAGCTCTTTTAACTGGCTGTTTTGCGCTTTGATTTTTTTCTCTAACTGCTTGTTTTGGCGCTTTAATGAGGTTTTTTCTATGCCATCACTAATATTGCGTAGCAGTAATTCGTTTTGCCATGGCTTTTGGATATAGGCATGGATTTTACCTCTATTAACGGCGGCAATGGTGTTGTCGATATCTGAGTAACCGGTTAGCAAAATCCGGTGTGGTTCTGGGTCAATATTAAGTGCTTGCGCAAAGAAGTCGGCGCCGTCCATATTTGGCATACGCATGTCGCAAATGATCACATCAAAGCTATAAGTAGCCAAAACCTTTAGCCCTTCAAGTGGATCTGAGCATGCTTTTGCAGTGATGTTATTCGCTGATAACAGGCGCAAAAGAGTCCTCAAGACGATTTCGTCGTCATCAATGCATAAAACCTGAATATGTTGCTTGCTAACTTGTTCTGCCATACCGTTTTACTATGAGTCATCGTTAATCAATAACATAGCCTTAAATCAAGCCTTGTGCTAGGTTTTAAAAGAGACAAACAGAGTTTGAGACGAATATGGATGACTTTAAGCAAGCCTATTTGTTAGAAAAAGCGGCCAGAGAAGAAGCTGAACAATTGCTCGCAGACAAAAGCCGTATTCTAGTGGCATTAAACAGTGAGCTTGAGCAAAAAATTGCTGACTTAGAGCATCATCAAGCTATGTTCATTCAAGCCGAAAAAATGGCCACTTTAGGCACTCTTTGTGCTGGGGTTGCCCATGAAATAAATAACCCTCTTGCCTATAGCATTAGTAATGTCGATTGTTTAAAAAATTACTGTAATTACTTTAGCGAGTTACTTGCTGTATGTGATGAATTTGCCTGCAACGATACTGATAAAGCCACGTTTTGTAAGCAGTTAACAGAGCTTAATAAAGTGCACTCGTTTCGCTTTATGGCTGATGACTTACCTGAACTAATAAGCGACACCTCACAAGGCTTGCAAAGGATCAGTAAAATCGTTGCCAATTTACTGGATTTTTCTCGGCCAAAAGGTCACGACAAGCAATTTGCCGATATGACCGAGGCGGTAAAAAGTGCCGTTAAACTACTTGCTAATCAACTTCGTAATTGCCATTTGCATACCCAATACAGTCCGATATCACAAAGTTGGTGTAACTTACCCGCCATAAGCCAAGTGATTGTTAATATCTTAATTAATGCCAAACAAGCTTGTGATAATTTAAGCGCAAAAGCTGAAATATCCGTTGCTGTGTATGAACTTGAGCAGCATATTTATATCGATGTTGAAGACAATGGCGCCGGTATGTCAGAAGAAACCATTGCGAAAATATACGATCCCTTTTACACCACTAAACCTGTTGGTGAAGGCACCGGCATGGGCATGACTATGGTCTATGCCATAGTGCATGAACATCAAGGGTGCATTGATATTCAAAGTACAGAAGGAATGGGCACACGAATTAGCTGCGTGTTCCCGGTACAAAGTCAGGTCAGGAAGACTGTAACTAGCTGACAGCATTTCAGTTGTTGCAAAAATTTGTGAATTCGCTAGGGTAGGAATACACCCTTACCAAAACAACATGTAAAGGCTCAATATGCTTAACCAACAAAGTTCGGATGTATTTAAAAATTACCTCGCTAGTCAAAGCGAAACTAATCAAGTCAGCTTGGATCAAGTGATTGGCTATATGTCTGGTTTGTTAGCCTGCTCAGAGTTTTTTGGTGAGTCAGAGTTAGCAAATTATATTGCCGATAATGATGAAGCTGTATTCAACACCTTAATGACAGATTCAGAGCCGCGCGATGCAATGATTGAGCTGCTCGACAATGTAACCGAAGCACAAGTTGAACAAAAGAAAATCTTAGCCGAATTATACCCAAATGAAGTTAACAGCAATGAACCAAGCCAAGCATTGCAAGACTTTTGTAGCGGGTATATTGCGGCGTATATCGTGAACCAAGATATTTGGCACAGCGATTTACAATTTTTACTCAAGGCTGATTCGCAGCAAGAAAACGAAAGCGAAGATGGCCAGTTGTTTATTGATAATTTTGAAGCAACACTCGATTTACTTACTACTTTTGCAATGTGGGATCAGGCGCTGGCAAATCATCCTGAACCAGAAAAACTAGGCGAAGGGTTTGTCACCTTCCTTAATGCGCTAGACGAGAGCTTATCTGAGATTGCCACTATGGCGTTAATGCTTGAAGATGAAAAACTGGCGATGCTTGAGCAAGATAAGTAAACATTTCCCTCCTCAGTAGAGATAAGCTGATAGTTGCATTATTTTGCTTATTTCTACTGAAAAACGAATAATTCCAACCTTAAAAATTCCATTAATACTACAAATGGAAATATTTATACCTAAGTCGTACCTGATTTTTCTTTCATTTTGTGGATTTGTTGATAGGATGTTTTGCAAGAGTTAATTCGCAGGCTTGAGTTAGCTTTCAAAATCGTGATTTCTAAAATCAACAACACGTGCTTAGTGCTTTTCTTAATTTCTCCAAAAGGGGCGTCTTTTTGTTTTAAGGAAAGCCGGAATATCAACAGGATACACATGACAACACATTCTTTAAGTATGCTGGCCGTTGCGGTTAGTGTGGCTGTTTCTGCGACTTCAGTGCAGGCAGCAGAGCAAGCATCTGCTGTAAAAGCAGATAAAAACATCGAACAAATCTCTGTATTAGGCTCGCGGGTTGCCAATCGTACAGCTACCGAATCAACATCGCCGGTTGATTTGATTGATGCTGACGACTTAAACAAAGGTGGTTTCACTGAACTGGGCCAAAGTCTGCAAGCGACGGCTCCTTCATTTAACTTTTCTCGTACGCAAGTGTCAGATGGCTCTGACTTATTTAGACCTGCGACTCTTCGTGGTTTACAGCCAGACCAAACGTTAGTGCTTATCAATGGTAAACGCCGCCATAACCAATCTATTTTTGGCTTAAATGGTACTGTAGGTGCCGGTGCTGCGGGTACTGATATGAACGCGATTCCGCTTACTGCGTTAAAAGGCGTTGAAGTACTTCGTGATGGTGCTGCTGCGCAATATGGTTCTGATGCGATAGCCGGTGTTATCAACTTATCGTTAAACGATTCAACGGGTGTTACAACGGGCTATGTGCAAGCAGGTAGCACAGGTGAAGGCGATGGTGACACTATTTCAATGGGTTTAAACCGTGGCTTTGATTTAGGTGATGAAGGCGGCTTCATTAACTTTTCTTTAGAATACCGTGATGCTGATGGCACCAACCGCGCAGAGCGTGATACTGGTGGCTCAGTTGATGTACCTGCAGGTACGCTGTCTGACGAAGTTCGTTGGGGACAGGGTAATGCGGATAGCGAATTTACCTCTGTGTTTTATAACATGGCATTACCATTTGGTGAGACCGAGCTTTACTCATTTGGCGGATACTCAAACCGTACTGCGCTAGGTAATGGTTTTTACCGTAACTTTGACCAAGCAGCGAAGAACGTTGTGCAAGTATATGGCGATGGCTTTTTACCTCGTATTGATAACGAAGCCGAAGATATTTCGTTTTCACTAGGGCTGCGCGGAGAGTTAAATCCAGATTGGAGCTATGACGTATCTGCCGTATATGGTGAAAACAGCTATGATTTCACTTCAAAAAATACTCTAAATGCGTCGTATGCTGCTGAATATGTGGCGAATAACCCAGATGCAAGTGATGCTGATATTGCTGCTAACGCGGGCCCTTCAGGCGGATACTCAGGTGGTTTTAGATTTGATCAAACAACCGTTAATGCAGACCTTAATGGTATTATTGATATTGGTCGCAGCGAGCCTTTATATGTATCTGTAGGTGCTGAATACCGTAAAGAAAACTATGAAATCGTGCCGGGCGAAGAAGCCTCTTATGCGTGTGGTTTAGCTAACTCAGATAGCTCATACCCTGCGGTAAATGACAGCAGCGTATTTGCTGAGTGTGGTTTCCAAGCTTATAACGGTTTGCGCCCTGAAGCGTCAAACAAAGAGAGCCGTCACAGCTATGCATTTTATGTAAATGCCGAAACGCTGATCACGGACGCATGGCAAGTAAGCACAGCGCTTCGTTATGAAGACTTCTCTGATGCCGGTGATGACATCATTGGTAAGCTCGCAACGCGCTATGAAGTTACCGATGACTTTGCCGTGCGTGGTGCGATTTCATCTGGCTTTAGAGCACCATCACTGCAACAAAGTGCCTATACAGCCTACACCACCAACTTAGGTGCTGGTGGTGTGTTATTGCAATCATTCACAGCAACAGCGGGCTCTGATTTCCCATCTGCACTTGGCGTTGATAGCCTTGACCTTGAAAGCTCAGAAAACTTAAGTGCAGGTTTTGTTTACAACGTAACTAGCGATTTATCGCTAACCGTTGATTTTTACCATGTTGCTATTAAAGACAGAATTACCCTTGGCAGCTTAATGTCTGCGGACGATGTTTCGTTTAGTGCTGAGGCCGTGGCTGCGCTTAATGCAACAGGGGCACAGCAAGCTAACTACTTCTCAAACTCAGTTGATTCAACCACCAAAGGGGTTGATATTATTGCTTCGTACCGCACCGATTTGTATAACGGTAATTTCTCAGCAACCTTTGCGGGTAACATTAACGAAACTGAAATTGATGATGTAAATGCACCTGAGGGGATTCCTGAGTCAATCGCCCTTGATGATTTACAACGTAGTTTCTTAACAGACGGTCAACCTGGTGAGCGTGCAACGCTAACGTTTGAATACGATCGTGGTGATTTCAACAGCATGCTACGCTTTAACTACTATGGTGAAACAGACGTTAAATACTTTGGTAATGACCACATTGGCTTGCCTGATGAGTTATCACCTACCGGTGAGTTTAAAGACACAAGCACGGTAGAATCAGCGGTATTAGTGGATGTTAACGTGGGCTATCAGCTAACTGACGAACTCATGCTATCGGCGGGTATTGATAATATCTTTGATGTAACGCCAGACGAGCTAGGCGAAGATGAAGCGCTTGATTTTATTACGAATAAAGCATTCAAATACCCTGTTCGTGCACTACCTTATGGTTTTGATGGTATGACCTACTACGCAAAACTAAGTTTTAGTTTTTAATTCCTAAGTTGATATGAAACTTAAATAGCGCCTAACGGCGCTATTTTTTTGCTTAATTGTAGTATCCGACATTTGTCGCTCTAATTAATGACAGCTGTCTTTAATTAGAGAGTTGCAAGTGGGAAGTTGCAAGGGGAAAGTTGCAAGGGGAAAGTTGCAAGGGGAAAGTTGCAAGGGGAAAGTTGCAAGGGGAAAGTTGCAAGGAGAAAGTTGCAAGGGGAAAGTTTGCGAGTTTCGAGTTTCGAGTTTCGAGTTTGTAGCAGCGATTTTATATCGCGTTTTATTTCGCTTTTTTGAGTTTTCATATGCATTTAAGCACTCCAAAGTCTATTTAGTAGAATGCTTGCAAATAACAAAATCCAACCTGCAACTATAATTGTGTAGTAGACAGTCGAATTAATTATTGGCTCTAAAGTGAAGTGTGGTGAAAATATGTTTTTTACCGGTTTAAAGAATAGCTTTGGGTTTAAGCTACCCGCTAAAATTATAAGTGAAATTGCTAGACAACTAATGAACTCAAACCAGTCTAGGCCTTGTAATATAAGCAAATAAATACCGACAGTTAAATTAATAATTGCTGCCAATCCGAACAAAATAGATAGTAGCTTTTCCTTTTTATTAAGCGTTTCCATACTGTAATACTCCTTATTACATTATTTAATACCTTTATATTTCGGTAAGTTACGAGAGTTAAGGGGAAAGTCGCGAGTTTCGAGTTTCGAGTTTCGAGGTGCGAGATACGAGCCTATAGCAGCGATTTTATATCGCGTTTCTCTCGAACCTAGCTACGTAGGCGTTATGCTTGCATGGCGCGCGAAATAAATTTCACGCCTACGTCTACTGGTTTTACATTTGTGTGGTGTTTGAGAGCTCATGGCTGAAGCCATTCCTACAAACGACATCAAATTTTCGTAGCAGCGATTTTATATCGCGTTTATTCTCACACCCAGCACCTCGCATCTCGTATCTCGCACCTAGCGCCTCGAACATCTCATCTCATAATTCGCATCCCTCACCAATGGCGCGGAATAAAGCCGCTGCTACGTAGGCGTTATGCTTGCATGGCGCGCGAAACAAGTTTCACGCCTACGTCTACTGGTTTTACATAGGTGTGGTGTTTGGGAGCTCATGGCTGAAGCCATTCCTACAAACGACATCAAATTCGTAGCAGCGATTTTATATCGCGTTTATTCTCACACCTAGCACCTAGCACCCAGCACCTCGCATCTCGTATCTCGCACCTCGAACCTAGCTCCTAGTCCCTAGTCCCTAACCCCTCGAACCTAGTCCCTTTTAACTCGCTCGCATATCTCGCGCATTTGTTGTTTTATTTCGGGTTCTTTTTCATCGAATAATTTGGTGATACGTTCGATATAGGCATGGTTTTCTTCGAATGGCACGCCGATCTCGTAGACATCGGCAGCTTCTCGTAGCATTTCTTTATCAAACTCACTGAAAATATCGACCATCTCTTGGGCTTTTTCTCGTTCAATACCGAGTGCTTCAAAGGCTGAACGGCCCATACGCATAGTGCTGTCGTAAGTTTCGCGAATAATATCTCGACAACCGTAAGCCCATAAATCGTATACATGATGGCGGTCTACAGCGCGGGCAACAACATGTAAATGCGGATAATTTTGCATCGCGTAACGAACTAATTTAGTTATTTGTTCGGCATCATCAAGTGCAACAACCAGCAGTTTTGCATCTTCAATGCCTGCAGCACTGAGTAGATCTGGTCGAGTGGCATCACCAAAAAAGTTACGAATACCAACACGCTCAAGGGCCTCAAGTTGTTTGTAGTTGTAATCAATCACGGTGGTTTTATAGCCGCCAGCTTGTAAAATACGGTCAACAAGTCCACCCATTCTGCCTGAGCCTGCGATGATCACATGGCTATCATCAGGGAACTCTTCTGTTTCTTTTCCTGCTTGCTCACAAATAAAGCGCGGTGCTATCACACGTTGATAAAGAATAAATAACCCCGGCGAAAGCAGCATTGATAAGGTCACAACCAGTAATAGTTGGTCGGCAACGGCTGCGGCTAAAACATTATTAGACACACTGTAAGCCAGTAGTACAAAACCAAACTCACCAGCTTGTGCAAGCCCTAGTGCTAACAACCAAAGTGCGGCGCCTCTTAAGCCAAAAATGCGGCCTAGAATTAATAGCACAACTGTTTTAGTTGCAATCAGTGCGCCGGTTAATAGCACGATTGTAGTTAGGTTATCTGCGAGTAATTGAAAATTGATACTTGCGCCAACGGTGATAAAGAATAATCCAAGTAATAGCCCTTTGAAGGGATCGATATTACTTTCAAGCTCATGTTTATAAGGTGAATTTGCAAGCACAACACCTGCTAAAAAGGTGCCAAGTGCAGGTGATAAGCCAACTAACGACATCATTAAAGCGATACCTATAACAAAGAATAGGGCTGTAGCGGTAAATAACTCGCGAAGCCGTGCAAGTGCAACAAATCTAAAAATCGGTGCGGTTAAGTAGTTACCGCCAAAAACGACGAGCGCAATCATACCTAAAGTAACCAGCGCTGCTTGCCAGCTCTCAAGGTTTGCTACCAAACTCAAGCCACCATGACCGTCTTCGCTTGCATGGGCTGTATCTGCAATGGCGGGTGCTAATTCAGGTAAAGCAAGCAAGGGAATAAACGCAAGCATAGGAATAACGGCTATATCTTGGGTGAGTAATACGCTAAATGAGGCTTGGCCGCCATCTGATTTTAAAAGCCCGCGCTCTGAAAGCGTTTGCAGTACAATAGCGGTCGATGAAAGCGATAATATTAAGCCTATTGTAAGTGCTGTTTGCCAAGCATGGCCAAATGCTAAACCAATCCCAGTAAACGCGGCAGCTGATAAAATCACTTGTCCGCCACCAAGGCCAATAAGTTGTTTTCGCATTGACCAAAGCGCTTTGGGCTCGAGCTCTAAGCCAACAATAAATAACATCATTACCACACCAAACTCAGCAAAATGCTGAATGGCAATCACATCAACATTTAAAAATGTCAGTGTTGGCCCAATAACAATACCTGCGAGTAAGTAGCCTAGCACTGAGCCAAGCCCAAACTTGCTGGCAATAGGCACGGCAATAATGCCTGCAATAAGGAAAATATAGGCGATTAAGAGAAAGTCAGTCATCGTAATCCTGTTTGTTTTTAATTAACTATGGTTGTTTTCGCTAGTTTTGCCAGCAGTTAGGTAATGAATGCAATCAAAATACGAATTTAGTCAGTAAAATGACAACAAGGCATGGTGTTTAGTCAAAACGAGTAAGACAAAATAAGGGGTAAAAAATCATCGTTTTTTCCTTAAAAATACTTGCGTAGCGCTAGGCTAGGTATATACTCGCAACACTTTAAATAGGAGCAAAAAATGAGCAAAAAGAAACAACGTACACAAGGCCTAGTTGATACTGGTCGTGGTGTAATTAACGATAACGTGTACGCCGCAATGGTGACATCTAAGCTGTTCACCGCAAAAGTAGAGAAACCTAAAAAAGGTAAAGGTGCATATCAACGTAAGGCAAAACATGCAGGACGAGAGTCCTATTTAATCGCTGCTTAATTAAGTTGTGATCAAATAGGATTTTTGTGAAAAGCAAACACTGAGTGTTTGCTTTTTTTATGACTAAATTTCGTGTTAAGAATAATTTTCACTCAATTTTTATAGAAATTTTTACCTGAAAACTAATTTATTCGTTATATACCCATAATCGATACGATAATTATTTTCGCCTACCCTCACACAAGTGTTGCTTGTTTTTTATACAAACTAGGAGTGGCGTGCTTTTCGTGGTTAAAATATTGTTAATTTTATGTTCATTTTTACTCGGTAGAATCACTCTCGTTTTTGCTTTTCGATAAAAATAATTAATTCTTTTTTAGTGTTTTTAACTAAATCATACATCAAAAAGTGTGTTTATTATACCCTTTATAGGTAAATGTAAGCTTGACGTAATAGCGCTTTGTGTTACTTTAAAGTTGAATTTGTAAAACAAATGTTATTAAAACTTTGGGCGGAGGGAGCGAATGAGCTCGCATAAATTAATAAAAAATGCCTTTAAACTGAGTGCGCTGTCACTAGGTTTATACGGCTTTACAGCACAGGCTGCGATTGATTGCAGCAACTTAGAAGTGTGGCAACAAGGGCAAACTCATGTTGGTGGTGATCGGGTTCAGGCACAAGGTAGCGCTTATGAAGCTAAGTGGTGGACGCAAACCAACCCTGTGGAGACTTCTGGTGTCGATCAAGAGTGGCGTTTATTGGGTGCTTGTGACAGCGTTGTCAATGAGAGTCAAGCACCTCAAATTAGCAGCTTAACACCCGCAGAGGGTTCTTTATTTACTGTAAGTGACAGCGTTGTCATTAATGCGGTCGCTGCTGATCCTGATGGTAGCGTGGCAAGTGTAGAGTTTTTTGTTGATGGTACATCGCTGGGTGTTGTGACAAGCGCACCTTATTCAGCGAGCTGGCAAGCAACGCAAGGCAGCCATGTGATTAGCGCGGTCGCAACGGATGATTTAGGGCTAACCTCTACAGCGGTTGCACATTCAGTGAGTGTGTCTGATGACGTTGAGCCGGTTAACCAAGCGCCAGTGGCAAGCATTGAATTTAGCTCACTGCCATCACAAGTAACTGTGGGTGACAGTTTGGTGTTTGCGCTTTCTGGCACTGATAGCGATGGCCAAGTGACTGCGTTATCGTTAACTGAAAACAGCACTGAAGTTCATCAAGCAAGTGCCGCTTCTTCAAGTTATACGTGGCAGGCTCCAGCACTTGGGCAATTTTCATTTACCTTAACGGTGACCGATAACGAAGGCGCGACGGATACACAAAGCAAAGTTGTTAATGTTGTTGAAGCAACAGAACCAGGTACAGATTGTAAACCACAAGGCTTATACCAAACACCGGGTGTGAATACCCCATACTGTAGCGTGTATGATGAAAATGGCCGCGAGAAAATGGGCGCCGATCATCCACGCCGAGTTATTGGTTATTTTACGAGTTGGCGAAATGGCGCCAATGGTCAGCCAAGCTACTTAGTTAACGATATTCCTTGGGACAAGATCACCCATATTAACTATGCCTTTGCGCATGTTGATGGCAATAACAAGGTCTCGATTGGTGATCCAAATGCAGCTGGCAACCCAGCGACAAACATGACTTGGCCGGGCGTTACAGGCGCTGAAATGGATCCAAGTTTTAGTTACACAGGTCACTTTAACTTACTCAATAAATTCAAAAAACAACACCCAGATGTAAAAACCTTAATCTCTGTAGGTGGCTGGGCTGAAACAGGTGGTTATTTTGGTGAAGACGGTACTCGCGTAAACAGCGGTGGTTTCTACACGATGACAACCAATGCCGATGGCTCAGTGAACCAAGCGGGGATTGATGCCTTTGCGAAAAGTGCCGTTGAGTTTATTGAAACCTACGGTTTTGATGGTGTCGATATTGATTACGAATACCCATCGTCAATGAATGACTCAGGCCACCCTGATGATTTTCCTATCTCTAATGCGCGTCGCGCAGGCCTTAATGCCTCGTATCGAGTATTGATGCAAAAACTACGTGAAGAACTTGATATTGCAGGTGAAAAGGCAGGTAAGCATTACTTGTTAACGATTGCTTCGCCATCTTCAGGTTACTTATTACGTGGCATGGAAACATTCCAAAGCGTGAAGTATCTCGATTACGTTAACATTATGTCTTATGACTTACATGGTGCATGGAATTCACATGTAGGCCATAACGCAGCCTTGTTTGATACCGGTCTTGATTCTGAATTAGCGCAATGGGGCGTTTATACCACCGCTGAGTTTGAAGGAATTGGTTACTTAAATACGGATTGGGCTGTGCGTTATTTCCGCGGCGCGGTTTCTGCGGGTCGAATCAATATTGGTATTCCATATTACACTCGTGGCTTTAAAGATGTGTCGGGTGGTACTAATGGTTTATGGGGCCAAGCAGCGCTGCCAGATCAATCAAAATGTGCGAAAGGGACTGGCGTTGGTGAGAAAAACCAATGCGGTAATGGTGCACTTGGCATAGATAACCTATGGCACGATAAGAACGATGTGGGTGAAGAAATGCCAGCAGGTTCGAACCCACTATGGCATGCGAAAAATCTCGAAAACGGCATTAACCCTTCTTACCTTGAAATCTATGGTCTAACGCCAGAAACCGATGCAGATGATGTGTTAACAGGTACTTACACACGTTACTACGATGATGTAGCAGTTGCTCCATGGCTTTGGAATGCAGAGAAAAAGGTTTTCTTATCAATTGAAGATGAGCAATCAATGGCAACCAAAGTTGATTATGTTATCAACAATGGCCTTGGCGGCATCATGTTCTGGGAACTTGCCGGTGACTATGATTATGACTCAGCGAAAGGTGAGTACTTCATGGGCTCAAGCTTAACCACACTTGCTTACGATAAATTTAACCAAAGTGGTGTGGCTTACAACACTCATCAAGGCAATGTCGATTTTACCCTGCCAAGCGAAGCGGTTGACGTAAGCTTTACAGTGAAAGACTTCCCAATTGGTGATGATAACTACCCAATTTCACCTACATTCGCATTCACGAATAACTCAGATATCGACTTAAGCGGCGCGAAAATCAGCTTTGATGTGCCCGTTTCTACCTCGGCAATTTTCAAATCAAATTGGAATGCACAAGAAAAGCTCGGCATGGCTGTTGAAGCGAATGGCTCGAATGCAGCTGGCGATAATATCGGCGGCTTTGAAAATGAGTTCCATCGTTTTTCAATCACCTTAGTGAATGAGTGGGGCGGTATCGAAAAGTCATTTAACACAGGTGAAACCGTTGAGGCACAAGTTATGTACTACATGCCAATTACGGGGCCAACTAACTTCACGATTGAGAAAAATGGCAAAACCTACGCCTTCAAATACGAATACCCAATGCTACCAGATGGCACTGCTGGCAGTGGTGATACTGGCGGTGACACCGGTGGTGATACGGGTGGCGAGGGAAGCTGTAATGGTGTTGATGTAGCAAGCATCCCTGTATATCCAAATTGGCCGCAAACTGATTGGGCTGGTAATCCAAGCCATGCTGTTGGCGGCGACCTAATGAATCACAACAACGTAATTTACGAAGCAAAGTGGTGGACGAGCACAGAGCCAGGCACATCTGCTGACTGGACGGTGAGTTGCACGCTTTAACCAACTAAGCGGAGCAAGGATTTTGCTCCGCACTTCTACAGCGAGAACAACAATGAAAGTAATGAAATCAAAGGCATTGTCTTTATCGGCAGTGGCAACCAGCATGCTGATTGCCTGTGCATCAAGCCATGTGAATGCCCACGGATTCTTAGAAAGCCCAAAGGCACGCCAAGCATTTTGTAATGCTGATGGCGGGTACTGGTGGCCTGCTGATGGCACAGGGATCCCTAACCTCGCTTGCCGCGCAGCATTTGTTGAAGCAGGACATGTGCAGTTTGTGCAAGATATTGAATTTTCAGCTAATACTATTGATTACACAAACCTAGAGGCAGTAAAGCAAAGTGTACCTGATGGCCGATTATGTGCCGCAGGCGACCCAGAAAAACGCGGCATGGATTTACCTTCAGCGCATTGGCAACGCAGTGAGGTTATCCCTAATGCAAATGGCGATATTTTAGTGCGCTTTTTAGCGAGTACGCCGCATAACCCGAGTTTTTGGCAGTTTTACTTAACAAAACCGGGCTTTGATAGTGCGACTCAAGTGCTTACTTGGGATGATCTAGAGCTTGTTGAAGAGTACGGCAATCTTGATTTTAGTATTGATGCTAACAACGATCGTTACTATGAAATGAGCGTGTCTATTCCACAAGGGCGCAGTGGCGATGCCATTTTATACACGCGTTGGCAACGAGATGATGCCGGTGGCGAAGGCTTCTACAACTGTAGCGATATTAATATCGTTAGCGATGCGACCCCGACAGAGCCAAGCGATTGGACAGTAATCAGCTACTTTGTTCGTCAAGGACAAGATGCTGAGGTTGGTGGTAGTGTGTCAGCTCGGTTATTTGATGAAAATGGCCAAGAGTTACTTACTCAACAAATGCAGATCACAGCTGATAATCAAGCTAATTGGCAGGCTGAATTTGCAGCGCTGTTAAACCTTAATTACGCGCACTTAGTTAATATTGGCGTGCAAAATAGCACTGGAGATATTGCCTTTGATGCGTCTGATTTAATGACTAATCAAGTCTTTACAACGAATGCAAACTACAGCTTTGCACTAAGCGTACAAGCGTCTCCTGACAATACCGCGCCAATTATTCATCAACCAGATGACCTTCAAGTCGAAGAAGAGAGCAGCACCGCGATACACCTGCACGCCTTTGATGATCAGCAAAGCACCTTAACTTATAGCTGGGATGTACCTGCACCACTGAGCTTTACGGGTAGCGATGCCAACATCACGCTAAACGCCCCCGCTGTAGATGCTGATACAAGTTACACCGTAAGTGTATCGGTGTCAGATGGCGAGCTCACAAGCCAAGTAAGTTTTACCGTGACTGTACTTAATAGCACTGTGGTCGACCCTGATCCTGTTGATCCGAGCGTGCCTGCTTGGAATAGCACAAGCCAATACAACACGGGCGATAAAGTGAGTTTCAACGGCGGCGTTTACAGCGCGAAATGGTGGAATCAAGGCGCACAACCAGACAGAAGTGATGCATGGCAGCTTGAATCTGGCAGTGCATCAATCGAGTGGAACAGCGGCAAAGCCTATCAAGGCGGCGACGAAGTAACCTATCAAGGACAGCGCTATCGAGCGCAGTGGTGGACCCAAGGAGATGTACCGGGTGCCAGCCAAGTATGGACAGAAATCTAAAGTTTTGTAGTTCAAACTTTATCAATAACAGCGTAACGCTATATAAAAACAGATAAGAGAGAATCATGAATATAAAACAATTAAGCGCAGCCATTGGTGTTGCACTCTTTGCAAGTGCAGCGAATGCAGCTCCTTCAACACCAACCATTATTTGGGAGCCACAAGAGTACTCATTTGTTGAGGTTGATCTTGAAGGTACAGGTTCATATAAGAGCTTGGTGAACCGCGTTGATGAAGTCACTATCAGCATTGAATGGAACGCATGGAGTGGGGATGGCGGCGACAGCTATAAAGTGTACTTCGATGATATGTTGGTTAATGAAGGCTCGCTCGCAGCAGGCACTAAAAGTGGTGTTATTAGCTTCCCGTATGATAAAGCAGGTCGTCACACATTATATGTAGAACTATGTGAAGGTGGTACCACCTGTGCTCGCAGTGAAGGTAAGCCAATTGTTATTGCCGATACAGATGGCGGTCACTTAGCGCCATTGCCGATGGATTATGATCCAAACAACCAAGATATTGGTACCAAAGACGGTCTTGTAACCGGTGCCTACTTTGTAGAATGGGGTATTTATGGCCGTGATTATGATGTAACTAATATTCCAGCGCAAAACCTCAGTCATATCTTGTATGGGTTTATTCCAATTTGTGGACCTAATGACTCATTAACTGGCGGTCCTAAAAACGCGCTAAATACGGCGTGTGAAGGCTCGCAAGATTTTGAAGTGGTGATCCACGACCCATGGGCTGCGATTCAAAAAGCACTACCAGGTGTTGATAGTAATGACCCAATTCGTGGTACGTATTCGCAATTAATGGCGTTAAAGCAGCGTTACCCTGATCTGAAAATTTTACCATCAGTAGGTGGTTGGACTTTATCAGACCCATTTGCTTACTTTACCGATAAAGCAAATCGCGACACGTTTGTGGCATCAATGGAAGAATTTTTAAGAACGTGGAAGTTCTACGACGGTGTTGATATTGACTGGGAATACCCAGGTGGTCAGGGTGCTAATCCAAACTTAGGCGACCCAGTTGCTGACGGCCCAGCATATGTTGCGTTAATGCAAGAGCTGCGTGCGATGCTTGATAAGCTTGAAGCCGAGACAGGTCGTGAGTATGAGTTAACATCAGCGATTGGTGCAGGTTACGACAAAATTGAAGATGTCGACTACTCACAAGCTCAACAATATATGGATTACATTTTCTTAATGAGCTACGACTATTATGGTGCATGGAGCAATGTAACGGGCCATCAGGCTGCGCTTTATTGTTCATCGCATTTCCGTGTTGGTCAGTGTGATGGCACGGGTGTTGATGAAGAAGGCGTTCCATATAAAGGTCCTGCTTATACAACTGATAATGCAGTGCAAAATCTACTTGCGCAAAACGTACCATCGAAGAAAATCGTGGTAGGTGCTGCTATGTATGGCCGTGGCTGGGAAGGTGTTTATCCAGAAAACGCGACTATCGCTGATAACCCAATGACAGCCCCTGGTAATGGCAAACTTAAAGGCACTACAGCGCAAGGTGTATGGGAAGACGGTGTTATTGATTATAAAGGCATCAAAACTTACATGTTGGGCGCTGCAGAAAATGGCATCAATGGGTTTGAAACAGGTTATGACGAACAAGCCGAAGCCGCTTATGTATGGAATCGTAGCAACGGTAAATTAATTACATACGATAACCGTCGTTCAGTTTTGGCAAAAGGTGCTTATGTGAATCAATATAACCTAGGTGGCCTATTTGCATGGGAAATTGATGCTGATAATGGTGATATTCTTAATGCAATGCATGAGGGGTTAGGTGGTACAGTCACTGAGCCTAGCAATAGAGCGCCCGTGCTTTCTGTATCAAGCACAGTATCTGTAAACTCTGGCGAAAGTGTATCTGTTAGTGCATCGGCAACTGACGCTGATAACGATCCACTAAGCTTTAGCTGGACAGCTGACAGCGCATTAACAGTAACCGGTGAAAATTCAAATACCCTTGTAATCACAGCGCCATCAGTGACTGCTGATACGCAATACACGGTTGCTGTGAGTGTGAGCGATGGCCAGGCAAGTGTAAGCCGTAACGTTACAGTGAATGTTGTAGCACCAACAACAGGTGAGAACCAAGCCCCTGTGGTTGCGGCAATTGCAGATAAAACAGTGGCTGAAGAGGCGAGTGTGGCTGTAGCGGTTTCGGCATCTGATGCTGATGGCGATGCGCTTTCATACAGCTGGACAGTACCTGCAGGCTTAACGTTAGTGGGTTCAGGTGCTGATGTAAGTTTACAAGCGGGCAGCGTTGATGCAGATACTAGTTATGTTGTATCGGTTTCGGTAAGCGATGGTCAAACAGCAACTGCAGTGAGCTTTAATGTCACCGTGACAGATTCTGGTACAACAACTCCGCCAGATGGTGAAACCACATGGGATGCAGCGGCGACTTATGTTGGTGGTGATACGGTGATTTATAATGGCGTAGAATACACCGCTAAGTGGTGGACACAAGGTGAGCGCCCTGATTTAGGCGGCCCATGGGAAGCAACTTCACAACCAACCGACGGAAATGGTGATGTTGTCTGGCAAGCTGCGGGTATCTACAACGGTGGCGACCAAGTCACTTACCAAGGTAATAAATACGAAGCGAAATGGTGGACTCAAGGAGACGAGCCAGGTGTCGCGGATGTATGGAAAGCACTTTAAGTGTAATAACCACATTTAATGCCCATCATTAAAATGTGATTTCCCTTCAAAGCAGCCGCATGGCTGCTTTTTTGTGGGGGGAAGTTAGAAAGAGTAAAGTTAGAAAGGGGAAAGGGGAAAGAAGCTTTCAGCTTTCAGCTTTCAGCCTTCAGCGGTCAGTCGACCTGTGGGGTTGGTCAGGTCGAGTGTTCTTCTCAGCGATTTAAGCTTTGTAGGAGGTACTTTAGTGCCGAATCAAACATGAATAAGAGCGGTCAACCTTCAGCCGCGCGAAACAAGTTTCACGCCTACGGGGGAAAACATAGGCGCTAGGTTCTGGGTGCTAGGACGCGATGTAAAATCGCTGCTACAGACTCGCACCTCGTATCTCGTATCTCGTACCTCGCAACTTTACTCTTTCCCCTTGAAACTCGCTAACTTATGGTTTCCCACTTCACACATTGGTCTTTCAGACATTATCAACCATACTTGAATAATATGATCTGTAAGTATTTAAACTAAGGTGGCTTAATGGGGTTAAAAGCGCTGTTTTTACTTGTTGTTGCTGTATTGAGTAACTCGGCTTTTAGCTGTGATAAAACCTTAAAAGTGGGGATTAGTCAGCAGTGGGCACCTTATGCTTTTAAGCAAAATGGCAAGCTCACCGGCATTGATATTGATGTGGTTAATTTAGTGCTAAAAGAGGCAGGATTTTGCGCTAAATACGTTGTTATGCCTTCATCTAAACGGGGCTTTGCAGAGCTTAAGCACGGTAAAGTCGATTTACTACCGGCAGCAAGCTATAGCACAGAACGTGACTCTTTTAGTTTCTTTTCAGAGCCTTACCGTAATGAAGTGATGCGCTTGTTTTGGTACCCGCATAGCCGGTTAGAATCTCTTGATTTACAAGGGCTGCTCGAACATCAGCAAGTTATTTTAACTAACAGTGGTAGTTACTTTGGCCCTGACTTCACTCATTTTAAAGAAGACGCAAAATATAAAGAACAACTCGTTACTGTGTCATCTTTGCGTCAGCGTCTCGCAATGCTAGTTGCTAGGCGGGTCGATTTTTTTGTTGATGATGAACTAGCTGGTTTATATTTAATTCAAAAAAATAATCAGCAGGGTATCGAGCTGCATCCGTATATTGTCAATAATGACAGCGTTTATTTTATGCTGAGTGAAACAACCCTGTTAGCAGAAGACAGAGCGGCTATTAACTCAGCAATTTTAAACAACCAGCAAGCGATAACTGAGATCATCGCTCGCTATGTTAAGTACTAAACTATCCCAAACACTAAATTATCCTAAACGAGTCACCCGCAGTTTAATCCGTCCCGCATTCGCCCCATAAAAGCGGTTTAGGTCGTTAGCAAAAGGGCAAAACTCGCCTGATTTAGCAATACGAATATCAGCACCCTCAGCAATTTCAAACAAATGTTCGTCGTTGGTATCAATAGCGCCAATCAACGCAAACCATTGTGCGTGGGGTAAACGTCTAAACGGTTCAAGCACGGCCATTGGGATTTCTTTCACCCCAAGTTGGATATTGTCACGGTGCCAGCCCGCAGGGCCGCAACTAATGCCGTCGTCATACCAAGTTTGTTCTGGATAAGGCGTAAATCGGTAAGTACCACCTTGCTCTAACATTAAGCCTGTGTGGTTGTATTTTTCGGCGCCATACACAAACACATCTTTACTTTCGTCTATGCTCAGCACCGTCATATTTTGTTTATCAAGCGCAATATGTGGGCTTAAGCCTTTAAAGTTTAAGCGTGTTTCGTCATTATAAAGTACGTCGTAATGAAGGCTCTTTAACGACTCAGGGCGATAGCTAGTTAAACGATTAATACGCTCTGCGACAGTGTAATGAATGGTTGGCGCGAGCGTGCTTTGTTCGTTATCAACCAATACACAGCATTCGCGATCTACAAGTTTAAACAAAGGGTTAAACCAAAAATAGTTTTGCTGATGACTCAGTGCCAGCGGATCTGGTGTAACGGTGACATCATCTTGGGCAATGAGGTTACGATGCTCTGCTGGGAGCAGAGTGTTGTAATTGATATCCGCGCTGGTAAGTAAGTTTAATGCAACGGTTTGTTCTATCAGCCACTCAATCGCATAGCGCAGGCAAATGTCGGCTAAACCATCACGATAATAGCCACCACCCACATCTGAATGAGCGCCCGCAAACCAGATCTCTTGTACATGCGGTGCACTATTAATAAGTGTGGGTTCAAATGCACGGCGCTTTTCATCAAGTGCGACACAATGAAGGGCTGCTTTTATATTGCTTGCAAGTGTGTAGTTTTCAAAAATAACATGCTCAGCACCGCGGGTTGCTTTTGTTACTTTTGAAAAACCAATAGATGCAACGGTATCAAATACACATAAGTAAACATCATCACTAATAAGTGGCTCTAAACATTTGGCAAAGCGCCTAGCAAGAGCAGCACCTCGGCTAAAACCAGTTAGTAGTATTTTATCACCTACAGTGTAGTAGCTTTTAAAGTCGCTCATAGCACGATTTAAAATGCTGGCAACATCATCGCCTCTTGGTGCAAGGGCTTGATTGAATAAACGTCGAAAGCGGCTACCTTGGGTGCCTATACCCTGATAATAAAAGCTAAGTTGAGTTGGAAATGGTGTTTCGGGCTCGCTATTGAGTGCGCCACCAAAAAGTAAATGAAGTTTAAGAATATTAGAAATACTGGCGTCTTCTTTGAAGTGTGCAGCGCTGAATTGTTCAGCATCACGAGGTTCGCTGCCTGTGCCATCAAAGTTGAAAATCAGCGTTTTAGCGGTCATAGCGTCATTCCTTTAGTGGTTTGTATAAACATACTCCCACTTTATGAAAATTAGAAGACAAATATGCGGCGCTTTAATGAAAAATGGGCTTTGATTTTCAAAGCCCATTTATTTGCACTTAATAAAATTAGCCGACTCTAGCTACGGTATGCTTTTGTAAAATTTCTAACAAAATCTCGTAGTCTTTTTCGATTTCGAGTAGCTTAAGTTGAATATCTTTTAGCGTATTGCCCTTACTTGCGGCCAGTACCTCTAGCTCAGTAAAGTGCTGGTGCAATTTGGCTGCACCCACATCGCCACAGGTCCCTTTTAGGGCATGGCTGGTGGTTGCAATCGCATGGTAGTCTTTGTCTTTGATTGCTTGTGTTAGCAGCGTTATTTTTTTATGTGAGCTTTCTAAAAACATCTTACTCACTTTGTTTAATAGCACCTCGTTATTCATCAAACGACCGAGGGCTGCTTCGCGATTCCAATGCTGTTTTTCTTCATCGATTAATTCTTCTTGCAGTATAGCGGGCGACTGATTTACCTCAGGCACAGCAATCGTTTTTGGCGCTGTATGATGTTTAGGGTACGTTGATGCAACCCATTTTGCTGTGGTGGTGATGAGCTTATCGGCACTGATTGGTTTTGTGATGTAATCGCTCATACCTGCATTTAAGCACTTTTTACGCTCACCGAGCATGGCATTGGCTGTCATGGCAATAATTGGGATCTCGCTATGGTACTCTCCACCAGCACCTTTGCGTATTTGTGCTGCTGCATCATAGCCATTTAACACGGGCATTTGGCAGTCCATTAATACGCAGTTAAATGGGTCGTCTTCAGGTGCACTGGCCAATATTTCAATGGCTTGCTGACCATTCGACGCCATTTCAAAGCGCAGTGCTAAGCTCATTAATGTGCCTTTGGCAACTGCAGCATTTATATCGTTATCATCAACGATCAGGATTTTTGCTCCAGCAATATCAACATCTATGTGAATTTGCGTATCAGTCTCGCGACGAAGTGGTGTTGTGTCTTGAGCAGGCTGCTCTTTTATGAGTCGTTCATCAGCTAGTTTAAGTAAAAACTCAGAGATAAGCACAGGTTTAGATAAGCGCATAAAGGTGCAGAATTTAGCTTGCGGTGGTGGTTCGGTTGGGTTTATAAGCACCACTAATTTAAAGGGCAGGCTATGGTCATAGGTATTTTCACTATAGCTATCAAGTTTTGCGAGTAACGGATTGCCAGGCTCTAAAATTAGCGTATCAAAGGTCATATTATCGTTAATTTCAAAGCTTTCTAGGTCAACATTCGTGAGCTGTCCACCGCAATGAGAGATTAGTTTTGTTAGGCTTCGTTCAAGCTCAGGTTGTTTGACCGACACAGCAAAAACGCTGTCTTTTAAGCGGCTGCTTGGTTGGCGTTTTTCTACATTTTGGCTGTCTAATTGAATGGTAAATGTGAAAGTACTCCCTTTCCCCTCGGTTGATTCAAAGGAAATTTGTCCATTCAGTAAACTAGCTAGTTGCTTACATATCGATAAACCAAGCCCTGTGCCTCCATATTGCGAAGCCACACTGTTATCGGCTTGGGTGAAAGCACTAAACAATTTATTTTGATTTTCAGGCGCAATACCAATCCCTGTATCTTGAATTGTGCAGCATAGCTCAACGTTATCATCGCTAAGTCGTTTGCTTGTTGCGGTAAATTTTATAAAGCCCGTTTTAGTAAATTTAATTGCGTTATTAATTAAATTGGTAATCACTTGTGAGTAGCGATGAGGGTCTGTAACAATCGAGCTGTACTCAACATCGGCAATATCTAAAATAAATTCAAGGTTTTTCTCTTGGGCTTTAACAGCCATGCTGCCACTTAAGCTTTCAAAAAACTTAATAGGGTTAAACGCTTTTTTGTCCAAGTCGAGTTTGCCAGCCTCAATTTTTGATAAATCAAGAATGTCGTTAATAAGTACATTTAAGCTATTAACGCTTACCTCTGTCATTTCTAAATAATGCTGTTGTTGATTACTTAGTGACTCTCGTTTTATTAAATTGAGTGTGCCAATAACACCGTTTAGTGGTGTTCGCATCTCATGACTGATATTTGATATAAAAGCGCTTTTAACTTGGCTGGCTTTTTCTAGCTGGGCAGTTCTTTGTGCGACTTTAATTTCGAGTTCGTTATTTATTTGCTTAATTTTGTCGCTCGCTTGCTTTTCAACGGTAGTGTCGCGAATGAGGATGGCTGTGCCGTTGTGTTGATGATGTTCATCAAAAATAGCTGAAAAAGCGAGTGCTAAATGAGTCGTGTGTTGATTGGCTTGCTGATAGTCGACTTCAATTTCATGTTGCTTTCTATTGGTTTTAAGGGAGCTGCAGATTTCTTGGATATTAATATTTGAAAATAGATTCAGTTTGTTTATATCTGCTCCTAATACTTGCTCCCTCTGAAAACCAAACAATTCAGTGGCCGCTTTATTCCAACTAGACACTAGGCCAATATCACTGACCGCAATAATGGCATCCTTTGAGCCGCTAATAATGGCTGAAGACACCGCTCTTGCCTCGGCAAGCTCGCGATTACGCTTTAAATTTCGATGCAAAAATCCAAGTACAAACACCAAAAAAGCAGATACGCCCAACAAAAACGCATAAGTGCTGATCCTTTGCTCGCGTTCCATCGCATTAATTTCAGAGTGAGGTAGCATAATGTGGGCATCTATAAACCCGGTTTCTAAATCTCCAGTAAATGGAATGCGCTTAGTTAACGCTTCGTATTGTTGTTTACCAGCAAAGTTAGAGCTAATACTGAGTATATTTTCTAAATAGGCAGGTTCAGATTTATACACTGAGTCCCAGCGTTTGTTTGGTGCTAAGTCACGGCTAAAGCGAAAGTCTTCATTAGGGTGAACTAAAAAGTAGCCTTCGCTGTCTGTTAGGATTAAGGAGCTTGGTGCTTGTACCATCGCATTAAGAGATGCAAATAACTGAGATGTATTAATGTTTGCAATAATCAGCCCATAGCGCTGCATATTTTCATCAAAAATGGGTAAGGCTATTCGCAGCATAGGCTTATAAGGATAATCGAGCTTTCCATATTCCCGGTTAAGTGTTATTGCTGATAAATACATATCACCTTGTGACAATTGCGAACTTTGCTGATAGTAATCACGGCCACTTTTATCCTGTAACTGATTATCTGCTTTTACAACAATACCACCGGCAGCTTTGTCTACCCTGATAAGTTCTTGTCCTGCTTGTTGGGTGCTGATGATGCGTAATTGCTCGAATTCAGAATTTGATTGTAAAAATGCAACGAATATCGTTTCTAAACGTTTTTTCCATTGCTCTGAGGTAGTGTTATCAAGCGGGTCGTTACCACCATTTGCTGCAGCTCTGGCAAGTCCTGCTATAGGTGGAGTGGAATATAAAAACTGTAAATCGTTTTTATATTTATTTATTTTTTCATGGACTTGCACATCTACGGTAGCGCTTGATTCTCTCAGTCTTTCTGCAACGCTGTTTTTAATATTTTTATGAAGTTGTAGTTCGAAAAAGAAGATTGCTGAGCACATAATGGCGCCGATAAAAGCAACCGCTAATGGCACTAAAAAGCGTCCTTCAGAGGTTGTCGCTTTTTTCTGGTGTAATACTTCGTAATCCATGGTTTAGCCCTCCATACCGCAAACGTGAGTCGGTAGTAAGGTTTGATTTAGCTCAAAAGCTAAAACTGGGTTCAGCAAGTATACAAACACAGCGGTTTCTCCCTTGATGCTTGGCTTGATAGAGCGCTTTATCGGCACAGCGAATTAGCTCGTCAGTGTCGATGGCTTCATGCCCAGAAAATGTTGCGCTACCAATACTAATAGAGAGTACTCCAGAGGTTGCATGTGGGTGTTCAATATTTAGTTCACGAATGTTTGCCAAAAGCTTATGGGCAATAAATTGTGCCCCTTGAATATCGGTGTCTGGCAATACACATAAAAATTCTTCACCGCCATAGCGAATAGTGGTATCAGTTGGGCGGTTAACACTTTTTTTGATTTCATCAGCAACACGTTTTAAACACTCGTCACCTTGTTGATGACCAAGAGAGTCGTTGTATTGTTTAAAGTAATCAATATCGAGCATTAAAACTGAAAGGGCTTTATCGTTTCTGATGGCTAAACGAATGTTTTGATCAAGGGTGTTTTGTAAAAATCGTCGGTTGTTTAAACCAGTGAGGCTGTCGTGTTCACATAGGTTTTTGAGCAAATCAGCTTGTTTTTTTAAGGTCAAATGCGCTTTTACGCGATTAAGTAATGTGACGCCATAAACCGGTTTTGATACAAAATCGACGGCGCCTGCTTGCCAGCAGCGATTTTGGTCATCTTGATCCATGATGGCGGTAATAAATATCACCGGAATATCTTTGTATTGGGAGTGTTTTTTTAATTGCTTGCAAACATCTAGGCCGCTCATAGTACCAAGCATCACATCAAGCAGTATTAAATCTGGCTTAACGGTTTCGCACAGGTGCAGCACGTTTTCACCGCAATCTGTAGTGTGAGTTTTATAGAAGGGCGAGAGCAAACTTTCTATTACGGTTGTATTAATTGGTTCATCATCAACAATCAAAATAACAGAATCATTTAGCTTTAAATCTGTGCGACTAGCTACCGGTTGCAAACTATTCCCTCCACGCGATGAATAAAGCATAGACCGGATTTTGGGATTTTCTACAACTTAAGAATTAAAAAATTATTTTTTATGTTGGCACGTCTGGTGAGATAGGACTAGAGTTTTTTAAGTACTATTTACAGAGGCGATGGATATGCTTTTTTCTCATCATGAAAATTCACATAATAAAGTGCTTGTAGTGGATGATGAGCCGACTAGTTTGATGATAATGGCGGAGTCGCTTAGCGACCTTGGTGAGATAGTTTGTTGCGATAATGGTGCTCAAGCCATTGAGAAAGCAGTTTTCTTTCAGCCAGATGTGATTTTGCTCGACATAGAAATGCCCGGCATGAATGGCTTTGAGGTGTGTAAAAAACTTAAAAACAACCCTAAAACCGCGCAAAGTCATGTGATTTTCGTTACCTCTCATAATGAGCAAATTTTTGAATATCAAAGTTTTGCAAGTGGAGGAATAGATCTTATTCATAAACCCGTTGATTTAAACATTTGTCGCCTGAGAGTACAAAACCAGTTAAAGCTTAAACACCAAGAGGCGCAAATACTGGCTGCAAAAAATGATATTTCGACACTCGTTGCGCAAGTACCTGTGTATATATCTTACTGGTCAAATACCGAGGAAAACCTCTTTAGTAATGATGAAACCAGCCATTGGTTTTCAAAAAGCAGCGAGCAAATGTTAGGTTGTTTCGCTAAAGATGTATTACCAGATGAATTGTATGAGGCTTTTCATCGCTGCTTGACTAAGGGCATAGAGCAAGAAGTTTTAAATATTCAGTTGGCCAGCCCTCGCAATAAGATTGAATATGTTAGAGCGCAAGTAAATTTAAGAATAAAAGAGCGAGAAGTTGTAGGTGTCATTCTTACTCTTTCGGACATCACCTCAATTACCCATACAAAAAAGCTGTTATCGAATGAATCTGAACGTTTACGGGTTATGCTTAATTCTATTGGTGATGCCGTAATAGCTACGGATAATAATGCAATTATTAACTTTATGAACCCTATTGCTGAGCGATTAACAGGTTGGCACGCTGAAGAAGCAAAAGGGCGCCATATTGAAGAGGTAATGAAGCTCGTTGATGCAACATCTAACAAAACACTCGTCAATCCTATATCTGTTGCTTTAAAAGAGCAGCGTATAGTTGCTATGGCGTTAAATAGTCAATTAACCGGGCTTGATGGGCGAGTATATAGGGTAGAAGATTCAGCTGCGCCAATACGAGATATTGAAGGTAATATCATTGGCGGTATTATCGTGTTTCATGATGTCAGTGAATCAATCGCGATGGCAGTGAAAATGAGTCATTTAGCAAATCATGATTTACTAACGGATTTGCCTAATCGGGTGTTATTGCATGATAGGGTCACTCATGCATGTAAAGTTGCTACGAGCATGAAAAAGAAAGTGGCTCTAATGCTGATTGATATCGATCACTTTAAGTACTTAAACGATACTCTAGGTCATCACCAAGGCGATTTAATTATTAAACATGTGGCTAAGCGCCTTGAGTCTCTCATCGATTTAAACACCACGTTAGCTAGAATTGGCGGTGATGAATTTGTGATTTTATTACCTGACGTGCAGAGCACCTCCGCGATAGATGCCATTGCCAGCGACATTATTAACACCATGAATGAGCCGTTTCGTATTGATAGCCAAGAGTATATTTTATCGGTCAGTGTGGGGGTGAGTGTTAACCCTGCGGACTCTACTCAAGCAGAAGAGATGATGACTCATGCTGATGCAGCCATGTACCGTGCGAAAGAGCAGGGACGGAACCGTTTTTGTTATTACTCCGATGACTTAGAGTATCAATTTAAGCAGCGTCAAAGCGTTGAAAAGCTCTTAAGACATGCTATTGAGCAAGATAAGATTGAGGTGTTTTATCAGCCGAAACTAGCGCTTTTGACAGAAAAAATTATTGGTGTTGAAGCCCTAGTGCGACTGAGAGATGACGAGAATAAGCTTATTTCACCACTGGATTTTATACCCCTTGCTGAAGAAACAGGTCTTATTCATGCTTTGGGTCAGTCAGTGCTTAAGCAAAGCTGTATAGCGGCTAAAGAGTGGGCCGATAAAGGGCATAATATAAAAGTTGCCGTGAACATTGCAGCAAAACAATTTACCGATGGTAATTTTTGTAATCTCGTTGCTGATACCATTGAACAAGCGGGGCTTGCCAGTGAACTGTTAGAGCTTGAAGTAACCGAAAGCGCGTTGATGCATGATTTTGAAGAAATAAAAATTATGCTTAGTAAGCTCTCTGACTTGGGGTTAACCATTGCCATAGATGACTTTGGTACGGGCTATTCAAGTTTGTCGTATTTAAAACTCTTTCCCGTCGATGTACTCAAAATAGATCAATCTTTTGTGAGAGATATGCTCACGGATACGCAAAGTATGGACATTGTTAGAACCATCACCAGCTTAGCGCATACCTTGAATTTGCAAATTGTGGCTGAAGGTATTGAAGAAAAGCAACACTTAAATAGTTTAATCGATTTAGGCTGCGAGCTTGGGCAAGGGTACTATTTTCATAAGCCCATGCCCAAAGAAGAGTTTGATAAGCTGTTAGGTTAAGCCATGGTGTGGCTGTATAGGATGCCACAGCCGATAAAGATAAGTGCAACACCACCGATTGCTTCGGCCTTTTTGCCAACCCAGCCACTCATTACGTTACCAAGTAGTGCGCCGATGGTAACCATAATTGTGGTTGCTAGGCCTATCATGGCGGCTGCTAAGTAAATGTTCACTTTCATGAAAGCAAGGCTAATACCTACTGTCATCGCATCGATACTGGTGCCAACAGCGGTTAGTAATGTGGCAATGAAAGAGCGCTTAGTGTTAGGTGTAACTTCATCTTCTTCATCGTCGTCATCTTCTTTACGACTCTCAAGCAACATATGAATACCCAAACCCACTAACAACACAAAGGCAATCCAGTGATCAAAGGCTTCAACGTAATCTGCACCGGCACTGCCAATTAGCCAGCCAATAATCGGTGCGATAGCTTCGATACAGCCAAACAATAAACCAAGCTTGATTGCACTCAGAACACGAGGATTTTTAAGCGTACTGCCTTTGGTGATTGAAGCTGCAAAAGCATCAGTCGACATAGCAAGCGATAAAACGCTTAGAGTAATAATATTCAATTTTTGCGCCCCACAAAAAGTGGGTATTATACGCGGATGAGCTGTAAACAGATAGGTTAATTTACAGCTCAAATAGCTAAGGAGCTTAATAAGCGCTGTACTGATAGTTATTCATTACAGTGCCATTTTTGGGTGCAAGTTTTGGCTCAAGTTTAATAAGCTCTTCATAAACATCAGGGACAAAAACTTTTAGACGCTGGGCACGACGAAAGTGGTTAGGCTCATATTGCTCAACAAGTTTTAATGCGCTTGGCATATAGTCTGCAAGGGTTTGTGTGTTATAGCTTTGCTCCAGTGCTTGGTCGAGAATATCAAGCCCAGGTTTAGAAAAATCATGTGCAACAGCAAGGCTCATTAAAAACTTAACTGCTTCTTTTGAATGCATGCTTGCATAAAAATACATATCGTTGTTTTGCATGTCTTTTAATGAAAAATCAAAGCCACTATCGGCTAATGTTTGCCATTGTGCTAATGGTAACTTAGTAAATACAAAAAGATTTTCAGGTGCAGTTGGAGCGACCCTGTTTTGCCAAATAGACGTCAATTGTTGAGCGTTTTCTATTGTTGCTGCAAGCAACATATTTGTCTGGTGGGTACTGAGTTTTGCTGTTTGGGTAATCGTTGCAACAGTATTAAAGTCTTTTTCGACAAGTGCTTCTTTGTAGGTTTGATACTGCGTTGAGGTTTGATATTTATACTCATTTAAATGCAAGAATTGCCAATTATGAACCTGCACAGGGTCGATTTCTTGAAGCGTATCGGGAGTTAGTAAGCCTTGCTGCGCTTCGAGCGCTTCTAATTCTTCGAGTGCTTGAGAGCGTGTTTTTATCGCTTCTAGTGAATTGATCCGCTGATCTATCGTTTCACATTCAGGAGTTATTTTTTTGGCTTGCTGTTTTTGTTTCTCATAGGCACTGAGTGCTTTTGATATTGCAGAGTTATCTTTTTCTTTACGTTTAAATGCTTGGTCATTTGGGATTAGCTTTAAATCTTTGAACTGAGAAAAAGCATCATTAGCAACTTGGTCGCCAACAAATAAAAGGCTACTCGGTAAGAATGAAGATTTAAGCATCAGTAGCCTATCGTTCGGTGTGTCGCGCACAAGCTCGCCGTGAGCTCGATAACCTTTATTTTTTAGATAACTTAGTATTTCTAAGTGTTTGCTCTCTAGTGGCTGTACTTCGCTATTTGAGCTGCCCTTTAGGTTTACAATGGCTATATCCATCGCTGTAAATACATTTGGCTGATTAGTGGGCTCAATACCTCGTTCACTTAACAACTTTAAAATTGGTACGTTAAATTCACTCACAGCCACATCAGCAAGGTTTAAATACAGTTGTTCATCCATAAAGTCATCACTCATTGCTGTAGGCGAGCCGCCTAGCTGTGCTGTTTGAGAGATCAGTGCTGTTAAATAATCATTAGGTAAGTTACTTTTTAAAGCCACAGCGATATCGTTAACAGTAAACTCTTTGCTGGATATTGCGTTTTCAAACTCAGTCAAACTAAGCGTATGAGCATTAGCAAGAAAGAAAATAGATGGTGAAATGAGCCGTGATGGACCGATTTTAAATGGTGTTTTTAAATAGGTATTAAAATCATCGTTGTTATCTAATAGTTTGTACAATGCTGTTTTGTTTACTTGCTCAGGTAATGGAACATTAAACATCATTGAACCTGTATTTTGACTAAGGGGTCCATTAATTGCCGTTAGTTGATTGATTGTATCCGTATCAAAATAATCAATGACATCAAGCCCTTGCCAGCTTTTTAATATGTTAACTGATGAGGCATATTGAAATTGCTGTTCTGCATTCTCTTTGATGGCGTTAATAACTAAGGTATTAAATGAACGGTAAGATATTTTCACCAGCTCTGAATAACTTAAAATATCTTCAAGAGAGTCGCCGTCTTTTAGTGCTTGTTTAATCGCCGCTTCTATTTGACTATGATCAGCTGCAACTTGAGTGGCTTTTAAACTTTGTTGCTTACACTGGCGTTTGGCTAGCTTGAGCTTAGCCAGCTCTGATGCTTTACTATTTGGCTGGCTTGATGGTTCAAAGAAACTCGTAGCTTTCTTTTGTTCAGCGACAGTAGCAGAAGATGTCGAGACTTCATTGCTTATCGCTTCGATGGGAGTGGGTTTATCTAATATCAGGTAGGTCCCACAGGCACAAAGCCCTGCAAAAACGGTTAGTGAAATACCTTTTTTCATATTCAATCCATGGATTAATTTTGCCTGAAGTGTATGGCTTTATATTTTAATGTCAATGACTTGGGGACGAAGTGCACAAATAGCCGACAAACAACTAATTTGCCGGCTTTATGCTGTAGCTTAATGCAGTTTCATTTTTGGCCTAACAACGCGTAGTACTTTTTCGCTGATCCACAGTGCAAAGGTTTTTGCACTGCCATGGATGGCACGTTGATGCATACGATAGAGCGAAATATACATAAATCGCGCTATTTTACCCTCTATAAAAAAGCTATTACTGGTTAGGTTGCCCATTAAACTGCCTACCGTGCTATAGCGTGACAAGTTAACTAAAGAGCCATGATCACTGTAGGTAAAGGCACTCAGAGGCTGGTTTTTGAGTGTGGCTATAAGGTTTTTTTCAACACATTGCGCCATTTGATGAGCCGATTGCGCTCTGGGTGGCACTTGCGTGCCATCTTCTTGAGTAAATGCACAGCAATCACCAATCACAAAAATATCCTCGTTAACGCTACTTTGCAGATATTGGTTCACCTTAATTTGGTTATTGCGGGTAAGTTCAAAGATACCAATGTCTTTAATGAAATCAGGTGCTTTTACACCCGCAGCCCAAACCATAATGTCGGCTTTGATATGTTCATCGTTTTTGGTGATAAAGCTGTTTTCTGTGGCCTCTTTTACTTGCGTGCCTTCGCGCACCGTTACCCCTAATTTAACCAGTTCACGCTTAGCTGAGTTTGCAATTCGCTCTGGTAATGCTGGCAAAATCCGAGGCCCCGCTTCAATTAAATCAATGTGTAAGCGTTTAGCGGTCATTTTATTCAGGCCATACATTTTCAGCATGTCTGATACATGATAAAGCTCTGCCGACAGCTCAACCCCGGTTGCACCACCACCCACTATGGCAATGGTTAAGGAGTGCTGAGGGTCGTCATCTTGATGTAAGCGGGTGAAGTTATCGAGTAGAGCATGCTGAAAGCGCTCAGCTTGTTGGTTTGAATCAAGGTAAAAACAGTGCTTGTTAACACCTGGGGTATTAAAGTCGTTACTGACACTGCCTATAGCAAGTACAAGATAGTCATAACTGACTTGGCGCTCAGGTAAAATACGGTGGCCAAGTTCGTCTTTTAACTCACTTAAAGTGATGGTTTTGTTGGTTTGATCTAAGTAGCAAAAGCTGCCGAGTTGAAAATTATAATGATGTTTTGCTGCATGAGCTGAGTATACAACGCCGTCTAAATCGGCATCAATCGACCCCGTCGCTACTTCATGAAGTAACGGCTTCCAAATATGGCTGCGGTTTTTATCGATTAAAAGTATCTCTGCTTGGCGTTTTTTCCCGAGTTTGTGTCCTAATTGTGTTGCTAGTTCTAAGCCACCAGCGCCACCACCGATTATCACGATTTTAGGAGGTTGGTTAATCATTACGTTGCCCTCAAAAGTATAATACCTAAACACTCTTGCGAAAAAGCGCTTAGGTATTGTAAGTCCATCCATCAATACCCCACGGCAACGCGTCCATTGTGCGCCTTTTTACTGATTTTGTCAGTACCTGTTAAGAACAATATAGTGCGCTTAGTTATATCAATGGCCTTGGGAGATTGAGCTAAACACGTTAACATGGCTAATTCGCAGTAAGAGACCTATCATTACCTGAAAAGGGAAATGACAGTGAGGGATCAGGATGACTACACCACTACACACTTCGTTGAATCAATACTTTGGCTTTAATGAGTTTCGCCAAGGTCAGCAACAAACCATTGAGCAGTTATTAAATCAGCAATCGTCGTTGGCAATTTTTCCAACTGGCTCGGGTAAATCTTTGTGCTATCAATTAACTGCAATGCACCTACCTAATTTGACCTTAGTAGTTTCGCCATTATTGGCACTGATGAAAGATCAAATCAGCTTTTTAAATAGCAAAGGTATTTACGCGGCAAGCCTTGATTCAAGCCAAACCAGTGAGCAAAGTCATACGGTAATGAGTGATGTGCGAGCAGGAAAGGTGAAAATTTTAATGGTCTCAGTTGAGCGTTTTAAGAATGAGCGCTTTCGTGAATTTATTAAACAAGTGCCTATTTCGATGCTGGTGGTTGATGAAGCGCACTGTATATCTGAATGGGGTCACAACTTTAGGCCTGATTATTTAAAACTGCCGCGCTATCGTGAAGAGCTTAATATTCCACTGGTATTACTTCTCACTGCTACAGCGACTAAAAAAGTAAAGCGCGATATGTGTGAGCGTTTTGCTATTGCCCCAGAATGTGTGGTGCAAACTGGCTTTTACCGAAGCAACCTCGATTTATCAGTGCTCAGTGTTGCAAGCCAAGAAAAACCTCAGCAATTAGCCAGTATTATAGCCAGCCAACAAGGAGCTGGGATTGTTTATGTCACCTTACAACATACCGCTGAGCAAGTGGCCGAAGGCTTAGCAAGAGCGGGCTTTAATGCGGTGGCTTATCATGCAGGCCTTGAGGATGATAAACGCTGGCAAATTCAAGATGATTTTATGGCGGGTAAAATCAATATCGTCGTGGCAACCATTGCTTTTGGGATGGGTGTTGATAAGTCTGATATTCGTTTTGTGATCCACTATGATTTGCCAAAATCGATTGAAAACTATAGCCAAGAGATTGGCCGTGCAGGGCGAGATGGTGCGCCGTCAAACTGTTTTACCTTAGCAAACCTTGATGGCTTAAATACTGTTGAGAACTTCGTTTATGCCGACACTCCCGAGCAAAGTGGGATTGACTATGTCATCAATAACATTCGTAACGAGCAAACGAACAACCAGTGGGAAATGCAAGAGTACAGCTTATCGAGCGAAAGTAATATTCGTGCTTTAGCGTTAAAAACCTTACTGGTGCAGTTAGAAATGCAAGGGGCTATTACACCTTTATATGCCTATTACGCCGATTTTAAATATAAGTTTCTAACGGAGCAAAACGAGCTACTTAGCCAGTTTGATGCTGACCGACAAGCATTTTTACAACAGGTATTCAAACATACTGAGTTTAAGAAAATTTGGGGCACACTTAATTTTGATGCGTTAACCCGTGCCACTCAAGTTGATAGAAAGCGCGTGGTTGCAGCGCTCGATTATTTGGCCGAAAAAGGTCATATTGCCCTTGAAACTAAACGTATTACGCAAGTGTATGAGGTGAATAACTCGGTAATAAACCACGCTGATTTAGCACAGCAACTTCACCAATACTTTATCGAAAAAGAACAGGCCGAAATTAAACGTATCGCCACTTTAGTACGCTTTTTTGAGCTAGATAGCTGCTTAAGTTATAACTTAGCTCGCTATTTTGATGACCAGAATGCACCCCAGCAATGTGGCCATTGTTCAGTGTGTAGAGGCCAGCAGGTAAAACTTAGTTATTCATTAGTGCATCAAATGCCTGCGCAAAATGTGATTGCCAGTAAAGTTGCTGAGCTTAAACAGCATTTAGCCGCTAAAGGGATTAGTGATGTCAGCATCGATACTCAGTGCCGCTTTTTAGCGGGCATGAGCGTGCCTTTATTTACCCGCAACAAAGTCAGACAGCTATCAGGTTTTGGCCTTTGCGAGCAACAACGATACAGTGACATTAAAGCCTTGCTACAGCAGTTGTAGCAGGGTTTTACATTTTAAACTCAAGCTCTGTAGCTTCGGTAAACATTTTTGACAGAACTGTCTTGAATAACTCTGTCAGGGTGTTTTGTAAGTACAACTGAAACTTTTCTTTACCGAGAGTTCTATCGAATACTTCGGTATCTAAAAAACGTTTCATTTCACCGATAAACTCAGGGCTCGTGATAAGTTCGGGTAACCTATCAATTAAATGAGAGAGCATGGACTGATATTGCTCAAGTTGATAGTCAGCAACTTTATTTTTAACTAGTTCAATATCTAATTGAGCCCCTTGCTGTTGCAACCAAGCAAGATCCCAAATGTCTCGATGTCGCACATACTTTGTTGTGGCTGGTAATGAAATTATTTTGTCAGCCATTACCTCATCGAGTGATTCAGCTAAGATCAGTGTATCGCTGTATCCATCAGGCAGAAAATCATAGTTCACATTCAGTGGTAAAGGCTGCTTTGTGTAGGCCGGAATATTGGCAACTTCTAACTTAATTTTTTGTTTGGGTAAATCCTTTCTTTGTGGTGCAGTTACTACTGCAACTTGCCACTTATCAATTTTTAATTCTGAGTATTTAGGGTCTTTTTTTAACTCTTTCGGCTCTTTAACAGTCACCTCAAGGCCATATCTTTCGCCAATATACTTTTCAATACATGCTTTGATATCTTTTAACATGAATGAATTGAATTCTTTACCACCAGCAAAATCTAAATCTTCACTAAAGCGATTTCCGCCGTAACATAATCTTAAAGAAGTACCTCCTTGAAATACCAGCTTATCAAGAAATCCACCTCTTTCGAGAGCAAATAGGATGTCGTAATGCAATAACTCTTTTTCTATAACAGCCCGCATATGAGAAACATTTGTGGTTTGCATAGCGAGATTTACCAGTTGCGCAAAGTTCTCTTGTTCAGTTTTCATCTTATGCTTCCTCTGCAATTAAATGAGTATTTCGGCCAACTCTTTTTAAATCCCTTAGAGCAGTATTTTTCGTTGCAAATCTCAAAGAGCGATCTGTTTTCATTGTGTTTTTTAGAATATCTAAACGGTCTCGCTTAGTGTGAGTAAATTCAATTGTACCAAAAGGTGTTTTATATTCACCCGAGCGTCCTGTTGTCATAATGGTCAATCTGCCAACGGGGATTTGTGAAATAATTCCATACTCTGAAAGTGCAGACTCTAAACTAACGTAATTGTACTCACCACGGCGGATTGTTTTTGCAATTACCTCCAGCGTATCACTTCCTTTTGACTGAGCAAGAGCGTAAATAAAAATGCCATTTGCAACTCTAATTAAAAAGCCATCATTGATGAGTCGCGAGATCCCCGCTCTCAAGCTCCTATTAGTATCATCAAAAAAAATCTTTGCAAAATCAGACATTGTAAAAATATAGCGTCCTTGTTTATCAAATTCTGATAGCTTTTTGATTGCATCTGACTTTTTCAATTTATCTCTCAAGTAATGATTAATGGCATATTTATATGTCATTATTGTAGACTTATTTTAGTGGTTTTCAAGTTCACAAATTTAACACTAAAAAGTGTCAAAACTGTATACTTAACCAATTTGAATACTGGTAGTCGGGTAGGTCAAAGGTTGGCTGTGCTGGCGAGCAAAACAATAAGCAAAGGTTAATGGCCCAACCCGACCTATCAACATCAATAATATGATGATGAGCTGACTAGGCGCACTTAAATCTCCAGTTATACCTCGCGAAAGGCCTACGGTACTGAGTGCCGAAATTGCCTCAAAGGTGATATCTAGTAACGACCCTTGTTCAAGCTTAGTGATGATCATAATGCTGGTAAAAGCGATAAATAAGTACAGTATCATGACGCTTAATGCCTTGATCACCAGCTTGTCGCTCAGTTGACGGTTAAACACGGTGACCGTGGTTTGCTGTTTTAAATAGCTGCGCATTGCTAAAATTAGGATCACAAAGGTGCCTAGTTTTATGCCGCTCGCCGTACTGACTGAACCACCGCCAATTACCATCAGCAGCATAGTCAAAAGCGTTGAATCTTGACTCAAACCATCAATCGGTAGGGTATTAAATCCTGCGGTACGAGGAGTCACCGCTTGAAACCAAGCCGTTAATATTTGCTCAGACGTTGATAGCGGCGCTAATGTCGCCGGATTGGCGTGTTCAAAGAAAAAAATCAATATAAATGCGATGCAGTTGAGCACTAAGGTGGCAATTAACACCAGGCGGGTGTTGGTTGATAGTAACGACCAGCGCTTTTGTTTGTAGATATCAATCAGTACGGTAAACCCTAAACCGCCGATGATAAACAAAGCGGTGATCACCACGTTTACGGTGATATCGCCTTTGAATGCCGATAAGCTATCGCCACTTAACGCAAAGCCCGCATTATTGAACGCCGAAATCGTATAAAACAGGCTGTGATAGGCGCTTTTAAGTACGCCATAGTCATCGAACCAACTAATAAAGAGTAAGCAAAATGCCACCGACTCAATCACTAATGAATACACTAAAACATACTTAGCAACCTTGATCACCGAGGTTAAATCGTTGGTGTCAAAAGCGCGGCTGGCGAGTAAACGTTGCTGTAAGCCTAGGGTTTTTCCTAAACTTAAAATTGAAATCACCGCCACGGTCATAAAGCCAATGCCACCTAATTGAATCAGCAACATGACCACGCTTTGACCAAATACAGTCAGATCAGTACCGGTGTCGATGACCACCAGCCCTGTTACTGTAACCGCAGAGGTTGCCGTAAATAATGCATCGAGCCAGCTGATCGGTTGGGTGCTTGCCATTGGCAGCATAAGCAAGCTCGTGCCGAGCATAATTAACACAATAAAGCCGATAGTGAGCACTAAAGGTGGGTTTATTTTTTGCCGCTTACGGCACTTTACACCGCTAAATTGTTTAGGATAAACATTGGCTTGCCAGTTAATCATAATGCACGAAACCGTTTTGCTAATTTAGTTAAGTAAGTTTTAGAGCCCAGTAGCACCAAACTATCGCCGTGGCGCAGTTCGGTGTCGTTAGTCAGTTCTGTATTGAAGTAATCATCACGTCGCAGAGTGAGTGGTTTAATATCGCTATTACGCTCTTTGAGGAGCCAGCCAATTTTGCGACCTGAAAGCTGCAGATCAATGCCTAGTTCAACAATAAACGTGGATTGGTTAAGCGGGAAATATTGATTAACCATTGGGTAGTTAAGCGCTTGTGCAACCCTCACGCCCATTTCTTCTTCAGGGTGAATGATGCGGTCAACGCCGAGTTTACTTAGTATCTGATGATGGCTTTTGGTACAGGCCTTTACCCAAATTTGCTTTACGCCTAAGTTTTTTAAATGCAATACACATAAAATACTGGCTTCAATATTCTCGCCAATGGCCACCAATACGGCTTGGCAACTAGGTAAATCGAGCCGTGCTAATTGTGTTTCATCACTGGCATCAACCACCACGGTAAAACTGAGTTGGTCGGCATAGTGATTAACGGTGCTTTCGCTAATATCGGCAGCACACACTGTATGACCTTGTTTTGAAAGTTCTAAACAGGCGGTTACGCCAAAACGTCCTAATCCGATTACTGCAAACTGAGCCATTGTCTTTCTCGCTGTTGTGGGTACGCGCTAAATGCTAATGGCAAAAAAACAGAAGTCTTTAGAGAGCTTGAAAGCTTTATAAAGATTTTATGCTGAGATAAAAAAACTTTATAAAAACTTTATAGTGACAAAATTGAAAACCCTTTAATCTAATAGGGACAAACAATAAGTGAAAAGATGATGCAGTCAGTATTCAAAATACAGTATTTAAAAGCCGCATTTTTAAGTGTGTTGATGCCACTTGTGGTGGTGCTCGCGATATTTCCGTTTCGAGAACTGTTTACAACCACCGATATTGTGATGCTACAGCTGCTGTGGGTGACATGGGTTGCGGTGCGCAGTAATCGCCGTGTTGCAGCGCTTACCACCTTAGTGAGTGTTGCCTGCACGGACTGGTTTTATGTGGTACCGTATTTTACTTTTCACATCGAAAATATTGAATATGTGGTCACCTTTTTGGTGATGTTGATTGTAGGTTTAGTGATAAGCCACCTTGCTGGGGAGCTCAATACCAAGGTTCGCGATGTGCAAGCCCATGCTAGTAATAGTCGCTTATTGTATGAGTTAGCAAAAAAGCTTAATGATCTCGATAGCCTTGAGGAGCAAAAGCAGCTGTTCTTAACAACCATGGCCGCGCATTTAAAGGTTGCGTGTGATTGGCAGCTAACAGCCTCTAAGCAGTTTATTTATTTAAATGAACAACAAGCTGAATTTGGCGGCATCACGTTTGCCAAAGCACTTAATGCCGAGCAACAGGCTTTGGCGAATACTGCGTGCTCTTTACTGTATCAGGTTCAAGAAAAAACCTTACTGCGAGAGCAATCAGCGGCGATAAAAGTACAGGCGGAGCTAGAGAGGTCAAAAAATACCTTATTACGGAGTTTATCCCATGACTTACGTACGCCATTAGCGACCATTATGGGCGCATCAAGCATGTTGGCTGATGATGATATCCAACTAAGCTCTGAGGTTATCAAAGAGCAAGCTGCTAACATTTATGAGCAAAGTAAAATACTTAACCAGCACTTTGATAAAGTCATGGAGCTCAGTAAAGTGAATAAGTTAGCTGAGAATATTAAATGGCAAAAACTGCCCATTTTGACCTTAATTAGCGAAGCTAAATCACGCCGTCAGCAACAACTACAAAACTTTAAACTGCATATCGAAGCTCAGCAACAAAGCATCTGTTTTGGCGATGAAACCTTACTTGAAATTGCCTTTGCCAATATGCTCGAGAACGCAGCTCGCTACGGAGATGGTTCGGCGAACATGCAATTTATTGATACACAAGACGAATACCAAATTGTGTTAACCAATCCTTTTGCTAATAAGCATGAGACGAGTCAAGATGAAGGCGTTGGCCTAGGGAGTGTTATTTGCGATGTGGTTGCTAAATGTCATCAGGGGCGCTTTGAATTAACCCTCAATGAGCAGACAAAGCAGGCAACAGCTAAATTAATTTGGAGTAACAGCCGTGGCTAATATTTTGGTTTTAGAGGACTCACCGCCCCTGCAAAGTTTTTTAAAAACTTTGCTCAAAGCAAGTAACCATGAAGTCAGTGTGTGCGCGAAAGGGCTTGATGCGTTTGCACTTTTAAGCCAGCAGCAGTTTGATTTAGTGCTGCTTGATTTAGGTTTGCTCGATATGGATGGGCAAGATTGGCTGGTGGAGTTTAGGCAGTGGAGTTTACTCCCTGTTCTGGTACTTTCTGCGCGCGACGGCGAAACAGAAAAAGTCACCGCCCTTGATAACGGCGCTAACGATTACCTAACTAAACCATTCAGCGCAAACGAATTACTAGCACGTATTCGGGTGCTACTTCGCACACAAACAATACCAAGCCTAACGTTGCAATGTGGCGATATTCACATCGACCCACATAAACATGTGGTCCGTAAAGGCGCTGAAGAAGTTAAACTAACTAAAAAAGAGTACGCTATTTTGCTGTTGTTATTTCAGCAAAAAGATAAGGTGTTAACGCATAACGCTATTTTATCTGAGGTGTGGGGAGAGCAGTATATTAATCGCCATGAATATGTGCGTGTACATATTGGTCAGTTAAGACAAAAGCTTGAACAAAATGCGGCGAGTCCTAAACATATCTTAACCGAGCCCGCCGTAGGTTACCGCTTAGTTGAATAAACTATCGCTTAACAACGCTTTAAGTTGTGTTTGTAACAGACCTTAGGTACTGTTTTAGGAAATAAAATAATAAGCGGAAGTCTTTTCATTGGCTATGCATCAAAATACCGAGCAGGGCATTAATTCTCTGTCGAATACACAGCTTGAAGACGTGATTGCAGAAATCGAGCAGGCCATTGAGTGGCACCAGTCATGGTATAGAAACTTATTAAGGTGCTTAATTGCAGACATACCTGCAGATGAACAAAACTTAGCAGATAATGCTCATAACCTTTGTCGTTTTGGGCAATGGTTTAATAAGCTACCCGAACAGACCATAAGTCTTCACCCTTACTTTTCAGACATTGCTTGTGCACATCAAAAGATGCACCAAGGTGCCAAAGTCCTGTTATCGTTAAAAGAGTCTAAGTCTGTTATTCCGGCTAATTTATTGGATCAGTTTCATGCCGATTTAGATAGGTTACGAGTGTTATTTGACACCCTTATTGATGAATTCTCTGAACTGCTGCACACCCGAGACCCTTTAACGGGTGCATCAAACCGAACAAACTTAGTTGAAAACCTACAAAAAGAGCATGAGCTTTGCAAACGTAAATCGCTCAGCTGCGCACTGATAATGATCGACCTTGATCACTTTAAGCAAGTGAATGATGAGTTTGGCCATGCAGTGGGCGATAAGGTGTTAATCGCCCTTGTTAAATGTATTAAATCTCATCTAAGAGAGTACGATCAACTATATCGCTATGGCGGCGAAGAGTTTTTAGTCTGCTTACCGCAAACAGAGCTAGAAGGTGCCAAATCACTTTCTGAGCGATTAAGAGCAGGCGTTGAAGCTTTAAAAATTGAAATTGGCAAAGGTAAACATATTAATGTTACAGGCTCATTTGGTGTTGCGTTAATAAATGCCGATGACGATATCGAGGCGGCAATCGAAAGGGCTGACGAAGCCATGTATCAGGCTAAAAAGTCAGGCCGTAATCGAGTGTGTGTAGCTTAAATGGTAGCTGCGCTGCCTTAATTGATAATATTGGTGAAGTAAAAGTATGGCTGTAGTCCACCTTCAACGCTTTGCGGCAAACAAAGGTACAGGCAGTACCTTTGTTTATTGAGTTAACCGTATTTTGCTTCTAACTCGTTTGCTGTGTGATAGCTTTCGTGAGTTTTTAGCTGCTCTAAATAACGTTTAATTTCAGGGAAATGTACTAGCAGGCCTGCCTCATCAGCTTTCTCTACAACAAAAGACATCATAAAATCAGCACCGGTCAATGTGTCATCCACTAAGTACTGCTTACCTTTTAATTGTTGATTAACATAACTCAGTATCTTGCCAATTTCATGATCAGCATAATCACCAATAAAGTTGGTTTTACAGCCATCTTTTGTAATAAATAATTTTAATAAAAAAGGGACCATTGCTGAGCTTTCGGCAAAATGAAGCCATTGCTGATAATCAACATAGTTGTCGCTTTGCAGGCTTGGCATAAACTTACCTTTGCCGTACTTACTAATTAAGTAGTCGGTAATTGCCCCAGACTCAGTAATTACTTTGCCGTTATCTTCAATAACGGGAGCTTTGCCCAGCGGGTGAATTTGTTTTAACTCATCAGGTGCTAAGAAGGTTTCTTTATTGCGTTGATAAGCAACAATGTCGTAATCTACGTCTAGCTCTTCCAGTAACCAAATAATACGTTTAGAGCGTGATTTATTTAAATGGTGTAATTTAATCATTTGTTATCCTTAATAATGGCGTAGCCTTGCTGACTAAACCTCGAAATTTAAATTGGCTGCTGAACTTGCACGACAGTTTTACCGAAGTTCTCACCATTTAACATAGCATTAAAGGCGTTCAGCGTATTTTCGAAATTAGCTTCAAGATGCTCTTTATATTTGATTTTTCCTTCGCTTAACCATGTTTGCATGTCTTTTGCGAATTCCTCATAACGATGGGCGTAGTCATCAAAAATAATAAACCCTTGCACTTTAATGCGTTTCTTTAAAATGTGACCCATAAGCATAGATAGGCGATCTGGACCTGGCGGCAGCTCGGTAGCGTTGTACTGTGATACTAAACCACATAATGGAATACGTGCTTTTGTATTCAGCAGGGGTAACACAGCATCAAATACATGGCCACCGACATTTTCGTAATAAACATCAATACCATTATTACACGCTGCGCTTAACTGCTCTGCAAAATCATTTGCTTTGTGATCAATACAGGCATCGAAGCCTAGGTTTTCAACGGCATGTTGGCATTTTTCTTTACCGCCAGCTACGCCAACGACCTTACAGCCTTTTAATTTAGCAATTTGCCCTACAGTTGCACCGACAGGCCCTGTAGCTGCAGCAACCACTACTGTTTCGCCCTGTTTTGGCTCACCAATATCTAAAAGCCCCATGTAAGCGGTAAAACCAGGCATACCCATAATACCAAGTGCATACGAAGGATTTTCAGGGTTTTTCCCCAGTTTCATTAAGCCTTCAGTGTCGCTTATTGAGTATTCTTGCCAGCCTGTGTATGCCAATACCCATTCGCCCTTTTGATAATCAGGGTGGTTCGACTGCTCAACTTGGCATACGGTTGCGCCTACCATCACATCCCCAATCTTTACAGGATCAGCGTATGATTCAGCATCGCTCATTCGTCCTCGCATATAGGGATCAAGTGATAGATAAATTGTTCTAAGTAATACCTCACCATCTTTTGGCGCAGGTACTGAGTTTGTTTTTAATACAACATTTTTATCATTCGCTACGCCTTTTGGACGTGTCTCAAGAATATATTGACGATTCTGAATATCAGACATACTAAGCTCCTTTTGTCAGCAGTAAATTAAGATACGCCTTTAACGTTTTGCGGGCATAACATTAAAAATCAATATTAAAATTGTAATTGCTGAGTAACACGCTCATTATAGGGTTATTCACGGTTTTGCACTGGTTATAGGAACGGTGTATGCTGTTTTTAGGCTGAGTTAATTGAAAAGGATTGATATGAAGCGCATTTTACTATTATGTGCAGCGGTTTTTGCAACCTCTGGTCAAGCCAATACCGATGTACTATCAGTGGATCCGGTCATGCTCTCTGGCAGTGCTTTTTCATTTGAGAATGATGCCAAGCGTTACCCTAAGCAAAGCCAATTTAGTATTGTCCATAGTGTATTAATGAGCAGTGAGAGTGGTCGCCGTTTAGCGGTTGTGACGATTGAAAACAAAGCATCGGGATCGCGAATTCTTCAGGCTGACCATATTATGGCGCTGTTTGCCGATGGGCGTCGTGTTCATCCTCAGAGCTTTGACGAAGGTATTAAGTTAGATGATGGCGAAAAGCGTTCTTTGACCTTATCTTTTGGTGAAAACGAATACCCAATTTTAGCGGTATACACGAGTTTAGATGAGTAAAAGGAAGACCTATGAAACTATTTAAGCCACTGGCAATTACATTACTTTTAAACTCACCGTTAACCTTTGCAGTTGATAGCCAAGACTTTGTTAAAGATAACGTTTTCACGAAAGGCGTTGAAGGGCCAACCATGTATAACGGTGCCTTATACGCGGTGAACTATGCCCAGCAAGGAACCATTGGCCGCGTTGATAACATGGGCAAAACATCGTTATTTGTGCGCTTACCCGATGACAGCGTTGGCAATGGCCTACAGTTTGACTCACAAGGTAATTTGTTTATTGCCGATTATGTTAACCACAATATTTTAAAAGTACCTGCTGGCAGCAATAAAGCAGAAGTGTTCGCCCATAATAGTAAAATGAATCAGCCCAATGACATTGCTATCACCAAAAGTGGGGCGCTGTTTGCAAGTGATCCTAACTGGGCGAACGAAACGGGTCAGCTATGGCGTATCAATGCAGATGGCAGCACCCATTTACTCGAAAAAAACATGGGGACTACCAATGGAGTGGCAGTTAATAACGACAACACCAAGCTCTATGTGAACGAGAGTGTGCAGCGAGTTGTTTGGCAATATGACTTAGATGAGAACTTAAATATTAGTAATAAGAAAGCTTTTATTAAATTTACTGATCATGGCTTAGATGGCATGCGCGTTAATAATCAAGGGCATGTGTTTATTACTCGTTACGGCGCAGGGAAAGTGCTTGAAGTCTCGCCAAACGGCAAGCTCTTAAATAGCTATCAATTAAAAGGCCAGCATCCAACGAATTTGGCTTTCAACGAGACGCAAAACAAAGTGTATGTCACCATGCAAAAGCGCGGTGCAATAGAAGTGATTGAGCTTTAGCCTTGCTTAGCTCGTGCAATCGCGGCGGTGATTGCAGCTTTTGCTTGCGGACTATTTTGCCAGCAACTTGAATGCAACATCGACGCGACTCGCTCAGCAATGGTGTTGGCATCAAACCCAGCTAACTTCTCTAACGAATCAATACCAATTTCTTCAAACCGTTTTACTACCGTTGGCCCCACACCTTTGAGTGCTAAAAGCGCGCTGCGCTCTTGCTCGTTGAATGGCATAAGTTCGTTCCTTCTTCATTACGTTTATAAAATGATGAGGGTTATCTACTCCTAGAAAAACAGTGTTGATATCACCAATAGGCTCAATGAGCGTGATTTTAATATTCGGGTAGCCAGAGTAGTTGTAACGTTTGATTGTGCGTGCGCGTGCAATGAAGTCGGTATTAAAATCAATAGTTTTGATATTTGCTAAAGCAATATTGTAAGCAGGATATAGCCCGTAGCGGATAATGAGTTGCGATTTACTAATTGAAACAGGACGCTTTGCGACCGCTCGGTACTCTGCAACGAAGAATAAAAGGCTAAAAATAGTTAAACCAGTGATAATGTTTGCTGCTATTGGTGACCACACAAAGTGTAAAAATAAGTGCATCATGGGCAGCTCTAATAAGATAATAAAAATAAAGCCAAGTAAGTTTGCTTGTGCGCCATCTTTATTATGATAGCTAAAATGTTGTTCACCAGTGAAATAACTAGGTTTAAGGTGTTTAGCGTAAAATAAGAAAGCCCACATCCGTGTTTCGAAGCATAAAAAGTTTGCAATAGCACTTTGTTTAAAAAGCTTTTTTATTGGCCGCTCAATAGCTATATCAGGATCTGTCTGCTGGCTTAGAGCAGATTTTATTGCCAAATACACAGTAATAAGAGCGCTTAGTTCTAAAATTACAATCAAAGCTAAAAGCCCGTAACGACCTTGTTCTAAGTAATTCATTAAAAACTTGTTTTGCTCAGGAATGATGTAACTTCCCACTAAAATAGCGATTGAGCACAACATCAATGCTTTAAAAGCCGCTTCTTTCTTATTTTTAATTAATATTAAGCAAAGTACAGGTAATACTATAAGTGCATCAAGTAGGTATAACCATTCAAAGTTAGCATTTCCAAAGTCATTTAGAGGATGCTTTCCCTGATAATAAATACCCCAAAAAAGGCTAATACTAATTAGAAAAATAAATGGAATTTTTGACTTTATTGATTTGAGCATAGCATCTTCCTTGCACCTCTATTGCCTATATCTTAAACAATAATCTATTCACTGTCCCTTTTTTATTGTTGATATAATTACTGCCAGTTTAAAATAAAAAAGCGCACCGGGCAGGGTGCGCTTGAGGGGATCAATCCTGTGTAGCTAAAACAGTAGGATTAATTAGAAGCTTGGAGCATATCTCAGTGAAACACCGACTGAGCGGCCAATCACACTATAATCACTCACTGTGTTAAAGTGGTTTGCGCCTACTTCAGGTGTTGGTGGTTCACGGTCTAATAAGTTATCGACACCAAAGTTAACAGCAAGTTCCTCATTAACTTGCCATGCAGCGGCAAAGTCTAAGTAATTTTGTGCTGAGATTGTTTCTGAACGGTCTACAGCATACTCTACTTCACCGATTCTACGCCAGCCAAGTTGGAAGTTCATGTTATCTAACTGCCAATCAATGCTTGCGCGGTGTTTGTAGTCAGCTTGCAAGATACTCGCGAAGTCGCCCGAACAGGCGCTGCCGTAAGTTCCTTTACAGTCTACTTCAGGTACAGTGCTGTTGTTCTGACGGGTTTGTTTAGTAACAAAGTTACCTTGGTACGAGAATCTAAAACGACCACCCATTTGCTCTGGTGCATCAATCACATAATTTGCTGCAACGTCGATACCTTCTTGCTCAATAGCGGCTAAGTTAAAGTCATTAACGATGGCTGTGCTAATAAAACCAGTGTTTGGATCGCGAAGTACCGCACCACACAATGGATTATTTGGATTCGGGTCATCAACATAACAGCTTTGCAGTGCAGCACCAGGTTGAATTTGGCTTACCGCATCTGTTACACGAATACTGTAGTAATCAAGTGATAAATCAAAGCCTTCTAAATAGCTAGGTGTATAAACAATGCCTAGTGTATCTGATTCAGCTTGCTCAGGTTTAATATTCGGGTTACCACCATAGGTGTACTCTGCGGTACTTGAATCAAATTCAGTACCAACTGGCGGTGCACCAAACGCAGCACATTGGGTCGCATCACCGGTACCAAGTAAACATGGATCGCCGTTATAACGCCCTGCTAGTCGTGGCACAAACTGGTCACTATTTTGGTCAAATAACGATAACGATAGCGCTGTGATTGGGCTGGCAAATTCACCTAAGTTAGGTGCTCTAAATGCGGTTAAGCGGTTGGCGCGAATACGAATGTCGCTGTTTATTGCCCAGTTGATACCTAGTTTGTAAGTGTCTTCTGCTTCGGTATTTGAGTAATCAGAAATACGGTAGGCACCTTCAAAGCTAAGCTCTTCAGCAAAAGGTTGATCAACTAAGATAGGCACTAAAATTTCGGCGTAGAATTCTTCAGAGCTAAAGCTTGCATCCATATCAAATGCGCTGATAGACGCAAAGCTGGTGCCGTTTCTAAATGCATCGCCTGGAGTTTGTTTACCGGTTTCTTTACGGTATTCATAACCGATTGCAAAATCGATAGCACCGGCGGGTAATTCAAATAAGAACCCAGAATCGCCCGATAGTGTTGCTGAGATCACACTTTGAGTACGGTCGCGAGTGGTATAAAGCAGCGGATCGCTAAAGTCGCTGAAATCAAGGTTTGGATCAAAAATATCCACTGAATTTGCAAGGGCAGCAAAGCGACTATTACCGCTGTTATCATTACGGTATGCGTTGTTGTATATGGTGGCTACTTCGTCAGTTTTGCCATACTGGCCATATACGTCATAACGTAAGTAGTCAGTTAAATCACCTTTTAAACCCAGTTGAAATTGCATTGAATCACGCACCGCTTCGGTGTGTTGTACACCTAAACCTAGGTTACGTTCAACATTAACAAGGGCATTACCTTCGCTATCAAACGTGAGTTGGTCACGTAGTTCATCTGGAATATACGCATTGTCTTGCGTGAGGGTCACTTGCTCGTTTACAAAAATCGGTGTTTGACCACTGGCACCCGCACCATTTACGGTCACTTTAGAATACATTGCGCGGCCATAGGCAATGGCACTGTCGCTTACATCAACGTCAAATAATAAGCCCGCAGAAAAACGGTCCATCGGTTGAGTTAAATAACGGTCAGCTGTGAAATCAGTTGTTTGACGATCACTTGTTACAGCTCCTGAGTCAGCAATACCAATGCTATTGCCAGATGCAACGTCAGTATAATAACCACCGCTGTTGATCATTGCCGTTGAGTTTTCAAGCGCGTAGTCACGCTCGCCGGCTAATAGCTCTTTTCGCTCTGTATAACCAATATAGCCTGTTACATGACCGCGGCCATCGGCGATGTCACCGCCAAAAATTGCTTCAAAGTTAAGCTTTTCGTTACCGCCGTCGGCACTTTCGTAACTGGTTGAGAACTCAGCGCCAGTAAAATCATCGTCTAAAACAAAGTTAACAACACCGGCTACTGCATCGGCACCATAAACCGCTGCGGCACCACCGGTTAATACATCAACGCGTTTAATTAATCCCGCTGGAATGGTGTTCACGTCAACCGAGTTACGAAAACTAAATGGTACTGCGCGAGTACCGTCAATAAGTACTAATGTACGGTTTTGGCCAAGGCCGCGTAAATCTATGGTTGATGAGCCAAATGAGTCACCGACTGTGGCACCGGTGCTGTTTGCACCCGCCGCAGCTTGTGGCAGTTTTGCAGTAATATCTTCAACGTTCACTGCACGGTCTAGGTGAATTTGTGCTTCATCAACGCTCACCACTGGGCTACTTGAAACCAGCTCAGTACGTTGAATACGTGAACCCGTTACGGTGATCACTTCAGGTTTTTTTACTTCAGTAGTTTCTTCTGCGTGGGCATAACTAATTACTGAACTTACAGCGAGAGCTAAAGGTGATAGCAGCAATAGTGAGCGATGCCCTGTTGATGTATTTGCTTTCATGATGATTCCCTTGCGTTTTATCATTTAAATCAACGCAGGTTGGTGAATGACCTAGACCATTTAGTTAATTTAATGAGTCATACTTTTTGTTATGATGCTTGTGTGTTCTCCTTTTGGGGAGCTCACCGGTACAGTTTTAAAGCAATTTAAAAGTCTTTGCAATAATTATTCTTTAAATCTATTATTTTAAAATATAAACTATTCCAAGTCATCAACCCGCTTATTTACATCTAATAAGCTGATTTTAAGTGATTTATTTATGCATCAACATATTGAAAAACTGTATTTAAGCGCAAAAAAAGAAAGAAAATTAATAATTGGTCTAATGAGTGGTACCTCGTTAGATGGCCTTGATATCGCGCTATGCGAAGTATCAGGGCAGGGCATGAACACTCATGTAGAAGTATTAAAGTTTACCACGGTCGACTACGACGATGATTATAAAACGCGTGTAAAGCGAGTGTTCGCCAAACGCGAATGTGATCTTGAAGAAGTCACTTTACTCAACCCTTGGATTGGCCAATTACATGGTGAAATGGTTGCCAAAACGTTAGCCAGCTGGGGAGTAGCAAAAGAACTTGTTGATGTGATTGCTAGCCACGGGCAAACTATTTATCACTGCCCTAAAAACCAACACAAGCGTGCAGAATATGGTAATGCAACACTACAAATTGGTGACAGCGATCATTTAGCCGTGACTGCTGGCATTACTACCATAGGTGATTTTAGACAAAAGCACATTGCTGCGGGTGGCGAAGGTGCACCACTTGCGGTATATGGTGACTACTTGTATTTCACAAGCACCAGCGAAAACCGAATTTTGCTTAATATGGGCGGCATTGCAAACTTAACCTACTTACCAAAATCAGCAGATGCACGAGCGGTTTTTAGTTCTGATATTGGCCCAGGTAATACCATTATGGATGCCTATATACAGCGTTATTTTGCTCCACTTCAATATGATAAAGATGCCGCTATTGCAGCAAAAGGCACGGTAAATGAAGCTTTACTAGCTGCGCTGTGTGATGATGCATTTTTTGCTTTAGGGTTTCCAAAAACCACAGGGCCAGAAGTATTTAATCTAGACTATTTAGCAGCGGCGCAAGCACGCTCGAATACGCAGAGCTTATCGCACTTTGATGTGATGACAACCTTAGTGCAGTTTTCAGGGGTAATGATAGCTAAAGCAATTAACCAATGCAGTGAAGGTTTGACCGATGTGGCTGTATACGCCAGTGGTGGTGGGGTTCATAACCCATTATTAATGAAAACTATTTTGGCTAATTGCCCAGAACTTTCTGTGATAAATAACACCGATTCTTTGGGTATAAACCCAGATGCAAAAGAAGCCGTGTTATTTGCTATTTTAGCGAACGAATGTTTGTCGGGCGGGCAACAACGCTTTGGTAATACCGAGCAAGGGATCCCCGATATTACCATGGGTAAAATTAGCTTTGCTGATTAAAAAAAAGCTAAAAAGCTTGCGCCAAGATTACTGATGTAATGGCGTAAGCCATTGTTTTTAGATTGATCGCCAGTTAGCAGCTCTGGTGATGTGCTTGCTGCAATGCTGACATCAAACTGGGCGCTGTCTTTAAGTGTTGCATGCATGCCGTGCAGCATTAATTGCAATACAAATTCACCACTGTGAGTAACATCCTCTAACGTAAGCATAATAACGTGCTGCTCTAGATCGTGCTGCGTTAATGTGTGCGCAGTAAAATACGCAGACTCACGTGCATCAGGGCGCGTTGCACTGATAGAGATCACATCACCTTCATGGGCATCATCTGGCAGCACACAACAAAATACAACATGCTTTTGCTCATTAGCCGCAAAATGCAATTGTTCATATTCCATAGTATGCGCAAGCGCAGCACATAAAGGGTCTTCACTAGATGGGAGTGCAAACGAAAGTTGCACCAAGGCACTGTCCATTACTTCTTCATTACGTTAGGTGATTAAATTAGCGTCAATTATTGATCAGTTAGATGACAGAATTATGACTATTGTCATATTGCGGATTATTTATATCAAAAACAGAGGAAAGTTGTTCTTTCTGTTCCAAAACTGGAATGGTTTCTGACAAGATTGGAATAGAGTGTCTTGTCTGGCAAGGGCTTTAGGGTTGAGGAGAATTTTGGTATTTTGGGTTTTCTGATAAGGCGTGACAGCTGTATATTTGCCCCAAAGCTATAGAAAAACCATAATGAAAATATAAAGTCCTAGAGTTATACAAACTCAGTTTGGATTAATCAAAAAACTGCCATTTTTGTGCTGTCTCGTAACTTAAAAATGCCCCAAAGTGAGTTAACGTAAAACCACTAAAGGTCTACTTTGAGCGTTAAATAGACTGTCGCTGTATTTATGATTTGCATATTTAGTTCAATAAAACAGGCGTTCAGTTAACTTATTTGACCTTCATTATACGACTCTATAGCATTATGCTATTGTTTAAACTACGCTCTTATCTGTTAGAATTCGAGCTGCTTAAAATACTTCATTTAAGGCTTTTATGAGTGGTAATTTTTTTAAGATAACGGATGTTAACGCCTATCCGAGTAGGAGGGGGGACACACTATATTCTTTTTTATTAGATAATAAAATTAAAGTCAGTGCAATTTACCCTGATGAAAAGTGGCAATCTAGTGGAAAATCAAACCGTAGCATTATTTATGAGTTGAATCGATACTGGAAAAAATCAGGAAATACACTTTTAAATGCTACTGGAAATTATATTGTGGCATCTTTGAAGAAAACTGAATATGGTACGCAATTAGAATATGTTACTTCTGTCGATTTAGTTGGCGATTTCGCTCATTTACTTAATAAAAATAAGGGGCGAGCATTTGTTACTCCACTACCCATTTACGACTTTCTAAAAGAAAGAAATTATCACATTAACAACGATGACTCTATTTCATTGCAAAAAAGCTATAGCAATGTGAGAGTTAGGCCTCTGGTAAGCGGTTCTTCAAATTCAGTTTGTTACCCTAAAATCGAAGGGAATGAATTTTGTTCAATTGAAAACATTTCAAAAATATATCAACAATTTTATGCCCATTTGCGAGGCAAAGGCTCTTCACCACACTTAGCCCCAGATGGTGACTGGATGCATACTCTCAATACGATACAAATAGTTAAACAGGTCAGAAGATGTCGTCAATCATACAAAGCTACCCATAGCGGCGATATAGATGAATGGTTTGATGAGGTGGTGCTAAGTATTGGTGACAAATTAACAAATGAACAAAAAACCTTTTTAGACAAACATTCTAATTTAGATAAATAACCCCCTAAAAAACTGTAATAAAATGCTTAAAACCCATTTTTACTTAATATCGCTGATTATTGCTTCATAAGTTCAACTATATTCTAATAATCAAAGTCTTCAGACTATCATTAGACCACAGCTACAGCCACAATTAGAACTCTCGGCTTTGTTAGCCGAGCTTACCAGCCAATTATATGAACTTTACCCAGCGTCTGCTATGTGAAAATGTGAAGCGTTGGTGATTAATATTTGAGTGGCGGTTATTGGCACAGAGCGGTCCTTTGACTCTGAATTGTTTCTGTCCAAACCTTAGTCATTGGCAATCTATCTATTATCAATAGTGACTTTTAATTAGGAGGTCACTATGAAACAAAAACTAAACCACAATGCTACTGGGATGAAACGTCCTTTCAAACTTGAAGAGATTTGGCGTATACGTACTCGCATTGAAATTCAAAATAACTTGATGCAACTGGCGTTACTTAACTTGGCGATAGACAGCAAACTAAGATCATGTGATCTACTGTCTTTAAGGGTTAGAGATGTCGCAACCCAAGATCAAGTTTTCGAGAGGGTTCAATGGACACAAAAGAAAACAGGGATCGAAGTTCAATTTGAGATAACTCCGAGAACACAACAAAGTATTAGCCGTTGGGTTCAAGAAGGTAAATTGAAACCTAGTGAATATTTGTTTAGGAGTTTACGTCGCACTAATCAACCAATAAGCTATTCATATTACAGGTCTATAATCAGGAGTTGGGCTGAGCAGTTAGGGCTTGATTCTGATCTATATGGTACTCACTCAATGCGCAGAACCAAAGCGACTTTGGTTTACGCACGAACCAAAAATATTCGCGCTGTTCAATTACTACTTGGTCACACAAAAATCGATAACACAATTAGATATCTCGGAATTGAGATTGAAGATGCTATCAAGATATCCAGAGAAACAGATTGTTAATTAAGAAAAGGCGGCAATTTAAGCTGCCTTTGCCCCAAGACGTGTTTAGGCGAATTACTCAAAAGAGCGAACTTCGGCCATTCAAAATTGCTTTTCTATTTCGTCAAAGTATATTGCTTGCATAGTCAGGAAAGCGACCCAATCGCTCTTTTTTGTCCTGAGACAAAAGCTAGAACTACTGCATTTTAGTCTTAATGGCAATTAGTTAAGAAGTTTGTTACAAATGAGTCATTCAGAAAAGCGAGCGACACTGTGTTAGAAAAACGCGCGATTCGCTCGCTATAGACATGTCATGTTTCAAAGGGAAAAGTTGACTTATGAGTTATAGATTTGGAAATAAACTACTTTTTATTTTATCCGTTATAGTTTTTATTTATAGCCTGTTCAGTATTTTCGAAATGCAATTTTCAGCATTTGGATTTAGCGTTAAACTTAATGAAAATCCTGTATTATTTTATTTCATTGTAGGTGGCTTATTAATGGCCTCAGGCTTTACGTTACTAATAAAGACCTTAGAATTTGCCAAAAGCAAAACTCAACGAGTTGAAACATAACAAGCCATTGCAGTGCGGGGCGCTATAAAGCAACGAGGCATCAGAATTTTGGAAATGCATTTTGTATTTACTTCCTCTAGAGGACTAATTGAATCAGCAGAATATCTGCCGGCACACACTGAAGATGATGATGCATTCTTCAATTCAAATAAATACTCCTTTATCTTAGTTGCTGCCCCTTCATTGGAAAGCTTGCTTAATGAAGGCATCATCTCATGGGCTTTTCGTCATTTCCCTAAAGCTGATCACAAAAGACATGCAACAGCGTTTCTTTCAATGAACTTAAGTAAAAAGTTAGATGTATTAGGGTTCCTTTTATCATCTGGTAAGCTCATTACAGACAATGAAAGTAAAATTTATCAGACTTTGATTAACTTAATAAAACTCCGAAATGAAGTGGCACATAGCAAGGACTTTTATAAAGAAACGGACATTGATTATGGTGAGCTAGATAAAGATGGTGGTAGAAGTTTCCTTTTAGCTTATGATATTTCTAAATTAATGAATAATCACCCTCTAAGTATTGAGCAAGAAAAGTGTCAATTCATTGTGTCGTCATTGAAGCACTCTGCAAGATAACTTTAAACATTCAAAATGTGGTCATTAATGAACGTAATGACCACAAAATTAATCCAAGTTTCATTCATTATATTCAACTCGATTTCTGCCATTTTTCTTTGCACGATATAGAGCTAAATCAGCACGTTCAATTACTGTTAGCGTATTATCATCACTGTGATTAATCGTCACTCCACAGCTGACTGACAATCTTTTTTCGTGAAAATAAATACCATTTATATCTGTAATAATGGTCGTTGCAACCTCTTTTGTTTCATCTAAGGTTGCCCCTTCAATGATGATTACAAACTCTTCGCCACCCCAACGAGCACATAACGCTTTACTTGGAGATACTGACTTTAATTTATTTGAAACAATGACAAGCGCTTTATCGCCTTCCAAGTGACCATAGGTATCGTTTATTTCTTTAAAATAATCAATGTCTAGTAGTATGAAACCAAAATTCGAGCTTTTTAGTAAACTTGAAAGCGTTCTATCTAGTTTTTCTCGATTAAACAATCCAGTGAGTTTATCGGTTTCAGCGAGTTTTTTCATAGAAACGAAATAAGACAATGTGAGCAATGGCAACTTCAATAATATTAAAAACAGAGCCAAGGCCAATTTTAAGAGGTTCCGGATTCTGTGAGTGTTCATAAACTATAAAAGCACACACTGCAAAAGCAAACGCACTAAGTAAACTTCCCCAATTTCGACCTACTAAATAAAATGAAAATGGAGGAATTAATGTTGCCCAAAATAATGAATAGGCCGCGCCGTTAATTGAGATAATAAATGTCAGTATTAAACTGTTAATCAATAACACCACAGCCCATGAAACCGCTTTAATTTTTGAGCTTTTAATGAACCAAACATATAGTAAAATAGACAAAGTTAGCCCAACCGCATCAAGCAAAGCGAGTTCATAGCTGTTGAATTTAAAGATATTGATAACAGTCAGTACAAAGAAGTACACAGTACATATCAATAAAGAATGGGCGATCAAACGGCTTCGCCAAAATAGCTCAGGACTATTGTGGTGTGCTGGAATGTTTTTATACCAATATTTGAGCATAGTAAATTCTGTTTTTAAATTATTACACGCGAGCTATGCTCTCAAGCAAAGGCCCAGTCCTGTCACTCTATCATAGAAAAACGTGCTAGGACTGAGCGAGGTTTTTCATTATTTTTTATCGCCGTTTATTATGTGCAAATCACGTTGAGGGAACGGAATAGTAATCCCTTTGCTCTCCACTTTATCTTTAATTTTACGCTGTGTTTGCCAATATATATCCCAGTAATGTGGTGTAGCGACCCAAGCACGAAGCTGCAAGTTTACAGAGCTATCTGCTAATGTGTGGACTAAATACTGAGGGGCTGGCTCAATCAAAATTCGAGATTCTTCACTAACAAGCTCCCTTAATGCCGCAAGTCCATCTTCAATTGAATCACCATAAGAAATACCCACAGTTATATCCATGCGACGCTTTTCGTTTCTCGTAAAGTTTTTTATCGCATTTGCCCAAACCGTGCTATTTGGGATTGATACAAAAACACCATCGGCGGTTTCAAGGACAGTGGTAAATAGACCTAAATCTTTTACACTCCCTGTATAGCTTGACACTTCAACAAACTCTGCCTTTTTTAGAGGCTTTAAGAAAAGTAGCATGACCCCCGCAGCCACATTACTGAGCGTATCTTTTAGGGCTAGACCAATCGCTAAGCCTGCGGCACCGACGAGTGCGACAAGACTGGCCGTATTGACTCCAAATAAATCTAAAATAATCACAATTGCAATTAAATAAACCACATAGCCTGATAGCGTGGTAAGCAGCTTAGTAATGATTTCATCATGCTTGCTCAATCGGTAAACACCTTTATGTACAGCTCGTTTAAGTAGCTTTGAGCAAATACTAGCTCCTATTAAAATGAAAATAGTAAGCAATGTATTCTTGGCTATCGCTATGATTTGTAATTGGTGCTCAGAAAAAAAGTTTATGATGGTTTCCATCGGTGATTTCCCTTTAAATATAAATAATATACGCGTTTGTTTCTAAATGATTTGATAACGAAAGCTAGTTAATGATGCTGTTAACTAAGTAACCATTGTAAGCAATGTAAGAAGTAAGCAAGACACCACCTTCCCAACGGTTTACCCTGCCTTGTCGGCCAAAACCGTAAGCCATAACCAACAACATGACGGAAAGTACAAGCATCACACTCCAATCTCGGTAAAGTACGTCTGTAGAAATGTGAGGGATAGGCTCAATAATACCAGCGATACCAATTACAGCTAAGATGTTAAACATATTCGACCCCACAACATTGCCAATTGCGATGTCATGCTCTCCCTTTTTAGCGGCAATAATAGAAGCTGCAAGCTCTGGCAAAGATGTCCCTAATGCAACGATAGTTAAGCCGATAATAAGGTCACTGACACCGAGCGCAGTTGCAATTTCAACCGCTCCCCAAACAAGTATGCGAGAGCTAATAATGAGTAATGTTAAGCCCACGATGAGCCAGAAAATTGCTTTTCCTAAGGACATGGCGTGACTTTTAAGCTCAGTATCAAATTCTGTTTTAAGGGTATCACTCGGTGATTTCATACCTGAGTACACAGACCATGCTAAGAACAAGACTAATCCGCCCAGCAACAGACTTGCATCAATCACTGATAAAGCGCCGTCATACAGCAAATACCCCAAAAAAAGTACGACAACTAATAGTAAGGGAAGCTCATTTTTAACAATTTTAGACTGAACAGTGATAGGGGCAATGATGGCTGTTACACCAAGAATTAAGCTAATATTTACAATGTTGGACCCAAGTGCATTACCTAACGCTAAGTCAGGGTTTCCATCACTTGCAGCCATTGCTGATACAACCATTTCCGGAGCCGAAGTCCCAAAACCAACAATAACCATACCAATTAAAATTGAAGGCAAGCCAGCATGACCAGCTGTAGATGCCGCTCCTTCAACAAAGCGGTCTGCACTCCATACGAGTAAGATAAACCCCGCAATAATAGCTGTCATAGCTAAAACCATGACTGAGCCCCCTCTATAGCAATACCTGAAAGGCGTATGGCAGGTCTATTTACAAAATGAAGTGAGCTTTGGCAGTGACGTAGTTTCATTATTTACCCTTAGGGCAGACTGGAATAATAAGGCAATAAACCACCTCTGCCCGAAATGACCCATTGCCTTAAGTCTTGTCAAAACCTGATACGGTTCGAAACTGCCACGAGCGATGTTGCTCGGAGACTGTTGACAGTTTCCTTGCTAAATGCAAGAGACTACTCCCCTAAGTTTTTAAAGAATAATCTATCCCTAATAATAATACAATTAGCTTGGCTGCCTTTTTTAAAAAACGATGAATGTAAAGAATCATCAGAATAGGCCGATATAAATTACATCACTAAATCAGGGACGTATTATGAAGGTTAATTCTGGAAGTTTACCGCAACCACTTAATATTCAAAATGTGACTTTAGAGTCACCTATAAATGGCAAGGCTCTTTTAGAAACTGAGCTTAAAAAATTGGCGGATGACGTATATCATGAAAGCGCGCCTCCAGAGCTAAACCAAACGTATACCAAACCGCTGACGATGACATCGAGCCAGATAGACATAACTAAAACAGTTGATGACTATATGCATGAGCTAGCTGTTGCTACTGGTGAATTATATTTGCCGGGAGGTAGTGTGCCTAAGGCGGTAGAAAAAATGCTGTCTCCCTATGACTCACTTCTTTCAGATATAAATCGGCAGAACCCTTCATTGGCCTATAAAAATTGGGGAATCGCTATAAACCAATCTGGTGCTTTAGAAGCGACAGGCACAATTACAGGTTTTGAAAAAGAATTCTTAGAAGAAAAACTAAATGATTCAAAGGAACTAGTAAGCACTATATCTGATTTTAAATCTAATTTTTTAAAATATATTGTGCCTGAAAACCGAGGTTATGGAAGGTATGATGTTACGGCTGATAATTTTCTAGGTGTTTTCGATTTTAGAGAAATGCTTGAAAGTTCAAGGAGCAATGACGACTTCAAAAAGACATGGGAATACGAAACTAATTGGTTAAAATTGAATGATAATATCTTGTCACAGTTAAAAAGAAACGCCACAAGTTATTAGGCTTAGTGCCCATATTGTGCTGAAATGAATTCACAGCGTTCCTTACTAAATACTACCATGTAGTGGCATACTTTTATGCCTTAATTTAGTCATGACTCTTCAAATATTTTAACGCGTTTATGTCCAAAAATGAGCTAGAACGACCGTCTGTTTTAGCTCAAAGTGGACCTTTATAGCTCGTATTTTGAATAGTTTTGAGGCAGAAACTTCTATATTAAGGTTATACCTTGTTCTGGAAGGGTCGTTGTATTGGCCACTTCTTTGCACAACAATTTTAAGCCACTCAACTGTGTAGGTTAACCAAAAACTTTTTGACATAGATTAAATGTGTGCCGCCCGTTTCTTGACCAATCCTAATGTTCTAGTTACATTGGTTAAAACTACTACTGCTACTTAAGCAAGAACAAAGGGTTACAATCTCTCATGGAAGAAGTTAATAAGCAAAACCAAGGCAATATTGAATTAGAAGTTGATGTGATTTCTACTTTTTCACTAGCTGCACAGCAAAATTCATATTCAGTTTTGCGTAATATCCAAATCATTGTACCGGAATGTTACGACAAACCAGTCCATCGTAATTTAAAGTTAAGATTGAATGCTATTGAAGGTTGGTTAGACTCCTCTGAGTGGCTTATTGATGAAGTGATTTCTGGACAGTCAGTTAAATTACCAGTCAAAGAACTTAAATTTCCTTTTGAAACACTTTTTGGCCTGACCGAAGAAGTTCTTCTAGGGCTTAAATTTGAGCTACTGGATGATGAAAACCTTCTCCTGTGTAGTAGTGAGCATAAAGTGAGTATTCTCCCCGCCAATTTTTGGGGTGGAGAGAGTCGTCAGCCAGATTTACTAGCGGCTTTTGTAAAGCCAAATGGTTTATACGTAGAGTCTTTAGTTAGAAAAGTCGCTTTACTTTTAGAAAGTAGTGGCCATGGACGCTCAGTAGATGGATATCAGTCGAACACTAGAGAAAAGCCATATTTGATGCTTGCTGCGCTTTGGAATGTCATTTTTCAAGAAAAGTTAGCATATGTCAGCCCTCCTCAAGGCTTCGCAAAAACAGGCCAACGAATTCGTCTAGCAGCGGATATCAGCCAATCTAAAATGGCCGCTTGTTTAGATTCTTCTGTCTTATTTGCAAGTTGTATAGAAGCTATGGGTCTAAATCCTGTGGTGGCTATCACTAGTGGGCATGCTTTTGCTGGTGCTTGGTTAATTGATGAGAAGTTGCCAATTCTTTGTAATGATGATCCACAGGATATAAGAAAGCGCGTGGATAACCGAGATTTAGTCTTGTTTGAAACAACGCTCGTAACAAATGCTTCCCCTGTTACATTTGAACAAGCAAAAGATCATGCCAGAAATTTACTTGCCGAGGATAAAGAAGAAGAGTTTGTAATGGTTTTAGATATTGGCCAAGCACGAGCTCAGTCAATTAAACCGTTATCAACTATAGAAGAGGCTAAAGCTGAAACTGAATCAGTAGATGAAACAGTTGAACTTACTTTACCTGAAGTTCCTCCTTTACCTCCCGTTCGTGCTGAAGAGCGTGTTGTCGAAGAAAGCCCTGAAACACGCATTGACTCATGGTGCCGAAAGCTTCTTGATTTAACTAAGAGAAATAAACTTTTAAATTTCAATGATAAGTCGGTATGTATAAAGTTATATTGTCCTGATATAGCTAATATGGAAGATATGTTGGCGGATGGGACAAAGTTTAAATTCTTATCAACTCAAGAAAGTCCATATTTTGATTCAGAACGAGACAGTGAGTTATTTCGTTTCCAAACCGGCTCGGAAATACATAAAGAGTACGCTCTTAATCAGTTAAATAATAAAATTTTATTAGCTAATCAGCCTCCTAAAAAGGTAGAAAAAAATGCTATCGAGCTGTTTCGGAAAGCAAAAAATGATTTAGAAGAAAGTGGTTCAAATACACTTTTCTTAGCACTGGGTTTCCTTAAGTGGAAAGAGAACCCAGAGGATACCCGAAGCTTTAAAGCCCCATTAATTCTTATTCCAGTTAACCTCACTCGAAAAAGTGCTCGAGCTCCCATTTATGTTGAGCAATTACAAGGTGAGGAAGCAATCTTTAATCTTACTTTGATCGAGTTTTTGCTATCTGAACACGATATCAACTTAAATGTATTTAAAGATGAGCTGCCTGAAGATGAAAGTGGGATAGATGTTCCATTTATTTGGAGTCAGGTAAGGCAGGCTGTCAGTGAGCAAAAGGGATTTGAGGTAGTTGAGGAATTAGTTTTATCTTCATTTTCATTTGCAAAATATTTGATGTGGAAAGATTTAAGAGACAGATTGGATGACTTAAAAGAAAATCGATTTGTTCAGCACTTAGTAGAAAGTCCAAAAGATGCTTATATTCAATCTGCTGAGTTTGTTGAACAACATCAAGTTGATGAGGCTATAGACCCTGCTGAAGTGTTTACGCCTCTTAATTGTGATAGTTCGCAATTAGTTGCTGTTGATGCTTCAGCAAAAGAGCAAGATTTTGTACTTGAAGGACCTCCGGGGACAGGTAAATCCGAAACAATAGCTAACATTATCGCTCATAATATTGGTAAGGGGCGGAAGGTTTTATTTGTAGCTGAAAAAATGGCTGCATTGAATGTAGTATACAAGCGATTGCAAAAAGTAGGTTTGGACCATCTATGTTTAGAGCTTCACAGTAATAAAGCGAACAAAAAGGTCGTTTTAGAGCAATTAGCTCAGGCTTGGCAATCAAGAGAGGGATTAAATCCTAATGCGTGGTCTATGCATGTTTCTGAGCTAAAGGATAAAAAAGATAAGTTAAATGATTATGTGAGAGAGCTACATAAAAAATCACAGTCAGGAGTATCCGTTCGAGACGCAATATCAAGGCTTGCTCTTCATAAGGGGAAAGTCAAACTTAACTTAAATTGGCCATTAGATTTAAGTGCAGATAAAACCTTAAAAAGTGACTTGAACACACTAAATGAAATCGTTTTGCAGCTTAAAATTGCCTTTGAAGATATTCAAGAACTCGACTTTACTAGCTTCTCTTATATAAATGCTACTGCATGGTCAAATGTTTGGCAAAGCCAGCTAATAAATAAAGTTGAAGCTTGGTTTATTGAATTTGAAAGTATTACAGATAAATTCCAATCGGCTCTTTCTACCCTAGGCATCGATGCACCTGAGCTGAACAACAAGAATTTCTTGGCCTTGAATTCATTTTATGAATTAAAAGAACTTGTGAAGTACCGTGATATAACTTTTGTCTTAAAATCAGGCTTTAACGAGCGATTTGAGCTTATAGAGAACTTAGCTCTCAAAAAAGAAAAGTTAGATGAGCTTATTAGCAAGCTAGGTAGCAATATTGAAGTTAGTCAGCTATTGAAAGCTCCAATAAGCAGGTGGTACTCAGAATATGAAGCTGCAAATAGTAGTTGGCTTAAATCTCTATTTGCTAAGTGGAAAGTTAATAAACAAGCAAATGAGTTTGGGTTTAAGAAGTTTAGTGATCTTTCTATTTTAGCTGAGCTATTAGAAGCAAAGCAGCTTGCCAATGATATTTCTGAAACTAATGGTGAACTTGAAGCGTTAGGTATTTGGAAAGGTTGGTTAACAACTTCGAAAGACTTAATAGCTACCGTGGAGTTCGGAAGAAAAGTAAAAGCTAAGTTAAATAGCGCTCTTTCGTTATGTAATGACCCAACAGAAGCTTTAATAGTAATTAAAAAGCAATTTGTTGACGGCAGAGATTTTATTGAAAACTCTCAACTAGAGGCTAAATTAGATGATTTCGCCTCTAGTTATAAAGAATTTGAACAGGCGCACAATAACTTACTCGATTTCAATGTTACAGATACTTCAGGTTCAAATTTAACTGAATTAAGTCAAGCCTTAAGTGTAATAAAAAACAATCAAGCGAAACTTAAAAGCTGGTGTGAATGGGTTAGCGCCAAAGATCAAGCTAATAGCGTAGGTTTAGACTCTGTTGAGCAGGCATTAAGCCAAGGTGTTATTTCATCTTTTGAATTACTAGAGCAATTTGAATTAGCTTATTTTTCTTGGCTTGCACCTCTTTTGATTGATGACAGTGAAATTTTAAGAGAATTTAAGGCTTCAACACATGAAGCTACTATTGAAGCATTCCGTAAATTAGATGAAAAAGTAGCTGAAGTAACAAGTGATTACATTATTGCTCTGGCTTCAAGTCGAGTGCCAACTAGTGAAATCAAAGATGCTAAAAACGACCGTCACTTCGGAGTTTTGTCGAAAGAGATCCAGAAAAAAACTCGTCATATCCCAATTAGAGCTTTGATTAAAGAGCTTGGTGAGTCATTGCTGGAGCTTACTCCATGTATGATGATGTCACCGTTATCTGTTGCTCAATTTCTGCCATCAGACTTTAGAGGATTTGACCTAGTTGTGTTTGATGAAGCATCTCAAATGACAACATGGGATTCTGTCGGCTCAATTGCAAGAGGGCGCAATGTAATTATTGTTGGTGATCCTAAACAAATGCCTCCAACCAACTTCTTCGCGGCCGGTACTTCCGATGCCCCAGATGAAGAAGATCTTGAATCTATTTTAGATCAAGCTTTAGCTGCTCGATTACCGTTAAAAAGGTTGATGGGTCACTACCGAAGCAAACATGAGACTCTAATTGCATTCTCAAACAGCAAGTACTACGAAAACTCATTAGTAACTTACCCATCATCAGAGACAAAAGAGTCAGCTGTTTCTTTACATCGGGTTAATGGCCTTTATGCAAAGGGCAAGGGTCGGAACAATATCAAAGAAGCACAGGCTGTTGTAAACGAAATCACTAAGCGATTGCTCAACAAGCAGCAACAGAAATTGTCAATTGGTGTCGTTACTTTAAACACAGAGCAGCAACGCACTATTGAAGACTTACTCGATGATGCTAGAAGGAATAACCCAAAAATTGAAAAGTATTTTCATGAAGCAGAAACTAGAGAGCCTGTTTTTGTTAAAAACTTAGAGTCAGTTCAAGGTGATGAGCGAGATATCATAATGCTTAGTTTAGGTTATGGTCCTACTGAGCCAGAAGCGAAAACGATGAGTATGAACTTCGGCCCATTAAACAAACAAGGTGGTGAGCGCAGACTTAATGTTGCCATTACGAGAGCAACGACTGAAGTCGTCATTTTCAGTAGTTTTGATTCTTCAATGATTGATTTGAGCCGTACCTCTTCAACTGCTATCGAACATTTAAAACATTATTTAGAGTTTGCTGAAAGAGGGCCTATTTCACTTGCGGAAAGTACGTCGGCTCGTTACGGAGTGGATCAGTTTGATAGTGATTTTGAACAAGCCGTTGCAAACGAATTACGCAACATGGGTTGGAAGGTCCAAACACAGGTTGGTGTCAGTAAGTTCAGAGTTGATTTAGGGATTCTTCATCCAGATAAACCCGGATGCTACATTGCTGGTGTCGAATGCGACGGTGCTACATATCACGGCTCACCAGCAGCTAGAGATAGAGATCGCGTAAGACAAATAATCCTTGAAAGTTTAGGTTGGAATATCGTTAGGCTCTGGTCTACGGATTATTTTGTAGATTCAGAAACCGCACTTAAAAAGTTAGATTTAAAGTTAAATGAAATACTTGCTACTGAGAGAGAAAAGGATAGTTTGTTAGAAGCAGAAGCAGAAGCAGAAGCAGAAGTTCTAAAAACGGCTGCTAATACCAATTGCAAAACATCTTCAGCTCAACATGAAACATCTCTTGTAGCAAATACTCAACAGCTTACCAGTAATGTGCTTGATGCAAGCAACTACTTTAAAGAAGAGTATAAGCCACGGTTAACCGAAATTGCTCAAGAAACATTGAAAGAAAGACCCGGTATCACATTACATACTTTGGCATTGGAGATTGCTAACTTACACGGCTTAACACGTACGAGTAAAAAGCAAGTTGATTACATTTATGAGCTTTTAAAGCCATGGGCAGGAATTAAAGAGAATTCGGGTTTCTCGCCAACAGTTTGGTTATCGCCAGAAGATACTTGCGAGTTAATACATTGGCGTGGTGTGAACGCGTTTGGATACGAGAGAAACTGGAAAGAGCTTGCTTTTGAGGAAGCTCTAGGATTAGCAACTTTTGCTAAAAGTAATAATAGCTCAAACCCTGTAGAAGAGATGTGCTCTGAACTGGGCTTAAAAAGAAAGCATGAAACTACTATTAAGCAATTTGAGCAGTGGCTTTCGCTTGTCGAATAAGTTTTACTGTTTTTCAGTGGTATTGTGGTTAGTTAACTTGACCACCCAGTAAGATAAATGAAAAGTTTGTTAAGGATCAAGCAAGTGGAATATGGGCTTAAATAAAGCTTATTTTACAATACCGCTTATATAAAAAAGAATACGGATGTTACTCATGAATCGCCCCGAGTTCATCGGAGACTAGTTTGTTTAAGTCAGGCCACCTTACCTGACTCGTTTAAATTATCATAGTAGTCTGTTTCATATTGAGCTGGTGAAATATACCCAATTGAAGATAATAGGCGTTGATTATTAAACCAATTAACCCACTCTAACGTTGCGTATTCAACAGCATCAACATTCTTCCACGGGCCATTTCTGCGAATAATCTCTGTTTTAAATAATCCATTTATTGTTTCAGCCAATGCATTGTCATAAGAGTCACCCACACTCCCTACAGACGCTTGAATTCCAGCCTCAGCAAGTCGCTCAGTGTATCGTATAGACAAATATTGGCTGCCTCTGTCGCTGTGGTGAATTAACCCCCCGGGGTTGCCACGATGCCAAATAGCTTGCTCTAACGCATCAAGAATAAGTTCTGTGTGCATTGTCGTTGATATACGCCAACCTACAATGTATCGTGAAAAAACATCTATCATGAAAGCGACATAAACAAACCCATTCCATGTGGCAACATAGGTGATGTCAGCGACCCAAAGTTGATTTGGCTGCTCAGCAGTAAATTGACGATTAACTAAATCCAGTGGCTTATCTTGTTGCTCGTCAGGTATCGTTGTCTTATGTGCTTTACCCCGTCGAACACCTTGAATTCCCATAACTCGCATCAATCGCTCGACTGTAAAGCGGGCGACTTGATGGTCGTCAAGCTGTAGCGGCTTCCATACTTTTCTTGCACCATAAACTGACATATTACCCTCCCACACTTCGCGAATGAGTATCATCAGCTCAGCATCACGCTTTTTGCGGTTAGACAGTCGCTCAGGCTCTCTTTGTATCTGTTTATGAGAATAATACGTTGATGGTGCAATCGGCAATTCCTTGCAAATTGACTCGACACCGTAATGCTCTCTGCAAGCATCAATAAAATCCACTATTACTTCTGTTTGCGGTCGAGCTCCGCTTGGGCGAAAAAAGCGGCAGCTTGCCTCAGGATATCATTCGTTCGCTTGAGCGCTTTATTCTCGCGCTCTAAGGCGGCAAGTCTTTCTTCAGTTGATTGCGTATTAGAAGAGGGTTTAGACGGTTGAGCTTGAGATTTCTTGACCCATGCTCTAAGTGTTTCTGGGGTACATCCCAGTTTATCTGAAATCGATACTAGCGCAGCCCAAAGAGAAGGGTATTCATGCTGTTGTGTGGTAACAAGCCTAATTGCACGTTCACGAAATTATAATGTATATCGATTTGATTTTTTCATAGTTCCAGTTTCTCAAGTTATTGAGTCTCTGGCAAACTCGGGGCGATTCACCTTTGAGAAACAGTGTTTGCTAACTTGTAATCTTCGATTAATTGAGTAAGCATAACAAGCTCTTCTCCTTTAGGAGTGTTAGGTTCAGCAACGTCCCAAAGCTCATCTACACGCTTGAGTGCTTTTTTTAAGTTTTGTTTTGAGTTGATTGATTTTATCGATGTGATAGCCATGTTAAGTTTGTGATTTGGTTGGCGTCGGGGGTACTTCTTTGTTTTCTCTGCATTGAATTGAAATCAAGTTACCACTCTAAGTGTTTTGTTCTAATTCAAATTGGAGTTTTCATGGAATTGTGTATGTTATTTACGTGTTAACCGATTACGTTATTTTAACCTTATATGTGTAAGTTACATTTCTTTGAAGATTTCTATAGTTAGTTATAAGGGTTGTTTTTGGATAATTACGATAAAATTCTAGTTAGCTCCAATTTAATCCGGCGCCATGCATCAATGAAGGT
>NZ_JABVXE010000128.1:0-208 GCF_013350085.1 Pseudoalteromonas sp. 0802 | reverse complement strand
GGAGCGGCACACGAGGCTCGAACTCGTGACCTCAACCTTGGCAAGGTTGCGCTCTACCAACTGAGCTAGTGCCGCATCATATTAACTCTAATATCATTTTTATAACCACATTTGGTGCTGTAGTTAACCACAAATGGTGCCCGGGGCCGGACTTGAACCGGCACGCTGTTACCAGCGAGGGATTTTAAATCCCTTGTGTCTACCAATT
>NZ_JABVXE010000127.1:0-209 GCF_013350085.1 Pseudoalteromonas sp. 0802 | reverse complement strand
CAGTTGGTAGAGCAGTGGACTTTTAATCCATTGGTCGATGGTTCGAGTCCATCATGACCCACCATTCTTTGAATGGTCTTATATCGGCGGATTTACGTAGCTTATTACAAGCATCAGAGCGGGTCATTAGCTCAGTTGGTAGAGCAGTGGACTTTTAATCCATTGGTCGATGGTTCGAGTCCATCATGACCCACCATTCTTCGAATGGT
>NZ_JABVXE010000126.1:0-217 GCF_013350085.1 Pseudoalteromonas sp. 0802 | reverse complement strand
GGTGGGTCGTACTGGACTTGAACCAGTGACCCTCGCCTTGTAAGGGCGATGCTCTCCCAACTGAGCTAACGACCCATATTACATACAGCATATTTTCTTAATGGAAGGACCACCAAAACTTTCTTTATAAAGAGAAAGTAAATGGTGGGTCGTACTGGACTTGAACCAGTGACCCTCGCCTTGTAAGGGCGATGCTCTCCCAACTGAGCTAACGACC
>NZ_JABVXE010000125.1:0-223 GCF_013350085.1 Pseudoalteromonas sp. 0802 | reverse complement strand
TTTTCTTTTTGTATGAGACTTTATGCTTTGGAAAGCGCTGCAAACGAACCTTTGAAAAAGCATTCTTAACAGCAGTTTCTAAATCGCGAGCAACCTGCTGAGCCGCTGCTGAATCAAAAGATTTAATCCACGCAAACTCTTCGAAAGGCTTTAATTCCTTAAGAAGCGAGGCCATTTCTTTGTAAAACAAGAACGTCTTATCGTACTCATATCGACGCATATT
>NZ_JABVXE010000124.1:0-232 GCF_013350085.1 Pseudoalteromonas sp. 0802 | reverse complement strand
GGTGCCCAGAGGCGGAATCGAACCACCGACACGAGGATTTTCAATCCTCTGCTCTACCGACTGAGCTATCTGGGCAAAATTTAGTTTTATGCAGAATATCAACAAGGATTTTCAATGCAATTCCCGATTGCTCTACCGACTGAGCTATCTGGGCAAAATAAATGGTGCCGACTATCCGAGTTGAACGGATGACCTACTGATTACAAGTCAGTTGCTCTACCAACTGAGCTAA
>NZ_JABVXE010000123.1:0-233 GCF_013350085.1 Pseudoalteromonas sp. 0802 | reverse complement strand
TGACTCGGAATAAAAAAGCTTAGAGAACACACAAACTAAGCTTTTGACAACAATTTGGTTGAGTCACCGCAAGTGCAATGACTCGGAATAAAAAAGCTTAGAGAACACACAAACTAAACTTTTGACAACAATTTGGTTGAGTCACCGCGTGTGCAATGACTCGGAATAAAAAAGCTTAGAGAACACACAAACTAAGCTTTTGACAACAATTTGGTTGAGTCACCGCAAGTGCA
>NZ_JABVXE010000122.1:0-242 GCF_013350085.1 Pseudoalteromonas sp. 0802 | reverse complement strand
CGGCACTAGCTCAGTTGGTAGAGCGCAACCTTGCCAAGGTTGAGGTCACGAGTTCGAGCCTCGTGTGCCGCTCCAATTTCTCACCAAAAGAAATTGGCTTAAGTTTCAAGGGGAAAGTTGAAAGCATTAGCTTGAAACTAGAAACTTGCAGCTTACAACTTATTTATGCGGCACTAGCTCAGTTGGTAGAGCGCAACCTTGCCAAGGTTGAGGTCACGAGTTCGAGCCTCGTGTGCCGCTCC
>NZ_JABVXE010000121.1:0-245 GCF_013350085.1 Pseudoalteromonas sp. 0802 | reverse complement strand
GATCGAACTGCTGACCTCCTGCGTGCAAGGCAGGCGCTCTCCCAGCTGAGCTATAGCCCCACATATGCTGGTACTTATTATTTGTAACCTACTTTGTTTCCAGACAAGGCATGGTACAACGACGTTTAGTCCACTAAACGAGGCGTGCCATAACGAAGTATGGGAGCAAAGTGGTGGGTCTGAGTAGATTTGAACTACCGACCTCACCCTTATCAGGGGTGCGCTCTAACCAACTGAGCTACAGA
>NZ_JABVXE010000120.1:0-269 GCF_013350085.1 Pseudoalteromonas sp. 0802 | reverse complement strand
GGACGCGTAGCTCAGCTGGATAGAGTACCTGGCTACGAACCAGGCGGTCGGAGGTTCGAATCCTCCCGCGTCCGCCATATTTGAAACTCACATCGAGTATAAAGATACAAATTTGGTCGGAGGTTCACTCTTTCAAGAGACGTCCCGCAACCGCCATATTTGAAAAATCATTGCAAGATTATAAAATGCAATTGCGGACGCGTAGCTCAGCTGGATAGAGTACCTGGCTACGAACCAGGCGGTCGGAGGTTCGAATCCTCCCGCGTCCG
>NZ_JABVXE010000119.1:0-269 GCF_013350085.1 Pseudoalteromonas sp. 0802 | reverse complement strand
CCCATCGTCTAGAGGCCTAGGACACCGCCCTTTCACGGCGGTAACAGGGGTTCGAATCCCCTTGGGGACGCCACTTATTTAAGTAGGTTATGTGTAGTGGGGCGGTGAACACCGCACAATCTATGCACGACGTTATCAAGAGTACGAATCTCTTGGGGACGCCACTTACTAAAAGTGTTGTGTTATTAAAAGCTCGTCTGAATCGAGTCTAACTATTCAGTTGTCCTAGTGACACATTATGTGTCCCCATCGTCTAGAGGCCTAGGACA
>NZ_JABVXE010000011.1:0-118088 GCF_013350085.1 Pseudoalteromonas sp. 0802 | reverse complement strand
ATCAGCTATCAGCTATCAGCTATCAGCTATCAGCTATCAGCTATCAGCTATCAGCTATCAGCTATCAGCTATCAGCTTCGATCTTATGAATAAGAGATGTCAACATTTTTGATAGCTCTTCCGTTTCACTCACCCAAGCTCTACCTATGGCGGCATCGATATATTTAATCTCAATTCCGATATAAATTTGCGTTCGTGTTTCTGCTATTGACGATCTTGATATATCTAAAAAACGTACCCGCTCTTTTTTTGCTGACTCTCGCCATACCTTCTGCGATATTACTCGGTATTGATAAACCAGAACGTGTGAGCTGATTGCGAAAGCCAAAATCATTTAGATCTGTCGTTTCTTTGTAGATTTCAGCACTTAATCTTGCTGATCGCTTCCATACCTCTAATTTTTCAAAATTCATACTTGCATCCTTTTAAGTATAAAAACTTTATATAGTCACGAATTTTTCAGAATGCAAATTTCAAACTGAAGGCTGACGGCTGACGGCTGACGGCTGACGGCTGACGGCTGACGGCTGACGGCTCAACGATATCTAACTTCTGACGACTAACCACTTCTTCTGAAATTAAATCAACAACAAAATCAGAACTGTACAAAAAACAAACTAATTTATTCGAGTTTATTGTTTACTTTACGCTAGAAATCGCTAGAATACGCCGGCTTAAATATATTCGTTCTTTTACAACCCAAAGGTAATGCTATGCATCCAATGTTAAACATTGCGGTTCGCGCTGCGCGTAACGCAGGCAAAATTTTACTTCGCGCAAGTGAAGATTTATCAAAAGTTGATGTACAACAAAAAGGCACTAACGATTTAGTAACTAACATCGACAAAGAAGCTGAAGCCGCAATTCGTGATACCATTTTAAAATCTTACCCTGATCACACTATCGTAGGTGAAGAGCTTGGTGAGCATAAAGGTAAAGATGCAGATTACCAATGGATTGTAGACCCTCTTGATGGCACAACTAACTTCATCAAGGGTATCCCTCATTTCGCAGTATCTATTGCACTTAAAGTTAAAGGTCGTTTAGACCAAGCTGTTATCTATGATCCAATCCGTGGTGAATTATTCACTGCTTCTCGTGGTCAAGGCGCACAGCTTAACAGCAAGCGTTTACGCGTAACTAAAACTAACGAGTTAGCAGGTTCTGTACTTGCAACTGGTTTCCCATTCAAACAAAAGCACCACCTAGACGCATACTCTGAAGCGTTTAAAGCACTTTTCGTGCACACTGCTGATATCCGCCGTGCAGGTTCTGCGGCATTAGATATGGCATATGTTGCTGCAGGTCGTGTTGATGGTTTCTTTGAAATTGGCCTTAAGCCATGGGACACAGCAGCAGGCGAGCTTTTAGTTAAAGAAGCGGGCGGTATGGTTGTTGATTTCGCAGGTGGTATTAACTACAACCAAAGCGGCAACATCATCTGTGGTGCACCTAAGTTAACTCAAGCGATCATTCGTGAAATTCGCCCAGTGTTAACTGAGTCACTACTTCGCTAATAGCGGGTTGTAATGTAAAAATGCAAAAAAGGAGCTACCGCTCCTTTTTTTGTGGCTGAAAATAATCGTTGTCGAGTTTTATCTCTATGACTTCACCTTCTTTAAATGGCAACTTAGCCAAGTCTTCAGCAAAGTAACTGGCAAATAACTGCTCAAACTCGCCCGTGCTTTTCATCACCTTAAGTCCTTTTAACAGGGCTTCGGCCAATTCAGGCTTGTGGTTACTGACAAAAAAGTAAAATGCTGTTGGATAACTAATATAAAGGTTAGGTAATATAACTAACTCGTCACTTTTGATTTGTTCCATTTCAGAAATGACTTCAATGAAGGAACGCGGAAAATAATCAACCCTTCCCCTAATCACTAAGCTAAACATTGCCTGATAATTTGCCAGCGGCCTAACTGTTAAACCATTTTGCGCAAGGATTTTAGTATCGGGCCAATCATGGCCTTGAATGGCACTAAACTGCGCTAAATCTTGTTTCGTTTTTAAATCTTTAAAACGCGGTAAAAACGCTCGCTTAGTTAGTAATGCGCGTTTACCAATGTAGCCTTTAAACAAAGGTACTTTAACTGCTATTGCAAGGTGTTCTCGCTCGGGGCTTGTCATACTCCAAAACACATCGGCCTGCTTTTCATCGAGCATCAGCAAGGTGCGCTGTTGATGGGGGTGAACCAGAACCTCGTTGATTTCTGCTTGATAATTACTGGCGCGTAAAGCCGCTGCCAGCAGTTCATGAAGATAATAATCGCGTTTATACAGTGGGCGTTGTTCAATCGCTAAATTGACCACATTGTTAGCTTCTGTGGTAAGGCTGTATCCTAGGCTTAGCAATACTAGGATTGCACTACATAGTCGCTTCATTGTTATTTTTGTTTATGTGTTTTTTTTAAGCTACACCCAGTTAAACAGGGACACAAGTAAAATTAAGCGAACTTAAAATTTCTTCATGAACTAATAGGAAATGCTTCTTCTTTTTGGCTGCTTAAACGCACCACTGCGGGGGCTGGTCGGCTACGTTTACATATAAACAAGTGGCTACTCTGATAACGCTTGGCCTCTTTTTTCGCATCTGTTGCCAGCGCTGCGACTTGGTGGCTGTTAATACATAGCTCTAAATCAGGCTTAACTAAACCGATTGATAATGTAAGTAGTGGCACAAACTGCTTTTTACCTTCTCGATTACTTGCCCAATAACCCCCTTGCTCAATATGTTCTGGGGTGAAAAAGGCGCGAGACTGCAGCTCAAACTTACTAATGATGTCGTGGCAAACTTGCTCTGCATCATTTTTATCAAACACAACCATAAAATCATCACCGCCAATGTGCCCGACAAACCCTTTGCTAGTACTACAGGCCTCGACGATGACTTCTGCAAGTAATTTTATAACGCTGTCACCACTGGCATAACCGTACAGGTCATTGAACTGTTTAAAGTGGTTTAAATCAACGTACGCGAGTGAGAACGGATAATTATTACGAAGCCTCAGCTCAATTGCTTCGTTAATCGCGACATTACCCGGCAGCATAGTAAGCGGGTTGGCATGTTGTGCATGGCGGATTTTTTCTTCGGTAATGTGTTTTAAGATATTACGCAGGGGTGCCAACCCTAAGTATTCACCACTTCGGGTGATAACAATATGGCGTCGAATATCAAACTCAAACTCAGTAATTTGCTGACTCACCGTATCGAGTAACTCGTTTTCGTCAACGATTAACGGCTGTTTATCCATTAAAGAAGTAACTGGCTGCTTATCATAAAGTGCATGGCCATAGGGAGCGGCAAACACTTCAGTGAGTTGATCTCGGTGTAATAAACCAACAGGAATATTGTGCTCTAATACTGCAAGACTAGTTAGCGTTTTATCTTGCTCAAAGATACTGTGGGCATCTTTACAGCGGGTTGTTGCTTCTATGCTGGCGTGCTCGACTGCCAACCAGCCAATTGCCATAGATTGCTCAAATGCATTGCTATTATCTGATGACTCTAAGTGCTTTAAGCAGTGGATATTTATTTCGTAACTTGGCTGTAAACTCGGCCTTTCGAGTAAAAAGCCTTGCGCATGTTGTACGCCTAAACTTTCGAGTAAACGAAGCTCCTCTGCCCGTTCTATGCCCTCTGCGATAACTTGCGTATTAGTGGCTTTTGCAAGCTCAATAATTGACTTTAAAAACTCTTTTTTAACCACACTCTGATCGCAGTGGTCGATAAAGTAGCGGTCTATTTTTACAAACTCAGGGCATAGCTCAGACCACTGCTTTAAGCCCGAATAGCCAGCCCCTAAGTCATCAATGGCAATCGAAAAACCTAACTCACGATAATGGGCAATGGTCTTTAACAATAAAAAGCCATCATCGACTTTTTCTTGTTCTGTAACTTCAATTACTACCCGGTTAGTTGCAAGGCCAAAGTGTTCAACTAGGTGTAATGTTTCACCTTTAGGATGGCAAGGGTCAAGTAAGGTTTTAGGACTTACATTTAAAAATAGCTTGCCTTCTAGATTGAGCTTAACAAAGTTCTCAATTGCTCTACTGCGGCAAAGTAGCTCTAATTCAGATATCTTATGACAAGCAATAGCTGCACTGAATAATGCACTCGGCATTTCTAACTCAGACCCTTTCGGGCCGCGGCTTAATGCCTCATAACCCAAAATATGTTGATTAGAAATATCAAAGATAGGTTGAAACAAGGTCTCAATTGCACTGTTATCTAAGATCTGCTGTAGTTGTGCGTTCACCTTACACCTAGCGTTAGTAATACAAATAGGTGGGTAAATTATCAACCTTGTATGACAATTTTATGGCAAGGCTATGACGAGTGCAGATTACTCAATAGCGGTGATCAGCTCAAGCTGCTTAATGCGGGCAAAATTATCAGTCATTTTTAATTTAGCCTTTTGGTAATCACTCTGTGCTAAATCAGCTTGTTGCGCAAATTTATAAACTGCGAGCGGATTAAGTAATAACTTTTGTGCGTGATAACAGCTTGGCGCAGCAAACTCAGGTAGTTCAGGCTCTACACTAATTGTTATTTCATTCTTCAACGCCTCTGTATCATCACTTTGTTGTTGCTGAAACTCTGTAGCGTCTGCCATCGCTTGCAAGCTTGCCTCACACTCTGGCAGCTGTGCTTTTAGATTCAAAAACAAACCTGTTGATGAAGTAATTAGCTTAAGCGTCAAGTCTTGTAATTGCTGAGCAGTTGATTGGTTTTGTAGTGCTTCTACAACTTGCCAAGCCAACCCTTTATAGCTGCCAAACTGCTGCTGAAGTGTTACCTCAGGTATTTGCTGCACATCAGTCTGCTCTGGCTCAGGCTTATCGTCACAAGCACTAAGCATTAAAAGTACAAACACGCTAAACATCAGGTGTTTCATAATGTCTCCCATAAAAAAACCGCCCTAATTAGGGCGGTTTCTTTTTGTATCACTTATTAAGGCATAGGATCGAGATCCGCACCTTCTTTTTCAATTACTTCTGGAATTAAGTCTTCTTTACTTACACCCATTGCAATTGCTACAGCTGAAGCAACATAAACAGATGAATAAGTACCGATGAACACACCAAACAGTAATGCCGTTGCGAAACCGTGGATCGTTTGACCACCCCAGCCAAATAACGCAATCAATACTAGAATAGTGGTGATTGATGTTACTAGGGTACGGTTTAACGTTTGCGTTAATGAGATATCGATAATTTCAATCGTGTCATCAATACGCACTTTACGGAAGTTTTCACGGATACGGTCAGATACAACGATAGTATCGTTCAGTGAGTAACCTATTACCGCCAAAATAGCCGCAAGAATCGTTAAGTCAAACTCTAGGCCAAGTACTGAGAATAAGCCTAATGTGATGATAACATCGTGTAATAGTGCCGATACAGCACCTACCGCAAAACGCCATTCAAAACGAAACGCAACGTAAATTAAGATACAGATAAGTGCAGTTAACATGGCAAGGCCACCCTGCTCTTTTAGATCTTCACCAACACTTGGGCCAACAAATTCGATACGACGCATTTCTACTGTCGACTCTACTTTTTGTAATGCCGTAATGATTTGGTTACCAATTACTTCTGCTTTTACGCCAGGACCTTGCGGAGCAAGACGCACTAAAATTTCTTTACTTGAGCCAAACAGTTGCACCGAGAAATCTTCAAAGCCACTTTCAGTGATTGCATCACGTACTTCTTTAAGATCAGGTGCTTGTGTAAAGCCTACCTCAACAGCGGTACCGCCAGTGAAGTCGAGACCAAAATTCAAGCCTTTAGTAAAAAACGACACGAAAGAAGCCAAAATCAACAAAGTTGATAATGTCATGGCAAACTTTCTTAACTTCATAAACGGGAGTGTTTTACCACCGAGTTTTAAAATTTGCATGCTGACTCCTAAATCGACAACTTATCAATACGTTTACCGCCAATGAATAAGTTGATTACCGCACGGGTACCAACAATGGCTGTAAACATAGAGGTGATAATACCAATCGCTAGCGTTACTGCGAAACCAGCAATAGGACCAGTACCCACTGCAAATAGGATCACTGCTGCGATAAGCGTTGTGATGTTAGCATCTAAAATTGTGCTAAACGCGCTGTCGTAACCAAAGTGAACAGCTTGTTGTGGACTACGGCCATCAGCAAGTTCTTCACGAATACGCTCGAAGATAAGTACGTTGGCATCAACGGCCATACCGACGGTTAATACGATACCAGCAATACCCGGTAGCGTTAACGCTGCACCAGGAATAAGCGACATCACACCCACAATTAATACTAGGTTTGCGCCCAGTGCGATATTCGCCACCATGCCGAAACCTTTGTAGTAAACAAGCATAAATAAAAGTACAAACACAAAACCAAGCACAACCGCTGTCATACCTGCTTCAATGTTTTCTTGACCTAAGCTTGGACCTACTGTGCGCTCTTCAACGATTTGAATTGGCGCAACAAGTGCACCGGCACGAAGTAATAGGCTTAGGTTATGTGCTTCAGCTGGGTTATCGATACCAGTAATACGGAATGAACGATCAAGACGCGCTTGAATCGTCGCTACGTTAATCACTTCTTCAACTTTAATTGGTGGAAGTGCTTTTCCGTTTTCATCTGTTTTACCTGATGGCTTGTATTCGATAAATACCGTTGCCATACGTTTACCGATAGCACGCTTAGTGAACGCATTCATTTTTGCGCCACCTTTGCTGTCTAGCGTAATGCTAACTTGTGGACGTTGATACTCATCCATACCTGATTGCGCGCCAGTGATGTGGCTACCTTCAAGAATGATGCGCTGCTTAAGTACCACAGGGTAACCTTCACGCGCCATGATCATTTCTGTACCTGGCGGTAAACGGCCTTGCAGGGCTGCACTTGCATCTGCGTTTTCATCAACTTCGCGGAACTCTAGGGTTGCTGTTGCACCCAGAATCTCTTTAGCACGCGCTGTATCTTGTACGCCCGGAAGTTGCACGATGATACGCTCAGCACCTTGACGCTGTACGTTAGGCTCTGCAACACCGATTTGGTTAATACGGTTACGGATAATTGTTTCGTTTTGTTTGATAGCGTAGTCACGAATTTCTTTAAGCTTTTGCTCGCTCATGCTGGCATAAAAAGCATTGTCGCTGCTGCTATCATCAACGTAAACGTTTAATGGGTAACGTGTTGATAAGAAACGCTCCGCTGCATCTTTATCTTCTTCGTTACGCATTTCAACACGTAATCGCTCGCTGTTCGCTACACGGCGAATAGTTCGATAACGCAATTTTTCTTCACGTAAGTCACTTTTGAAATCTTGTTCCATTTGCTCAAGCTGAGTATCAACCGCCGTCGCCATGTCGATTTCCATAGTAAAGTGAACACCACCGCTTAAATCTAGGCCTAGTTTCATTGGGTTACCACCCAGTGACTTTAACCACTCTGGTTGAGCAGGCGCCATATTGATTGCAGAGATATAATCTTCACTAAGGGAATCACGCAGTAGATCTTGCGCTTTTAGTTGGTCTTCAACATTCTTAAAACGAACGAGGATTTGTCCGTCTTCAAGTTTGCTTGATTTAACAGTAACGTTATGTTCTTTGAGAGTCGCATTTACTTTATCGAGTACGCTGAGGTCAGCATCAGTACCTTTAGTGCCCGATACTTGTATGGCCGGATCTCGGCCATACAAATTTGGAGAGGCATATAAAATACCAACGACTAACACTACAAGAACAAGTAAATACTTCCATAATGGAAACTTGTTTAACACGTGTGAGTCCTTATTTTTATTGTTATAGCGACTTCATAGTGCCTTTTGGCAATACTGCAGAAACAGCTGATTTTTGTACTGTTACTTCTGCTTGGTCGTTTAATGAAATCACGATGAAGTCTTTGTCATCAGCGATTTTAGCAATCTTACCTACTAAACCACCTTGCGTTAGTACTTCGTCGCCTTTCGCCATTGCGCCCATTAGTGCTTTATGCTCTTTTACACGCTTAGCTTGTGGACGGTAGATTAAGAAATAAAATACCAGACCAAAAATACCCAACATGATTAGCATTTCCATGCCACCACCTGCTGGTGCTGCACCTGCCGCACTTGCGTGGGCGTTTGAGATGAATAAACTCATTTCACTTCCTCTTTAATTTTTCTAAAAATTTAATCTGATGTATCTGCAAGCTCTGGCACTTCTTGGCCGCGGCGTGCATAAAAATCTGCAACAAATTCGTCTAGTTTGCCATTACTGATGGCATTACGTAAGCCTTCCATCACGCGTTGATAATAACGTAAGTTGTGAATCGTGTTTAGACGTGCGCCTAAGATTTCATTACATTTATCAAGATGATGCAAGTATGCACGTGAATAGTTTTTACACGTATGACAATCACACTCAGGATCCAGTGGACCGGTGTCTGTTTTATGTACTGCATTACGGATTTTAACAATGCCGCCAGTTACAAATAAATGACCGTTACGGGCATTACGCGTAGGCATTACACAGTCAAACATATCGATACCACGGCGAACCGCTTCTACTAAGTCTTCTGGTTTACCAACGCCCATTAAGTAACGAGGCTTGTCTTCAGGCATTTTGTAAGCACAGTGGTCAAGAATATTGATCATCTCGTTTTTCGGCTCACCAACCGATAAGCCACCTAATGCATAACCATCAAAGCCGATTTCTTCTAGGCCTTTTTGCGATTGTGCACGAAGCTCAGGGTACATACCACCTTGGATAATACCAAACAGCGCAGCTGGGTTATCACCATGACCTTCTTTTGAGCGTTTAGCCCAACGAAGTGACAACTCCATAGAATCTTTAGCTTCTTTTTCTGTCGCAGGGTATGGCGTACATTCGTCAAAAATCATCACGATGTCAGAACCTAAATCACGCTGAACTTGCATCGCTTTTTCTGGCGAAAGCATGATTTTTTCACCGTTAACTGGTGAACTGAACATCACGCCTTCTTCAGTGATTTTACGCATTGCGCCTAAGCTGAATACTTGGAAACCGCCTGAATCAGTTAGAATTGGACGATCCCAATTCATAAAGTCGTGTAAGTCACCGTGCTGCTTAATGATTTCTGTGCCAGGACGCAGCATTAAGTGGAAAGTGTTACCTAGGCAGATTTGTGCACCAGTATCTTTCACTTCGTCAGGCGTCATACCTTTAACAGTACCGTAAGTACCTACCGGCATAAATGCTGGTGTTTCTACAACACCACGTTCAAAAATCAAGCGGCCGCGGCGCGCTTTACCGTCAGTGCGGTCTAATTCAAATTTCATATTATCCTCAGTGTCGGAAAAACAGTCCAACAAGCTATAATTTAACCGCTCGATTCTACCCTGTTTGCGGGTTTATTACTATAAATTGGGCTAAATTCGAAAATAAAAAGCCCAGTTAAAAAACTGGGCTTTTTATTGGGTATAAACTATTTTTCGTTATTTGCGCGTTAAGAACATCGCATCACCATAACTAAAGAAGCGATACTGCTGCTCAATAGCCGTGTGATAAGCTCCCATTATGTTCTCTTGGCCTGCAAAGGCACTGACTAACATGATTAACGTTGATTCAGGTAAGTGGAAATTTGTCACCATGGCATCAACCACATTGAACTGATAACCCGGGTAAATAAAGATATCGGTATCACCAAAGTAAGTATCTAGTTTGCCGCCGTGCACTTTAGCAGCTGACTCCAGTGAGCGAACTGAGGTAGTACCTACAGCAATGACACGCCCACCTTTTGCTTTAGTTTCGGCTACCGCTTTAACCACTTCATCTGGTACTTCGATGTACTCTGAGTGCATAACATGCTCATCAACTGAGTCAACGCGCACAGGCTGGAATGTACCTGCGCCCACGTGCAAGGTCACAAAGGCCATATTAATACCCTTGTCTTTTAAGGCTGCCATTAATTTATCATCAAAATGCAGGCCAGCTGTTGGCGCGGCTACGGCACCTGGCTTTTCACCATAAACTGTTTGATAGCGCTCACGATCTGACTCGTTATCAGGACGGTCAATATAAGGTGGTAATGGCATGTGACCGATGTCGTTTAGGATATCGAGTACATTTTCGTCTTTGGCAAACTCAAGCTCAAAAAGTTCGCCATGACGCGCAACCATGGTTGCTTCGGCTTTACCTTCAAGAATGATTTTTGAGCCTGGTTTTGGCGATTTACTAGCTCGCACATGCGCAAGCACACGGTGTTCGTCGAGTACGCGCTCAACTAGCACCTCAAGCTTACCGCCTGACTCTTTTTGCCCGAACATGCGAGCAGGGATCACTTTGGTGTTATTGAAAATTAATAGGTCATTTTCATTAACGAGCGATAAAATATCACTAAATACTTTATGCTCAACTTGGCCTGATGGGCCATCAAGCGTCAGTAAACGACTGCTAGTTCGATCTGCTTTAGGAAAACGAGCAATTAATTCATCAGGAAGGTCAAAGCTAAAATCAGCTACGCGCATAGAGCATATCTCTCATTAATAAAAACGCGCCAAGTTTACTCTGATACGCCTACCACCTCAAGCAAAGCCCTGCGTCAACTTGGTACTAGCTTATAGGATTACAAACTTAAGTACTTATTAACCGCTTTTGGGTAAAGTTTGCTTGTAGATTAGGCAAAATGTCATTATTCTAGCTTATTCACTAAACATGGGTTAAGTAAGAGGTAGTAGCGCCATGGCAAAGCAGTTAAAGCTGCTAATTTTGAACGCGAGCGTTGCTGAGCGTGAAACAATTAAGACCACATTAAATAAGCTTAATGTCTTCACGTTTATCGAAGCCAGTGACTCTCAAGATGCGCTTAAAATTCTTAAAAGCCACCCGGTGGATATTATCATTACAGGCCTTGAGGTCGGTAAGATTGATGGTTGGCGCTTTTCGCGCATGATCCGTTCAGGGTTATTAAAAACACCAAAAAACACACCAATTTTACTTACCCCGCCAATCTATTGTGAACGTATAGCCGAAACCACGGCTCGCAGCTATGGCATTGATGCCGTATTGCCATTTGAGCGCCAAGATATGCTGCCGCAAGTGCTAGCCAACGTGTTATCAACTCACCTTGAAAAAAGTAGTCGCCTTAATTTATTACTACTTGAAACCGATAACCGTAAAGCAAAAGATATAAGCGAACAGCTAAAACTTAGCTTCGCGATAACCCATACCACGTCAACAAAAGCGACTCTTGCGACCTATCTGCAGCAAAAATTTGCCATTGTATTGATTGACGCCACCGAATCTCATTCTGATACCGCTGCTGGGCTCATTAGCGAAATACTGCAGCACAACCCAAAGCAAGCGATTGTAACCATCATTGATAACAATGATGCAGATTATGCAGAGCAGTTGTTGCTATCTGGCGTAACTGATTTTATTCGCGCCCCGTACGATCACTCGTTATTGAGTAAAGTGTGTGACCACGCCGCCCGTCGTGAAGATTTCATGGTGAGCTATGCAGAGTTTGCGCAAAAAGTAGAACAACTAAGCCAAAGTCAAAGCCGCTATAAAGAGCTGTTTTCTGCCCACCAACGTATTTTATTACACCTAAATACTGTGGTACTTGAGTTTAACCAAGAGGGTAATATTCGCTTTATTAACCCTGCTTGGGAGCATTTAACGGGCTATGGCATTAAGTCTAGTTTAGCAAAGTCATTAACTGACTTTTGTTTACCTGAGTGTAAAACAAAGCTACAAGATACTATTCAGCGTATTTTGCATGGTGGTGAGCAACAACAACAGGTAGAGATCCAACTAAAACATAAAAATGGCAATGCCATTTGGGTTGAGTGTCGCTTACAGCTGATTAAAAACAGCCAAAACTCAGCAACTATTACCGCCACCATAGATAACATTCATGAGCGTAAGCAGGCAGAGCTACAACTTCGTCATTTAGCCTTGCACGATACGCTCACAGAGCTGCATAACCGTTATTACTTTGACCAACAATTACAACGTATTTGTAAAGCACAATACACCAGTAACGATACAGAGCACGCGCTGATTTATATCGATTTAGATCACTTTAAAATCATCAACGACAGTAAAGGTCACCAACAAGGTGACATCGTTTTAAAAGAAGTTGCCCAGTTATTCACTGCGAATATTAGTGATGAGCACTTAGTGTGCCGCATCGGTGGTGATGAATTTGCCGTGATCTTAAAAAATACTAACTTACTCGATGCACACTTGGTGGCAGAAAGTATTTGTATGGCGATTGAAAAGCACCGCTTTCATTCAGAAGGTCAAGAGTACTCAATTAGCTGTTCAATTGGTTTAACACAAATCACCGAACAAAATAACGACCCAAGTGAGTGTTTAAAACAAGCTGATATCGCCCTTTATGTAGCAAAAAGCTTAGGCCGTAACTTAGTACACTGTTATTCAAAAGAAGATAGTCATCACAATAGTTTACAAGCCGGTCTTGAATGGGGTCATAGTATTCGCCAAGCATTACAACATGATGCTATCGAACTGCACTATCAACCGATTTGGGACTTTAAACGCGGCCACGTCGCCTACTTTGAAGCGCTATTACGCTTAAAGCTTGATGATGAGCTTATCTACCCTAATCAGTTTATTCCTGCTTTAGAGCTTCTAAACGATACTTTCTTGATGGACCAATGTGTTATTCGTAATGCCATTAAGAGCGTTGCCGAGTACCCAGAGCTTAACCAAGTCGCAATTAACTTATCAGCACAGTCGTTTTTAGATGAACGCTTACTGCCGCATATTGAATCGAGCTTAAAAGAATACAATGTTGAACCAACACGCATTATTTTTGAGATCACCGAGTCTGCGAGTATTAATAACCTAGTTGCAACCCGTGCCATGATCGAGCGTTTGAATGGCTTAGGCTGTCACTTCTCTATTGATGACTTTGGTACTGGCTTTAGTACCTTTAATTACCTTAAACAGTTACCGGCTCAACACGTAAAAATTGATGGTTCATTTGTTCGCGACATGTTGAACGACCCAATCGATTTAGCGCTTGTAAAAGCGATTAATGATATTAGCCGTTCGCTTGATAAGCGCTCTGTTGCTGAATATGTTGAAAACAAAGAAATATTCTTAGCACTAAAAGAAATTGGGATCGACTATGGTCAAGGCTACTTTATTGCCCGCCCAGTACCGGTTGAAAAAATTAGCGACGAGCTGAAAAAAATATCTGAAAATAATCTTTTTAACTAACAAATATCTAGCCTTAAAAAGCCTAAATTTAATACATTTTTAAACATTTTTTCTTAGTTTTTAAACTTCCATACTGACAATACTCATCTATACTTAAATCCACAGCAAGATAAAATGTCGTGTTTTTATAGTGATTATCTATAATAAACATGACATTACTTATTACATTAAACATACTGAGTATGACTTAACATCGTTAAGTCCATCTATTAGCGGTATAAAGGAGAAAAGTGATGACACAACTAATCGTTTTGTTGCTGATTGTGAATCTAGGGATAGCGTATCAATGTTACCGTAATGCGACCTTTAAGGGGTATCCGGTAAAAACATTTACAGGGCTAGGTTTAGTACCTTACTTTAATTTAGTCGTGTGGGTTTATTTGTTGTTTTTACCAGATTTAAAACCATTTTCAATGAATGAAAAGCAGCCACTTTAGGCTGCTTTTTTAGTTGGGAGAATTTAAAAACTATAAGTTGATGCTTTTTCGAGTAATTGCGCGGCTTTTATATCGCCAACCACACACTTTTTAATGTCTGACTTTTTAAATACTTTTACTTGCTCAGTTTTACCTTCGCTAACACCACGGATGATAAAGCTGACATGTTCATCGTTAGGCAGGTTTCTTAAACCGCTACCATAATCACATAAAGTCAGTGATAAGCTCTTATCTACTTGCTTAGCTAAAGAAGCCAGCTGTTGCTTTTGCTCTTTAACACGAGCTTGTTTTTTCTCGGCTAACTCTTTGCGCATTTGTTGTTGCTTTTGTGATAGCTTTTGCTGCTGCTTTTCAAGTTCTTTAATCGATGCTTGTAATGCTTGTTTACGTTTTTCGAGCTCTTGCTCTTTGGCATCTTTATCGTGGCGACGGTCAAATTCAAGGTCGCGCTTTTCACGTTCAAGGTCGCGAATTTCACGGCTCACATCGCGTTCTTGCTCAGCCACTTCACGTACTCGTTCTGCGCTTTCGCGCATCACTTCCATAGCTTGCTGATAGGCTTCTTGCGTTTTCACGACTACTGCATCGCTGATCACTTGCACATGTTCGCCTAACACTTCGATTTCAGTTAGTTCTTCAAAGTCGATATCAGGCATAGGTGGCAGCGGCGCATCGGGTACAGAAGCAAACACTGTAGACCAGCGCGAACTGCCTCGTACATCAAAGCTAAACACCACACCTTGATGCTGCAAATAACTCGAAGACACATTTCTTACCTTGTTATCGGTATCTTGTTTTAACGCCGCTGAGAGGATTTTTTCCATGATCCCGACTTCACGCTGAATTTTATCTAATTCATCACTTGCTTGTGCTTGTAAGCTTACTGCTGTGCAAAGCAATAAGGCTACCGTAATTGATTTGTATTTTGACATCTTAATACTCCAAATTGTTGGCAACGGTTGGCAATGATCCGCCGTCCACTTGCTCTGCTAAATCATTTAACTGCATACGTAAGTACGCTTGGTCTTGGGCCCGCTGCGTTTTGATATATGCAAGTACGCTGGCAATATCTTCTTGGCGCTCGACTCGCCCGGTTTTAATCGCTTCCTTGGCCAGTTGGTACATCTGTTGTTGCTGCACTTCGTTTTGCGCAGTAATGATGTTTTGCAACTGATCAATTTGCTTTTGTTGTGACTCTAGTAAATTGGTTTGCTTGGCCACTTGCTCAAGTAACTGCTGATTTCCTTGCTGTGGATTACTAACAAAAACCCATGTGCAAAATACTATTGAAGCAGCCACTGCCCACACTCCAGCACCAAAAAACAGACTCGTTTTTTGCACTTTAGGCATCGTAGACTCTCGATCCCAATTTGGTACGGGTACCGTTTCATAATGTTGACTTTGTTGTTGCCACTGCATTGCATTGTTCATCATTGATGCATACTCAGCATTGGCTTGTAGCAACGCAATTTGCTCTTCAGTGAGGCTTTCGCCTTCTAACCATGCGGTAAATAATGAATCTAAATTAGCCATCTACGGCCTCCAAATGCACTTTTAACTTACCAAGCGCACTGTATAGTCTTGATTTAGCTGTATTGGTCGAAATACCTAATTGTTCAGCGATTTCTTCAAATGTACAGTGCTGAAAAAACTTTAACTCCACCACCAAGCGTTGCTCCCAAGGTAAATTGTTCATCATTGCTTTGAGTTCATGATGCTGCTCAGATTGCAGTTGGTTGGTTTCTAACTCACTATGCTCACAGCTTTCTTCTGGTATATCGTCTAAACCTTGATGCAGCTTACGGCGGCGGTAATATTCAACACTACGCCGGTGCACAATTTGATAGAGCCAAGTATTAAAACTCGATTCACCACGAAAGCTCGGCAAGCTTTTATAAACAGAAATAAACACTTCTTGCATTAAATCCATTGCATCATCAGGGTGACTTAACATCCTTAGGCAATAGTTATATACCTGTGTTTCGTGCTGCTTGACTAATTTCAACCACGCCCGTTTATTGCCCTGTTGCGCTTTAGCAATTAGTGTCTCAAGTGATTGAAAAAACACGCTAGCCTCGTCATCTGATCTGCCTTTAATGGTTTTGTTATTATGTTAGTCGAGGGAAGGAAAAAAATAGTTTGCTTAAATAATAAAAAACCCCAAATATTTTTTATTTGGGGTTTTTTATTATTAGTCGCATTGACCGTCTAAGCTACACTGCTTATTCAGAAACAGCTCTAGCTGCTGGCTAAACAGCCTAAAATCTCTGATCCGGCCTGTTGTTTTACGCCACACGATACCAATATCTCGGTATGCATCGCCTTGTGATGGCGTAGCAACCATATCTTTTTTATCTAAAATACCGGCATTAATAGCCATTTGCGGTAAGAAAGTAACACCAAGCTGGTGTTCAACCATACTTAATAAGGTATGTAAGCTTGCCGCTTCAAATGGATTAATACAGCTTGAGCGATTCAAATGGCAGGCACTTAACGCGTGGCCTGTCATACAGTGCTCACGCTCTAGTAAGAACACACTCGCATCTGGTAATAGGTTAAAGTCTTCCACGCCATCTGCTGGTGTGTAATCCTTATGGTGCACTAGGCTGAACTGATCTTTTGCAAGTACTTGGGTATGAAACTTTTCAGTGTCATACGGTAAAGCAAGTAATGCCATATCAATTTGGCCATGCTCAAGTTTATCGAGTAGTTTGTCGCTGGTGTCTTCAACCAAAACTAACTCTAACTCGGTAAAGGTCTGTTTGCAGAAATGATATAAAGGCGCAGCAATAAAGCTGGCAATCGTCGGGATCACACCAAGCGTGAGTGTGCCACTTAAAGGCGTTAAAAAGCTTTTTGTCAGCTCTTTAAGGCTAAGGGTGTCGTCAATAATCTTACGTGCTTTTTCGACAACCTCTTCACCAATTGCGGTAAACATTAAGCTGCGGTTTTCACGCTCTATAAGCTGGCAACCTAAAGTTTCTTCTAAGTTTTGAATTGCACTACTTAAGGTTGATTGACCGATAAAACAGGCGCTTGCTGCGCGGCCAAAGTGTTGATGTTGGTGGACTGCTAATAAATACTGTAGTTGTTTAATACTTGGTAAGTTATTCATTCTCTACCTGCAAATAAAAAGACCCCAATACCTAAGGCATTGAGATCTTTTCAAGCTAAAAGTCTTTTAGTACTTTTTATACCCCGAAGGCAGTTCTCAGTACATAGAAAATAACAATAGCAAGGGCTGCGCCAACTGGCAATGTAATTACCCAAGAAACTACAATGTTTCTTACAACACCCATGTTAAGTGCCGCAATACCGCGTGCCATACCAACACCTAATACCGCACCAACAAGTGTTTGCGTAGTAGAAATAGGTAAACCAGTACCTGATGCGATAACAACTGTAGAAGCAGCAGCAAGCTCAGCAGCAAAACCACGGCTAGGCGTTAAGTGGGTGATACCTTCACCAATTGTTTTAATTACTTTCTTACCTAAAATAGCAAGACCAGCAACGATACCTAAACCACCTAGTGGTAAGATCCACCATGCGATAGCCGCTTTCTTAGCGATTTCACCGTTGTGCTCAACAATGTTTACAACAGCAGCTAGTGGACCAATTGCGTTAGCAACGTCGTTTGAACCGTGCGCGAAAGCCATACAACATGCCGTTAGTACCATAAGTACTGCGAACACTTTCTCAACGTTGTTGAACTGCATTGCTTTGTCAGCTTTAGGGTCAATTTTAAGGCGAGCAATCGCAATCTTACCGATGATAGCAACTACAACAGCAATCGCGATAGAAAGCGCATAGCCTTCAACAGCACCTAAGTTGATACCAATGTGCTTTAAGCCTTTCTTGATTGTTACAAGAGACATGATGAAGCCCGCTAGGCCCATATAGATAGGCACGTAACGCTTAGCATTTTTAAGAGGTGCATCAGTGTCAAAAATTAGCTTTTGCGCACTCATGAAAATCAAGTAAGCAATAAAACCAGAGATAGCAGGGGTAACAATCCAGCTACCTACGATACCCATTACCTTGTTCCATTGGATTGCTTCGCTACCTACTGCAACTAATGCGAAACCAATGATGGCACCTATGATTGAGTGAGTCGTAGATACTGGCCAGCCTAAGAAAGAGGCAATTAATAACCAGCTACCTGCAGCGAATAACGCGGCAATCATACCGAGTATCATTAACTCAGGTATGTCCATAAACGGCGTGGCATCGATAATCCCTTTACGGATTGTAGATGTAACCTCACCACCGGCAAGGTATGCGCCAGCGAATTCAAACACCATCGCGATGATGATTGCTTGTTTAATTGTAAGTGCTTTTGAGCCTACTGATGTACCCATCGCATTGGCAACGTCATTTGCACCAATACCATAAGCCATGAAGAAACCGACTGCGGCGGCAGTTAAAACCAATAACGTGCCGTAATTTGCAATGATATCCATTGTGTGAACCTTTAATTTTTTTCGTGTTTGAACTGATTTTTAATTAACGAGCTAACATCAGCTCAAGACGAGAACCTACGCGCTCTGCAATATCTGCAAGCTCGCCTACCCACTCAATGATCTTGTATAAGAACATCACGTCAACAGGGTTAAGTTCATTTTCGATGGCGCGCAATTGACGGCGAATTTTGATCTGCATGTCATCCGTGTCTTGTTCAATAGCGTCCAATTCAACGAGCATTTTTTCAACTAAAGTCACTTCGCGACCTTTGAAGCCCGTTTCAAGCAGCTCATCTAGCTCATTGATTGCTTTTGACGCTTGTTTAGTCGCATCAACACAACGAGTTACATAAGCAAGGAAATCTGTTTGGATTTCGGTAGGTATGATCATCTCACGACCAACTACACGACCTGCGATATCTTTTGCTTTGTTAGCAATTTTGTCTTGTTGAGTAACAAGCTCTAGCAAATCGGTACGCTCAACTGGCATAAATAAGCCACGAGGTAGTTGAAGGCGGATGTTACGTTTCATTTCATCAGCTTCACGCTCTAAATTACGAATGTTTAGACGGATTTCTTCCGCTTCTTGCCATTCTTCTTTAAACACGTGATTAAAGAAAGGGATCAATGCTTTACTTGCTTGATGTACTTTCTTAATGTGATCTTCCATAGGCTTAATAGGTGATTTAGCAAAAACCCCTAAAAATGCATTTGTAGGCATAACTGACCCTTTATAAATTAGTATGCTTTGGCAGCTGCGAATTTTACAGCATTGTGTTCGATTGTGAACGCTTTTTCTGCCTTACATCACCAATAATAGACAAAGCGGCCAAAGGCCGCTCGGTTTAATAATGAAAAGTTGCGGTTAAATTTACAGCGACTTTTCGATATCTTCTTGAGATGTATGACGAATATCTTTGCCGTTAACAAAATAGATGATGTATTCAGCAATATTCTGGCAACGGTCGCCAATACGCTCTAATGAACGAACTGACCACACTAAATCCATAATTTTCGGGATTGAGCGTGGATCTTCCATCATATATGTCATAATTTGACGGGTAATTGCTTCGTATTCGCGGTCAACTTTGGCGTCTTCTTTATGTACTTCAAACGCACATTGCACATCCATACGTGCAAATGCATCAAGTACATCATGAAGCATTTTTGATACTTGGCGACCCATGTTTTCAATGTTCACCAGTAGGTCTTGCTGATCTTTAGTGAATGAGTCCAGCGCAACTTTAGCAATACGCTCAGCTTCATCACCAATACGCTCTAAATCGGCAATTGTTTTTGCAATAGCAATTACAAGACGTAAGTCACTCGCTGCCGGCTGACGACGAGCGATAATGCGTGTACATTCTTCGTCGATGTTCACTTCCATTGCATTTACTTTATAGTCGTTTTCACGAACTTTTTGTGCAAGATCGGCATCACCATTACTAACAGCATCCAGTGCACTGTTTAGTTGTTGCTCAACTAAACCACCCATGTTTAATACATGGTTACGCACATTTTCAAGCTCTTCATTAAAGCGGCCCGAAATGTGTTTATTGATATTATGTTCCATTGTCTACCTCTATAAATTTCGTTTACGGTACCAAGTGACTTTATTGACTAACCGTAACGGCCTGTAATGTAGTCTTCTGTTTTCTTCTTGCTTGGTGTTGTAAATAACGTATTGGTATCTGAATACTCAATCAACTCACCCATGTACATAAACGCAGTTTGGTCTGATACACGAGCAGCCTGTTGCATGTTGTGAGTAACGATTACCACGGTAAACTTATTCTTTAAGTCGTTAATTAGCTCTTCGATAACTAAAGTAGAAATTGGATCTAGTGCCGATGTAGGCTCATCCAGAAGTAGTACTTCAGGCTCGATAGCAATTGAGCGAGCAATAACAAGACGCTGTTGCTGACCACCCGATAGGCCAAATGCACTATCGTGTAAACGGTCTTTAACTTCATCCCATAATGCCGCGCCACGTAAAGATTGTTCAACCACTTCGTCTAGTTTACGCTTTTCTTTAATACCTTGTAAGCGTAGGCCATAAACGACATTTTCGTAGATTGATTTTGGAAATGGATTAGGACGTTGGAATACCATCCCGACATTTCTTCGTAGTGCAGCAACATCTACATTCTTATCATAGATATTGTGACCATGTAGTAAGATCTCACCATCGATACGACAGCTATCAACAAGGTCGTTCATACGGTTGATACAACGTAAAAGTGTTGATTTACCACAACCCGATGGACCGATAAATGCTGTTACCTGACCTTTTGGGATGTTCATATTTACGCCGCTAAGCGCTTGTTTATCACCGTAGTATAGATCTAAGTTTTTAATCTCTAACGCTGTTTGTTCTGCAGTTAGGTTATCTAAATCTAGCTTTGCCGCGCTTTTCGCTTGGTTTACTTGTGGTGCAACTGTAATCATCTCTGTCTACCTATAAAAATTCTGTATTAATGCTCAAGAGCTCTAAACTTTTCGCGTAAGTGGTTACGAATACCAATCGCGGTGATATTCAGGGCGATAATTACTGATACCAGTAAGAATGCCGTGGCATATACCAGCGGACGTGCCGCTTCTACGTTAGGGCTTTGGAAACCAACATCGTAAATGTGGAAACCTAAGTGCATAAATTTTCTATCTAAATGTATGTATGGGAAGTTACCGTCAAGTGGCAGTGTTGGCGCCATCTTAACAACACCAACAAGCATTAGTGGTGCTACTTCACCGGCTGCACGTGCAACCGCTAAGATTAAACCTGTCATAATCGCTGGGCTTGCCATCGGAATGATGATACGCCATAGCGTTTCTGCTTTTGTTGCGCCAAGTGCTAATGAACCATGACGAACCGTACTTGGAATACGTGATAAACCTTCTTCAGTCGAAACAATAACAACTGGAAGCGTTAAAATTGCTAGCGTTAAAGCAGACCAAATCACACCTGGCGTACCAAATACTGGGCTTGGCGATGACTCAGGGTAGAACAATTGGTCAATACTGCCACCTAGCATGTATACAAAGAAACCTAGACCAAATACACCGTATACAATCGAAGGTACACCCGCAAGGTTGATTACCGCGATACGGATCATCTTAGTCACGGCATTTTTTGCTGCGTATTCGTGTAAGTAAATCGCTGCAACAACACCAAACGGCGTCACAATCACTGCCATTAGTAATACCATGAACACGGTACCGAAAATTGCCGGGAATACACCACCTTCAGTGTTAGCTTCACGCGGGTCATCTGCTACAAACTTACCAAGCTGTACAAAGTAGTGACCAAGCTTAGCAAAGAAGCCCATGTCATTAGGGAACCACACATCAAGAACTTGATACAGAGGTAAAGTAACCACTTCACCACGCATGTCTCTCACAGTTACTTGGTCACGCTTTGCTTGTTTACGAAGCGCAAATAACTGCTTTTCTAACACTGTGTACTCAGCACGTAGCTCAGCACGCGCTTGTGCAAGCTCAGCAACACGCTCATCGGTTAGTTCGTTATCAAGCTGGTATGCTTTTTCTCTTAAGCGTAAACGTTCAAGCTCATAGTTAATATGACCAATATCACCATTTTGTAAGTCTAACGCTTGGTCATTCAGGTCAACAGCACGGTCGACAAGATCATAAAGCACGTCGATTTTGTTATCTGTGATAACTTCACCGTCTTTAATAACCTGCTCTACATAACCGTAGAAGTTACCGTTTTTACTACGCTCGAATACAGCAAGCTCAGCTGGCGCAGTACGCGATGTGATGTCTGTCTCTAGTACCCAACGGAAATCTAGAGCTACGTACTCACGGTTACCTGTTTTAATCAATAAACGCTCTAGTTGCTCTTTATCGTAGTGAGATAAATCAACACCCGTCGCCTCAATACGTGATTTTGCAACTAGTTCACGGTCATAAATTTCACCGATAACTGTTTGTTTTTCAACTGAGCCTTGCAGCTCAAATTGCACTACTTCTGATGGCCAGAAAAAGCTTAAACCTTTCCAAGCAATCATGGCTAGTAAGCCAAGAACCGAGATTAAACTGATGCTTACCGCACCGCCGGTCATCCAAATCCAAGGAGAACCAGACTTAAACCACTGCTTTACCATGTCGTGTCTCTCCACCTACATTGAACTGTATTTATCACGCAGTTGCTGTCGTACAAACTCAGCCACTGTGTTGAAAATGAATGTGAATATGAATAATACAAATGCTGCTAAGAATAGAATGCGATAATGCGAGCTACCTACCTCAGACTCAGGCATTTCTACCGCGATATTCGCTGCAAGTGTTCTCATACCCTGGAAGATACTCCAGTCCATAATAGGTGTATTACCTGTTGCCATTAGTACAATCATTGTTTCACCTACAGCACGGCCTAGACCCATCATTACTGCTGAGAAGATACCTGGGCTTGCTGTTAGTAATACTACGCGAACCAATGTTTGCCATTGTGTTGCACCGAGTGCTAATGAACCGTTTGATAAGTGCTTAGGAACACTGAATACCGCATCTTCAGCAATTGAGAAGATAGTCGGGATAACAGCAAAGCCCATCGCAATACCAACAACTAGTGAGTTACGTTGGTCGAATGTCATACCTAATTCATTGGTTAGGTACTGACGCACATTACCGTCAAACATCCAAAGCTCAATTGAGTTACTCATCGCAAACGATAACCAGCCGATGAAAATAACCACTGGAATAAGTAAAATTGAGTGCGAACCTTCAGGAATACGGTGACGAATTGACGCCGGTAGCTTATTCCAACCAAATGCGGTTAATAAGATACCAATTGGTAGCAATACTAATAATCCGACAATCGCTGGTAAATGTTCTTCAATTAATGGTGCTAACCAAAGACCCGCTAAGAAACCTAAGATTACTGTTGGTAATGCTTCCATGATTTCTACAGTCGGCTTAACCACTTTACGTAATTCACTCGACATAAAGTACGCCGTGTAAATTGCCGCTGAAAGCGCAATTGGTACCGCAAATAACATTGCGTACATTGCCGCTTTAATCGTACCGAACGAAATTGGCACTAATGAGAACTTAGATTCAAAGTCATCACTTGCAGACGTTGACTGCCAGATATAACCCGGCTCTGGGTAGCCTTCGTACCATACTTCTTGCCATAACGCAGACCAAGTTACTTCTGGGTGCTCGTTATGAATTTCAATTACTTTTAGCGCGTCATCAGCAAGAATAAGTGCCGCATTTGAACGTGGCGCTATTGCAAAGTTTTGAATTGGACCTTCGCTTACTTTACCTTGCCACAGTTTGGCATCGCTAGTTGTGTAATAAATACCTAGCTCACCGTTAGCGCCTGCTGTGAAGAAGGTACGACGGTAGAACTCTGTAAAAATGTTTAGTTTCGATTGCTTGCTGGTTTCAAATGCACGAATCTTTTGGAACTCACGGCCATTTTCAGTGTTTACTTCAAACCACTGTGAAACTTCGCCATTATCGTTAGCAAGCATCAGTGAGTTGGCACCAGCCAATAGCTGAGTTGAAACTAGGTTCGCGTTTTCTTCGTTAGCTGCAAGCAGTTGGATTTGCTCAACTTCAGAAGGGTAACGGGTATCATATACGTAAATTTGATTTGCTGAACGTACAAATGTACGTGTTGTATCTGGTGAGATTAATAGCTCATCAACACGACCTTCGATATCAAGCTCAGTACGCTCAACAACCCACTCTACTTCGCCGGTGAACATGTTTTCTTCACCCACAAAGCTGCTGAATATAACGCGCTTGTCAGCCGTTAAAGCAACAACAGCTGTTTTATCTTCGTAGTGGCTAAATGCAAATTTAGTGATTGCCGCACCTTGCTCATCAACTTCAAGCGCCATATCACCCAGCGGGTAATCTAAACGTGGTGTTAATTGGCGTTGATTGTTCGGGAATGTCACTAGGAATTTTGGCGCAACCACAACCACAGAGCCATTTTCTAGGCCGTATGCGTATTGGCCCTGAAACGGTGCAGAGCTTGCAAAGCTGCTTACATCGCTTGGTAATTCTGTATTAAGAGTGGTGATCTTTTTACCAAATTGCTCTTTTTCAACATTATAAAAGTCCACATTACCTTTTTCACCAAGTAAAAAGGCAATTTCTGTTTGTTCTTCAATGCCAAGACCCACAACTTCTGACGCATTTTGTAGTTTTACACTGTTACGTGTATCTACTTTTGCTGACTCAAAAATAGGTTGAACAACATAAAGAAGGTAAAAGAATATAAGTAGCAGTGCTACTAGCACCATTACGCCACCTGCGGAAATACCCCACTTGGCAAACCTGTCTTTAAATAGACGGCTTCTATCCGTATGAAAGGTAGGTTTATTCGGATTGGAAGTCATCAAAACACCCTTAAATCTTAACGTTGCGCGCATTATATTTCACCAAGATGACAGTAATGTTACAAACGTCATAATTCAGTGTAATAAAGCGAGTATTTCAGGGACGTATTTTAAAGTTAAAAAATGACCAAATTGCGACATTGCTCTGCGTATTTATAACGACCAAATTGACAAGCTAACAAACTGTTATAACTAATTTTTTATAACTATATGGAAAAAATTGGACAAACAATAAAACTGCATCAATACTCAAGATGACTTATTTTTTTCGACAATAAGAATCATTTTTAACCAACGCCTCCTTCCTTTTATTGCATTTTTCAGAGGCATTTTTATAGAGATATAAGTATGAAGCAGTTAGTAATTACTATTTTGGGGCCAGATAAACCCGGCCTAGTTGAAGATCTTTCGGCCACAATTTTAAACCATCATGGTAACTGGTTAAGCAGTAATTTGAGTCACCTTGCAGGTCACTTTGCAGGGATCATTGAGGCAGCAGTGCCTGAAGAGCACCTGCAAGAGCTGCAAGACGCATTGCATAGTTTGCCGTATTTAGAAATCAGAATTGAACGCGGCGCCGAAACACTTTCAGAAGAAAAATCTGAACAAATCAATTTTGTCATTACTGGCAACGACAGACCTGGCATTGTGCAAGAGCTTGCCAGCGTTATTCGTCACAAAGGGGCGAATATCACTCACCTAAATTCGAAACAACAAAGTGCACCTAACTGGGGTGTGCCAATTTTTAGTGCTGTTGCCACCGTCGCTTTGCCAATAGGCATGAACAAGGACGAAGTAATCACGGCACTCGAGTCTATTACCACAGACTTAATTGTTGATATTGAGGACGCATAACAAGCAAGTTTATAGGGATATTTAAACTTAAACTAAGCTTTAAAATTAACGACATACATGTCACATAACTGACATGTATGTCATAAAAGTGATAAATACGTCATATAAACGTCATCTGCATCCTCTATATTCTAACTAGCTATAAACGTTGGAAAACCAGATGAACGCATCACATTCTTCTTCTCAAGCCGTTAACTACTTTGCCAAAGAGCTAAGTTGGCTGTCTTTTAATGAACGCGTGCTGCAAGAAGCTAAAGATAAATCTAACCCGATTATTGAGCGCATGCGCTTTTTAGGTATTTACTCAAACAACATGGATGAGTTTTTCCGTGTCCGTGTTGCTGATGTAAAACGCCGAATATTACTTAATAAAATTCCTGATGCGAACTTTGAAGAAGACGAAATACTACTTCATCAGATCCAAAGTAAGGTGCTGCAGCTTGGTAAAAAGTTTAACCAAATTCATAAAGACATTTTAAATGACTTAAACGAGCACAATATTCACGTTGAGTTACCTGAGGAGCTATCTGAATTTCACTTGAGTTGGCTGAAAAAATTCTTCCACGACAATGTGCTGCAACACATATTGCCGATTTTACTCTCTGAAAAGAAAGACTACTCAGATCAAATCAACGACACCATGACCTATTTGTTTGTCGAGATGACCAACCAAAAAAGTCATTATGCCATGATGGAAGTACCAACCGACCGCGTATCTCGTTTTGTTATTTTGCCACCAGAGAAAACTCGCCGTCACAAAACCATTGTGATGCTTGATGACATTATCGCCTACTTTATTCGCGATGTATTTAGCAGCTTTTTTAGCTTTGATGATATTCAATGTTATGCCATCAAACTCACCCGTGATGCCGAATACAACTTAGATGACGAGCTTGAAGAAGGCTTGCTCGATAAAATGTCAAAAGGTCTAAAACAACGTATTTCTGCAGAGCCTGTGCGCCTTGTTTATGACGAGAGCATGCCAGCTGAGATGCTTAAAGTGATGAAAAAGCGCCTTAATATAAGCCAACATGATGCGCTGATCCCCGGCGGCCGTTACCGTAATTTCCGCGATTTCATTGCCTTTCCGAATGTTGGCCGTCAGTATTTAGAAAACAAACCACTGCCTGCATTACAAAGTACGGCTTTTAACAATCACTCAAGTGTGTTTGATGCCATTTCAGAGCAAGATATTTTACTGTATTACCCCTACCACACCTTTAACCACTTACTTGAATTTGTACGCCAAGCAGCATTTGACCCAGATGTAACCCAAATTAAGGTCAATATTTATCGCGTTGCGAGTCAGTCTCGACTTGTCTCTACGCTTATTAATGCCGCCAAAAATGGCAAACACGTAACCGTTATGGTTGAGCTGAAAGCGCGCTTTGATGAACAAAACAATATTGAATGGGCAAAAACCCTAAGCAATGCCGGTGTTAAAGTGATCTTTGGTATTCCTGCGTTGAAAGTTCACAGTAAGTTATGCGTTATTCACCGTAAAGAAAAGAACAACATAGTGAAATATGCCCATATAGGCACGGGTAACTTCCACGAAAAAACCGCCAAAATCTACACTGACTTTAGCTTATTCACCAAGTTTGAGGGCATTAGTGAAGAGTGCGATAGTGTGTTTAAGTTTATCGAAAGCAGCTATAAACCATTTCAATTTGATCATTTGATGATTTCGCCAGTCAACGCACGACAAACTATTATGTCGCTAATTGATGCTGAAATAACCAATGTAGAACATGGTAAGGCTGGTAGAATTACGCTAAAAATAAACAACCTTGTTGATAAAGAGCTGGTTGATCATCTCTACTTTGCCGCAAGACGCGGTGTGAAAATTCGCATTATTGTGCGTGGCATGTGCTCGTTAGTGCCTTCTGCCGTTAACGAAAATATTCGCATTATTAGTATCGTTGACCGCTTTTTAGAGCACCCTCGGGTGATGGTGTTTCATAATAATGGCGACGAAAAGGTTTATATTTCATCGGCAGACTGGATGACCCGAAATCTTGATCATCGCGTTGAAGTAGCCGCACCGATTTATGATGAAAAATTAAAACAGCTTATTATTGATATTCTTGAGCTACAGTTTAAAGATAGAACAAAAGCACGCATAATCGATAGCGAACAAAAAAACAGCTATGTGCGCCGCGGCAATCGTAAGAAAATTCGCTCGCAAATTGCCATTTATGACCACCTTAAGAAATGGGAAAGTAACTATAATAATGAATGATTATCCCTCAATTGCTGCCGTTGATTTAGGCTCAAATAGTTTTCATTTAGTGGTGGCAAGAGAGGTCGATGGCTCTTTGCAAATCTTACACAAAGAAAAGCAGCGCGTTTACTTAGCTGACGGTTTAGATGATAAAAATCATTTAAGCCAAGAAGCAATCGAACGCGCGCTGGCAATTCTTAAGCAGTTTGCGACTACCTTGCAGGACTTCCCCTTAGAGAACGTTAAAGTGGCGGCAACTTACACATTACGCCGCGCTAAAAATATTCATTCGTTCTTAACCCAAGCAAGTAAAGTGTTTCCTTACCCAATTGAAGTAATATCGGGGCAGGAGGAAGCGCGTTTAATTTATCAAGGTGTTGCCCATTACATTCATCACGATGAAAACCGCTTAGTCATTGATATCGGCGGCGGCAGTACCGAACTCATCATTGGCAAACACTTTAAACATAAATTACTTACTAGCCGTAATATGGGCTGTGTTAGTTACACCAAGCAGTTTTTTGCAGATGGACAAATCACTGCTAAGCGCTTTGCCAAAGCTGAAGTTCGCGCAGAGCAAGAACTCGAAGTGATTTTCGCCAACTACTTATCGGCTGGCTGGCAATCTGTGGTGGGAACATCAGGCACTATTAAATCTATCCTTGCCATGATCAATGCTAACGATGCCGAGCAAGAGCTGATTACATTAGAGCGATTATTAGAACTAAAAACTCAGTTTATTGCAGCTAAACAAATAAAAGCGCTACAAATTGAAGGTCTTACACCTGAGCGGCAAGTGAGTATTTGTGGTGGTTTAGCTATTTTAATTGCGATATTTAGGCTGTTTAAAATCGAAGCGTTGCAATACAGCGACTTTTCACTTCGTGAAGGCCTGCTACATGAAATGCAGCAAAAACTCGCCCACAAAGATATTCGCACTAATACCATCGCGAACCTATCTGAGCGTAACGCCATAGATAAAGAGCATGCTAACCGCGTCTCGACAACTGCAAAGTGGCTGTTTGAACAAGTAAAAGAGGCATGGCAACTTACCGATCCTGACTACATCAACTTGCTGGATTGGGCCGCGCAGCTGCATGAAATTGGCTTAGGGGTTAATTCATCAGGGATACATAAGCACAGTGCGTATATCGTTGCGAATAGCCAATTACCTGGCTTTACGCAGCAACAACAAACCTTGCTTAGTTGCATGATCCGTTTTTATCGTAAAAAAATTCGTTTAGAAGAGTTTCCGGCACTGCATACCATGCAGCATTATGAAATATTGCAACTTATTGTGATTTTGCGCTTAGCAGTACTGCTAAATCAAAAGCGTATTACCGATCAAGGTTTTAAACTTGAGGTAACAGCCAAGCAAAATAGTATGTTCTTAAAGTTTCACAATAAGTGGCTTAAAGAACATACCTTGCTTTTAGCTGACTTACAGCAAGAGCAAAAATACCTTAAAAAGGTCGGCTTCTTACTCGATTTTCATTAAGCTGATTAATAGATTAATAGATTAATAGATTAATCGATTACATATCCATATGGCGGTTTGAGCTTTGCATCATTTGCTTAAGGCCTTGATGTTCAAGCTCAAGTAAACGTTCGAGCTTTTCTTTACTTTGCTCTGTATCAGCTCGCGATACCAAGTACTCGTATAAGTCGATTACTTTTTGGTGTTGCGTGGTTAAGTAAACCTGAATCGCCTTTTCATCAATTTGCTGATCTGTGCTGATATCGTTAAAAGTAATTAGCTCTGGGTTTTCAGCAAAATACTCATAGCAATAGGTATCAAGCGTGTTTATTTCAGTAATGGCTTTAAAGCCAACGAGATCTTCTGCTAGTTTCTTCTCATATTGCAGATAATAGTCCACCAGCATTTGATTATGCTCGTCCAGTAAGTCTTTAACACTGTGGAAGTTAGCTGCCATTTGAGTATGAAATAACACGGTCCAATCATAAACTTGTTGTATTGTTTTAACTTGCATGTGCATTCCTTATTAAAATCAATTTAATATGACTTTGCATAAATCACACCAGCAATAAAACCTTTAATTTTCAGTATTTTAAAAATAAAGTGTGTAACTTGCAGCAAGTAAAAGCGTACAAGTTACACAGTGACTGTAAAATTTATAGGTAACGTTTACGCCATATAAAATAAAGCGCAGGTAACAAAAGTAGCGTTAAAACTATGGCACTGAGCATCCCGCCGACCATAGGCGCGGCTATTCGGCTCATCACTTCACTACCCGTTCCAGTGCCATAGAGCACTGGCAGTAGACCAATGATAATGGTAGCAACTGTCATCATCACGGGCCTAACCCGAAGGCCCGCACCATTGATGATTGCTTGGCGCAGCTCTGTAACCGTGAACTGAGACGATTGCGCTTTGGCATCTTGATAAGCTTGGTTGAGATAAACCAGCATGATCACGCCAATTTCCACAGCAACCCCAGCTAGGGCAATAAAACCAACCCCAACAGCAACCGAGAAGTTAAAGCCTTCAAGGTACATCAGCCAAATACCGCCTATCATAGCAAGCGGTAAGGTCAGCATGATCATTGCCACCTCAATAAAGCTTCTAAAATTGAGGTATAACAGCACCACAATGATTGCCAAGGTGAGTGGCAATACATAACTGAGTTTGGCTTTTGCGCGCTCCATATATTCATATTGCCCCGCCCACGTAATTGAGTAACCAGCAGGTAGCTCAAGTTGCTCATGCAGCGCTTGTTGCGCACGCTCAACATAACTGCCGATATCACTGCCTTCAATGTCGATTAAGCTCCAGCCATTAATGCGGGCATTTTCACTTTTAATACCCGGCGGGCCATCTTCGATAAAGACATGAGCTACATCGGCCAATGCGATACGCTGTCCGTTTGGTGTCACTATCGGTAACAACTTAAGCTCTTCTGGCGAGTCGCGATAATCTTGTGGGTAACGCAAGTTAACCGGGTAACGCTCTTGCCCTTCAACCGTTTCGGTCACATTCATACCACCGATAGCAGTAGCCACAACCTGTTGTACATCAGCAATGTTTAAACCGTAACGCGCAGCCTTCTCACGGTTAATATCGACTTTGATGTAGCGACCACCAGCAACGCGCTCTGAATAAACCGAAGCCGTGCCCGGTAAATCTTTTAAGATGACTTCAATTTGCTCACCGATTTTTTGAATTTCGCTCAGCTTTGGCCCTGCTACTTTGATCCCCACAGGCGTTTTAATCCCAGTGGCAAGCATGTCGATTCGGGTTTTGATTGGCATAACCCACGCATTGGTAAGCCCTGGGAACTTAACCAGATTATCGAGCTCTTTTTTCAGTTTCTCGGTTGTCATACCCTCTCGCCACTGTGACTTTGGCTTTAACTGAATAAAGGTTTCGATCATGGTCAGCGGCGCAGGATCTGTGGCAGTGTCTGCACGACCTACCTTACCAAATACCGATTCGACCTCTGGCACACTGGCAATTAGCTTATCGGTCTGCTGTAAGATTTCACGGGCCTTACCAATTGAAATACCTGGGTAAGTAGTAGGCATATACATTAAGTCGCCCTCATCAAGGGGAGGAATAAACTCACTACCAATTTTATTAACCGGGTAAAAGCCAATAGCAGCCAACACTAATGCCAGTACCAGTGTTGTTTTCGGCGCTTTTAATACCGCATTTAACAAGGGTTTATAGGCTGCCACCAATAAGCGGTTTACAGGGTTTTTCTGCTCCGAAATAACTTTACCGCGAATAAAGTAGCCCATTAATACCGGCACCAGTGTAATCGCTAAACCAGCCGAAGCTGCCATCGCATAGGTTTTTGTATAAGCCAGTGGCGAGAACATGCGTCCTTCTTGTGCTTCAAGAATAAACACCGGCATAAAGCTGACAGTGATGATCAATAAACTAAAGAATAACGCGGGCCCGACCTCTGCGGCTGAGTCCATCACTACTTGCCAACGGTTTTCATCGGTCAGTGGGGTTTTCTCCATATGCTTATGCATATTTTCTATCATCACGATAGCACCATCTGTCATTGCACCAATAGCAATCGCTATCCCACCAAGCGACATGATATTAGCGTTTATACCTTGCCAATACATAACCACAAAAGCCGTTAAAATACCCATTGGCAACGTAATAATGGCTACGATCGATGAACGTATATGGAATAAAAACACCACACACACTAAGGCCACGACGATTAACTCTTCAATTAACTTTGAGCTTAAGTTATCAAGCGCTTGGGTAATAAGGTTTGAGCGGTCGTACACAGGGATGATTTCAACTCCCTCAGGTAGGCCTTTTTTGAGCGACTCTAGTTTTTCTTTTACTAGTTTGATGGTTGCTTCGGCATTTTCTCCAAAGCGCATCACTACCACCCCACCGGTTACTTCACCCTCGCCGTTTAGTTCGGCAATACCACGGCGCATTTGCGGCCCAAGTTTTATATCAGCCACATCACGTAATTGCAGTGGCGTGCCATTGGCATTAGTACCCAGCGGAATGGCTTCTAAATCTGCGACACTTTTAATATAACCTGTGCTCGATACCATGTATTCGGCTTCAGCCATTTCTACCACTGAGGCACCACGCTCTTGGTTACCTTGCTTAATTGCTGTTTGAATTAAACTTAGCGGAATACCATAAGCACGCAATTTATCTGGGTCGACATTCACCTGATACTGCTTAACCATACCGCCTACAGACGCTACCTCTGATACGCCCGGCACCGTTTGCAGCTCAAACTTTAAAAACCAATCTTGCAAGCTGCGTAGCTGGCTAATATCGTGCTTACCGGTTTTATCCACCAGCGCATACAAGTAAATCCAACCCACCCCTGTTGCATCAGGGCCAAGTTCAGGCCTTGCTGAGTCAGGTAAGCGAGCACTTACTTGACTCAAATACTCTTGCACCCGACTACGAGCCCAATAAAGGTCGGTGTCTTCATTAAAAATAACGTATACATAAGAGTCACCAAAAAACGAAAAGCCCCTTACCGTTTCAGCTCCCGGCACCGACAACATGGCTGTAGTGATAGGAAACGTTACTTGGTCTTGCACCACTTGAGGCGCTTGTCCTGGGTAAGACGTTTTTACAATAACCTGTACATCAGATAAGTCAGGCAAGGCATCAACTGGGGTATTCTTTAAAGAATAAACCCCAAAGCCCGCCAACATTAAAGACAGCAGTAATACAAAGAAGCGATTACCGACTGACCAACGGATCACGGCAGCTATCATTGCATTTCTCCTTGCATAGGGTGGCTCATGGTCATGATGTCAAAAATCACAAACTCACCGTCTACCAACTTAAAGGTAAAATGCACTTCATCATCGCTTTGTAAACTAGACATATCGATACGCGGCGAAAAATGAAACTCCATGGTTGCAGCCTCGCGTCCCCACTTAGGGATAGCCTCACGACTGATCACGGCCGTTCTGGCTTCGCGGTCAATGCTGTTGATCACGCCATTCACCATTGCGCTCTCACTATCAGGTTCTTGCATACGCATAAAGTCAGAACTCTTACTTGATTCGGAATCTATTAAGAACTGCGCTGAAACCACAACGTTATCGTCTTTCAGTAAGCCTGATAAAATTTCGACATCATGATTATCACTGCGGCCTAGTGTCACAGCCACTGATTTAAAGCGTCCTTCACCTAAATCAATGACAACACGGTCTTGGCTACCGGTGCGGATCACCGCTTCTTTAGCTATCACTAATTGTGGCTCAGTTGGCTTAGTAGTAATACTCACTTCAGCAAACATATTCGGTTTTAATAATCCATCTTGGTTGGCAAAACGTAAGCGCACGCGCAGGGTACGGTTTTTCTCATCAAGGGTTGGGTAAATATAATCGACCTTGCCTTGCCAGCGTTTGCCCGGTAAGTAATCTAAGTTCATGGTAACAGGCAAGCCTTTATGAATAAGCCCTGCTTGACGCTCAAAAACTTCAGCCTCAACCCACACTTCTTCTAGGTGAGCAATACTCATCATGGTTGTGCCCGGTTTCACAAAGAAACCTTCGCGGATATTTAACTCATCCAATACGCCACTTTGCTTGGCATAAAAGGTAATGTTTTGTCTGACCTTTTGGCTTTGCTCTAATCGGGCAATAAAATCGTCAGAAACATTCAGTGAGGCTAAGCGTGCTTTTGCTGCACGTATTAGCACCGCATTATTACGTTTAAGGGCAAGCAATAGCTCTTCTTGTGCATTCACTAGCTGTGGAGAATACAAGGTATAAAGTGGCTCGCCTTGCTTAACTTGGTCACCAGCGGCTTTTACATATAAGGTTTCTATCCAACCTTCGACACGAGGGTGAATGTGCACGAGTTGGTCTTGGTCGTATTGCACATAACCAACCGTATCAACGGTCGTTTGTAATGATTTAAAGCGTACGGGCGCTGTTCTTACCCCTAAGTTATTAACGACTGCTGGTGAGATTCTCACAGTACCAGGGCTGTCTTCAGCGCTACTTTGCTCCTCATAAACGGGGACTAATTCCATACCCATTGGTGATAAACCCGGTTCATCACGGCGGTAATTACTGTCCATAGGCGCCACCCAATATAAGGGCTTTTTCTCAGCGTTTGGCATAGCTTCATGATCTGGCTCAGCTAGTTTATTTACAGCCGTTGCCAATGCCGCACCTACCGCCAAGGCGATAACTAATTTCACTGTGTTATTCATTGCTAGCTCCTTGGCTTTGTGCTGCATTTATTTGGTTATCTTTTGCTGCTGCGTAATAGTTAAGGCGAGCGAGGGTTATTTGTTTGTCTATTTCGATATTCAATGCATCAATTTTTGCGTTAAGTTCGCTGATGCGTGCACGCATCACTTCTGAAAAGTCACCATCATCGTTGGTGTAAGCATTTAAAGTTGCTTCGGCTTGCTCCGCCATTTGCGGTAAAAGCTGCTGTTGATATAGCGCTTTGCGCTGAGCAAGTCGGCTTAGTTGGCTAAGCTCTTTAAAATACTGACCTTGCAGTTTTTGTAGGGTAATAAGTTTGTTGGTTTTTACCGCCTCGGCATTAGCTATTGCCGCATTGACTTGTTGATCTTGACGATTATCAGTAAACAGCGGTAAATCAACACTTACTCCTATAGAGAATAAGTCAGCGCGAGAGTCACCCATCGGGGTATCATCACGATAGCCATAGCCTAGGTTCATACCAAATTGCGGCTTATACGCCTCTTTAGCCACTTGCACTTGGGTGTTTTTGGCACGCATAGCATGATCAATAGCGATAATTGCCGGGTGATTCATCAGCACTTCAGTCACCCCCGATGGCGCAAGCTCTTGATAAGGCATTAGTGCAGCCACCTTGGTATTTTCACCGCTCACTGCACCGTTTAGCATTTCAATAGGTAGCCATTGAGCTAGTCGCTTTTTGGCACTATCAAACTGTTGCTCTAACATCACCAGTTTATCTTCAAGACGAGTCAGCTCTAGCTGGGCGCGAATAATATCCTGCTGGCGAGTCGCACCAAGTGTATTAGCATAGCTTGCCTCTGTAATATCAATAAGCTGATTAAATAAGGCTTTATCTTGGCTGATCAGTTGAATGCTTTTTTGTGCGCGATAGGCATTTAGCCATGCTTCGCTAACAATGGCTTTAACCTGTGCTTGGCGGTCTGCTCTAAGCCAAGGGTATTGTTCAGCCGATTGTTTTAAAGCTTGTTGCTGTAAGGCAAGACTATCACCTCGGCTAAATTGTTGTGACAAGCCCACTTTGAATTGCGTCATACCCTCTTGGTCAAAGGCAAAGCCATCGGTTGGTAAGTTCATGAGTCCAACGGTTAACACTGGATCTGGCAAGGTACCTGCCGCAATGCTTTGCGCTTCTATCGCCTGTTGCTGGTATTTATTTGCCTGTAACCAAGGCTCGTGAGTCAATGCATAATCAATCACCTGATTGAGCGCTAATGGCTCTGCTTTCACTAAACTTGAGGTTATCAATACTGCGCCTAGAGAAAGCGCCTTAATCAATTTGCTGTGAATCATCACATGCTCCAAAAATCTTAAAAATGGTTAAAAAACAATAGATTTTGGGTGCAGAATAAGGAGTATTTCAGCGTTTTACTGAATTTTAGACAGACCTATCCTGCATAAGCAGTAATAGGTGGACGATATAAAGAACTTGCGTGGAAACTAAGCTGGCTGGCGCCTAACACGGTGACTTTTTCTGATTGCTTAATTGATTTAACAACTAAATCATTTAGCGGCAGGAGTGAGTGAGCTGTACAGGCATTGAACGGACACGCACAATCGCTGTTATCCATTACATCTTCATGGCAACAATCCATATCACTCATGTCGCTGCCAGCATTCATATTAGCATGATGTTCCATTTGCATGCTGGCATGTGGCATATCACATACCATAGCAACAGACGCAACTGACTGACCCACAAAAGTGAGCAGCATCATAGCTATCAATAAGTAGCTTGAAAGTCGCGTCATCATCATACCTTAAAAATTAATTGCCCAAATTGTAGCCCGAAATTTACGCGCTCGACAAGGGTTTATCTATTTTTATGCTACTGCTGGCAGCAATAGCAAACAGGCAATAACCAGTAAAATACCAAAAACCATCACCTAATTCGGCATGCATTTTGATTAGCTCGCCCATTTGCCCATCGGCATTACCTGCTAAATAGGCCACGATCAATGCAATCACAAACACATCGACCATGCTCCATTTACTTAGGCCCTGTATGAGTTGACCGAGCAAATGCTTAAATCTATTCGCAGGTAAAAAACAATAAAGCAATTGCATCAGGAGTTTTAAAGTGGGAATAACAATCGAGAACACTGCAACAAGCGCAGCAACAAGGTAGTTTTTGTTATTGGCTAGCTCATTCACGGTGCCCCAAATGCTGCGTGTTTTTTTGTAGGCATCTATTTCACCTTCAAGCTTATCAAGCCCCAACATGCTTGAAGCCATCATTAACACGCTACGGGTATTGCGATCGCCTTCATCGGCAATCATTTCAATACCTGTTTTGGCAAGCTTAGATTTATCGATTTTTCCTTCTAGGGTGAGCACAGGCTGGGTTACACCAGGAATTAGTAACGCCAAGGCAATTAAAATAGCCAGTACTGGAAAAACAACACGCATTAGTTACAAACCTTTTTAATACTCAGAGCCCGCATCATAACGAACTCTGCGCTTTTAGTCTGTAACCGATGATAAGCTTGCGAACACTTCATCGGCATAAGCACGGGCACCGTACATAGCTTGAAAAACCACATCCATCTTTGACGCAGGGCGGATCATCATTAGCAGCTCATGAGCAGTATGCCATTGCTCTTCTTCCATCGCCTTAACAAGTTGTAAGCTCGCACCTTGCATGCCATTAAAGTTTAACAATGCGCTCGAAAGCTCACTACCCAGTGAAAACTCTTTGGCAATGATATCAAGCTCCATATCTAAAATTGCATCTAAAACAGAGAGTAAGCCAACTAAATAACCTTGCTCAGCTAGGTCTTTACCACCAGGTTCAAGCATCAGCGCAATAAATTTAGCTCTTGTTAAGCCCAGTTTAGTTAGCTCTTGCGGTTTATCATTGCCTAACTCGCTCAGCGCTAATACCCGTACAAATTGTCTAATCGCGTCTTCACCAAGGTAAATAACCGCTTGTGAAATCGAACGAATTGTTTGCTGACTATTGCTGATCCGCGCATTAACTAATTTTAAAATGCGTGCTGTAAGGCCTATATCTTTAGCAACCCGTTGTTGAATTGCGTCAAAATTTAAATCTGTTTGCGCAGTACAGTTAAGTAATTCAAGCACGGCAACTTTTGATGGTTCAACATTACCAAAACTTAAAAGCTCTGGCTTGGCAAAAAAGTAGCCTTGAAACAGATCGCAACCAGCCGCTTTTAGTTGCTTAAAATCTTCATAAGTTTCAATGCGCTCCACTATGATAGTGGTTTCTGGGAAGCTGCGTTTAAGCTTTTTGATCATCATGTTGGTTTTGATAATCGGCTGCGTGACTTCAAGCTTAATAAAATCCATCAAAGGCAAAACATCTTGCCATTTATCTGTGCCATCGTAATCATCAAGCGCGAACAAATAGCCTTCTTGTTTTAATTGCTTAACGCGGTTTACTACTTTTGGAATACTAGTAGCCCGCTCCACTATTTCGATAACCGCACTGCGTGGTTGCAGCAACTTAGGAAAGTCATCCAAAATAGCGTCGGTCGATAGGTTGATAAACGCAGGTTGAAAGCCCGTTAGCTTCTCGAGTCCCATCAACATTAACGCATTAAAAAACAGTCGCCCCGTTGCTTGGCCATCACTCGTGCCTACTGGAAAGACATTATCGCTCGATTCTCTATACAATAATTCGTAAGCATATAAACTTCTATCAGCATTAAATATTGGCTGCCGGGCTATATACTGAGTCATGCTCTGACTTTTGTTACCTTCCATACTTAATTCTGACATTCTACTTCTCACTTAGATGTGGCTAACTCCACATTACTATTGTTGTAAGTATAGTGAAAGATGTTTGCCTTGCTAAATCATTATATTCATACCCCTACAATGACTAGGGATATTCCGCTTTGGACCTGCTTTTGCTATAATGCGCTCTGTTTTTCTTACCTTGTTAACTAAAAAGAGCCTCCTATGAGCATTGAACAAGCCCTAATCGAACGCAGTAATAACCAATGTGAACTTTGTGCCGCTACAGATAACCTGTCTGTATACGAAGTGCCGCCTGTTACAGAGGCTCATTCTGATAAATGCATTTACGTTTGCCAAACTTGTAAAGATCAAATCGAAAACAATGCTGATTTGACTGCAAACCACTGGCACTGCTTGAATGACAGCATGTGGAGTCAAACTCCTGCTGTACAAGTTGTGGCTTATCGCATGTTAAAGCGCTTAGCTGCTGATAACGGCTGGGCACAAGATGCACTAGATATGATTTATCTTGAAGAAGACACGTTAAAATGGGCGCAAACAGCCCTAGCTGAAGATGACGATATTAAGCACATCGACAGTAATGGTGTTGTACTTCAAGCGGGTGACACTGTGACACTTATTAAAGATCTTGATGTGAAAGGCAGCAGCCTTGTTGCCAAGCGTGGCACAGCAGTAAGAAACATTGGCTTAACGAGCAACCCAGAACATATTGAAGGCCGTGTTGATGGTCAACGCATTGTTATTCTAACCAAATACGTGAAAAAATAACGAGCACTAAATTTGCTTTTTAAAGCGAATCCGTAATTAAGAAAATGGGCCTAGTGCCCATTTTTTGTTAATTAAGCTATGATTAAGTCAGCGAACTTTATGCTTATTCAATTACAAAGACGCATAACCCTAAAACGCAAGGAAACAATCATGGCTTCGGATACCATCTCATCTTTCAAACGCGCTTCTCTATGCAGTTTAATGATCTTAGGGAGCAGCTTAGTATTAACAGGTTGTGGTGAAGACTCTGCCGCACCACAAGCTGAGCAATCAACAATGAAAACCCTCAATACTCAGGTTATTTATTTAGACCGCAGCATGCTGCCACCGGGTTCAGTATTAAAAGTACAACTTGCTGATGTATCAAAAATGGATGCCAAAGCAGAGGTTATCAGCGAACAAGAAATTGAATTAAATGGTGCACCACCATACAACGTGGCACTTGAGTATGACGAAAGCAAAATTGCTGACCGTCACCGCTACAGCGTGAGTGCACGCATTGAGAATCAAGGTAAATTACTTTACATCAGCACCACTCATAATAATCCATTTGCCGAAGATGCCTCTGGTGATGTGTACAAGGTGACAGTGACAAAAGTATCAGCGAAAAAGCCAGACGTGACATTGACCAATACGTATTGGAAAGCAGTTACAATCAGCGGTGAGGCTATCACCGTTGAAAATAAAGAACCTTTCGTACAGTTTAAAGACGATGGTTCAACCAATGGTCACTTAGGATGTAATAACTTCTCAGGTAGTTACGAGGTTAACGAGCAGACGCTTACATTCAACCCATTAGCAAGCACCAAAAAAATGTGTGTATCACAAATGGATATTGAAGCGGCCATGTCTGCAGCGCTTGCGGCAACAGCTAAGTACTCTATCAATGGTGAACAGTTAACCTTGTTAGATGATAGTGACGAGCCACTTGCGACCTTCGCAGCGACTTATATGAATTAACACCAGTTAAATAAAAAACGCCCAGCAATTGCTGGGCGTTTTTGTATTGCAGAAATTATTCTTCAACTAACTGTTCACTGCGATAAAAACCACTGCTATCGCTTAGTAATGAAACAAGCTCTGGTAATACCGCATCCATTGTTTGCTTTAGTTTCCATGGCGGATTGATCACTATCATACCCGATGCTGTCATACCGTGAACGTCGGTGTCTGCCTCTGTTGCAAGCTCGAAAAGCTGAATGTTACGCATACCCGATGCGATTAAACCCGCTTCCATTCTGTCAATTCGCTCACGATCTACAACCGGATACCAAATCATGTACGTTCCAGTTGCAAAGCGTTTATGCGCCTTAACAAGAGTATTAACAACCGTATCGTAATCGTTTTTAATTTCGTATGGAGGGTCAATAAGCACACAAGCTCGACGTGATGCTGGTGGTAATAAACCAATTAAGCCTTGAAAGCCGTTTTCACCACGTACGCGAATAGAACGCTTACCTTTCATGTTGTCTTGCAGTAACTCTAAGTCACGTGGATGCAACTCAAAGAACCAACCGTTATCTTGGCGACGTAAAAAGTGCTCTGCAATTTTTGGCGAACCGGGGTAAAAGTCTAAATTACCATTTGAGTTAAATGATTTAATCAGCTCAATGTACTCATTAAGTGCATTGTGTTCACTGTTATGCTGCCAAAGCTTAGCAATCCCATCTAAATACTCTTGTGTTTTTTGTGCATCACTGCCTGCAAGTTCAAAAAAGCCAGCACCTGAGTGGGTGTCCACATAATCAAGCGGTTTGTCTTTAATTGTTTGGTATTTAAGAACTTCAGCTAGAACAAGGTGTTTTAGCACATCAGCAGGGTTGCCTGCATGAAAAGAGTGTCGATAACTAAGCATATTTATAAATCGCCAAATGCAAATCTGCATTAAAAATGAATAGCCATATTGTACATGATAAACAGAAAATGATCCTAGCATCTGCCGCTTTGGTGAATCATAAATGAATAAAAAAGCCGCTACGCTGAATTACACCTTAATAATAAATAAAAATCCTCTAAAACGGCCGTAAATGCTGGCATATCAAGACACTTTCCTTTACATTTGCATGACAATAATCACAGTTTTATGAGCGCATTTATGAATAACGAAACTCTTTCCCAACTCGAACAACTGATCGACAAGTTAATTCTTCGCAACAGTGAACTTGAAAGCGAAGTTAAAAGCTTACAAGAGCAAAACTCTAAGCTTTTAGATGAGAACGAAACTCTGCAACTAGAAGTACTAGAAAACGAAGAGAAACAAAAAGATACAAGCAGCACACTAACTGGCCTGCTTGAGAAATTACAAAGCGTTCAACAGGCTAGCTAATGAGCGGCCCACAAAGTCAGCGGGTCACCGTAGAGCTACTAGGTAAAGAACATGAGTTCTCTTGCCCACCTGGGCAAGAACACGCCCTAGTTGCTGCTGCACAAAATTTGAATGACTTAGTGGAGCAAATGAAACAACGCTCATCGGTTCGCAACGACCAAAAAGCGTTGCTGATGGCAGCATTACATTTAAGTCATGAATTGCTTGAAGTAAAATCGCAACAAGCAGAACAAGAGCAACAACATGACAGCTTAATAGATAAGCTCAGCCAGCACCTTAGTATTTAGAAAAAAGCGCATCCTGCGCTTTTTTTGTTTACAATCAATTCTACTAACCACTATCAGAGCGAAACACTATGCGATTTTGTGCTTTTTTGATCTGTCTTTTCGTAAGCTATAGCGCCCAAGCAAGCGTTAGCTGGCATAGCATCACTCCCGAAATCCAATTTCTACAACAACAAAATAAACTGCGTTTTTACGATTCGAATCAAGTGCTGATTGAAGGTAAAGAATGCGCATTAATGTTTGATGCCAGTGGTAACTTTGCCGAAGTAGAAAAGCTCGCAGTGCAGTTAAAAAAACGCTTAAAAACACCATTATGTTATTTAGTAGCGAGCCATTATCATGATGATCATCTGCTAGGCTTGGCCGTTTTACAGGCTGAGTTCCCTGAAGCTAAGCTTATTGTGCATCAGCAAGTAGCAACTGAGTTTGTAGCAATGCAGCAAGCATTGACAGATAAATTAGATGGTTATGAAAAAAGTATTGAATTGAGCTATCAACGCCTTGCCAATCAACCTGAAGATCAACAAGCTATTTGGCGCGACAAACTAGAGCTTGCTAAAAAACGCTTATTTCGCTGGCGAGAGCTCACCTTAAAGCCACCGGCGATTAGCATTACTGAATCAACAAAGCTAAACCTTGGTAATTACCCTATCGTTATTACACCGTATCAGGCGCACACGAAAGGCGATCTCACTTTAAGTGCAGATCAAGGTCGCTTGCTGTTAGGTGGCGATATAGTCGACAGCTTACCCTATCCTGGGCATGGTACATTCACTCGCTGGATAACCACGCTGCAAGGTATCCAAAAAAATACCACACTGACAACAATTTTACCGGGTCACGGCAAGCCACTGACACCTGCTGAACTTGCACTCCCTTTAAGGTTTTTAAAAACCATTCAAGAGATGACAAATTCCTCGCCAGATAAACCAGTGAGTGAATTAATTCCGCTTTTTCCTGCAGAGGTTAAACAGCAATACCAGCTTGATGAAGTGGGCGAAAGAGCGTTTTCTATGTTTCTAGAAGCTGGACTTAAACAAAGCAAATTGTCAAAATAGGGCTAAAATAGTAAAAGGATTTTATTATATGGCTCAAGTAAGTTTGAAATATTTACTTTTGCTGAGCTTATTTATTGGCTTACAAGGATGCCAAGTAACTCAGCAAGAAACAGAACAACAACGGGCAAGGCCGGAGATTTTTAGCCATTATGAGCCCGATTTAACAACCCAACAAGCATCTAGTGAGTTTGTCGATTCAACAGCTGTTGAACCACGTCCTGTTGCTGCGCCCATAGCAGTCAATAATACCCCGCTAGCAAAGCCTCGTTCGAAAGATCTATGGCAGCATATTGCCAACAATTTAACGCTAGTATTTCAAACCAATAAACATACATCTGAACGAGTAAAATGGTATTTAAAACAACCCAATTACCTGATTAAAGTAAATAAACGTGCGGCACCTTATTTGTATCATATCGTCACACGTATCGAGCAACAGAAGCTACCGATGGAGCTGGCCCTATTACCCTTTGTTGAAAGTGATTTTAGACCAACAATACGCTCATCAGAGCAAGCCGTTGGTGTTTGGCAGTTGGTCGGCGCAACGGCTTATCATTTTGGTGTGCAAAGCGACCAATGGTATGACGGCCGCCAAGACATACTCGCTTCAACCGATGCCGCTTTAGCTTATTTAAGTTATTTACATAAACGCTTTGATGGTGACTGGCTACATGCCCTTGCTGCCTATAACAGTGGTGAAGGACGCGTTAAAAAAGCCATCGAAAAAAATAAAAAGCTTGGCAAGAAAACTGACTATTGGTCATTATCATTACCAAAAGAAACCGCTGAATATATTCCTAAACTTTTGGCGCTTAGCTATTTACTAAAGCATCCTGAGCAAGGCTTAAAACGTCCTAAATTAGCGAATAAAGCACTCACCACAGAATTTGATGTTGGCCAGCAATTTGATTTTTCGGTGATCGCTAACTTATCTGGTGTGGGGCATAACCAGCTCCACAAATTAAACCCAGGATATTTAAAAAACCAAAGCTCGCCAAATGGTCCACACACTCTGCTTTTACCTATGGAGCGCCGCACCTTGTTGCAAAGTAAGCTGTTTCGCAACAACTTTGCCGGTGAGTATATAGTGCAAAAAGACGATACCCTTTATGGCATTGCCAGACGCTTTAATATGTCTGTAAAGGAGCTTAAAGCGCTTAATAGTAAAACAAGTAACCTGATAAAAGTCGGTGAACAATTGCGCTTATCACAGCCCCAAACCATGCCGGAATCACTTATGGTTGATTACAATATTAGCCCTTACCTTGAACAGCACGAGGAAGTTATCGCAACCATTGCGGTTGATTACCTAGTCAAACCAGGTGATTCAATTTGGAGTATCAGCCAGCTATACGACGTGCCTCATAAAGACGTTGCAACATGGAATAAACTCAGTGCCACCAGCATTTTAAAACCAGGCACCATTTTGACATTGCACCTACCGCAAGCAAAACCCGCTGAGCCGCAAGTACCAGCCAGCGAAGCCATGTTGTCAGGCATTGAAAGCTCGTTGAAAAAGCCTTGATTGCTCACTCTTTGTGGTTAGCGTAAAATCAGCGCCTATATTTAAATTCTAAAGAGAAATAACATGCAGATCAGTAAAGACGCAGCGGTTGAGTTTCACTACACACTTAGTGAAGCAGGCGAGCAAATCGAATCAAGTAAAGATGGCGAGCCACTTTCATATATCCATGGCACTGAAGGCATGCTTCCTGGTCTTGAAAAAGCCCTTGAAGGTAAATCGGCTGGCGATAACTTTAGCGTAACACTTGAGCCTAGCGAGTCTTACGGCGAGCGCGTTGATAACCTTATTCAACGTATTCCACTTAAGCACTTACAAGGTAACACAAAAGTGTGGAAGCCAGGTATGACTGCAATCGTTCATTCAAACCAAGGTCGTCACCAAGTGACTATCGTTAAAGTGGGCCGTTTCAATGCAGATTGCGATTTAAACCACCCATTTGCTGGTAAAACATTAACGTTTGATGTTGAAGTGATTAATGTTCGCCAAGCAACTGCCGAAGAATTATCACACGGCCACGTGCACGGTGAAGGCGGTTGTGGCCACAGCCACTAAGGGTAAATGATGACAAACGTTGCAATTGTCACTGGTGGCAGTAAAGGTATTGGCAAAGCTATTGTTGAGCGTTTAGAACGTGAAGACTACACAGTATATAACTTAGATATCACCCCGTCTGAGGGCAACTATCGCCACTGTGATGTTAGTGATGTTCAGCAGGTGAAATCAGTTATCGCCGAAATTATTGCCGAGACGGGCCGCGTTGATGCCTTAATTTCTAATGCGGGTCGTCATTTAAGTGCCAGCATCGAAAATACCGATGAAGCAACGTTTGATGCCCTGTTTGCGCTCAATGTGAAAGGTGCCTATGCAGCAATTCAAGCAGTATTACCTAGCATGAAAAGCCTGCAAGGCGGCAGTATCGTATTGGTTGCCTCTGATCAGGCAATCATTGGCAAACCAAACTCGTTTGCTTATAACCTAACCAAGCACGCGCTAGCTTCCATGGCAAAAACGACAGCACTCGATTATGCGGCGTTTAACATTCGTGCTAACGCAGTGTGTCCTGGTACGATAGAAACACCACTGTTTCATAATGCGATTGATGCATATTGTCAGCGCAGTGGTGCCGATAAAGCAGAAATTGTTGCTGAAGAAGCCGCACTGCAACCGCTAGGCCGTTTAGGGCAACCAGAAGAAATTGCTGCTTTGGTGAACTTTTTAATAAGCCCAGAAGCAAGCTTTATTACTGGTAGCTTACAAAGTATTGATGGTGGATACACCACGCAATGAGCGACAAAATTATTGACCCCCATGTGCACTTTTTTAACCTCACTGAGGGTCAATACACTTGGCTACAAGGTAACAATCCCCCCGCTTGGCCAAATCTAGATAAAATAAAAAAGCAAATTACTGCTTCAGAGCTTAAAGCCGCTTGCCCATTTCAACTAGAAGCACTGGTGCATATTGAAGCTGGCTTTGATAACCAAGCGCCAGTGAATGAGCTTAATTGGCTTGCAACGCATTTAAATGACATTCCCTATCGCGCAATCAGCTACAGCGCGATTGACGCATCTAGCAAACACTTTGAAGCGTCACTCAATGAGTTAAAGCACTCATCTTTGGTTGGTATTCGCGATATAACCGAAGGTGATGAAACAAAGCGCTTATTAACTCCTCACTGCCAAGATAACCTAGCCATGCTCGCAAGCGAAAACTTACACTTTGAAGCACAGTTTGAAATTGAAAACATGCAGGTAACCGAGCAGCTTATTAAATATTGCACCGCACTGCCCTCATTACGTGTGGTAATTAATCATTTAGGCTTTATTAGTAATGAGCAAAGATGGCTCGAAGCAATCATTAAACTCAGCCGCTGCGATAATATCGCGATAAAGTTCTCAGGCTTAGAATTCACACAAATTGCCGCAAACAAACACCTTTGGCTGGTTAATAATTTAGTTAAGTACTTTGGTGAAGATCGCGTTATGTTTGCCAGTAATTTCCCTGTTTGCCAGATAAATACCAGCTATACAAACTGCTGGCAGTACTACCACTCACTGTGCTCGCAGTCGAGTTTATGGCATAAACTAAGCTATAAAAACGCCAAACAGTTTTATAAATATAAATAATTTTATAGGTCAATGGCTAAGAAAAAAATTAGGCTTTGCTGAAAGCTTGAAAATATGCTTCCTCAAGTTATAATCAACCAAAATGGAAACAATATATGGATATAACTATTATGAAGTGCCCCTCTATAAATAACTTAGAATTCTCCGAAACAAGTAAGCTAGCCATTAAAGAAATTAGAAGAGTCAAAGCACTTTCTGATTACTTAGCAACGGTAGCTGTATTTGGTACTTTTGCAAACATTTTCGCAGGAAATGGCCCAATAAAGTCTCACTACAACCTTACTCAAACTGACTTTGACTCGTTTTTAAATGGTGTAAAGCAAATACCACAAATAGGAAACTCTGTTATTCAACGTGAAGCTTTAAAGCAATGATGAAGTCAAGCAATAATAAAGAACGTTTGTTTTGGAGAGCATTTTTAAAAGGTTGTAAGAATGATTTATATGAGATTATTAAGTTTACTATTCTTATTTAGCTTACTGCATAGTAAAGCTATCTCAGCAGAAAATTTATTAGCTGTTAAACTAAAAACTGATTACACAAATGCTATTAATGACTTTCAAAATAAATCTAAGCTTTGTGAAGAAGGGAGCGAAGGCTTAGATAGAAAACATTTCCCCAAAGATATGCTTACCAATAAAGATGATCTAAGCATAGTTATTAATTATTTTTATTTTAAGTCTCTTTATAATTGCGTTAAAGAAGAGTTGGTAAACTACTCAATTCAAACAACAAAGGTATTAGCAAAAAATAGCAATGATGAAATATTAAAGATAAATTATTTAATCATGAATATTCCGCTCTCTTTAGATGAGGCAAGAATTGAATTTAACAAGTTACCCAACTCAACGATTGAAAAAGTAAATAAAATAAATCGACTAGAAAAACCATTTGATATGCTTGAAACTATTGATAATTTAAACCTCTAACAACTAGGTTAAAGCCGAACCCTGTATAATTTATAGGGTTCAATAACACATTTTCTTTGAACACTACCACTCGCAGTCGAGCTTATGGCATAAACTAAGCTATAAAAACGCCCGCGAAATCTATCTAATTGCTTAAAAACTAGCTATATTCAGGTCAGTAAAGCTGTTTAGGTTGGTGTTATGTTTGTTCATTTTAAAAAGCCTTTAGCTGCTGTAGCAGTTACGTGTTCGCTTATCATTGCAGGCTGTGGTGGTTCTGGTAGCTCAGAGTCAGGGACTATCGATGCTGCTGATATCACATGGACTGAAGGTGTATTTGAGCCATCAAGTAAGTTTGACCAACAATGCCAAGCACTTAATGAAAAGCACTGGCTACGCGCTTGGAGTCACGAAACCTACCTTTGGTATGACGAAATTGTTGATCGCGACCCTGCATTGACTGACGGTGTTTTAAATTACTTTGCCTTATTAAAAACCCAAAACACCACTGATTCAGGTGCAAATAAAGATAACTTTCATGCCAGCTTGCCAACTGACGAGTGGCAAGCTCAGAGCCAAACGGGGCAGTCTTTTGGTTATGGGTTTAAACTTAAGTTAATCAGTGCCAGCGCCCCTCGCCAAGGGATTATCAGCTACACAGAACCTAACTCACCGGCTGCAAACCTCAATCTGAGCCGAGGCTTAGAAGTCATTGAAGTGGATGGCGTTGACTTTGTTAATGCCAGCACCCAAGCTGAGGTTGATGTATTAAATGCAGGCCTCTTTCCATCAGAGTCTGGCAAGGTGACCTCTTTTGTATTCAAAGACATTAATACCAGCGAAATTCGCGAAGTCACTATGACTGCACAAACTATTACAGGCCAAGCAGTTAGCAACATAAAGACCTTCGCCAATGGTGAAGTAGGCTACTTTCAGTTTAATCGCCATAATGCTGTAGCAGAAAAACCCTTATACGATGCCTTTAATGATTTAGCTGCAAGTAACGTTAAAGATTTAATTATTGATATGCGCTATAACCCAGGTGGGTTCCTGCAAATGGCCAGCCAAGTTGCTTACATGGTAGCTGGCGAAAGCAACACCACAGGTAAAATCTTCGAGCGCACTATTTTTAATGATCAGCATCCAACGTTTAACCCAATCACTGGCGATCGCTTAGAGCCTGTTTATTTTACTGATGAGTTTTTAGGCTTTGCCGAAAACCCAGCTGTCAGCCCAGGAACCCCATTGCCTTCGTTGAACCTAGAACGTGTTTTTGTGCTGACAACAGGCAGCACCTGCTCAGCAAGTGAGGCAGTGATTAATGGCCTACGCGGTGCCGACATCGAGGTAATTCAAATAGGCGAAACAACCTGTGGCAAACCTTATGGTTACTACCCAACTGATAACTGTGATACTACGTATTTCAGCATTCAGTTTACGGGCGTCAATAATAAGGAATTTGGTGAATATGCAGATGGCTTTGCACCACAAAACAGCAACGATAGCGAGTTTCAACCTGTAATGATCCCAGGCTGCGCTGTTGCTGACGACTTCACTCATCAATTAGGCGATGAAAGTGAAGCTATGCTAAGTACAGCGCTTAGCTATCGTGAGACTGGCCGCTGCCCTGCCGCCACTTCAACGATTAGTGAACAAGGGTTTGCACCGGCTATTTTTACAGACACACCGAAAGTGCTTGATACCCGTACTTCTACCTTGCTTCAGCAAAGTAAAATTTTAGAGCAGTAGGAACCTTAATGAGAGCCCAACTAACTAGTCTATTACTGATATCAACGCTGCTAGGCTGTAGTGCTCAAAGCCAAGAGCCAACACCGAAATTACAACATGCGCGGTTAACTGAGCCACAAAGTGAGCTAATAGCAAAAGGGATAGCAAGACTAATGCATAGCAAGCCTATCGCTGTAGCCGATGATGCGTTTATAAATAGTAGTATATTAGTGACTGATAGTATGAATGTACTGGATGCGCAAGGTAACCCGATAATGGGTAAACAGCTAGCTATGCCTGAGCGTTTTGAATTATTAATCAAAAATAAAATGTGTTTTGTGCGCCATTTAGATAGTAAAGCGACTGAGCCACTGCCTTTGGTAAAATGTAAACCGATAAACTAACCTAAACTAAAAAACAGATATAAAAAAAGCCCTTACGGGCTTTTTTTAAAATATATTAGTGAGTATTACTTAATCTCAACACGTTGTGAGCGCATAACGACTTCATCATTTAATTCAATACCGATACCTGGCTCTTCAGATACTTGGAAGAAACCATTTTTAGGTTGTGGATCTTGAATACACAATTCACGGTTCCATTTCTTAATAGCATAGGTATGATGTTCGTGAATTAAGAAGTTAGGAATTGCGGTCTCTAAGTGTAACGAAGCTGCAGTTGCTACTGGGCCGCCACACACGTGAGCTTGAATACGCACATCAAAGATATCAGCATAATCACACACTTTTTTAGTTTCAGTGAAACCACCACACAGGCCTAAGTCTGGCTGTAATACATCAATACTTTGATCTTCTAAGTAAGGACGCACACCCCAGCGATTATACAAACGCTCACCACCTGCAATTGGCACCGCTACTTTGTCAGCAACTTTTGCATGTAATGAATGATTTAAGTAATTCACTGGCTCTTCGTAATACATACAATCGAACTCTTCAGCAATTTCACCAATTTGAATTGCTGATGTCGCGCCTGGTAAGCTGTGACATTCAAAAATAATATCAACCTCGTCACCGACGGCTTCACGAATAGCCTGCATACGCGCACGATATAATTTCATTTCTGCACGAGAAATAATGTTAGTGCGATCGTAATAAGTATTGCCGTTTTTATCGTACTGGATTGGGTCAACTTTTACCGCATCATACCCTTCAGCCATCGCCTTAAGCGCTGCTTCAGCGTATTCTTCTGGGTGAACAAGCGCTTTAAATTCGCTGTCCCAGTCAAACTGTAATTGTGATGCATAAGTACGCAGCTTGTCGTTAACTTTACCACCTAATAGCTGGTAAACAGGCAAGCCTAATGCTTTACCTTTAATATCCCAAAGTGCAGTATCAATGGCGCTCATTGCTGCATACACAACAGGACCGCCACCTAAACCCCAAAAGCTTTCGCGTAGCATTCGTGACCACAGTTTTTCTGTTTGAAATGGGTCATGACCAATTAAAAAGGCATCAGCCATTTCTTTGATCATTGCCGCAGCTGCGCTATGACCTAAATCATAAGCCAGACCCGCTTCACCCACACCGCTAATACCTTCATCGGTGTGAATACGCACAAAAACAGGTGTCCAAGCAGGTCTGTCTGGACAATGAATATCGAACACTTCGACGCGATTAACTTTCATGGTTACTCCTTACTGAGCAAAACTAGGATCAAGACGATAAGCTTTACGCAACATGGCTGGCCAAGCTAACTGGCCACCGGTGCTGCCGCTATGCACGACATTCGCTTGATTATAAATATTATCGATAATAGGTTGTGGTACTGGAATTGCCGTTTGACCACTGGCTTGAATAGCCAATTGAATTTCACAGGCACGCTGCAAATCATAAAATCTCATAAAGGCATCTCCCACTGTTGGGCCAACAGTTAAGCCACCGTGGTTAACCAATAGCATGTGATTAGTAGTGCCTAAATCATCTTGCAAGCGCTTTTTCTCATCACTGTTTACCGCTAACCCTTCGTAGCCATGATAAGACAATGATGGCAATGAGAACATTGAGTATTGGCTAAGTGGTAACAGGCCTTTTTCTTGCGTTGCAACGGCGATGGTTTCTTTTGTGTGTAAATGAATAACACAGTGAGCGTCATCACGAACTTCATGAATAGCGCTGTGAATAGTGAAACCAGCCGGATTAATTTTAAATGGCGTGTCATCAAGAATATTGCCAGCTAAATCCACCTTCACAAGGTTAGATGCCGTCACTTCATCAAAACTAAGACCAAATGCATTAACTAAATAGTGATCTGTGCCCGGTAAACGTGCCGATAGGTGGGTATAAATTAAATCCCCCCATCTAAAGTGCTCAACTAAACGGTAACATGCTGCTAAATCAACACGAAGCTGCCATTCTTGTTCAGATACTTTATTTTTTAAATCGAGTTTTGGTAAGTCAAACATGGAAAACCTTGTATATGTGACACTGCACAAATAGATGTATAGAAGTCTAAATTACTATTAATAGATGATCAATAGGTGATACAAAAAGGCCACATCAATTGATGTGGCCTTTTCACGCTAAAATGGTGTTTATTTTACTTGTGATAAGTAATCAGCAATTGCAGCCATTTCTTCTTCAGATACGTTTGCAACCATTGCTTTCATCGCAGCAGCCATACCGTTGCTACGCGCACCTGACTTAATGTCTTTCATTTGTGCTAGTAAGTACTCTTTATTTTGACCATTTAATTTAGGGTACTGAGGCATGATAGGCGCTTTACCTTCTGCACCGTGGCAAGTTTGGCAAAGCTTAGCTGTGTATAGTGTTGCACCATCCGCAGCCATAGTGTTGAAAGATAGGCTTGCAGCCATTGCAATGCCAGCCCCACATAAAATTTTCGTGATCTTGCTCATTTGTATCTTCTCTTTTTTGACGGGTTATTAAACATTTTCTTTAGTGTAGACCATGATTTAACAATATTGCACCCGAAAATTGTAACGGCAATAGAAACAGTCACTACCAAATTAAATCATCAGGTACTTCAAAATCAGCATACGGATCATCTTCATCCTTTTGCTTATCTTCAGGCTCAACATGGAACACTATGTAATCTTCGCTGACTTCAGCGACTTTTCGTGCTGGTTCGTCTTCCAGTACAAAAAATTGGCCTTCTAAAACACAAATTGCTAAACGGCCACCAGCTAGGGCCTTTTGTGTTTTTTCGTTTACTTCGAGTTCCTTCACTTTATTTTGATAAGTGAAGTTAAATGTACGATCACCACGGATTTCATCTTGGTTGTGATGCTCTAAAATCTGTTTAACGCGCGCTACTTGCTCACGTTGCTTTTGCTCTTCTAAACGCGCTTTATTAAGCTCATCGGCTTTTTTCTGCTGCTCAAGCTTAGTTTGTTCAATATGTTTTTGCAGATCGCTAGGATTACTCGTGGCGCCTTTCTTTTTCTTCTTTTGCTGTTTGCGCTTTTCTGTTTTGGCTACTTTAGCTTTATGTGCCGTAGTAAGACCAGCTTTAAGTAATTGATCTTGTAATGAACCCATGACGAAATTCCAATTTATTAATGCGTATTAGGGTTATTTTAATCAGCTCTGCCAACAAATAACAGTACTGAGCCCACTTGATTCACAGCAATCGAGTATATTGGTGTGAGATTAACACGCGATGAAATCATGACATATTGATTTAACGCAAGATTTATCATTTTAGTCGCCTTTGAACTTGTAAAAAAACCTGTACCCGATAAGCTAGGGCTTTTCCTCTTGGGAGCTAAAAATGCAGCTGCGACATTTGTTACTTTGCTCTGTGTTTATTTTCTTTGTTTTATACGCCCCACAACCCTTACTTGGATTATTTGCTAGTCATTTTTCTGTATCGCCAGCCACTGCTGGTAGCTTAATGACCGCAACTATGTTGCCACTAGCCATTGCTCCTTTAGTGTATGGCTTGTTTTTAGCTAAGCGAAACCCACTAACAATTCTAAAGATTGCTATGCTTGTGTTAGCAATCAGCTGTATCGCTTTTACTTTAGCACCAAGCTTTGAGTTGCTATTACTGGTTCGTTTTATACAAGGGATCACCCTACCCGCAGCGCTCACCGCTATGACCAGTTATATTGGTGTGACTTTTCAGGCTGACCAATTGCAACGTAATATGACGCTTTACATTGGCAGTACCATTGTTGGTGGCTACTTCGGACGTATGCTCGCTGCTTTGTTTACTGACTTTTTAAGCTGGCAAAGTTTTTATTACGTGATTGCGCTTGGCTTAGTACTGTTTGCACTCGCCATTCCTAAATCAAGTAAAGGCGCGAGTATTCATGCTGCAAAGTCGCCGCTGTTGTATCTAAAACAGTTAAAAGATCCGCTGGTATTAAAGCTCTACGGAGCGGTGTTTTGTATGTTCTTTTGTTTTGCGGCACTGTTAAATTATTTACCTTTCATTCTGCAAGACAGTTTTGCTATCACTAACACCCGAGACATCGGACTGGTTTACAGCGGTTATTTGCTTGGTGCACTAGCTTCTATAGCCACACCTTGGCTGTTACGAAAGTCATCAACACCTTGGCGTTTACTAACCTGGGTTTTTGTATTTTATAGCTTGACGATGGTGCTATTGATGAGCCAACAGTTATTACTTTTTGTTATTGCTTTTACTGGCTTTTGCGGTGCAATGTTTGTTATCCACTCAAGTGCCGCTCCACTGGTAAATAAAATCAGCAGTGCACCTGCAAGTGTCACCAATGGCGGTTATGTATCGTTTTATTATAGCGGTGGCGCATTAGGTTCGTTATTGCCTGGGCTGGTATATCAGCAACACGGCCAAGTTGCCTTTATGACCGTGCTACTTTTAGTCTGCTTAGTAGGTTTAAGCTTAGTTTATTTGGCAGGTAGAAATACGATACGCGGTTGATGCCCGGTACTTTCAAAAAACAGCTCTAAGTCACCTTTTTTCATCAGCCAAGTGGCGGTATTTTCAAAAGGGTGACAATGAAAAAGCTCGTTAAACCAAATTTCTTGGTCTAGCCAAAGAGTGACATTATTTTGCTTATCGTTTAACAGTGCCAACATAGAAACACAGCCCGGTGGCACTTTAAGATAACGCGCTAATCGCTCATCAGATGCAAACCCTAAACGCGATAACCCCTGCTGCTGAGCAATGGCTTTTAAGTCGAGTTGTTTGTCGTGAGCGGTGATCACTAAAAAGTGGCGCTTACCTTCGTTATCTCGTAAAAACAGGTTTTTTAAACGTGTGCCCGGTCTATCGAGCATAAACTTATCGGCATCTAAGCTGCCGTGTAATGGTGGATGCTCAATCACATCATAATTAATATCCAATTGAGCTAGCGTAGCAGCTAACTTGCTTTTATCTGCATACATTTACAAACAACGTCCTCGTAATTGCACACTTAAATCACGCCATAATACTTCGTCAATAACGTGTTTATCGTCGCAGTATTGTCGTTCTTTAAGCTCTTCATTTAATAATTCAACCGCTTGGTCTTCGAGCATAAGTTTTAAGTTGCTCGACTCTTCAAATACTTCTTGCTCGGCAAAATCTTTAAACTGCCTGCGTGTCATTGGCTTATCAAGATTAATCGGGCGCCTGCCCTGTGCTTTAACTGACACCACATAGGCAAAGATTTTATTGCCTTGCTCATCATTTTTTTCGTAAAACTGCTTATTATTGATTTCAAAAGGAGGCGCTTCTTCTTGGCTTGCGCAACCGGCAAGTAAAACAACCAAAAGCCATGCTATTTTTTTCATTATTGGATAAGCCTTGAACAGTGAATGCGCTTTAGTCTACCAAAAATAAAACAACAGAGTAAAAAATCGAACATTTTAAAAAAAATACTTGACCACAAATGCAAAAATATTTAAAGTTCACCCCGCTTGAGACGCAAGACTTAAGCATCCTGTATTTAGGAATGTGGGGCTATAGCTCAGCTGGGAGAGCGCCTGCCTTGCACGCAGGAGGTCAGCAGTTCGATCCTGCTTAGCTCCACCACTTTCCTACCTCTCTTTAGGCAATCTGCCAAATACTTAATAAAAACCAATACAATCTAAATTAAAGCGACTTTATTAGTCTTTCTGCCGTCTTCGTTTTATTTTAAACACAAAAAAACCGAGCAAAGCCCGGCTTTTTAAGCAATTACTTTTTAGTGATTATTCACGAATTTGGCCTTCGCCATTCACTAAGTATTTTTCAGTTGTAAGTGACTCTAGACCCATAGGACCATAAGCATGTAGCTTAGTTGTCGCAATACCAATCTCAGCACCTAAACCTAACTGTGAGCCATCAGAAAAACGCGATGACGCATTGACCATCACCACTGATGCATCCACGCTGCGTTGGAATAACTGCGCTGCAGCTTGGTCTTTAGTACAAATCACTTCGGTGTGGTTTGAACCAAACTTAGCAATATGATCAATGGCACCAGCAAAGTCAGGTACAACCTTGATTGCGATTTCTAAATCTAAATATTCTTCACCAAACTCGTCGTCAGCAAGTACTGTTGCATTATCAAAGTACTCGGCAGCTTTCGCATCTGCATTTACTTTTACGCCTTCTTGACGAAGAACAACTGCACACAGGTTTAAAAACTCATCAGCGATATCTTGGTGAACCACTAAGCCTTCTAGCGCATTACACACACCAGTACGCTGAGTTTTACCATTTAATAGTAAGTTGATTGCTACATTCAAATCAGCGTCTTTATCGACATAAAGGTGACATACACCTTTAAAGTGCTGAATCACTGGAATAGTGCTGTTTTCTGTTACAAAATTAATTAAACCTTCACCACCACGCGGAATGATTAAATCAATTGTTTCACGCTGTTGCATCAGCTCCATGAGTAGACCACGGTCTGGATCTGGGATCACTGAAATCAACGCAGCTGGTAAACCATGCTTTTCAAGTACTTTGTGCATTACACTTGCGATTGCTTGCGAACTACGAAGTGCTTCTTTACCACCACGTAAAATAACACCATTACCCGATTTAAAGCAAAGGGCGCCTGCATCAGCCGTCACATTTGGACGTGCTTCATAAATCATACATACAACACCCAATGGTACGCGCATCTTGCTGATCTTAATACCATTTGGACGCTCTGAAATTTCACGTAATTGACCTACAGGATCATCAAGGCTAACAATTACTTCGATACCTTCGGCCATTGCTTCAATACGCTCATCGTTAAGCGTTAAACGGTCAATCATCGATGCTGCAAGGTTGTTATCACGTGCTGCCGCTAAATCGCTTTCGTTCTCTTTGATGATAAAGGCTTTGCTTTCGCGTAGCGCCTCTGCCATCTCAGTTAACACTTGATTCTTAGTAGCAGTATCAAGTAAAGCTAACTGGGTTGCAGCTTTTGCAGCTTGACTCGAAATATCCGTAATTAAACTCATGACTTCTCCAATAATGCGATATCTTTCTCTGAAACAACTGGGCCGATTGAATCTTGCATTTTTTCGCTAAATTCACTTTGCTCGTTGTCAGCAATAAAATTCAATAAACAGCTACTGTAGTTCGCTGTTGCTTTTGCTAGACGCGTACCATCATCACTACGAACTAATATGGTATCGCCTACGCCAAATTCTCCGTGTACTGCAACGATTTCATCGCTACGAATACAACCGTCTTCATCTGTTAATGATTCATCGAATGAACCTTCAACGACAACCTCACCTTGCTCATTAGCGGTGTGAGTCATCCAATGCACTGCTTCTTGCATTGGTTTTTCGTATGGTGTGAAGATAGTACCTGGGTTGTCACCCGCAAGCAGTCGGTTAAATGTCTCTTCTTTAAAACCATTTAAAATAAAGGTTGTAATACCATGTGAAGTGGCTTTTTCAGCCGCTTCGATTTTCGTTTTCATACCACCTGTACCAACGGCACTAGTTGCACAACCGGCCATGGCGTAAATTGATTCATCGATGCTGTCAATTTCAGGTAATAACACTGCATCTTCATGCAAATTCGGGTTTTTGTCATAAAGACCATCAACATCCGAAAAAATCATCAATGCATCTGCGTCCGCCGCTGCGGCTACCATTGCCGACAAGTTATCATTGTCGCCAACTTTTAAATCGTCGGTAGTTACCGTGTCATTCTCATTAATGATAGGTAATACACCATGCTCAAGTAAGGTGAAAACGGTTTCACGGATACTTGTGTAACGCTCACGATCACGTAAGTCACCATGAGTTAATAAAATCTGTGCTGATGGGAAATCAAAGAAGCGATCCCACATCGCCATCATTTCTGTCTGACCGGCAGCAGCCATTGCTTTTTTCATCGTCACTGAACGTTTTTCTTGTTCAGGGAATAAATGAGAACCAGCAGCTACCGAACCCGATGATACTAAAATAACTTCGATACCTTGCGCTCGACAGCGAACGATGAACTGTGCAATGGTCAGTAAATAACGAGAGCGACACCCGTCTTGTTCGGGTGCGATTAATGCGCTACCTACTTTTAGTACTATACGTCGCCAATTTAACTTTTGCATAACTGTTCAACTTTCCATTTTACTATCTGTTCAGTGCCAATTTGCCACTGATTAAAAGACTCGCGCTTAGCTTTACTAAACGCACTGACTATTATCACTTTGCCAAACCACTTATCTATGCACACGACTACGCCACGCAAGTACTGCGATTAGATATAGCACAACTTTTATTCAGTCAGTAGACCAAACGGTTATAAACCATAAGTTGATAAAAAAAGATAAGTGTTGTTTATGTATCGCTGTAAAAAGCTGTGTGCGGCTTTTATTAATAACAACATACATAGAGCCTATACAATCTGGTACACCAACAGATAGGGTGTAGATTGTATGACCGAGATTTAGCTGCCACGATGGGAGCTAAACATTGACCAGATAATGAACTTATATTCTATTCAACACGTAATAAATATGCACTGAACAACTTAGAGCTCATTTCTATTTAATTAGAAAACAAAGTGTATAAAACACTAATAATGTCGCAAACAAGTATCTTTTCAGAAAGCTAAGCTATAAAGAGTGTCTCTAAAGCTAATAACTATTTAGATATCAAATTGTTTGAACACGAACTATAATACGGGAAATCAGGGTCAAAGATCAAGTGCAAAAAGTAGTCATAACTTTTATACTTACCATAAACATAGAAAATATACATTTATTAACAGTACCTTAGGCGCGCAATTTTATTGTGTAATAATTTTTAACGACCCTAGCAGGGTTTAATTTCATAAACACACCCAAAAAGTATTAATAACGACTAAAATCGTATTTGAAGCAACGAGTTTGCTTGTATCCATGACGGTGAGTAGGCTTTAATAGGCAAGCATTATTTTAATAATGTCAGCAACTAATGACGCGATTATCTAAGGCGTTGGCATTTTAAATTGTAGTAACTAAAGGATAATTCATTCTATGTCAGCAATTTTTATAGCAGGGATCGCCTTGTGCTCAGTATTAGCACAATGGGTAGCTTGGGCGTTTCGTGTACCGGCTATTTTATTTTTACTACTAACAGGTTTAATTCTCGGGCCTTTTAGTGGCGTACTAGAACCAGATGCATTGTTGGGAGATTTATTATTCCCAGTGGTTTCTTTAAGTGTGGCAGTGATTTTATTCGAAGGTTCACTCACTCTGCACTTTCGAGAACTTAAAGGGATTGGCAAGGTAGTTCGTAACCTTTGTTCAATCGGAATGATCACAACATGTTTGGTGATAAGTTTAAGTGCCTATTGGATTCTAGAACTTAATTGGCGTGTAGCCGCTGTACTTGGTGCGGTACTTGTTGTAACAGGCCCTACGGTTATTGCACCGTTATTAAACTCTATGAGACCAAACCAAGACATAGACCGCATTTTACGCTGGGAAGGCATAGTAATAGACCCTATTGGTGCCTTATTTGCTGTATTGGTTTTTGAAGCTGTCATGCTGGTAGGCCAAGGCGAGGTACTAAGTCATACCATTATCGCGTTATTTAAAACTCTCGGTGTAGGTTTAACCATTGGTGTGGTTGCAGGCTGGCTTACAACGCTGCTTATTCGTAGAGAGTGGCTGCCGTTTGAGTTACACAAGTTTGGTATTCTTGCCTTAGTACTCATCAGTTTTACGGTTTCAAACCACCTAAGCCATGAATCTGGCCTACTCGCCGTTACCGTGTTTGGTATTTGGCTTGCCAACCAAGACGAACTTGAAATTGACTCTGTACTTGAGTTTAAAGAAGACCTTTCGATGATCTTGATTTCATCGTTATTCATCTTACTTGCAGCCCGCCTACAGCTATCAGATTTAATGATGTTACATAGCGATGTGTTTATTTTCTTAGCCATCGTGCTTTTTGTGGCTCGCCCAGCGTGTATTGCAATATCGACTTTTAAAACCGACTTACCTATCAAGTCTCGTTTAGTGCTGGCTTGGATTGCTCCGCGAGGTATTGTTGCAGCTGCGGTAGGCTCTGTATTCGCGTTAAGTATGGTGGAAGCTGGCATTGCCGATGCTGAAAAAATGGTACCACTCATATTCACGGTGATCATTGTCACTGTAGTACTACAAAGCTTAACGGCAACACCATTGGCAAAGCTGTTAAAAGTGCGCCAACCTGCACCAAATACAATTTTGATTATTGGTGCTAACCATGTAGCAAGAGCCATCGCACGCGGTTTAAAAGATCAAAACATTCCGGTGCACTTGTCTGATCCTGCATGGGAGAACTGCAAAATGGCACGCATGGATGGCTTACCTTGTTACTATGGTAATCCGCAGTCAGAGCATGCTGAGCGTTATTTACCGTTAACGACGATTCGTAGCGTACTCGCGCTTTCGCCTAACCGTCACCACAACGCATTAGGCGTGCAGTATTTCTCGCATTTACTTGACGAAAAAGATGTATTTTCACTGCGTTCTTCAACCAACCACGCTAAAGCAAATAAAGACAGTGCGACCTTCTTATCGCGACAAATTCTGTTTGGCGACAATGGCGCTTATGCGCGCTTAAGTAGCTTAATTGCCAAAGGCGGCAAAGTCAGTGCAACACGTATTTCAGAAGAGTTTAGTTGGGAGCAATACAAAGACGTTAATAGCGAAGCTATCCCGCTGTTTATTTTAAATGGTGAGAAAAGTGATGATGACGATTCACCTATTAAAATTCGCCCGTTCACTACAAATATGGAAAAAACACCTCAAGTAGGTGAACGTATTGTGGCACTACAGCCACCTAAATTATCGGTACTAAAAGACCCGAACAGCGGCAAACCAAAAGAAACTAAAGAAGAGAAATAAAAAAAGGCCAGCATTAGCTGGCCTTTTTATTTGCATGTATTTTTATTTGCCTACATAGGTAAACGGGCGCGTGCAACGACGCTGTCTGGCATTTTTTCGGCAAGCTTAGCGAGTAAACTTTCGACTTTCTTGTGAGTTGCTTTATCGGCAACCATTGAATGAAATAACCAACGGTAGGCATCTTCATAATCGCGCGGGCTGCCATAACCTTGATTAAATAGGTTAACCAGTCGCATTTGTGCCTTTAAGTTGCCTTGGGCTGATGCTTCTCGTAAATAGGTTACCGCCATCGCTTTATCTTGCTGCACTAACTGGCCTACATCGTAGTAGCGACCAAGTTGCTCTAATGCCGCGCCTAGCCCTTGTTGAGCAGCCTGACGCATGTAATAAACCCCTAACTCTACATTGCGGTCTACACACACTGCATAAGCTAGCATATCGCCATACAGGAACTGATATGATGGTAGTGCCATTTTATTGGCTCGTGCCTCGATATCTTGCACTAACTGGCAATCATCTGCCTTTACACGTGCTAGGTGTGCATTTTTATTGATCAAGCCAATTAACTCGCTCTCTGTGTACAGAGGCACAGCTGTTATAGGCTCTTCAGCCATGCTTAGGCTTGAGAAGAGTAATGTTAAAGGCAATAAAACACGCATCAAAATCACTTAAATAAAGTCAGTCTTAGCAAATAATATACAATTATCATTCCAGAGTGAATTTCGGGCACAAAAAAAGCTGCCGAGGCAGCTTTTTCAGTCACTATGACGATTATGCAAACGGGCTGCGTAATACCATAGTTTCTACACGATCTGGGCCAGTAGAGATGATATCAACTGGAACACCAGTGATTTCTTCAATACGTTTGATGTAATCAAGTGCCGCTTGCGGTAATTGATCAACTGACGTAGCACCTACTGTGTTTTCTGACCAGCCTGGCATCTCTTCGTATACTGGTGTTACTTTCTCGTAACCTTCAGCTGCTAATGGTGTAACGTTCGTTACTGTGCCATCTTCTAACTGGTAACCAGTACAGATTTTTAATGTTTCTAAACCGTCTAAAACGTCTAGTTTAGTTAAACAGAAACCTGAGATACTGTTGATTTGCACTGCGCGGCGCATTGCCACTGCATCTAACCAACCTGTACGGCGTAAACGACCTGTCGTTGCACCGAACTCATGACCTTTATCACCTAAGTGCTTACCAACTGGATCTTGTTTATCAAGACCGTCGTAAAGCTCTGTAGGGAATGGACCAGAACCTACACGTGTAGTGTAAGCTTTAATAATACCTAGCACGTAATCAAGGTGTAATGGACCAAAACCAGCACCTGTTGCTACACCACCAGCCGTTGTGTTTGATGATGTTACGTACGGGTAAGTACCGTGGTCGATATCAAGTAATGTACCTTGCGCACCTTCAAATAAAATGTTGTCGCCCGCTAAACGCGTTTGATCAAGAAGCTCAGTAACATCAACAACCATTGCTTTTAAGATATCTGCGATAGCCATTGCATCATCAAATGTCTTTTGGAAGTCAACTGGTTCAGCTTTGTAGTAATGCTCTAATGTGAAGTTATGGTATTCCAATACTTCTTTAAGCTTGCTAGCAAACTGTTCAGGGTTGAATAAGTCACCTACACGTAAACCACGACGTGCTACTTTATCTTCATAAGCTGGACCGATACCACGACCTGTAGTACCAATTGGCTTATCGCCACGTGCTTTTTCACGGGCTAAATCTAATGCAATGTGGAAAGGTAAAATTAATGGACATGCTTCGCTGATTAATAAGCGCTCACGTACTGGTACGCCACGCTCTTCTAGCATGCCGATTTCTTTCATTAATGCTTCTGGTGATAAAACAACACCGTTACCGATCACACACTTAACATTGTCACGTAATACACCCGATGGAATAAGGTGTAAAACCGTCTTTTCACCGTTGATTACCAGAGTATGGCCTGCGTTATGACCACCTTGATAACGAACTACTAAAGATGCTTTGTCTGTAAGGAGGTCAACTACCTTACCCTTACCTTCGTCACCCCATTGGGTGCCTAGTACAACAACGTTTTTACCCATTGCAAATTCACTTAGAAAAAATTAGGACGAGATTTTATCAGAAAACGAGGTGAAAGATCACCCCGTTTAGCTTATTTTTTCTGCGCCTGAATTTTTATCATCTTAATTACTTAAACAACTACATGCAGAACAGGGGTTTATAAAATAGTTAAGGATAAAAATTAATCACGTGCAGAAACAAAAAAAGCCCTACAAACTGCAGGGCTTTTTATCACACAAATATTAATTACTGTGCTTTTGTACCTTTCATATAATTAAAGAAGTCGCTATCAGGTGAAATCACCATCACGTCTTGCTTATTTTTAAAGGTATTTTTGTACGCTTCTAGGCTGCGCATAAAACCAAAGAATTCTGCATCTTTGTTATAAGCGTTAGCATAGATAGCGGCTGCATCGGCATCACCTTGACCACGAACAGTACGCGCATTACGCTCAGCGTCTGCAAGCATTACTGTTACACGGCGGTCGACTTCTGCACGAATTGTTTCAGCTTTCTCTTGACCTTCAGAACGGTGCTCTTTTGCAACCGCAGTACGCTCAGCACGCATACGTTGGAAGATTGAACTACTCACTTCTTGTGGTAAGTTAATTTGCTTAACGCGTACATCAAGTACTTCAATACCTAGCTCTTGTGCACTTTCAGACGCTTGAACTAATGCTTCTTCCATCAGCTCACTACGCTCACCAGAAACGATCTCTCTGATAGTACGAGAACCGAAGTTAGTACGAAGACCATTATTTACCTTTTGCTTAAGTAGTGTTTCAGCGTATTGCTTATCACCACGAGCACGCAGGTAGAATGCACTAAAGTCATTAATGCGCCACTTAACGTAAGAATCAACGATTAAGTCTTTTTTCTCACTTGTTACGAAACGGTCTGGTGCACCATCTAGCGTTTGAATACGTGCATCTAAACGACGTACTTGGCTAAAGAAAGGCACTTTTAGGTGTAAACCTGGGCCGTACACTACCGCTTTATCATCACTGTCTTTTTCAACTTTGCTGAATAACAGTACAATTGCTTTCTCGCCTTCTTGCACAACAAAAATTGAAGAGAAAGACAGCACAATAGCAATGGCAAGTATTACTAAACTAAAATTTTTCATCTTGCTTATCTCCCCTCATTAAAACGGTCAGTTGCGAAACGGTCATTGCTTGAATTTACCGTGCTGTTACGCGACGTGTTTATTTTATTGCGAAGGTCTTTGATATCACTTGAGCTTGGTAATGCAACACGTGTTGCTGTACCTTGCTTTTCCATGATTTTATCAAGCGGTAAATACATCATGTTATTACCACCTTCAACATCAACTAACACTTTAGAGCTGTTACCTAACACTTCTTCCATCGCATCGATGTAAAGACGCTTACGAGTTACCTCTTTAGCAGCTTGGTACTCAGGTAATAGCTTTTCAAAACGCGCTACCTCACCTTGTGCTTCTAATGTAATACGTTCACGGTACGCTTCTGCTTCTTGCGTCATACGAGTAACTTGACCACGGGCACGAGGTTCAATTTCACGAGCATAGGCTTCTGCTTCACGGATGAAACGCTCTTCATCTTCTTGTGCAGCAATAGCGTCATCAAACGCGTCTTTTACTTCACCCGGCGGACGTGAATCTTTAAAGTTCACATCGCTTACAATAATACCTAGATTGTATGGCTCGATGATTTTGTTAAGCTCATCCCACGTTTGTTGACGCACTAACTCACGACCTGTTGTTAGTACTTGGTCCATTTTTACGTGGCCAATCACATAACGTAATGCACTATCAAGTGCTTGTTGTAAGCTGTGGTCAGCATCAGTAACGCTGAACTTGTAAAGATGTGGGTCGATAACACGGTACTGTACTTCAAACTCTACATTTACCACGTTTTCGTCTTCGGTAAGCATAAAACCTTTAGCAGATAACGAGCGTACCGCTTCGATATCAACAGGGATCACGCGTTCAATGAAGGTCATTTTCCAACGTAAGCCAGGTTCTGCAATGCGATCGTATTGCCCAAATTGTAAAACAATACCGCGCTCAGCTTCTTTTACCGTGTAAATACCACTTAATGCCCATACAATGATGGCAATAATAAGGATGAAAGAAATGCCTGCGCCACCAAGTCCACCGCCGTTTTTACCTGGCTTATTACCACCAAATAAACCGCCAAACTTGTTGCCGAACTTACGCATTACCTCGTCTAAATCAGGTGGGCCTTGATCTTTTCCGCCTTTATTATTCCACGGATCTTTATCATTGCCATTATTACCCGGTTCATTCCAGGCCATAGCTATACTCCATTGTTATCTAAATGAATTAGGTTAAATCTATCAAATCTGCAGCATTTCTCATACTAAAAAAGACAAATGCTGGTGATTTTTAATCAGTCACTACGAAAGAGTCAAGGTCTTGTCCCATCTCTTTTTTCAAGCGATTCCATTCTGCCATTGGCAAGCGTACCGATAATAACCAGTTTCCTTGCTCATCAAAACACTCTTGATGAACTGCATTTAAGTTGAATAATGCTGCGCGAATACGACCATGTTGTGGTGGTAATTTTAGCTCATCAGCAAACATCTTTTTGGCAAGTAACTCATTAATTGCCTCACTTAACAGTTCACAACCAACGCCAGTGCGCGCCGACAACCAGACTCGTACCGGTTGACCTTCGTCGTTTCTATCTATACGTGGCGCAACGTCATCTAGCGCATCAATTTTGTTATAAACCAATAATTGCGGCACTTCATCTGCTTCTATTTCTTTTAAAACAGACTGTACTTGCTCAATATTTTCTTTTCGACGAGGGTCTGCCACATCGATAACATGTAGCTGTAAATCAGCTTCACGGGTTTCTGTTAAGGTTGCTTTAAATGCTGCAACAAGGTCGTGTGGTAAGTGACGAATAAAACCTACCGTATCAGCTAAAATAATTGGACCTATATCGCCGATATCCAACTTACGTAAGGTTGGATCTAGGGTTGCGAATAGCTGGTCAGCAGCATACACATCTGAGTCTGTAATACGGTTAAATAACGTTGATTTACCCGCATTGGTGTAACCTACCAGTGACACAGTTGGGATTTCATTTCGCGTACGCGCACGTCGTCCCTGCTCACGTTGAACAGCAACTTTATCTAAACGGGCACGAATGTTTTTAATTCTTGCGCGCAGTAATCGTCTATCGGTTTCGAGCTGGGTTTCACCTGGGCCACGTAAACCTATCCCGCCTTTTTGTCTTTCAAGGTGGGTCCAACCACGGATCAAGCGAGTAGAAATGTGGCGTAACTGAGCTAACTCAACCTGAAGTTTACCTTCGTGAGTACGCGCTCGCTGCGCAAAAATATCTAAGATCAAACTCGTACGATCAAGAACGCGGCACTGGCAAACGCTTTCTAAATTGCGTTCCTGTGACGGACTAAGTTGATGGTTGAAAATAATGACATCTGCATTGTGGATTTTGACAGTTTCAGCGATTTCTTCTGCTTTTCCGGTCCCGACGAAAAGTTTCGGATGTGGTGCTTGACGACTGCCTTGCACAATCGCCAAACTACTAACACCAGCAGAAGATACCAACAACTCTAATTCGTGAAGATCTTCGCGATCCCCCTCTTTAGGTAAGTCGATATGAACTAAAACTGCCTGTTCGCCGGCTTCATAACGGTCAAACAAGCATTACGCTCCTAAGTTTAAAAATTTCCAGATTCTTGCTCTTCTGAATCATCACTTCCTTGAACGCCTTGGAAGTTAACAGAACGCGCTGGAACAACAGTTGAAATAGCGTGTTTATACACCATTTGATTTACGGTGTTTTCAAGTAAAATAACAAATTGGTCAAATGACTGGATTTTACCCTGCAATTTAATGCCATTAACCAAAAAGATTGATACTGGAATGCGCTCACGACGTAACGCATTTAAAAATGGGTCTTGTAACGACTGGCCTTTTGCCATGTTATTTTCCTTCGTTCTAGGTGTTATTATAATTAAGTAGCTGAACTAATTTAACAAAGCTAAAAAACTTCCAGCTACTACTAGCTTAGCGAACTTACTACACGTTGCAAGTTTTCTTCATCACCCGTGGTCAACCAAGTTACTTCAGGCCAACCTCTTAACCAAGTGAGTTGTCGCTTGGCTAACTGCCGTGTGGCTGCAATACCACGAAAGACCATTTCATCATAGTCAATTTCGCCAGCAATGTAATCCCACATTTGTCTATAACCCACACAACGAATCGAAGGCAGGTCTGGGTGTAAATCCTTACGTTTATATAGGGATGAAACTTCATTTTCAAACCCCTGGTCGAGCATTATTTTAAACCTTTTCTCAATTCGCTGATGTAATTCACTGCGATCATCAGGTGCAATGGCAAATTGATGGAAAGTATAAGGAAGCTCAGGCTGCTTTTGTTTTTGCAGCTCAGTCATTGTTTTGCCTGTAATACGATACACTTCTAATGCACGATTAATTCTTTGCGAATCATTTTCGCTCATTTTGTTCGCTGCATCAGGATCGATTTTCACAAGCTCTTTATGCAAATGTGGCCAGCCAAACTGCTTTGCTTCCTTTTCAAGTTCAGCACGTACTTCAGGTGATGCCTCTGGTAGCGGTGATAAGCCATCAATAAGTGACTTAAAATACATCATTGTACCGCCAACCAATACAGGTACTTTACCTTGCTGATGAAATAGATCAATCTTTTCAATTGCATCACGGCGAAAATCTGCCACTGAATAACTATCTGCTGGGTCGATAATATCGATCAAGTGATGCGGCGCACGAGCAAGCTCTTCGGCATTTGGCTTTGCTGTGCCGATGTCCATATCTTTATAGACTAATGCTGAATCAACACTGATTATTTCTGTGTTTAAATGCTCACACAGCGAAATTGCTAAATCTGTTTTCCCTGCAGCGGTTGGTCCCATTAAAAAAATGACGGGTAAGTTATTCAAGCCTAAATACCTTGCTTAGTTTAAAAACTGAGATAGTTCTATTTTAACTGCTTTTTGACGTAAACGTTGCATAGTTTGTGGATTATTTTCTAACCGAGCCACTTGCTCCAAAAAGGCTTGGCTTGCGTAATAGCGTGCTGGGATTTGCTGAGCTAACCAAGCTAACCATTCATCGAGTGAACTTGGTGAGGCTTTACAGCCTGCAATAAGTCGCTCAATAGCATCACTTACATCAAGTAAATAGACACAAGGCGGAAGCTTTTTCACCATCACAAACTGTTTTTCAATGACTAAATCAAAACCAAGTAAGGTAAACCACGACTGCTGAGCATTTAACGCGCTAATATCATCAGCACTTGCATTTACTCGCACAGGTAACAACAAGGCTTTGCCATCAAGGCTACCTGCTTGCTCTACGTGCGCTTGCCAGTCGAGTGCTAATGCATGCTTAAAGTGCGCAGCAAAGAGTTGGTTGTCTTCACTAAATACGCACTCGCCTTCTCGTACATGAATAAGCTTGGCAAGCTTTGCTTGCTCTACAACCGGTGTTGTAACACTTGGTTCTGGGCGTACTTGGTCAAAATGCGCAGCATGTTGCTCGCTGATCCCTTGATAAAATGCATTGACATCTTGGTGCGATGTTTCACTGCGACCTTGGCTGTCACTACTAAAACCACCGCTAGAGCGCCCTGCTCCTGTTGCCCCAGAATAACTCGCTAAACGTGTCGGCTGTAATTCAGATTTAGGGTAATCATACTGCTCTGTTGACGCTGATTGAGTAAAACTTGGCTGTGTGCTGCTTGAGTGCGTCTCATCAAACGGAGCATGCTGAAAAGCAGTGTCATTATGCTCTGTAAAACCAGCTTCGTGCTGAAGCGGCACCACCACTTGTTTTATTGCCTGCAGGATAAAGTCATGCACTAAACGGCCTTGATGAAAACGCACTTCATGTTTTGCTGGGTGCACGTTTACATCGACCTGACGTGGGTCAATATCAATATAAATGACAAAACCGGGTAGCTCTTCTGAGCCTGCGACTTCTTCAAAGGCTTGGCGGATTGCATGCAAAATGAGTTTATCGCGCATCATGCGATTATTCACATAGGTATATTGCGTGCTATTCGTTGAGCCCACGGGTAATACCCAACCGCGCAGCATCAAACCAGCTTCACCTGATTGAATATGCAGCCCCTGCTCACTAAATGCTTTGCCAGCAACTTGAGCAACACGCGCTATTGCTTGCTCAGGGTTTGGTTTAGCACGGTATTGACGGACAACCTTGCCGTTATGAGTCAGGGTAATAGAAACATCAAAACGACTCAGCGCAATACGCTTAATAAGCTCATCAATATGTGAAAACTCGGTTTTCTCGGTGCGAAGAAATTTACGTCGCGCAGGGGTATTAAAAAATAAGTCTTTCACCTCAATGGTGGTGCCATCAGGGTGTGCGGTTGGCTTAATCTGCACCGCCATATCACGACCTTCAGCAAACGCTTGCCATGCAGCCTCTTGCTGCTTTGGCTTTGAGCTTAAGGTTAAGCGAGAAACAGAACTAATTGATGCTAACGCTTCACCACGAAAGCCAAGTGAACAGATGTTCTCTAGGTCATCGAGTGACTTAAGCTTACTCGTGGCATGGCGCGACAAGGCTAATGTTAGCTCATCTTTATTAATGCCAGAGCCATTATCGCGAATGCGAATAAGCTTATGACCGCCACGCTCAATATCTATTTGAATGCGCGTTGCGCCAGCATCTAAACTGTTTTCTACCAGCTCTTTAACAACGGATGCTGGGCGTTCAACCACTTCACCCGCAGCAATTTGGTTAGCCAATCGCGCGGGTAGTATTTCTATACTCATAGTGTTCCTAACACGAAAATTGACTAGCTTTGAGGAATATCAAGCTCTTGACCAATAAATAAGGTATTTGATTTTAAGTTGTTGGCCGTTTTTAGCTTACTCACAGAGGTGTTATATCTGCTTGCTAAAATACTTAACGACTCACCAGGGCGAACTTTGTGTTTAGTCGGAAACTGCGACTTTAACTTAGCGAAAAGCGAGTCATCTGGCGGGTTTTGCATATAGTAATTTTTAATCGAGGTGAAAATTGCTTTAGCTAAGCGCTCCTGATGCTGCGCCGTTTTTAGCATTCGCTCTTCGCGTGGATTCGAGATAAACCCTGTTTCAACCAAAATAGAGGGAATATCAGGTGACTTTAATACTGCAAGGCTCGCCGCTTGTGGGCGTTTCTTATGCATTTTAGCCACTTTTCGTAATTCGCTAACCACTTCTTCTGCGACACTAAAGCCTGTTTTCATCGAGTGATCCATCGACATATCTAGCAGTGCTTGCGCTAAATATTTTTCGCTTGCGGTATCTTTTAATACCCCAGCTGCACCACCTAAAAGCTCCGAGTGTTTTTCTTTATCCTCAATCCATTTACCAATTTCTGAATTTGCACGGCGCAGTGATAACACCCACACAGAAGCACCGTTTGGCTGCGGGCTGGTAAATGCATCCGCATGAATCGACACAAAGAAGTCAGCTTTTTTCTTACGGGCAATGCTAGTACGAGTGTTTAGATTTACAAAGTAGTCACTACGGCGCACCATCCGCGAAATCATGCCTTTTTCAGCATCTATCATTCGCTCTAAGCGCTTCGCTATTTGTAGCGTAATGTCTTTTTCATAAGTGCCCGATGGACCAATTGAACCAGGGTCTTCACCACCATGACCTGCGTCTATGGCAATAACTATATCGCGCTCTTGATGAAGCTCGCGTTTTTTCACACTGGTATTGGTCGAAGCAACAGGCTCTGCCTTCGGTGTTTTATCAACAAGGTCAACCACTAAACGATGCTTGTATGGGTCGGTAGGTAGTAAAGCAAACACAACGGGTTTACTAGCACGGGCTAGCTCAAAAACAAAGCGCACACTTTTGCTATCTTTAGGTTTCGAGTAACGTAGTTTAGAAACAATCTGATGCTTTTTAGGAATAGCAGGCAAGCTATCTAGTTTGTCGGTATTTTTTAAATCAATGACTAAACGAGCTGGATTTTTCAGCATGAAATAGCTGAAATCAGGTTTATCGTTTAAATCAAAGACCACACGAGTGCTGTCAGGTGAAGGCCACACACGTACGCTATTAATAGTATTTTGTGCAAGCGCAATTTGGCTCACAACCAATAACATCAAAGTAGTTAATAGTTTAAACGTACAACGACCCATTTTTACTAATACACCTTTATTTTTATATGTTTATTCTTGCGCACTCTTAAGTTGCTGAACAATTGCCTGACCACGCTCGGTTAAGCTGTTAATTGCAATAGCACGTGCCTCGCCTTCATAGCGTAGGGTGATATCAAGATCCGGTGTTGGAATAAATTCGCCGCCTTTTTCAGGCCATTCCACAACACAAATAGCCTGTGGTGAAAAATAGTCACGAATTCCCATATATTCAAGTTCTTCAGGGTCACCTAAGCGATATAAATCAAAGTGATAGACATCAGCTTTAGCTAATTGGTAAGGCTCAACCAGTGTATAAGTTGGACTCTTAACCTTACCTTGATGACCGAAACCTTGCACGATACCACGGGTTAATGTCGTTTTACCGGCACCTAAATCACCATGTAAATAGATGACTGCTCCTTGCTCCATTAAGGTTGCAAGTTGCTTACCCATATTAACCGTTGCTGCTTCATCAGCGAGTGGAAAACCAACACTGTCGGTCATTATTACCTCATGAAAAACTAAAAACACATTACTTTGTTAATCATACCAGAATAATTTTGTAAGGCGAGAGCCGCTCTTATGCCTAGTTTGACAAAAAAAAGCCGGCAAAGTTGCCGGCTTTTTAGCTTAAACAGAATTTTGTTTACAGACCTAGTTTCTTCTCAAGGTAGTGGATGTTTGTACCACCGTTTTGGAAGTTTTCATCTGCCAAGATTTTCTTGTGCAGTGGTGTGTTGGTCTTGATGCCATCGATCACTAATTCGTTTAACGCATTGCGTGAACGAGCAATAGCTACATCACGGTTTTCACCGTAACAGATCAACTTACCAATCATTGAATCGTAATGAGGGGGTACTGTGTAATCTGCGTAGATGTGGCTGTCCCAACGAATACCTAAACCGCCAGCAGGGTGGAATCGCGTGATTTTACCTGGTGATGGAATAAAGGTGTCTGGGTCTTCCGCATTAATACGGCACTCAATTGCATGACCACGAATAACCACATCTTCTTGTGTGAATGATAATGGTTGACCCGCTGCAATTTTTAGCTGCTCTTTGATTAAGTCAACGCCAGTGACCATTTCTGTTACTGGGTGCTCAACCTGAATACGGGTATTCATTTCGATGAAATAGAACTCGCCGTTTTCGTATAAGAATTCGAACGTACCTGCACCGCGATAACCGATTTCGATACATGCACGAGTACAACGGTCACCAATGAACTTACGCATTTCAGCTGTGATACCTGGCGCTGGCGCTTCTTCAACAACTTTTTGGTGACGACGTTGCATTGAACAATCACGCTCACCTAAGTGAACTGCATTGCCTTGACCGTCTGCAAGTACTTGAACTTCGATGTGACGTGGGTTTTCAAGGAATTTTTCCATGTAAACCATACCATTACCGAAGAACTGCTTTGCTTCTTGCTGAGTAAGAGCGATTGAATCAATCAGTTCTTTTTCGCTGCGAACAACACGCATACCACGACCACCGCCGCCGCCTGCTGCTTTAATGATTACAGGGTAACCAATACGCTTAGCGATTTGAATGTTGCGCTCACTGTCTGCCGTTAATGGGCCATCAGAACCTGGTACACAAGGTACACCGGCTTTACGCATCGCTTCGATTGCAGAAACTTTGTCACCCATTAAACGAATTGTGTCGCCTTTAGGACCGATAAATACAAAGCCGCTTTGCTCAACTTGATCAGCAAAGTCTGCATTTTCAGAAAGGAAACCATAACCTGGGTGGATAGCAACTGCGTCTGTTACTTCTGCCGCTGCAATAATGCGCGGAATATCTAAGTAACTTTCAGTGGCTGCTGGTTTACCAATACAAATTGTTTCGTCTGCCAGTAACACGTGCTTAAGATCACGGTCTGCCGTTGAATGCACAGCAACAGTTTTGATCCCAAGCTCTTTGCAGGCGCGCAGTACGCGAAGTGCAATTTCACCTCGGTTTGCAATGACTACTTTATCTAACATAGAGTTGGCCTTTTGTTGCGCTATTATTCAATGATGAATAAAGGTTGATCGAATTCTACTGGCTCGCCATTTTCAACTAAGATAGCTTTTACTGTGCCTGCTTTATCAGATTCGATTTGGTTCATCATCTTCATTGCTTCAACGATACATAACGTATCGCCAACATTTACTTTAGAACCTACTTCTACGTATGGTGCTGCTTCTGGAGAAGCCGCTGAGTAGAATGAACCAACCATAGGAGATTTAACTTGATGGCCAGTCGGTGCAGCTGGAGCAGCCGCTTCTGCTGCTGGTGCCTCTGCTACTGGAGCTGGAGCTGGTGCCGCTGCTGGCGCAGGTGCTGCAAACTGTTGTGGTGCATACTGCATTGCAGGTGCTGCAGACATATTGTTACGATTGATGCGTACTGACTCTTCACCTTCAGTGATTTCTAATTCAGCAATACCAGATTCTTCTACTAATTCGATAAGTTTTTTGATCTTGCGAATATCCATTGAACGACCCGCCTGTTAGTTATTTAAAAATTAATGTGTGTTTTGCAACCGGCTAACAGCAGCTTCAAGTGCCACCTTATAACCCATTGCTCCTAATCCAATAATGACGCCTTGTGCCACATCCGAAAAATACGAATGATGACGGAATGCTTCTCGAGCATGCACATTAGTTAAATGCACCTCGTAAAAGGGAATGTTTACACTAAGTAATGCATCCCGTAAGGCTACGCTTGTATGCGTAAATGCAGCAGGGTTGATAATAATTGCATCAACCGTTTGCCACGCATCGTGAATGCGTTCTATTAATGTAGCTTCACTGTTACTTTGGAAATGCGTTAAATCAACATTGAGACCGGCAGCAACCTGACTAAGTTCAGCTATAATCTCATCAAGAGATTGAGTACCGTACTTTTCTGGTTCACGCTTGCCAAGCATGTTTAAATTTGGCCCATTTAGAACTAAAAGTTTGAATTTTGCAGCCATAATACGCGATATATCCTATAAGTAAGCAGTTTAACCATATTCATCATAAACCCACGCTTAACCTAAGCGTGCTGATGTAAAATAGCAACTATTCCTCACGTTAACCACCTATTATAGATATTTCGACGTAAATAGCAGCAAAATACTGGTCTAATCACTCCCTATTCGTGGCAAAGTCAAGTATAGCAAGGCACACAACAGGGTCATTCTAAGCGTTTTCCTGCTGATTAATTGAGCTTCAATCAGTGAATTTGCTATTTTTCACTTAAAATAAGTATTTTTTATGATGCTGATACAAAAACGCCACTCAGATGAGTGGCGTTTTGCTATTTTCTTGCACGTTTGCGTTTATTTAGCGCTATTTCGAACTTTTGCTAAATGTTCTGCAAAGTCTTTGGCATTTAAAAAGCCTGTTACACGTTGCTCTAAAAGCTCATTACCTTGGCTATCAAAGAACAAAATGCTCGGTAAACCAAATACCGTGTATTCTTCCATCAGCTCTATGGTTTTTGCATCGCTTTGTGTTAAATCGATTTGAATTAATTCAAAGTGAGCAAATTGCTCTTGCACTTTAGCGTCAGGAAACGTGTAGTGCTCAAACTCTTTACACGCAACGCACCAGTCGGCATATAAGTCGACCATTACTAAGCGCCCTTCGCTACTTGCTTGTGCAATTTCTTCTTTTAATTCACTTAGATTAGCAACTTGTCTAAAACCATGTGTTTTTACAGTAGCTTCAGCAACCACCGCTTTACTGGGCCAGAAATAATTTTTCGTTAAACTCGCCCCAGTCACAACCAATAAGGTTGCAGCAAACCACAATGCTGTTTTTAGTTTGCCTTGTGATTGACCACTTTGCCAATGGTGTAAATAAAGCGCTGTAGCAAGAGCTAATAAACCCGCCATTAACCAAATGATTTCAATATCAACAATACGCTCAAGCAGAATAAGCGGCACGACCAGCATAATGAAACCAAAGAGGGTTTTCACTTGCTCCATCCAACCACCGGCTTTTGGTAGTAATTTACCGCCAGAAGTCCCCAGTAATAACAGCGGTAAGCCCATGCCTAAACTGAGTACATAAAGTGTTAAACCACCGACGAGGTAGTCACCACTTTGCGCTACATAGAGTAAAGCAGCAGATAATGGCGCTGTTGTACACGGTGAGGCAATCAAACCAGACAGTACACCCATCATAAATACGCCAACATAATTGCCGCCTTTTTGCTGGTTACTAACCTGAGTAAGTTTATTCATCATACCGCTAGGTAATTTGATTTCGTACCAGCCAAACATCGACATTGCCAGCAATACAAATAAGATACTAAAGCTAATTAGTACAGTAGGATGCTGTAAATACCCTTGTACTTGCCCACCTAATGATGCAACCACTAAACCCAGTGCTGCGTAAGTAACGGCCATACCTTGTACATATACAAACGACAGCGAGAACGCTTTTTTAGTCGATAAATTCTGCTGACCCGCTATAAGGCTCGACAAAATCGGAAACATTGGGAATACGCATGGCGTAAAGGCAAGACCAACACCAACTAAAAAGAAGATTACTAGGTTAGTTAGTAAACCTTGCGATGCCAGCTTATCGGTATATGACTGCTCACCAGCTGGTTTTGAAACTTCTTGAGAAGGGGCTGATGACGCTTCATTAGTATCGGCTGCTTGTGTTAATGCAGCCAATGCATTCCCCGCATCTGCAGCCTGTGATACTTGCTCACCTGCAATCACAGATAAAGGAATGGTTCTAACTTCTGGCGGATAACATAACCCCGCCTCGGCACAGCCTTGAAAACGCACTTTAACAACCGCACCTTCTGTGACGTTACTAAGCTTAGAAACCACACTTAACGAATCAAAGAATACCTCGGTCTTACCAAAAAATTCATCCTCAATAATCACGCCCTTGCCAAGATCAGGAATTTCAATATCTGCGCCTTTGGCAATAATTTCGACTTTCTTTTTATAAAGGTAATAATCAGGCGCAATATCCCAGCCAATAAATAAGGTTTTGCCTTGCTGGTCAAAATCGAAAACAAAAGCCTGATCAACTGGGAGAAATGTTTGCTCCGCAGGTTGTAGTAGATTTCCAAGTAAATTGTTATTACTTGCGCTTGCTGGCATTAGCAACAATGCACAAAGTAATAAAAGGAACGATCGCATTAATTAAGTACCTCATCCATCCAATTAAAATAGGCTAAATTGCCTGTAGCCACATCAACGACCTGAATTTCAGGCACCTCATAACTATGCAATTTCTTGATAGTTTGGATCACCTCATTCATTTTTTCTGACTTAGTTTTGATCAGTAACTTACTCTCAATAGCTTGAGTCACCTCGCCTTCCCACATGTAAATAGATTCAATAGTAGGCAAAATGTTCACACAAGCAGCTAGCTTTTCTTTAACTAGATGTTGTGCCAACTGACGGGCTTCAGCCTCATTTGCACAAGTAGTAAAAATAAGTCGAAAATGCGTAGTCATAAGGAACCTTTATTTGATTACGTGAGTCGCACCATAGTAGCCGATAGTAACTATAATGTGTAGCGAGCAAGGTGATCCTAGGTTCCGTCTTGAAAAATGACCTGCTCACCCCAATTTATATTTCACTGACTCGAAAGAGAATGACATTTTTTAGAGAGCGTTATGTTTAGATTTTTATTTTTGTTATTTATTTTAGTGCCGATTGTGGAGATCGCGTTACTCATCCAAGTGAGTGAAGTGATCGGCGGCTTTGCCACCATAGCGCTTGTAATTGTGACCGCGATTGTCGGTGCGAAATTAGTGAAGCAGCAAGGTATGGGCGCGATTCAAAACGTGCAATTACAAATGGCACAAGGGCAAATGCCTGCAAAAGAATTATTTACTGGATTATGTGTCATTATCGCCGGTGTTTTATTAATGACACCAGGCATCATGACTGACTTTTTTGGCTTTTTACTACTCACGCCAGCAATCCGCAACAAACTGGCTGCAGGCCTTGCTAGTCAGGCAACTGTGCGCATGAGTTCGCAGGCAAATCAAAGCTCTGCACACTTCCAATATCATAGTAAAACAACCACTCATGAAGAGCCAAACCATCAACCTACAACTATTGATGGTGAATTTGAGCGAAAAGATTAAAATTTTTTAATTTTTGTACTTGGATTTTTTTAAGCCACCCCCATTAATGAATGCAATGAAACGCAACGGGTGGCTTAGCACTCCCCTGCAATAACACAAGATTTTTTCTGTACTGTTCAGAAACTGTTAGGAGAACTAAATAAATGAACATTCGTCCTTTACATGATCGCGTCATCGTTAAGCGTCTAGAAGAAGAAACTAAGTCTGCTGGCGGTATTGTATTAACTGGCTCTGCAGCTGAAAAATCAACTCGCGGAGAAGTTATCGCTGTTGGTAATGGCCGTGTTTTAGACAACGGTGAAGTAAGAGCATTAGAAGTTAAAGCCGGTGACACTGTGCTGTTCGGCTCTTATGTTGAAAAAGCTGAAAAGATCGAAGGTCAAGAGTACCTGATCATGCGTGAAGATAACATTCTAGGCATTGTAGGCTAATCCTACTTTTCGTTTAGCAACCCGTTTACAGAATTTAAGAGGAATTTAATCATGGCAGCAAAAGAAGTACTTTTTGCAGGTGACGCACGTGGCAAAATGCTAACTGGCGTAAACATTTTAGCAAACGCAGTAAAAGTAACTTTAGGTCCTAAAGGCCGTAACGTTGTATTAGACAAATCATTCGGCGCTCCAGTGATCACTAAAGATGGTGTATCTGTAGCAAAAGAAATCGAGCTTGAAGACAAGTTCGAAAACATGGGCGCACAAATGGTTAAAGAAGTAGCGTCTAAAGCGAATGACGCTGCTGGTGACGGTACAACAACTGCAACAGTATTAGCGCAAGCTATCGTAAACGAAGGCTTAAAAGCAGTTGCAGCGGGTATGAACCCAATGGACCTTAAGCGCGGTATCGACAAAGCAGTTACTGCAGCAGTTGAAGAGCTTAAAGCACTTTCTGTTCCATGTGCAGACACTAAAGCAATTGCACAAGTAGGTACTATTTCTGCTAACTCTGATAAAGAAATCGGTGACATCATTGCAGAAGCAATGGAAAAAGTAGGCCGTGATTCAGGCGTTATCACTGTTGAAGAAGGTCAGTCGTTAGAAAACGAACTAGACGTAGTTGAAGGTATGCAGTTTGACCGCGGTTACCTTTCTCCATACTTCATCAACAACGCTGAAAAAGGCGCTGTAGAGCTAGACAACCCATTCATTCTACTTGTAGACAAAAAAGTATCTAACATCCGTGAGCTGCTACCTACATTAGAAGCTGTTGCAAAAGCTAGCAAGCCACTACTTATCATTGCTGAAGACCTTGAAGGTGAAGCACTTGCAACTCTTGTTGTGAACAACATGCGCGGCATCGTTAAAGTATCTGCGGTTAAAGCACCTGGTTTCGGCGACCGTCGTAAAGCAATGCTACAAGACATCGCAGTGTTAACAGGTGGTACTGTTATTTCTGAAGAAATCGGTTTAGAGCTAGAGAAAGCGACAATCGAAGACTTAGGTACAGCTAAGCGCGTTGTGATCACTAAAGATGATACAACAATCATCGACGGTGCAGGCGAAGAAGACGGCATCAATGGTCGTGTTGCACAAATCAAAGCACAAATCGAAGAAGCGACGTCTGACTACGATAAAGAGAAACTACAAGAGCGTATGGCTAAACTAGCTGGCGGTGTTGCAGTAATCAAAGTTGGCGCAGCAACTGAAATCGAAATGAAAGAGAAAAAAGACCGCGTTGAAGATGCACTACACGCAACTCGCGCAGCGGTTGAAGAAGGTGTTGTACCAGGTGGCGGTGTTGCACTAGTTCGCGTAGCAAGCAAACTTGTTGAACTTGCTGGCGACAACGAAGATCAAAGCCACGGTATTAAAGTTGCACTACGTGCGATGGAAGCACCACTTCGTCAAATCGTAACTAACGCAGGTGACGAAGCATCTGTTGTTGTTAACTCAGTAAAAGGCGGTGAAGGTAACTACGGTTACAATGCAGCATCAGGCGAGTACAACGACATGATCGAAATGGGTATCTTAGACCCAACTAAAGTAACGCGTTCTGCACTACAGTACGCAGCTTCAATCGCGGGTCTTATGATCACAACTGAAGCAATGGTTGCTGAAATCCCGAAAGATGAGCCAGCTGCTCCAGATATGGGCGGCATGGGCGGCATGGGTGGTATGGGCGGCATGATGTAATCATCCCCCGGTAAAAATCTTTATTTAAAGATATTACCCGAAGGTACCTCCCCTTCAAAAGAAAGCCCCTATTAACACATGTTTTTAGGGGCTTTTTTACGATTATAGAAACTTAGTCTGATTTATAAATTATTTGATAAGAGCTATTCTAAGCTCCTTACTTTTTTGATTTACTTTGCTTAGGTTTACCTTTATCTGATTTAGCAGCTTCACTGACAATCGCGTCTTTTTGCTCTTCGGTAATTAAGGCTTGATCTAAAAGCTGTTCAGCCGCTTTTGCAACACAACTGACGTATTTACCATGGTTAGCAAACTCTGACGATTCACCACATTGTGCAGCCATATGTTGTTCAACTGAACACCCTTCATAGGTTACCGCCTCTAGAGCAGGAGTGTCTGGGCAGTAATCAAAATCATTATTTACTCCATCGCCGTCAACATCGGCATCACATTCATCACCTTGACCATCCTGATCAAAGTCTAGCTGATCAGGGTTTGCAACTTCAGGGCAATTATCGACAGCATCAGGTATACCGTCTTGATCCATATCTTCATCAACGATACCTATCGGGTCACTGATAGTTGAAGCAAGGCAATAATCATCACATGAATAAGTTAATGATGCCGGCATATCATCCCATACAGCCAAAACAGTGCCGTACGTTGCATCATTTGTGTAAATTAACCAAGTTAACCCTCCCCAAGGAACATCATATAATGCACTACCATCATTAATGATTGTATAACTGGTTGGTCTTGGACGAATATCAAATGCCCCTATGCCTGAGCCATAGTTGAACATTTGCATCGCAAATTTTCCATCTTCAGTACGAAAACCATCATCATACATTTGCTGCGTAGTGTAAGTTCCAAACGTTCCACCAGATACAACTTGCTCTGAGGATATTGAGATTGTCGAACCGTTAATACTGCCATTTGTGGGTTGTAAGTGAATAGTTCCAGTCATAGCTGTCACATCTGCAAATGCCACTGCAGACACAAAACATGAGGCCACTCCTGAAATAAGTAAGTGCTTATTCATATTTATATCCTTAAATTTGGTAGGGTTGGAATGTGCATTCCAAACATCACCCAGAAGTTTAGTGAAGCAGTATGAGGCAATTTTATAAGGTGTATAAAACATTCCCGAGACATGGCGAAACGAGCTTTTCTGAAACTGCGGCTTAATATTTGTAGACAATCCCAAAAAAGTCAATTTACAACCAATAATAATTTACAAAAAATTTACTGGTGTTACCGCGAAGATTTAAATTTAAAACCAAAAAACAGGAGAGAAATAAAAACAATTAAATCAACACATTAATAATCGACAGGATTCGAGAAGTAAGAATTTAAGATAGCATGCGAGTCCAAGTTACTTTACCTAGATTATTTGTACCATTTAACAGAACAATAAACTAATAGCTAAGTTCACAAGCCCCGCCATATTTCTTTTTCAACGATTGGCATGTTGAATAGGCATATCCACAACGCTTTTCACCTTTAAGTATGTGGCAGTTCTAGCTATCAGTTTTAAGCTGTCAGCTATCAGAAACTGACGGCTGACGGCTGACCGCTCAGTTAACCAACTCCCTCACTATCGCAAACAAGTCACTCGCTAACATGCCTCTTTCGCCTTCACGCTCTGCGGCAATATCACCGGCTTTTGCATGTAAGATTACACCTAAACACGCTGCTTGCTGAGGAGTAAGCCCCTGTGCGATCAATGCCGCTATGATACCTGTTAATACATCGCCACTGCCGCCAACCGCAAGTGCAGGGTTACCGTCGGTACACACCCATGTTTGGTTATTATCAGCAATTAAACTGCCAGCGCCTTTGAGTACACAAATAGTGGTATAGCTACGTGCGAGCTGCTTTACCGCATAAAAGCGATTTTCTTCAATATCGCTAGCGCGACAATTAAGTAACCTTGCAGCCTCACCGGGGTGTGGTGTGATAACGGTATTAGCTAATGGGAATGACGAAGCATGCTGAGCCATTAAATTAAGTGCATCTGCATCAATAACCAATGACTTGTTATTAGTAAAGCAATACTGCATTACTGCTTCAAAGGTTGTTTCCGACCAAGTGTCTTGACCAAGTCCAGGGCCAATAGCAACACAGGTTGCCCACTCTAGGGCGCTAATCAGGTTTGTATCTGTCACCATTAGTTCTGGCCGGCCAATACTCACTGGTAGAATAGAGCTACTATGGGTATACACTTTAACCATACCCGCACCGGTGCGAAGCGCTGCCTCTGCAGTTAAACGAATAGCGCCTGCAGTGCCGGCATTACCACCAACACACAGCAATTTACCATGGCTGGTTTTATGGCTGTTGTTATCGCGCTCAGGAAGCCTAGCTTGGTTCAGATAATTGATAAGCTCAGCCGTAGGTGATGTCTGTTTTAAAAAGGCATCTTCAATACCTAAATCATTAAACTCTAATGTCCCTGCATGCGCTCTACCTTGCCCTGTCACTAAACCTTGTTTAATCCCCACAAAAGTCACAGTAAGCGCGGCTTTTATTGCGACTCCTTGTACGACACCTGTGTCTGCATGAATGCCTGAAGGTAGATCAATAGCAACTATCGGCACTTGGCTCTCGTTAGCTGCTTTAATCAAGGTTGAAAAAGGCTCGCGTACCTTGCTTTGAATTCCCGTGCCAAGCAGACCATCAATAATGATATCTGCTTGCTCAATAGCACTGGCATCAGCGGTTATTGCTCCTCCAGCGTCGAGCCAAGCTTGCTGAGCACTGAGCGCATCGCCTTTGAGCGGTTTATCAGATATTGCTGCAATAACCGTAACCTGTTTGCCCGCTTGTTTAGCTAAGCGAGCAACAACATAACCATCGCCGGCATTGTTACCAACGCCCGCTAACACAACGAATGTACCTGCTTTAGGAAAGTAGCTGATAGCTTGCTGATAAGTCGCCAGCCCTGCTCGCTCCATAAGCTCATACAAGGTTACGCCAGAGCGCTTAGCTGCGGATCCTTCATGGTCACGAACTTGCTCTGCTAAAAATACTGACTGCGAGAGAACAACTGACATATCTATCCTTAAATTGGCCTTTTAATCAGCATATAAGTACAGATGAGTGCAGTCAATGAGGCATAAAAAAACGGCGCGTAACTTACATTACGCGCCGTTTCTTTAAAGCTATAGTGACTTACTCAGTGTCTGGTAAGTTGCGACCGTAGAAGATTTCTTGCATCTCGCGAGTCAGCTTAGAGTAGATAACTTCTTCTTCTTCTTCCGAAAGATCTGCTGTAGAAACACCGAATAGGTAAGTATTCAAGTCAGTTTCTTTTAACATCATCTTAGTGTGGAATAAGTTCTCTTGATACACGTTCACGTCCATCATTTGGTACGCTTCTTTGGTATCTTCAGTCATGTAGTTCTGAATTGAGTTAATTGCATGATCGATATAGTGTTTAACACCATCTACGTCACGAGTAAAACCACGTACGCGGTAGTCAATTGTTACAACATCAGACTCAAGACTGTGAATTAAGAAGTTTAACGCTTTTAATGGCGAAATAATGCCACACGTTGATACTTCGATATCAGCACGGAACGTACAAATACCATCATCAGGGTGTGCTTCTGGGTATGTGTGAACACAGATGTGGCTCTTGTCTAAGTGCGCTACCACTGTTTCAGGAAGAGGACCCGGCGCTTCATCAACGTCATACGTTGTTTGTTGCTCAATTGGCTCTTCAGAGATCAAGATTGTCACACTGGCGCCTTGCGGATCATAATCTTGGCGAGAAACATTTAGAATGTTTGCGCCAATAATATCCACAACTTCACCTAAAATATCGGTAAGGCGATCAGCACTGTACTGTTCGTCGATATATTCAATATATTCTTTACGCTGTTGTTCCGTCTTTGCGTAACAAATATCGTAAATACTAAAACTTAAGCTCTTAGTTAAGTTATTAAAGCCATGAAGCTTAATTTTATCGAAGGGTTTATTCATGCTAAACCAACCTTAAAACGAGTGAAACCTGCACCAGCAGAAATAAAAGTTCGCGGATTTTATACGAATTTCCTGCTCGGAAAAAGCGTTATTTTACCTGTTCTTGCACAACTTCATGACTATGCGTAATTTCTACTGTCTTATCAAGCATTAAGGCTACAGAACAATACTTTTCAGCAGATAATTGTACCGCTCTTGCAAGGTGCTTTTCAGAGACATTATCACCGGTAACCACAAAGTGTAGATTAATCTTGGTAAACACGCGAGGTGCTGACTCAGCACGCTCTGCAGATAGCTTAACTTGCACATCAGAAAATGACTGTTTTGCTTTTTTTAAAATACTAACAACATCAACAGATGAACAACAACCCGCTGACATTAAAACCATTTCCATTGGGCTTGGCGCAGCGCTATCGCTACCTGCATCAAAAACTACATTGTGACCTGAATTTGAAAGGCCAATAAACGTATCGCCTTCTACCCATTTTACATTCGCTTGCATGTGCTTTATCTCTTAAAGTTATTTTGCTTGATTGTAAGCAAGTCACACACAGATGCAAGGGATAAGAGGTGAGCTTTAAAGGAAAGCGAGTTGCTAACTTTGAGCTGCTCGCTTAAAGACTAGAAATTGTGTTGTGCTTTATAAGTTAGGCACTTTCGACAACAGCACTATCGAATAAGTTTTTTACTAATCCAGCAAACTCATCAATAAACGCGTGTTGTTCAACGGTTACTGTGTGATTTGTAACGCTGCTCAGCACTTCTTGTAAGTCATATACTATACCGTCGACTTCGCGAACAATTTGGCTGCGTTGTTCTGTATTAAGCTCTGTGTGTTGCTCGCAAAGTAACATGACATTTTCTGCTATCACGTCTTCAATCAGCTCTAACACTGTTGGAGCTCCTGGTTTAATTTGACCCGGCTTCTCAAAAAGCGCTAAATTTTGAGTGAGATACATGACAAGATCATCGTACCCTTGCCTATCTAAAACCATACGACTGCACACCTAATAAAAAACTATCTCTTTAGATTTAAGCAGAAAGCGCTTTTAATTGCTACCTTTGCCAAGCATCTCATACAAAAAAAGCAGCCGAAGCTGCTTTTTATAATGATTTACGATTATTAATCGATTTTTAAGCCTGGGCTTAATGTCGCTGGCATTGCTACTTTTTCAAGCTCTACCGAAGCGACAGGGTATGCACAATAGTCAGCAGCATAATATGCGCTTGCTCTGTGGTTACCTGATGCACCAATACCACCAAATGGTGCTGCACTTGATGCACCTGTGATAGGACGGTTCCAGTTTACGATACCCGCGCGAATACGACGAAGGAAATGGTCGTAATCTGCTGCGCTGTCGCTTAATAAACCAGCTGATAAACCAAAGCTTGTGTCATTCGCTTTATCAATAGCGGCATCAAAATCAGTGAAGCGGAATACTTTAAGCAGTGGTCCAAAGTGCTCTTCGTCTGGGAAGTTAGCTACATTTGTACACTCTAAAATACCCGGTGTCACAAAACCGGTATTTTCTTTGTGCGTTAGCTCAACTAACACTTCAGCGCCAAGCTCAACAAGTTGCTGTTGTGCTGTGACCATACCAGCTGCTGCAGCAGCAGAAATCATTGACCCGATGAAAGGTTGCTCTTCTGCGTCGTAGTCACCGACTTTAATAGCTTTAGTTGCTTTAATAAGACCCGCTAAGATAGCATCACCTTGCTCGCCCGCAGGTAAGAATAACTTACGCGCACACGTACAACGTTGACCTGTAGAGATAAACGCTGATTGAATAATATCGTGGATAGCCGCTTTAGTGTCAGCAACATCAGTAACGATAAGCGGGTTATTACCACCCATTTCTAAAGCTAAGATTTTACCCGGTTGACCAGCAAACTGTTCATGTAAAATATGACCAGTGCGCGAAGAGCCAGTAAAGAATAAACCGTCGATCCCTTTATGAGATGCAAGCGCTTTACCCGTTTCTACTTCACCTTGCACAAGGTTGATTACACCTGCAGGGAGACCCGCCTTTTGCCATAACTTTAACGTTAACTCAGCAACTGCTGGCGTTAGCTCAGAAGGTTTAAATACCACGGTATTGCCTGCTAATAGTGCAGGTACAATGTGACCATTTGGTAAGTGACCAGGGAAGTTATAAGGGCCAAACACAGCTACAACACCATGAGGCTTGTGGCGGATCATCGCGCGACCTTGTGGCATTGGGTTTTCAACATCGCCTGTACGCTCTAAAAATGCTTTTTCAGAGATAGCAATTTTACCCACCATCGCACCTGCTTCAGTGCGTGTTTCCCAAAGTGGTTTACCTGTTTCTTGTGCGATAGCAATCGCTAATTCTTCGCTGTGCTCTTTCAGTGTTTCTGCGAATGTTTTTACAATCGCTAAACGCTCTGCAAATGTTTTATCAGCCCAGCTGTAAAACGCTTCACGTGCAGCAGCGACTGCGCCGTCTACTTGTTCGGCTGTAGCAGTGTTTGCTTGCCAAATTACATCGTTATTTGCTGGGTTTACAGATTGAAAAGTATGACCAAGGCCTGCTTGCCATTGACCATTAATAAATTGCGCTGCATGAGTCATTAATATGTCTCCTGAATTCTATAGTTCTGCAAGTGATACTGAATCACCCGCTTCTAAGTGAAGTGCTTTTGCTAATTCACTTGAGATTGTGATGCTATCGGCATCACATGATAGGCTAACTTGAGTCACGGTTGCTCTAAAATCAGCAATTTTATCATTTGCTAACAATACCGTGGTGTCGCCTTGGCTTTCACCAATTTCAACTTTAACTGTGTGGGCATTTCTGACTGTAGCAATGTTATCTACTTTTGCTTCAACAGTTGGGCCTGCATCAAAAATGTCTACATAACCATTAAAGGTAAAACCTTCGCTCTTTAATAGTTCAATCGCAGGGCGTGTGTTGTCATGTACTTGACCAATCACAGCTTGTGCATCTTTGCTCAGTAAGTTGACGTAAATTGGGTATTTAGGCATTAACTCAGCAATAAATACTTTCTGACCAATACCCGTTAAGTAATCTGCCGTTGGAAAGTCCATTGAGAAAAAGTGCTCTTCTAGCCATTGCCAGAATGGGCTTTCGCCGCTTTCGTCTGACACACCTCGCATTTCAGCAATTACGGTGTCAGCAAAACGTTCTCTATGTTGATTAATAAACATAAAACGCGCTTTTGAAAGCAATTTACCGTTATTGTTTTTACGGTAGCCATCTTTTAAGAATAATGTACATAGCTCAGTTGCACCGGTGTAATCATTACACAGGGTTAAAATATCAACGGCTTTATACACGTCTAGCGTACGAGAAGAATGAATTACTTTGCTTAAATGATAATGATAAAAAGCATCATCTAAACCAACAGCGGCTTCAATACCCGAAGTCCCTACAACTTCACCCGTTTCGCTATCTTCAAGAACAAACAAGTAACCTTCATCACCTGGCTGCTGTGCTGCTTTTGCAAATGAGCTGACAGAATGATCAATTTTCTTTTGTAATAACTCTTCATTATTAGGCAAAGACGTAAAGCCATGGCCTGACTCAACAGCAATCTTTACTAACGCTTGGTAATCGCTTTGCTGGATTGGGCGAAGGATCATCATAAGTCCGCTTGCTCCCTTATAAATAACGGTAAATTAAGAAATGTGGGCAAGCTTAACTTGCCCTGAAATGACAGTTTCGTTTAGCCGTTAACGACTTTTGCAACTGCTTTTTCGAAACGAGCCATACCTTCGCGGATATCAGCTTCTGGAATTACAAGTGACGGAGTGAAACGAACAACATCAGCGCCAGCAACTAAAGACATAACGCCTTCTGCAGTACCAGCTACTAAAAACTCTTTTGCACGACCTTTGAATTGCTCTGTTACTACAGCACCAATTAATAGACCTTCGCCACGGATTTCAGTGAATACATTGTACTTTTCGTTAATCGCAGTTAGTAACTCACGGAATAACGCTGACTTTTCTTTAACGCCGTTAAGTACCTCTGGTGTATTTACTGTGTCGAATGCCGCTTCTGCTACTGCACACGCAAGTGGGTTACCACCGTAAGTAGAACCATGAGTACCTACTTTTAAGTGCTTAGCAATATCAGTTGTGGTGATCATCGCACCGATAGGGAAACCACCACCTAACGCTTTTGCAGTCGTTAAGATATCAGGAGTTATATTTAGACCTTGATAAGCATAAAGCTCACCCGTACGGCCAACACCTGTTTGTACTTCATCAAAGATTAGTAGTGCATTATGCTTAGTACATAACTCACGAACACCTTCAACAAACTCAGCAGTTGGAGAAATGATACCGCCTTCACCTTGCAGAGGCTCCATCATTACTGCACATGTGCTGTCTGAGATAAGCGCTTCAAATGCTGCTAAATCGTTGTAGTCACAGTGAACGATATCACCAGGTTTAGGACCAAAACCATCAGAGTATGCAGCTTGACCGCCTACTGTTACTGTGAAGAAGGTACGGCCGTGGAAACCTTTGTTGAATGAGATAATTTGTGACTTTTGCTCACCAAAGTTATCAAGAGCAAAACGGCGTGCAAGTTTAAGTGCCGCTTCGTTAGCTTCTGCACCAGAGTTAGCAAAATATACTTTTTCAGCGAACGTTGCGTCAGTTAGCTTTTTAGCTAAGCGAAGCGCTGGCTCATTAGTCATTACATTTGATAAGTGCCAAATTTTTTCGCCTTGCTCTTTTAATGCACTTACAAGAGCTGGGTGACAATGGCCAAGACAGTTAACAGCAATACCACCAGCAAAATCGATAAATTCGCGACCTTCTTGGTCCCATACGCGAGAGCCTTCGCCTCGAACTGGAATAACACTTGATGGTGCATAGTTAGGAACCATTACTTGATCAAATAATTCGCGATTGACTGTCATTTTATATCCTCATAATTGTAAGCACACTCAGAGTAAGGTGGCGCTCTAAAGCTAAACTAAGCCATTTTACTTAGCCGATTGAGCTTAGCGCAAAATCACCAAAATTACTCTTTGGTTCAATTTTCATTCATCCATTATTCCAGAAAATTTTCGTCCTGTCTCTTAGAAAACTTTCATGTAGCCCTTGAAAATAAAGGGCTTGAGATATTTTTTCATGGATAGTGAATAACTATTTGAAGGCTATTTTTTGCTCTAAATACTATAAAAAGGCGTACGGCTAGTGAGCCAAGCAGAGGCTAAAGAGAAAAAATTTGTCACTGCGGATTGATAAACAATGAATGAATAGTCGCAAAAAAATTAACAATTTTTTTAATTAATTTGAATATGAAAGCGATCAAAATTGCATTTTGCTAGCTGATCAAGCTCTTCTTTAGTGAAATCGAAGTGTGCAAACCAACGTTCGGTTTCGTCATTTTCGACTAGTTGATGCTCATTTAAACTTAAATACTGAGCGTAACAACGTGCTTTTAAAATCACCTTGGTAAGCGGCAAATACTCATCGTTTTTAGCTAAAGGTGTAGTTAACTGCTGCATTACCGCATTAAATGGCAAATACCTAAAAGCCATTTTCTCAATTACGGTGGCTGTTACCTTCATCGACTGCTTATTTAGCAAGGTGCTTAAAAATAAAGGATCCGGTTTTAGCTCTAATAAAGCTGTGTGTAGATCTTTCTTTTGTTCATCACGGGCTTTCGTTACTTGGCGCTGCCAAACTAACTCGAAAATACGAAGGTATATACGTACTAGCGCTATCTTACCCACGTCGAGTAGCATACCTAAAGTAAACGCATGCACCTCATTTACACCATTTAATTTAGCAAGTTCTTGAGCAGCAATGGCACACGCCATTGAGTTATCACGAAGTCGGCGCTTTAGTAGTGGAAATGGCTCTGTACTGTGTGGCATCCAATGGCGTACCGCAAAGGTTGGCACGACAAACTTTAAGTTATCTAAACCAATGTAGCGAAGCGCTAACAGAGGGTTATCGACTTGAACTGAAGTGTGTTTATTACGTTGTTTTCGATAGAAAGGTAAATTCACAAACGCAACGAGCTCACGACCTAACCAACTCAAATCTTTAACTAACGGCTCTAGTCGACCTACTGAGGCCGAACGCACAGCTAAAATATCTAAAATAGCAGGTACGCTATCTTGAATCCCTATAGTTTCATGAATTACTGAATCAATGTCTTCAAGCTGCTTATGCATGGCAGCCTCAATCACTTGGTGTAATTGCTTGCTCGCCTGTGCACGGTATTTATGGTGAGCTGTACTGCTCTTTTGACGTTTTTTCTCGGCAGCAACTTCTACTTCTAATAGAGTTCGCTGTTCCATTGATTCGCCATAATCAATTTCGAGGGTGTGAATATAGCCAATTTGACGCTGTGCAAAACTGTGACCAAGCAAAAGATCGTGCGCGCGCTCATTAAGCACCATCGCAGTCCTTTGTTGTCGGTTTTCTTCGGTCATTTGCACAGGCGTATTGTCGGTCATATTTGTTAATTCACTAGCCTAAGGTTAGAAGCGAGTTAAAAAGTTAGCAAGTAATTCAAGCCCTTGTTGGGTCAAAATTGCTTCGGGGTGAAATTGCACTCCTTCAAGTGCTAAATCATTATGCATGATCCCCATAATTTCATCAAAATCAGAATTTTGTTCTGTCCATGCAGTAATAGTGAAGTCACTAGGCAGGCTTTGTTTATCCACCACTAAAGAATGGTAGCGGCATACCGTCAGAGGATTTGCCAAACCGTTAAACACACCTTGATTGCTATGCTTAACTAACGAGGTTTTACCATGCATCACTTGCTTTGCACGAATAACATCAGCACCTAGAGCCTGAGCAATAGTTTGGTGACCTAAGCAAATACCAAGAATTGGCAACTGGCCTTTTAGTTGTTCAACCACTTGCAAAGAAATACCCGCTTCGTTTGGTGAACATGGCCCAGGCGATAGTACGATGTGCTCTGGGTTAAGTTGTTTAATCTCAGCAATGCTGATCTCATCGTTTCGTTTAACTAATACATCTTGGTCTAAGCGCTGAAAATATTGCACTAGGTTGTATGTAAACGAATCATAATTGTCGATCATTAACAGCATTGCGTGTAACCCAAAATTACTCAGTCAAAATAATGAAGGCACATTTTACCCCAAGCATTCATAAATGTCGGCAAAAAATGGGGTATTACTCAGCGATTAAATGCGCTGTAAGGTCAGCCCTTTCTTGCTCATTAAGTTTTTGCGAACATTTATTTGCAAAGTCATAACGTACTAGTACGGTTTTACCAACGGCACAGCAGTTATCTTGCTGCCAAGCCTCTTGGCGCAGTACAAATGAACTAGAGCCGATGTGCTCAACACTGGTTTTCACTGTGACATCGTGACCATAAAACAACTCACCCACAAAGCTTACTTCAACCTTAGCAATGATCAGTTTCCACTCATAAGGGTTTAAATCGGGCGTAAAAAACCTGAAAATAGGCGCTCGGGCGGCTTCAAACCATACAGGGAGTACGGTATTGTTGATGTGCCCTAGCACATCTGTTTCGCTAAAGCGTGGTGTGATAGTTTCAGTAAACATAGTAACCCTATAAAAAATATAAACTAAAGGTAGCTCATGACGGACTTTATTCGCGTATACGAAAACGCCCTCAGCAAAGAATTTTGCGACAACTTTATCACGGTATTTGAACAAAGCCCGCATTTAAAACAAGGCATTACCTCAGGCGGAGTAGATTTAGCGAAAAAAGACAGCCGCGATTTATACCTTAATAACCACCCCGAATACGCTGAGCAACTAAAGCATATTCAACAAACGACTGCTGGTTACGTATTCAAATACCTTGAAGAGCATATTTTTATGATGATTGGTGCCTTTGGTTTAAAGGTTTACCATCCGCAAACGGGCAAACCTGTTGACTTAACACAGGATAACTTTGAAGAAGTCGGCAAACCACAATTGCCATTACTCGTGCAGCAAATTTTCCGCATGGGTCCAATTCAAGCACAGAAATACGATATCAATAAAGGTGGTTACCCTTATTGGCATAGCGAGGTATATCCGCAAGCAGGGCACAACGAGGCACTACACCGCGTGCTGTTATTTATGTTCTATTTAAATGATGTAGAAGAAGGTGGTGAAACAGAGTTTTACTATCAACAACGAAAAATATCGCCTAAACAGGGTTCTATGGTCGTAGCACCGGGCTATTTTACCCACACGCACCGTGGTAATAAACCAATTTCAAATGATAAGTATATTTTAACCTCGTGGGTCTTATTCAACCGCGCGGAACAAATTTATGGCCAACCACAATCCTAGCGGTAATAAGCAGCCCACTCGGGCTGCTTATAGCTTAATTAAAGCTCAGCTTTAATCTGCTAGTAATTGATCAAATAAATCAAAAACCTTATCAAGCTCTTCAATTGTGTTGTAATGCATACAACCAATGCGTACTACGCCGCCTGTTTCTAATACACCTAGCTGCTTACATAAGCCTTGGGCGTAGAAGTTACCATCCCACACACAAATATGTTGCTTACCTAAAAATTCAGACACAACACGTGGCTCGATGCCTTCAAAAGTTAAAGCAAAAGTCGGTGTGCGATAAGCTATACGCTCTAGATCATCAATACCAAATAACTTGATGCGTGGGTAATCTGCTAAACGAGATAAAAAGTGCTTACTTAATGTCATTTCGTGCTGTTTAGTCATAGCAAATACAGCCGCGAGTTTTTCTCGGCGTGAATGACTATCATCAAGCTCACTAATTGCAGCAATGTAATCAACAGCAGCAATTAATCCAGCTAGCGCTTCAAAGCTTTGTGTACCCGTTTCCCAGCGACCTGGCGCAACATCTTTTGCAGGTTCAACTTTATATGGTGTGAAACCTTCAAGGTGCTCACGTTTGCCATAGACAATACCAAGGTGAGGACCAAAGAACTTATATGCAGAGCAGGCTAAGAAGTCACAATCAAGTGCTTGTACATCTACAAGTTCATGAGGTGCGTAATGTACGGCATCAACATAAACTAGCGCACCAACAGCATGTGCAAGCTCAACGATGCGTTTAATGTCATTAATTGAACCTGTGGTGTTTGATGCATACGTCACTGCAACAAGCTTTGTTTTGCTAGATAAAAGGCTTTCAAAGTGTGCCATATCTAGGCTGCAATCAGCTTCGTTGATAAGGGTAGTTTTTACTGTCGCGCCTTTATCTTCAGCAGCTTGCTGCCAAGATGATACGTTTGAGAAGTGATCGGCATTGGTGACGATAATTTCATCATCAGCAGTCCAATCACGTGAGATAGCACGGCTAAAGCTAAACGTTAAACTTGTCATGTTTGCACCAAACACGATTTGCTCTTTAGATGGTGCATTTAATAAATCGGCTGCAGCTTGGCGAGCATTTGCCATTAACTCTACCGTTTTATCACTTGAGAAAAATGCACCGCCTAAGTTTGAGTTGTAGTAACCCAAATAAGCAGTCATAGCACTTAAAACTGACTGTGGTACTTGCGAGCCACCTGGGCCATCAAGAAAAATCGGTGACTGACCTGCAACTTGTTGCATAAGTGCAGGAAATTGGCGACGTAATTGCGTTAAGTTCATGAGATACCCTTACGCAGTTAGTACGAAGCAATCAAGGTAACCTTCTTTGCTTGCGTCTAATTTATTCATTGGTGTAGCGTTGTGCCATACTTCACGGTCATTAATCAGTGCGAACATGCCGTCTTTGATTTCCATTTTGAAACATGGCTCAGCTTGTTGGTGTTCATACACAAGTAGCTCACCACCTTCTAAGTTTTCGTGTGATACACCACATACACATACGTGATCAAAACCATCTTGGTGAACACCTTCAGGTGCAGCTGGAGTGTCACTGTCGATCGCAAGCATTCTGAATTGGTGAATTTCAATAACGCGATCATCGCTAATACCCGTCATATCGCGGAACTGATTAACGATTTGCTTCATACCATCAGTCGCTAATAAGCTATCTTCTAGATTTTCGTAGGTACGCTCAACATTACCTTGGAAGGTATTGATTGAGTCATCTTGCACAAATGCTTTTGTTGGTTGTAGTTTTAATTCACCATCAACAACTTTGATTACTGAATAACGACGCTTACGAAATTCACCATCTGCGTATGGGTTTGCAGGTAGGTTAGCAAAAGAAGGCTTTACTGCGTCAATATGCGCTTGGCTTACAAAACGAAGCTGTAGAAGGTTCTGGTTGTTTAATGTAGTCATTTCGATCTCGCCTTAATACGTTGAGAATATTGGCGAGGATTTTAATTCAATTAGCAGGGAATATTTGCGTTTTTATGTAAACCAGCAAGATATATTGGATAATTTTAAGATCGTTATAGACATTTTTTAGAATATTTAATCTAAAAAATAAAAACAGCCACAAATGTGGCTGTTTTAGGTTGCACAATTTACGACAAGTTTAATTGCTCATAGAAAGGGAAACTTGATCTTGTGACTGACAACTATTGCCTGCCAAATACTTACAGAAAACGAGTTCGGTGCGATTGTTGCTTATAAGCTCAAGCAGCGTGTCTTGGCCATTTTCAATAAATGACAATTTACCATCAACCAACTGAGCACCTGTGATACTTTGCTCTCCAATCGTCAGTGAGTAATCGTAAGACTGACTATCTTCATTATAATCCTGCTCACTTAATGACCATGCTGTGCCATCGCTTTCATATAAAGTGAAGCTATATAAGTCGTAGTCGTAGAATTTATCAACTGCTGTTGAAGTAGCATAATCATGTACATATAGATGTGCAGATGATTTTTCTAGCATCCCAGTACCATTATCATCAAACGCCACAGTACGCTCGACAAAATAACGGGCTTCATCAATAGCAATTAGCTTGTAAACAAACTCACCATAAAGGAAACATGTATCCAAGCTAGTATCACAGAAATCAATTGCTTCCCAACTTCCTGAGCTAGTATCTACATAAAGCCTTCTAATATAGCGGTTATTAATAAAGCTTCCCTGATACGAACTTGTTCCAAAGGTAAAGAAGATTTCACCATCGTCATAAATTTGGATTTCAGCCCAATGCGAATCAATATCATGACCCTCTCTGAACTGATGACGACCAGAAAAATTACTTGCATTAATGGCTACTTCATTACGTTTAACAAACATGCCTGCATCAACATAATCCCCCTCGTTATCATTACCCTTATCTAAAAATTGGTAACCAACGTTGATGTTTTTAGTAAAATAGAGTGTATCTGTTGAATTATCACTGCTGTGATTAAGTACTAAATTGCTATCAATGATCTGCCAACTAAACGTATCTTGCTCATCACTCAAAATATCTATGTAAGAGCCTGTTCCATCAGCATTGATCTGCATATTTAATAGCACTCCTCCTTGTTCAGCGCTTACAGCCCATTGCCCTACGACATCATCACTAACAACGGCAATTTCATCGCCATCAGAAAATGCATAAACATTGGAACTTTCAGTGCTGGTATTCACTAAAACGTCATTCTCATAATAGCTATATTCAACTGTTAGCCAATGCCAATTAAGCCCTTTTTCTGCCATTGGCATTAATTCAGCGTAACTAATCTCCGTGCGATACTGAACCTCAGTCATGCCATCAGGGAAAGAGGTATATTCTTCCACGACAATACTATCGATAGGTGATAACTCAATGTGATCATCAACTTCATACCAGTTGATATTTGAACTACCGTTGAGAGTTACAGCGCCAGTGTTATCCGCATTTAGTAATAAGCCCAAGGCTGGTGCATTATATAAATCACTATTATTTAAAATATATTCGCCAGCGGCTAATAATGCAGGTTTAAATGTTGCTGTAATTTCGCAATCAGCACCTGTGGTATAGACAAGGTAATAATCTCCTTCAATATATCCTTCGCATCCTGTAATTTCGTCAACAACATACCCTTCATCTGGGCTAATTACGAAAGACGCGTATTGGTACCAATACGAAGTTTGGCTGCTAGGTGAGAGACTACCATTCTGAGATGGGTTGACTGTTAACGTTACTTTAGGGCGCTTAGGTAAGTAACTAATTTGCATATCAGCTGAACAACTGCTTCCTTGCTGATATCGGCAAATAGTAACAGCATTTTCATCCGCAGAAACCAGTTCAACAAACCACGTATTGCCATCAACTTGATAGCTTAAGACGCCATCATTGAACGTTGCTATATGCTCAACACCATCAAAACGGACAACATACTCCACTTCACCTAAATCATTGTATTGAATGTAAATAGCATCTGTTGAGCCATCATCTTTGTAAAGAGAAATCGCACCATCTAATAGCTCTTCAGTAAAAGCTGAGTATGACAAGTCTTTACTATATTCATAAATGAATACCGATTTAACTTCATCATATGCCTCACCAGCCATAGTGTAATAAGTTAGCGTTCTAATTATGTAGTAGGTGCTACCAACGATATTAATGAATTCATGTTGCATTTCACTTTCAAGGTAACAGTCATCAGCAAAGCCATCACAACTTGAAACAAGACCATATGTTTCTGAATAAAAGCGTTTTCTAGAGAAGTTGCCATCTTCAATATGACCTTGGAAACTTGAGTTCCCTAAACCAATAGCGACACTACCATCAGGGTAAATATTCAAATCATAAGATTGAGAAGTACCAACAAAACCATGCCAACGACCAATAATATCCTCATCGGTTGTTGTCACATTCGCTTTTTTAACCATTAAGCCTGTTAATGTATTACTTGGCTCATCAAAACTAGTGTCTAATGCAACCACTTGGTAGCCCGCAGAGAGAGCTTTTGTAAACCAAAACTCAATTAACCCAGTTTCACCGTTTTCATCATAACTAATAGATAACTTAGTATCATTGAGCTCCCAACTAAATACCTCAGTACTCTCACCCGTTACATCCCCTGTACCATCGGCATAAAAGCGCAAAGTTTCAGGTTCATCATCAGATGACGCAGAATCATAATCATTGTCTCTTAGGTCTAAAACCCATGTGTTTTCAGTTAACTCGGTAGTATTTAGTGCTATTGTTTTAGCTTTATCAATCAGGTTAGTTGTATAGGTTCGAGTAATTGAAGGTTCCACAACGGGTTCACTACCATTTTGGTAGTCCAATGTTCTTTGTGTGGTTTGAGTCACTTCAATCGTTCTGAAAACCTCATTTTCTGCTAAAACTTGAAAACTAATATCTGTTAATTTTGTTTGCCCAATATAAGATTCATTGCCATCGTTATATTCATCAGTGTAAGTCACTACACTATTTGCTAGTGTTAAGGTATACACCCCTGATTCTTTACTCATTGTCAGTGTTGAGCTTGTATTTGCATTAAGTTCACCCGTACCGTCACTTGCCAGAACAAGGTGATATGCATCATTGTTATAATAACGAGGTGAGTTAACTATAAAATCACCGACAATAGGCTCATCGCTATCAGAAACTAAGTTTTCATCTTTTTTAATTTCTTCTTTCGTCTCTTCAATGAGATCTGGATCTTTCTCATTTACTTCATCTTCAAAATTCTTAGCGATATCTTCGTCACTGACAAGATCGAGTGTGCTTTCTACGCCTTCAGGGAGAACATAATCTGCATTATCCACGATGATTTTGATGAGAGTTGCCAATAAGATCTTTTCGTCAGCATCAACATTTAGCAGTGCTGCGTTTAGCTCTTCGACTGATTGAGGTTCTTCATTATTACGTGTTAAAAGCGCATATTCTGCGGTCGTTACATTCGTGATGTTGACGCCAAAGTTGTCTTCACTATCAAGCGTATTATCCTCACCAGCCTGTTCCAATAACGCTTGAATTGAGCTTAGCTGTGAAACAAAAACAACCCCAGGGTTGGTGCTATCAAGACCTTTTGCTTTAACCAGCACAAGCTTATCACTTGCAGATTCGTCCACAACAAGCTCAATCGTATAGCGACCGGTTTGATCTGCATTGACCGAAAAGACGTCACTACCAACATTAATCTCTAACTCTGCATTAGCAATTGGCTGATCCGTTACTATCCCGGTAATTGTCACTGTTGAAACATTTCGTTTAAATATAACGCTATGCTTTGCTGAAGCTGTTGCTCCATCGTTATCGGTTACAGTGACAGTGAAATTAACCGTTGTATCAGCGTCTATATCGGGTGTTTGAAAAGTAGCTTCAGCACTCGTTAATCCATCACTTTGTACAAAGTCAAAACTAGCATCAGATGTCCAACTGTAAGAGGCAATGCTACCGTCACTATCTGTGGCAGCGGCACTTAATTTAAAAGAAGCCTGCTCTGCACCTTCTGATTCGGCACTAATAGTAACTGTTGGACTTTGATTAACGGGGTCTACAGGATCTGGTTTAGTTTCAGAGTCACTACCTCCACCTCCCCCACACCCAACTAAAAATAAGGTACCAATAACTGCAGCCAACAGCCGCTTATGAATTAACATACATACTCCATTATATTCACTTATAGCAGGGAAATTCTTAGCCATATAAACGCTAAATCCCTTAACGTTGATAAAAAGCCACAGCGAACTGTGGCTCTTGGTTTACTCAATTAATTGCTTTTCTTACTTGTTGAAGCTGCTCCTGAAAAGAGAGGCCTCTCAGATCACCCAAACCAGCAGCCATGGTCAATGCATAAATTTCACTTTCTAGACTCAGCATGTGCGCTTCAACAGTGTCTTTATCAATAGCCGATTTTTGGGCTAAGTACTCAGCATAGAGACTATTAATACGGTCGATTTGTAATGACAATAAAGCAGCGTGTTGTTTAATTTGCTCGTACTCACGATAGTTAGCTTTACTAAATGTTTCACCCTGCTCTAATTGTTTTCGAACGTCCTGATAAACTGTCGGAAATATATCGACTTTTTTTGAGTTAGCTAGCCCATAAATTTTTTCGATATACTGAGAGAAATAAAACTGTACAACGGCGTCTTTCTCTAAATCAATGAGTTGCTCTAATAGCTTAGGTACATACTCAGCAACTTGCTGCTCTTGCCCGTCAATGAGCATTTCCTTTAATTGTTGATGTTGCTTATCGAGCTCTCGATAACGCTTTTCATAAGATGTTTCAGCATCCAATTGATCTAAAATGGCAAACTCATCTCTAATTGGCTGTAAAACCGATGTGATCCTTTGCTTGGCAAGCTGCGCTTCAGTAACCAAGGAAATGACCTCCTGACTTTGAGACATGACTTCATCTGCAACCGTGTCAGATGAGAACAGTGACGCACTTTTTAAAGCATGTTCAGGAGCTAAACGCAGTTCATTAAACTCAGGCTCAAGCACCGCCCAAACTTTACGAGCCTTAGCTACACGCTCCTCATCAAATTGCGCTAAGTTCTCCGTATCTATTTGGTTATAAGCTGTAAGTGCTTCTTGGAAAACACTTTGGGCTTTTTCATAGGCTGCCTGTATTTGTTCGGGGGTCGCCTGTTCTTCTCCTGTAATACTACTCGCAAGAGAACCTAAATCTTGCTGAACAGAATCAATGGTTTTACACCCTGATAAAGAGAATAAAAGTAATGAGCTAATTATGGCGAACTTGTTCATTAATAGCTCCACTGCAAACCAACTGCAAAAGACACATTACTATATTCGACTTCAGGTACGCGCAGACGTTGACCATTTTCAAGATTCTTAGTCACTATATCGCGAGATTTGTATTGCGCATCAATACCGCCCATTAACGCAATATGTGACATTATTTGATAACGTAGCCCGACTCGTCCTAACACACCCCAGCCATTAAAACTGTCGGTTAATGTAGTTGTTTCAAATTGAGTATTTTGAATTTCAGAGTACATGGGTGTACTCAATTCAGCTTCTGCATACCAGCTGTACTTATTAAAACTGTCTTTTAAACGACTATCGTAACGGGCACCTAAAGTAAGCAAGATACCCATTTGATCTTCTGACACAGAGACCACGGGGCGTAGCTGGGAGTTATAATCTTGTTGGTCGCCCACATTGTTCGCGTTATTCATACCCGGTAAGGTAAAACGAGCGGGGTTATCTGGATCATCTGAGATAGCAATCAGTGCCTCATCAAATGCCGCTGCACCTGGTTGCACAAAAGCAAAATTTGAGCGTGTAAAACTAGAAGTAAAAAACTTAGTGCCTAAAGTAAACTGTACGGCTTTTGAAAAATTATAAGCACCTTTAAAACCGATCTCATTCGCTTTTGTTTTAAATGCATTTTCTTGAATATCGCCAAACTCTGCCAAATGCCAAGTTTCAGTTTCAATTTCGGTAGAAATTGTTGCAGCACTTTCAATATAGAATCCCCAATCATCATCAATCCCTGTGTATGATATCTGTCGTATTGCGGGATTGGTTACATCAATTGACTGGCTCAACTTGCCAAACCCTGCTACATCATTGAGAGTCTCACTATAGCTAATCGTTTCAAAACCGAGTCGGACTTCACTAAAAGAGGGGTTAACAGCAAGAGCCGAACCACTAAGGGGGAGTAAAAGAAGAAGTGCTTTCATTGTTCAATTCCTTGATTTGCAAAATCTATGCAGCCAAGAAATGATGCCCGCTTTCCTTGGTTACAACATTAAACACAAAGTTACAACTGTTAACTTTTAACAATAATCAGTGTAGACAAATGTATTAATTTTACAAACCAAAGTGAACAAAAACTTAATAAAAAAGCCCGCTAGGTGCGGGCTTTTATACTAGTAAATTTAATTATTACTAATTATACAGCTTGCTGAACGATCACTTGGTCTGCCTTTTTAGTGTATTGAGGCATACGGTGGAAGTTCAGGTAACGATAAGTATCAGCTGCAGTTGCATTGATCTTATCTGCATACTCTTGGTACTCAGCAGGTGTAGGTAATTTACCTAAGATTGCCGCTACTGCTGCAAGCTCTGCTGATGCTAAGAATACGTTAGCGCCAGTACCTAGACGGTTAGGGAAGTTACGCGTAGAGGTAGATACAACAGTTGCTTTATCAGCAACACGTGCTTGGTTACCCATACATAGTGAACACCCTGGAGTTTCGATACGCGCACCTACGCGACCAAAGATACCGTAGTAACCTTCATCAGTAAGCTGGTCTTTATCCATCTTCGTTGGTGGTGCAACCCAAAGTTGAGTTGGGATACGACCACTGAAACCATCTAGTAGTTTACCTGCAGCACGGAAGTGACCGATGTTAGTCATACAAGAACCGATGAATACTTCGTCGATTTTCTCGCCTGTTACGTCAGAAAGAAGACGTGCATCATCTGGGTCATTTGGAGCACAAAGGATTGGCTCTTTGATGTCTGCAAGATCGATTTCGATTACATGCTTGTACTCTGCATCAGCGTCAGCTTCCATAAGTTCAGGGTTAGCTAACCACTCTTGCATTGCATTGATACGACGCTCAATAGTACGAACATCACCGTAACCTTCAGAGATCATCCATTTAAGCATTACGATGTTTGACTCTAGGTATTCAGCGATAGACTCTTTAGAAAGTTTAACTGTACAACCTGCAGCTGAACGCTCAGCTGACGCATCAGAAAGCTCGAAAGCTTGCTCAACTGTTAGGTGCTCAACACCTTCGATTTCTAGTACACGACCAGAGAATTCGTTGATCTTACCTTTCTTCTCAACAGTAAGAAGACCTTCTTTAATACCGTAGTAAGGGATAGCATGTACTAGATCACGTAATGTGATACCTGGCTGCATTTCACCTTTGAAACGTACTAAGATTGACTCAGGCATATCAAGAGGCATTACACCAGTTGCAGCTGCGAATGCTACCGCACCTGAACCCGCTGGGAATGAAATACCTAGAGGGAAACGAGTATGCGAGTCACCACCAGTACCTACTGTATCTGGTAATAACATACGGTTTAACCATGAGTGGATTACACCGTCACCTGGACGGAGTGATACACCGCCACGGTTCATGATGAAATCAGGAAGTGTGTGGTGAGTGTTTACGTCGATTGGCTTAGGATAAGCTGATGTATGACAGAAAGACTGCATTGTTAAATCTGCAGAGAAGCCTAAACATGCTAGATCTTTAAGTTCGTCACGCGTCATAGGACCTGTTGTATCTTGCGAACCAACAGTTGTCATTTTCGGCTCACAGTATTGGCCAGGACGTACGCCAGGCATGTTACATGCTTTACCAACCATCTTCTGAGCTAATGTGAAGCCTTTACCAGAATCAGTTACAAGAGCAGGCTTGCGGAAGATATCTTCAGCTTCCATACCTAGTGATGCACGCGCTTTATCAGTTAAACCACGACCGATGATTAGTGGAATACGACCACCAGCACGCACTTCATCAAGAATTACGTCTGATTTAAGAGAGAAAGTAGAGATTACTTCATCAGTACCGTGACGCTTAACAACACCTTCGTATGGGAAGATATCGATTTGGTCACCCATGTTTAACTCATCAACAGGTAGTTCGATTGGCAATGCACCAGAGTCTTCCATTGTATTGAAGAAGATAGGAGCGATTTTACCGCCTAAACATACACCACCAACGCGTTTGTTTGGTACGTGAGGAATATCATCACCCATGAACCAAAGTACAGAGTTAGTTGCAGATTTACGAGAAGAACCCGTACCAACTACATCACCAACGTATGCAAGAGGTAAACCTTTCGTTTTAAGCTCTTCTAGTTGTGAGATTGGACCAACTTCACCTGGTTTTTCAGGATTGATACCATCACGTTCGTTCTTCAGCATTGCTAAAGCGTGTAGTGGAATATCAGGGCGAGACCATGCATCTGGTGCAGGAGAAAGGTCATCTGTATTTGTTTCGCCAGTTACTTTGAATACGGTAACTGAGATTTTTTCAGCAACTGCAGGCTTGTTTACAAACCATTCTGCATTTGCCCACGATTCGATTACTTGCTTAGCAAATTCGTTACCTGCTTTCGCTTTTTCTTCTACATCATAGAAAGCATCGAACATTAATAATGTGTTTGATAAACCTTTAACAACGATCGGCGCTAACGCTTCGTCATCTAGAAGATCAATCATAGGTGCGATGTTGTAACCACCTAGCATAGTACCAAGTAGCTCAGCTGCTTTTTCTTTTGATACAAGTGGAGAGCTCGCTTCACCTTTTGCAACTGCAGCTAAGAAACCTGCTTTGATGTAAGCAGCATCATCAACACCCGGTGGTACGCGGTTAACTAGAAGATCAACGATAAACTCTTCTTCGCCTGCCGGTGGGTTTTTGATTAATTCAATAAGATCAGCCGTTTGCTGAGCATCTAATGGCGCTGGTACGATACCTAACGCGGCACGTTCTTCTACGTGTTTACGATATTCTTGTAGCACAATATTGCCCTCTTGGTGACGTGAAAGTACTCGGTAGTATTAAGCTAAATACCAATTAAGACCCAGTACTTATAGTATTCTGACGGTTAATTATAAAGCTTTTAAGTATAGATGAAAATCCATGCTGTAAGTAAGGAGTTTAATATTCACTATAAATACCATGAATAGTACTAGAAAAAAACGCTATTCAAATGAATATTTATTAAGAATCATTCCTATCTACTTTAGAAATGAAAAAACCCAGCACTAGGCTGGGTTTTCAAATTTGCGTAAAGGGTTAGATTAACGCTCTACTTTTACACGCTCAATTACAGTTACTTTCGCTTCAACACGACGGTTTTCAGCGTGAGCTTCTGGCGTATTTGCTGGGTTTTTAAGGCGCTCTTCACCTAAACCAACAGTAGTAAGACGCATTGGGTCAATACCGTCTTCGATTAGTTTCTTAGCAACAGCATCAGCACGTTTCTTAGATAACCACTTGTTGTAGTCAGCTTTACCTACTGATGAAGTGTGACCTTCAAGTACTACGTCAGTACCTGGGTGCTCTTTTAAGAACTTAGCAGCGCGGTCAATATCATCTAAGTATTGTTGAGATACTTTAGAAGTGTTGTTAGGGAACGTGATTAGTAAGCTCTTAGTTACTTCACGATCTTCATATAATGTACAGCCAGTACCATCAACAGCGTCAGTCATTGGCGTGTTTGCACATTGGTCATCAGCATCAGGGATGTTATCGCCATCGCTATCAACTGGCTCAACCGCAACAGGAACAACTGTTGGAGCAGGTTCAACTGGCTCAGAAGCTGAGCTTTGCGCACCAAAGATGTAGCTTAGGCCTAATTTAGCGCCAACATCTGTGTAACCACGGTCAAGACCTTGGTATAAAGATGTTTCAGCGTTAAACGCAAAGTTATCTGTGAAGTAGTGTTGGTAACCAGCACCTACGTTTGCGAACATTAGATCTTCGTCAACCGCATCAAGATTTTTAAGACCGAAAATACCGTAGAATGGACCACCACCTAAGTGATATAAAGCGTCAATACCGTAACGTTTGCCACTTTCAGTACCGCTAACAGAAGTACCGTCATTTAGATCAGCTTTCCAATCGAAGTCCATGTCAGCATATTCTAAACGAGCGCTCCAGTAATCACTAAAACGGTAACCTAGCTCTAAACCCCAACCTGTAGAGTCATCAACATCAAGGCCACCAGGAGTATAGTCGCGAACATTTTCCCAAGAATTGTCATAGTAGTCGCCAAATGCGCCGATGTAGAAACCTTGCTTTTCGGCAGCGAAGCTTGAAGCACTAGTTGCAGCAAGTGCTAAAGCAATAGTAAGTGATTTTAATTTCATTGTTTCCTTCCCATTTTCACAATTAAAATTGTAGCTAAGTCAAACCAGCTCAATCAGTTTAAACAGAGTAGTCGACTAATAGTTAATCAAAACTTAACGAACTCGGTACAGAACAAAAATCTTGCCGAGTAATTTCAGTCAATTACCCAAATAATAGGTTATCTAAATAACTTTGCGTAACAATGCCTTTAGATCGCTTTGTTATGATTAGGTGAAAGTCGATTCAGCCTAATCTACTGACTTCAAAACCGATAAAAGTCCATTCCCAATTACATTATTATATTGGTTATTTTTAAATCAACAAGTTGAAAGCAACTTTATTTGTAAATTTTCGTTAAAAAGCAAAACTTTAGTGCTATTTTATTGATATAAATCATAACACTGGCAGCTAACTTGCTCAATCAACGAACACTCAGATTTAAAAAAATGAGCATTTACAATTGTTATCAACCATAAAGATTAACCCTTAAGTACCACAAAAAGTTTGGTAATTACAATCACCTTCTTTCGGAGGTTGATACCATGCCGCAAATTCTTCCTCATACTCATATGGTTTTTGAATAACTTTTAAAAACTCATTGATTGATGAACTAGATCCAGTCTTTTCATACTCAGCCAAGATCATTTCAATATTATGATTACGCGGAATGACTGCAGGATTAACGGCTCGCATTGTGTTGTAACTTTCAGCTGATGTTCTGAGCCTCCATTTTGAAACCCACCCTTTTAAATTAGAATCTATAACAAAGTCTTTTACTAAAGATTCAGTAAGAGCATTGAAAGTGTTGGTGTAATCAAGTTGGTGTTGCTTCATTAACCCCAGTAACTCTGAAATTAAAGCGTGATCGCCTTCTTGCTGACCTGCTAATCCTAATTTCTGCTGCCACATAGTATTAAATGCATCATTAAATTTAGCAGCAAAACCATTCACAACCGGTGAGAGTTGCTCAACGGCACTCTCTTGAGCAGCAAATAAAGGGATTAAGCTTTCAGCCAAACGTGCAATATTCCAATTGGCTATATTGGGTTGATTACCAAATGCATAACGTCCTTGATGGTCAATCGAACTGAACACCGTGTCTAGGTCAAACTGATTCATCATCGCACAAGGACCATAGTCAATGGTTTCACCACTAATCAAGGTATTATCGGTATTCATCACGCCATGTATAAAGCCAATTCGCATCCAGCTGATAACCAGCTCAATTTGCTTATCGAGTACGGCAGTTAAAAATTCAATATAACGCTGCTCACCCGTGCTGCTAATGTCAGGGAAATGACAATTAATTGCGTAATCAACGAGCTTTTCTAGCCCTTCTATATCACCTTGGGTAGCTAAGTATTGAAATGAACCCACACGGATATGGCTTTTAGCTAGGCGAGTAACAACTGCCCCTGGGCGTGGTGGCTGACGATATACCGTTTCACCAGTTGTAGCCACAGCTAAACAGCGCGTAGTCGCTATACCTAGCGCATAAAGCGCCTCACTCATAATGTACTCTCGTACAGCTGGACCAATAGCACAGCGACCATCACCACCACGTGAGAATACCGTTGCTCCAGCGCCTTTTAGCTGCAAGTCCCACAATGTGCCATCTTTATCTGCAATAGCGCCAAGCAAATGTGCTCTGCCATCGCCAAGACGCGGTGAAAAATGACCAAATTGATGACCTGAGTAACCAAGTGCAACCGGTGAAACATCTTTATCTATTGTTGAACCAGATAGTAATTTAGCTAAGAATTCGCTGTCGTGATTAATCGCAAAATTATCAGCGAGCTTGTTATTGAAGAGCAGCAATTGCGGCTCAGCAACGGCGCTAGGCATATCTTCAATCGCAAGTAGTTCACTAATATCTGTGTATCGAGTTTGCAGTTTCATAACCGTCCTTAACGTGTTGCGACACCTACGCGGTTATCACCTACACCATAAGCCACAAGCTGACTAAGTGCCTGCAGGCTGTAGCCACTTTGCTGTTGTAATTCATTGAAGAAGTCTTGCGCCGCTTGTAACGATTTTTTAGTTTGTAAGCCGCCATCAATCAACTCATGGGCACGCAAGTAGGCTTCTACATCGCGAGAAAGCAAAAAGGTATCTTTACCAAGCGCTCGCAAAGCGTAAGGGCCAGTATTTCCCCCTAGACGCGCACCATGCTTTTTAAGATAGGCCCACAAACCAATAATATTGTCAGTTGGCCAATCTGCAATAAATTGGCTAAAACTGCCATGTTTCTCGGCAACTTCGTGGATCATGTACGCATTTTCTGGGATCGTTTGTACTTTTTTAAAATTACGAACAATTCGCTCATCACTGGCTTTTTGCTCAAGCATATCTGGCGGCATCATCAACAACTTTTCTACGCTGAAATCCCAAAACACATCACGAAAACCAGCCCATTTATTATTGATAACAGACCAATAAAAACCGCTTTGAAAGACTTTACGCGTAAACTCTTCTAACCATAAATCGTCATGCATTTTGGCAATATCAGTATCATCGAGCGGGTTTGATAACAATGCATGCAGCATTTCTTCGCTGCCTTTTCGAGATACGGCTCGCAGATAAATATCGTTAAATTTTTCCATCATTTTTCCAATTTATTTGGTTAACGCTAAGTGTACGTAAAAACACGCTTATACGTAACCATGTTGCAAAATCGGTCACTAAAAAACAAATCCTTCGCCTTGACACCTAGATGGCTAAAATGCTTTAATCGCCGCCAATACCCTATTTAACTATGTTGGCTTTAACCTTTAAAGCGAGCATAAAGGGCTGGAAGAGGTGCGTTATTCAGGTAGCGTATGGGAAGAGCACAGACTCTGTTGATCATACGTGAGGGGAATTAACGCCGAGAAATAACACCGTTTGTGAGGTGCTTATTTCGGGCGACTGGGCTGAATCCCAGCGACTGTCACCAACAATAGCATAGCGCTATTGATTAGTTTGGTGGAGAGCTTCTGGTCTTAGTATAATAAGGCCGTCGCGTCTTTATTATTTTAAGCCCATTCGCTCTTCGAATTATACCTTGTTCGAACGACGACATGCGGCTCCATTCAAATGTTCCCGCATAAACTCTTCGAATACCTTATAAGTTCGTGAGAGATGATCAACAATTTTGATTTAAACGACTATCCATTGTGGACAGCGCTTGTCACGCCATTTTCTGAATCTGGCGAGGTCGATTACACGGCCCTTGAACAACTGGTCGCTGAGCAGCAAGATGCAAATAACGGCATTTTATTGCTTGGCAGTACCGGTGAAGGACTGGCGCTTTCACTCAAAGAGCAACAAGCCATCGTTGAGCATGTTTGCCAATTAGCACCGAGTGTCCCACTCATGGTTGCTGTGGGCGGCATGAACCTTAAGCAACAAGTTGCTTGGGTTGAATACTGCAACCAACTACCTATTCATGGCTACCTGTTAGGTTCACCTCTGTATGCAAAACCTGGGGTTGTTGGGCAAACACATTGGTTTGAAAGCCTACTAGACGCAAGTAACCACCCTTGTATGTTGTATAACGTACCAGGGCGCAGCGCAGTTGAGATTTCACCACAGGTGATCAAAAACCTTGCTGAGCACAGAAATCTTTGGGCTTTAAAAGAAGCCAGTGGCGACATTAGCAAATTTGAAGGCTTTAGAACGGCATCACCAACACTGGCTATTTTCAGTGGCGATGATGCACTTATGCCATATTTTGCTCAAGCTGGTGCAAAAGGTTTAGTTTCGGTTGCCGCGAATGCTTGGCCGAGTCAAACCCATGAGTTTGTTAAACGCAGTTTAAGTGGTCAATACCCAAATCTATTCACCGATTGGTCGCAAGCAATCCAAAGTTTATTCGCTGTGGCAAATCCAATCCCCGTAAAAGTACTGATGCACCTGCAAGGTAAAATAAATACCCCGCATTTACGTCCGCCGCTTACGCATTTAGAGCTTGAGCAAACAGACAGCATCACCCACGCAAACAACACTATTTTATCTTGGAACTAAAAACAGGTTTTATCATGAGCTGGTTAGAATTATTAAACAATTTAGAATCAGGCGCAGTTCGCGCAGCAACACAAGACGAGAACGGCAACTGGCACGCCAATGTTGAAGTTAAACAAGGCATTTTAGAAGCCTTTAAAAACGGCACTAATACTGAGTTCCCAGGTGGTTTTGTTGATAAGCACAACTTAGCACCACAAGGCTTTGCAGCAGATGCTGGCGTGCGTATGGTACCAGGTGGTAGCAGTGTTCGCCGTGGCGCACACGTTGCCAAAGGCACGATTATCATGCCACCAGCATATGTGAATATTGGTGCGTTCATCGACGAAGGTACTATGGTCGATAGCCACGCATTAGTGGGTTCATGCGCACAAGTGGGTAAAAATGTTCACCTAAGTGCTGCAGTACAATTAGGTGGTGTACTAGAGCCAATTGGCGCTAGCCCTGTGGTTATTGAAGATGACGCATTCATCGGCGCAGGCTGCGTTATTGTTGAAGGTGTGGTTGTGAAAAAAGGTGCTGTACTTGCGCCAGGTGTACGCTTATCTGCAACTATTCCTGTCTACGATTGCGTTAACGAGCGCCAGCTAGACAAAGGTGAAGCCATCCCAGAAAACGCGATTGTGATCCCAGGCTCTCGCCCTGCTTCAAATGCATGGGCTCGCGAGCAAGGTCTAAGCATGTCTTGTGCATTGATCGTGAAATACCGTGATGAACAAAGCGATGCATCATTACTGTTAGAAGAGGTTTTACGTTAATGAGCTTTTTGAGCACGCCCATCAAGCAAGCGGTTGAACAAGTTTCAACACATCTTGATACGCCATTTTTTATCTATGATTTAGATAAATTAACTGCACATTTAAATCAACTGACTGCGCAAACCGATGTGAAGCTTTGGTATGCCGTAAAGGCCAACCCACTGTCTCGCATTATTCAATGTTTAGACAGCGCAGGGTTTAACTTTGATGTTGCAAGTAAAGGTGAACTTGAGCAAGTACTTGCTCAAGGCATCGATAGCGAGCGCGTGCTCAACACAGGGCCTGCAAAGAGCCCTGCACAAATTTCACATTTCATTGCTCGCGGCGTACGTACTTTTGTGGCCGAGAGCGTTAACCAAGTTCGCTGGTTAAACGAACAAGCAACAAAAGCAAATTGTCAGCTGCAAGTTCTATTGCGCGTACAACTTCGTTGGCCAGACAGCGAAAAGAACCCTCTTGGTGGCGATAGCCTTACTCCTTTTGGTTTGGGCTGTGATGAGTGGCAAGCACTCACTGTAAGTGATTACCCAGCTCTTAGCTTTGATGGTCTGCATATTTTCCAATGGGGCAATATGCTAAGTACTGACAAGCTCGCCGAGCTATGGCGTGCGATGATTGCGCCATTACAACAGCTAGCAAGCTCAATAAATATTAACCTTAATATTCTCGATTTAGGGGGTGGCTTAGGTATTCCTTATACGCAAGATGCTAACCGACTTGATTGGTCTGCACTTATCGAGACTCTGGCGGCTATTAAAGCGGATGCTGGTGTCAAAGAGCTTTGGATGGAACTTGGCCGCTATGCGGTGGGCGAATGCGGCCATTACGCAACGCCGGTTGTTGAGCGCAAAGAGAATTACAATCAACAACAGGTGATTTTATCAGGCGGCATTAACCATTTACTTCGCCCTGCTGTAACAAGCCAAGATTTTCCTGCAGCCTTACTTCGCGAATCGACGGCTGAGCCTGCGGCAATGACTTTATACGGCCCTCTTTGCACCGCCCTTGATTGCTTAGGTGAGCACCAATTAGCGAGCGATTTAAATGAGCAAGACTGGTTGGTATTCAGCCAATGTGGTGCGTACGGCTTTACCGAAAGTATGCCGTACTTTTTATGCCACGAATTAGCGGCTGAATACATCCTTGAACAAGGCAATATTGAGTGTATCCGTAGCGCTGAAGATGCCAGCTATTATTTAAGGTAATCGCCATGAGTAAAGAGTTAATCAGCCAAGAGAATATTGTGGTTGGCGAGATTGCCAACGGCCTACCACTGACAATTCCTGTGTATCGCTTAAAAGGCGATGGCACGGGACCAAACGTGTATATACAAGCAAATATGCACGGCGCTGAAGTACAAGGTAATGCAGTAATTTATCAATTGCTTGAGCAGCTAAAATCACTCAAGCTGCGTGGCGATATTACCCTAGTTCCTTATGCTAACCCTATTGGTTGCAACCAAAAATCAGGTGAGTTTACTTTAGGTCGCTTCGACCCAATCACGGGCACCAACTGGAACCGCATGTACCGCTTTAATAAAGCGTTACCGTCACAGATTGCTGAACAGCATAAAGACAGTGATGATGCGACCCTTAAAGCTGCATTTAAACAGGCACTCGTTGCTGACATCGACAGTCAATTAACGGGTCCTGATTACAGCCTAACAACGGGTAAGCGCATTGCTCTTAACTTGCAAAAGCTTGCCCACCAGGCTGATATCGTTTTAGACCTTCACACGGGGCCTATCTCGAGTAAGCACTTATATTGCCCTGAATACGCCAAAGACAGCGCAAGCTACTTCAACATCGAGCATGTGTTACTGATCCCAAGTGATTTTGATGGCGCGATGGATGAAGCGAGTTTTTGCCCATGGTGGTCACTATCTGAAGAGCTTGCCAAACAAGGCCGTGAATTTGCTGTTCAAGTAGAAGCATTCACTGTTGAACTTGGTAGCCAAGAAAAAATCGATTTAAGTGCGGCTTTTGAAGATGCAAATAGCATTTTAAGTTACCTCAATCAAAAAGAGGTATTAGTTGATGCTGCGTATCATCCAAAAGCGATGACACGTTATGCCTGCATGCTTGAAGATTATGTAGCTTACTACGCACCTATGGGTGGCATGGTCGAGTATCTTGCCCCACTGGGTGGCCATATTAAAGCTGGTGAGCCTATCGCCCGCATTTTAAGAATGGAGCGCTACCTTTCTGAGCAGCCGCTACAAACATTAAGTTTTGATAAAGACGCCATTGCTATTTTGCATTTTGCTTCAGCAAGCGTGAATCAAGGTACCGAACTTTATAAGTTTTTTACCAACGTATTTGAGCTATAAGCTCATCCCTTCTCATTGCGTGAGAGTCAACGGCTTATGCCCTTAGGCCGTTACAGCAGGGCTCCAAGCTTAGCTTGGGGCTCTCTATTTACCTAAAATTTCAACAATTCAGTACAAGTTCACGGTTACTTATGTAAAAATCGTTATAATTATACCTACTTACAAGTCTACTGAAAGGGAACTGCAATGGGATGGCGCATTTGGCTGGCAGCAGCTGGCTTATTTTCTGTACCTGTATTTGCTCAAACTGAACAACCACAAACTAACGAACAAGATGACGCGCTAGAACTCGTAAAGCAGTGTATTTTGAACGAAGCGATTGGCGGTGACGGTAAACAAACACTCGAAGAACTTCGTAAAAAATGCTCAGACTTAGACGAGAGTAAAAAGCTCACCGCTTTAGATAAGCGTAAAGCCCGTGAAGAAGTGAGCAAGAAAAACCGTAATGTGATCACCCCACATAAGCGTAACTACATATTACCGCTTTCATACGTATCTAACCCGAATGAACGTCCTTTTGATGGTTTAAAAGATCTTGCAGAGCAAACTGATGGCGAGCCACTTGATAATCTTGAAGTGAAATATCAACTTTCAATTAAAGTGCCTATCTTCGAAGGCTTTTCAGATAAAGATCAGGGCGTATTCTTTGCGTTTACCATGCAATCGTTTTGGCAGTTTTATAACAAAGATATTTCATCACCATTTCGTGAAACAAATTACGAACCAGAGATCTTCTGGGTGAACTACCTTGATCCTGAGCATGTGCTTTGGGGCGATGAAATGGCAATTGCAATTGGTGCCTCACATCAATCGAATGGCCGAAGCCAGCCTAACTCACGTTCATGGAACCGTATCTATGCCGATTTCCTATGGGAAAAAGATGGCTTTGTTTTTAGCTTTAAGCCTTGGTATCGCATTCCTGAAGATAAAAAAGACGATGAGCTAGAAGCCCGTGGCGATGATAATCCAGATATCTACAAATACATGGGTTACTTTGAGTTTTCGGGTGCATACCGTTACAACGAGCATGAATTTAGCTTTATGACCCGTAATAACTTAAATTCAGATAACCGTGGTGCAATCCAATTAGATTGGTCTTTCCCTCTTTGGGGCCGATTACGTGGCTACGCACAATATTTTAATGGTTATGGTGAGAGCTTGATTGATTACAACGCCGATATTGAACGTTTTGGTGTGGGTATTCTGTTAACTGACTTGCTTTAACTTCAATAGATGAAGAGCGAGCTTTAAATAGCTCGCTCTAAATAGTCGTTATTTTTTAACGATGAAGTGACCTTCAAATTCTGCTACTAACACATCGCCATCGTATACATTTACTGGCACATGGTAGCTTGCTTTACCACTGTCTTCTAAATCAGCTAATTTGCCTTTACAACCAGCCAGCTCAACACTACCACGAGGGTCGTTATTGAGTGGTTTAAGGTATTTAATGTTGGCATCAGCTAACACGATATTTCCTTCAAGACCTGCTTCTTTCAGCGCTAGGTAAGTTGCGCCCCACCCTGTTAAGGTTGCTAAACTATAAATTGAACCCGCAAACATAGTGTTATGAAGGTTTAAGTTCGCATCTAAATCAGCGCGGGTAGTAAACTGCCAATCGGTATAGCTTTCAACTTTAATGCCCATCGCATCACTGATTGGGATCGACTCACGCCACGTGTTTTGCAGTACTTGTGTCCAGTTTGGATGACGGAACCAACCCGGCTCAGAGGGCTTTTGTTTTACCATTTTCCAATGCTGTACATCGTCATAGGCAAGGTGCGCTTTTTCTTTTAATTCGTAGCCATGACGTTTATAGAAATCAAGAGCTCGCTCACGAGCAAACAATACCAGCTCGTCAGCATCTTGAGTCCATGCGATTTTTTCTAATTCATGTAATAAACGGCTACCAATATGCTGGTTACGATTACCTTCAGCGACCGCCATATAACGAACTTGCGCTTGCTGATGATTGTTAAAATGCAGGCGGGCTACACCTAATACTTCGCCGTCATTATTTTTGATAAAGCGGTGCTCAGCGTCTTGTTCTAAGTCATCTTGCTCAGAACCACGCGGCTCGCCCCAGGGTGCTCTTAAAACCTGCCAACGTAATGAATAGTACGCTTGCCAATCTTCGCTGCTTTGTGGGGTGGTCACTTTAAACATAAAAACTCCTGTGATAATTCAGCCACTGTCTGTTGTTTTTCTGTCGTGGCCTTTGGAATGCGAATTACGATACGCGATCTTCTAACAAGTTGGAATAATACTTTGGTGACCCAGCCTAAATTATTATTCTGAGCTGTAAAAACTAATGCACAATTGCACTTTAAGCCTGCTGGTCTATGCTGAAATAATTGTATTATTTTAATAAATAAATAGCTAAAGGCCCGAAATATGGAACATTTTCTTGAACCCAGTGGCGCAGTAAAACATAGTTTTATTGAGGACTGCCACCGATTAGGGCAACTCATCTATTGGCATAAACAAGGCAATTACAGTATTCAAGTTAGGCAACTTAACCAATTACGCTGGTTACTGATCAACGAAACTCTGCAATCGGTCATTGAAAAACGCCGACCTGCCAGATTACTTTTCCCGCATTTACAATACCTTGCAAAGCTTTGGCAAGACTTAGAAGAACCTAAAAAGATTTTAGAACTAGGGCTGGGCGGTGGTGCTATTCGTAATTACTTACAGCACACCTACCCTGACAGCCAACTGACATCGGTTGATAAAAACCCCGACATAATTCACTGCTATAAACGTTACTTTGGTGGCGATCATGCCAATAATCTGCACTGTTTTGATGCGCAGCAAGTATTAGAGCAAAACAACGAATACAATTGGATTATCCTAGATTTATTCAGTGAGGTAGATGCGCCATTATTTTTATACAAGCACCAGTTTTACACCAAACTAAGAGCAGCGATGGCAAAAGATGGCTTGTTGTTCATTAATTTTTTATCTAATCACCCATCGCAACTAAAACAACTTGAGCACCTGCTAATCACCGAGTTTGGCAAGCGCCCAAGCATTGTAAAAATCCCCGACTACGTGAATCACATCGTGATGATCAAAAAATAGTTGTCTGTTAAACAGATAAATTAAAAGTAACGGGACCATCGTTACATAGGCTTACTTGCATATCAGCACCAAACTGCCCTGTAGCCACTGTTAAGCCCGCTTTTTTAGCCTCAGCAATAAAATACTCATAGAGCGTATTGGCTTGTTCTGGCGTACCAGCACTTGAAAAGCTTGGACGCATACCCTTTTTAGTGTCGGCCGCTAAGGTAAACTGCGAAACCACTAAAAGCTCCCCCTTAATATCATTCAAACTTAAGTTCATCTTTCCTTGTTCATCGGTAAAAATGCGGTAATTGCTGACTTTGTGTAAAAGCTTTTGAGCGCTTTGCTCGGTGTCCTGTTTTTCAACACCTAATAGCAGCAAAATACCTTGTGAAATTTCACCAACTACTTCGCCTGCCACTTCTACTTTTGCTTGTTTTACTCTTTGAATTAAGCCTTGCATTGATCCCTCGATAACTTGATATACATTAAATCTGCGGCACGTCGCATTGCCGCCAAATATACCTGATTATCACTGCTGTGCCCAATGCCATCTAAAATCAATAATTGTGCATTTAACCGTTCAGCAAGCTGCTGTACGGCACTATATCGACAGATCAAATCGGCGCGGCCATGAATAAACCAAATAGGTAAATGAGTCAGCAGATGTGCATTTTCTGCGATAAAGCCTTCTTCAATGAAACAGTGATGACGAAAATAATGCACCATTAACTTTGCTTGATTTAACCCGACATGGGGCTCCTGTAAACTCCAGTTTGTCAAAGGCTCACCATGACATAGCACCTGCTCCCAATGACACCATAACTTGGCAAATTTACTGGCTTTAATTTGATCATCATTGTTTAGTTGCTGCTGATAAAAGTCGAGTAAGGCACGCCAATCAGTGTAATCATGTGCAAATTCATTAAAGCACTCAGGGTAAAAATGCGCGCCGGCTCCTTTTGTTGTGTAAAGCCACTCAAAGTCACTGTTACATGCTAAAAAGCTAGCCCGTAAAATAAGCCCTGCAACATGCTCTTGGTGATGAATAGCATAGACAAGTGCCAAAGTGGCACCCCATGACTCACCACACACCAGCCACTTTTCAATACCCAGTTGCTGGCGTAAATACTCGAGATCGGCGACTAATTCTGAGGTTGTATTGGTTGAACTATCATGGGGGGTTGAGTGACCGCAACCGCGCTGACTGAACATGATCACCCGAAAACGTTCTAAGTCGAAAAAGCGGCAGTTTTCAGGGCATAGACCCGCACCAGGCCCGCCATGGCATAACACCACAGCAATCCCTGTAGACGCACCATATTCTTGCACATGGATTTGATGACCATCGCCAACACTCAAGTGATAATCACGGTTGGCAACATATTGTGGATGTAACTGCACCTCGCTCTCCTTAGGTGCAGTGAATTTAAACCTCTATATCAGGCGTGTCCTCGATATTCTCAGGGCTGATACATACAGTAAATTCTGCACCGAGTAATACGACAATCCACGACAAATACACCCATACAAATAAAATAGGGATTGTCGCCAACGCCCCATAAATAACTTCGTATGATGGGAAGTGGCTGATGTACAAAGCAAAGCCTTTTTTTGTCAGCTCAAACAACATAGCTGCAAACAAAGCGCCCGGAATTGCCGCTCTAAATGGAACTCGTGTGTTAGGAACTAAAGTATAGAGCATAATGAAGCCAATCATTGAAATTATGTAAGGTAATAATTTCAATAAAAAGCCGCTAAAGCCGGGGATACCTTGATCGGCAAACGACACTAACGACACTATGTATGAAGTAACACCAATACTAGCCCCTAATAACACAGGGCCTAAACTAAGCACCATCCAATAAACGGCAAACGAAATCATCATTGGACGCTTTTTCTTAATACGCCAAATTCGATTTAATGTAGCATCGACATTGCGAATAAGTAACAAAGATACTGCAGCTAAAAAACCCACACCAACGGCAGTCATTTTATTCGCATTACCGGCAAAAGCGCTGATATGCTCTTTAATTACATCTGTAGAGGTCGGCACAAGATTAGTAAACAAGAAATTTTCTATGGTCACTAACGTGCTTTCGAATCCTGGGAAAGCAGAAAAAATAGCCACACCAACCGCCACTAAAGGCACGATTGATAATAAGGTCACATAAGCCAAGTACCCAGCATTAACAGTGATTTGATCGTCAATACAACGAGTAAGATACTGCATCCACCAAGTAGGTTGTTGCTTTAAAAAAGTGCTTAATTGCAACTTATATCGACTGAGCTTCTCATCCATAGAATCTAATTTCTGCTAAAATGTTTTGATAATCATAGCAATCCACCACATAATTTGAAATGAAAGGTACCTAAAAAGGATTCTCAATGAAAAAACTGACACTTTTAAGTGCACCACTATTTGCAGTAACAATGGCATTATCAGGCTGTCAGTCAGCTTACTACTCAGCCATGGAGTCTGTCGGTGTGCATAAGCGCGACATTTTAGTGGACCGCGTAGAAGAAACAAAAGAAGCACAGCAAGAGTCACAAGAAGAGTTTCAATCAGCATTAGACAGATTAACTACGCTTATCAATTTTGATGGTGGTGAACTACAAGATGCCTACAATCAACTGAATGATGATTACGAGTCGAGCTTAGCGGCAGCAAACGACGTAACAAGCAATATCAATAAAGTAGAAGATGTAGCTGAAGCGCTATTTGATGAATGGGCCGATGAGCTAGAGCAATACAAAAGCGCCTCTCTTAAACGTGAAAGCAGCAAAAAGCTCAATGCAACTAAGCGCCAATTTGTTCAACTACTTCGCTCAATGCGCAGCGCAGAAAGCAAAATGGAGCCAGTATTATCATCACTTCATGATAATGTTTTGTACTTAAAACATAATCTAAACGCACAAGCTGTAACTGCTATCAAAGGTGAGTTCACAAGCCTAAAACGCGATATAAAAGTGTTAATGGACGACATGAACAAATCTATCGAAGACTCTAATAAGTTCATTGAGCAAATGAACAAAGCGGGCTAATCAGCTCAAGCTATTAATAACAAAAGCCTACTTAAACGTAGGCTTTTTTATGTAACCTCTTGTTACTTTTTAATGATTTATCTTAAATTTTATTTTGCTAAACTCACTGCAAAGAATAAAAAGTAAGCATGGTATGCATTTAAAAACACTCTCAACACTTATTGCAGCAGCACTTTTAAGTGCATGCAGTAATTCAAACACTGTTAATGTTATTGCCGGTGAAGGCACTATCACTCCGTTAAAAACCGAGGGTGAGTACGAAGGTCGCTACCACAACCTTTATCCGGGTGATAAAGAATACCCAACAACCTGCACCGACAATTGCTATGAAGAGTCAGAACTACTGGTGTGCGATGACAGCAACTCACAATGCCAGTTTCACGCAGAACAAAATGTGCCTGCAATCAACTCAGGTTTTACGGTGCGCTGGTTAGGTCATGCTGGGTTTTATATTCAATCACCAAATGGTGAGCAGCTGTTGTTTGACCCTGTTAAAGATCAGTTTGATTCGCCCGTAGACTTTGCCTTTAAGCTTGCTGGGGGCATTTATCGCAAACCTGGTTTTTGGCCATCACAAGCTGAACTTAATGGCTTAGATGCTGTAATGTACTCACACATTCACTATGACCATTTTAACAAGGCGGATATAGAAGAGATTGGCAATACCCCCCGCTACTTAGTGCCATTAGGGTTTGCAGATAACTTCCCGACGGGTGGCTTTAATATTTCCGAAATGGCGTGGTACGCAAGTACACAAATTAATGATTTAACGATTCATGCGCTGCCAGCTCATCATTTTAGCAGTCGTATAATGGTGCCTTTCATTTACGACGACCACAATAAAGATTTATGGAATGGTTGGTTACTTGAGCAAAATGGTAGAACCTTGTTTTTTGCTGGTGATACCGGTTACTCAAAACACTTTCAAGATATTAATCAAAAATACGGCGAGATTGATGTATGTTTAATGCCTATCGCTTCTTATTACCATGAAGAAAACGGTAAGTGGTATCGCTATGTTCATACAACGCCAGAAGACAGCTTAAACGCCGCGGAGGAGCTAAGCTGTAAAGTGATGATCCCATGGGGTTATGGCAACTCAAGCTGGCAAATGGGTGACCATTCAAGTCACTCTGCATTATTAAGATTACTGCATATGCAAAAACAGATGAACAGCCAAGTTCCTCTTTACATATTGAATGAAGGTGAGCAAGTGTCCCTGTAGTGACACTTACAAGCCCTACATTGTATGTTTGAGCAATGAGTCCCGTAAAGCCAACATAAGTTTATGGGCGCTTCCTGCCGACATGGCTAATGGGTTAAATTCGCTGGTACCTGAATACTTAAGGTTAATAGGGGTCACTTGTTTACTGTAAGGAATGTAACCCATAGACCAATTTTCAAACTCTCTTTCATAAATTTCACAGTAATTCAGCATGATGATATTGCGATGTCTCTTGTCATTAAGAATACGATGATAAGTATCATTAACTGCTTTTCGTGACCCCTCAAGGCATTGCATAAAGTGAGTACTATTAAAACAAAGTAGCCCAGTTACATTACTTTCTGCATTATTCTGCTTAGCTTTCTCGAGAATATCTTCGATGTCATTGGGCCCAAACCCATCGCTAATTTCACTTGTGTAAATCAGTCTAACTAAATACATCTTACTGTCCTGCAAGTTGGATTTAGAAAAGATAGTACAGATGGGGGAGTTAGTAAAAAGTTGCGAGTGGTTAGTAGTTAGTAGTTAGTAGTTAGTGGTTAGTGGTTAGTGGTTAGTGGTTAGTGGTTAGTGGTTAGTGGTTAGTGGTTAGTGGTTAGTGGTTAGTG
>NZ_JABVXE010000118.1:0-280 GCF_013350085.1 Pseudoalteromonas sp. 0802 | reverse complement strand
GTGGCGTCCCCAAGGGGATTCGAACCCCTGTTACCGCCGTGAAAGGGCGGTGTCCTAGGCCTCTAGACGATGGGGACACATAATGTGTCACTAGGACATTAAATGATAGTTTGACTCATATCGGAGTTAAGGTTACTAAAATAACATGTAAGTACTCGAGACCAACATATTTATTCTCTTGGCAATTGCTCACTTACTAAGAGTAAGTGGCGTCCCCAAGGGGATTCGAACCCCTGTTACCGCCGTGAAAGGGCGGTGTCCTAGGCCTCTAGACGATGGG
>NZ_JABVXE010000117.1:0-294 GCF_013350085.1 Pseudoalteromonas sp. 0802 | reverse complement strand
GGCTTTAATTCCTTAAGAAGCGAGGCCATTTCTTTGTAAAACAAGAACGTCTTATCGTACTCATATCGACGCATATTTTCAGACAACAACAGATTCCAAATGCCACGCGCTGTCGCACCAAACTCAATAAGCTTAGCTTCTTGCTCTGGGGTAGGATTTAGCCTGTAGTTGTATCTGAGCGTCTTTTTCATACACTGTATAGACTACTGTATAAGGTCGAGTTGTCAAGTTGGAATATGAAACTAAATCTCACTGCAAATATTTAATTGCACTTCATTTAATTCTGGTAGTTAA
>NZ_JABVXE010000116.1:0-297 GCF_013350085.1 Pseudoalteromonas sp. 0802 | reverse complement strand
AGTGGTAGTTCAGTTGGTTAGAATACCGGCCTGTCACGCCGGGGGTCGCGGGTTCGAGTCCCGTCCACTCCGCCAATTACTTACACAACTTATGGTTGTAAAACATTTTCCTTTGCGGAGTGGTAGTTCAGTTGGTTAGAATACCGGCCTGTCACGCCGGGGGTCGCGGGTTCGAGTCCCGTCCACTCCGCCAATAGGAAAAATAAATAGCATTAAATACTGCGGAGTGGTAGTTCAGTTGGTTAGAATACCGGCCTGTCACGCCGGGGGTCGCGGGTTCGAGTCCCGTCCACTCCG
>NZ_JABVXE010000115.1:0-301 GCF_013350085.1 Pseudoalteromonas sp. 0802 | reverse complement strand
CGGGATGGAGCAGCCTGGTAGCTCGTCGGGCTCATAACCCGAAGGTCGTCGGTTCAAATCCGGCTCCCGCAACCAATCTTTATAAAGATTGGTGTAATGTTGGAACTATAAAGGTCGTCGTCACGGCGTGAGGCATTCACTCTTCACCTTCACAGCTCCCGCAACCAATTCTTTGAATTGGCTGACTTCTTAAATTAAGTGAGAAGTAAAATAAACTTAATATTCAGGCGCGGGATGGAGCAGCCTGGTAGCTCGTCGGGCTCATAACCCGAAGGTCGTCGGTTCAAATCCGGCTCCCGCA
>NZ_JABVXE010000114.1:0-310 GCF_013350085.1 Pseudoalteromonas sp. 0802 | reverse complement strand
CGACGTTTTGTTGCTGAGGGTGACTCTGTACTAAACAACCCCGCAGTTCAAATTTACCCTTGCTAACTAGCAACTCGCTAACTCGTGTTGGGTTTCGCTGTACTCTACCCAACCTACCAGGAGAATGAACAGGATGAGCTTAGAATGACTCTGTACTAAACAACCACACAGTTCAACTTTACCCTTGCTAACTAGCAACTCGCTAACTATTTGAGCCATGAATGTTTTTGTTCTGGTCTAGATTCGGCACTGAAGTGCCTCCTACGACGTTTTGTTGCTGAGGGTGACTCTGTACTAAACAACCCCGCAG
>NZ_JABVXE010000113.1:0-314 GCF_013350085.1 Pseudoalteromonas sp. 0802 | reverse complement strand
GGTCGTTAGCTCAGTTGGGAGAGCATCGCCCTTACAAGGCGAGGGTCACTGGTTCAAGTCCAGTACGACCCACCATTATTCCCTAATGGTGTTCATATCTAAATTCTTAATGGGTCGTTAGCTCAGTTGGGAGAGCATCGCCCTTACAAGGCGAGGGTCACTGGTTCAAGTCCAGTACGACCCACCATTTACTTTTTAAAGCAAAAAGTTAAAAATGGTAGCGAAGAAAAAGATTATATGGGTCGTTAGCTCAGTTGGGAGAGCATCGCCCTTACAAGGCGAGGGTCACTGGTTCAAGTCCAGTACGACCCACC
>NZ_JABVXE010000112.1:0-319 GCF_013350085.1 Pseudoalteromonas sp. 0802 | reverse complement strand
GTTTGTGATGCATTATCTTCAGCAAGCAATGGCAATAAGGCGGCAACAAAACCACTTGGGGCGTTGCCTGCCGTTTTACCTGTGACGGCATTGGTTTCTAATGGCACTTTGCCTGAAGAAACAATGCTATCAACAAAAGGTTTAAACTGCTGTGTAAGGGCATTTTTATAGGGGGCATCTTCTGCCATCATACTAGCCCAAAGGTAGACGCGGATAGCATTGTAACTACCTGTAGCAGGGGCGCTTTTATCATGATAAAAGCCTTTTTCCACGCTGTAATTAACCCAATCAGGGCTCACGCCTTTTGGTGCTGTATCTA
>NZ_JABVXE010000111.1:0-319 GCF_013350085.1 Pseudoalteromonas sp. 0802 | reverse complement strand
GTTTGTGATGCATTATCTTCAGCAAGCAATGGCAATAAGGCGGCAACAAAACCACTTGGGGCGTTGCCTGCCGTTTTGCCTGTGACTGCATTGGTTTCTAATGGCACTTTGCCTGAAGAAACAATGCTATCAACAAAAGGTTTAAACTGCTCTGTAAGGGCATTTTTATAGGGGGCATCCTCTGCCATCATGCTGGCCCAGAGGTAAACGCGGATCGCATTATAACTACCTGTGGCTGGCGTGCTTTTATCATGATAAAAGCCTTTTTCCACGCTGTAATTAACCCAATCAGGGCTCACGCCTTTTGGTGCTGTATCTA
>NZ_JABVXE010000110.1:0-320 GCF_013350085.1 Pseudoalteromonas sp. 0802 | reverse complement strand
TCCCCATCGTCTAGAGGCCTAGGACACCGCCCTTTCACGGCGGTAACAGGGGTTCGAATCCCCTTGGGGACGCCACTATTTAAGTAGGTTATGTGTAGTGGGGCGGTGAACACCGCACAATCTATGCACGACGTTATCAAGAGTACGAATCTCTTGGGGACGCCACTTACTAAAAGTGTTGTGTTATTAAAAGCTCGTCTGAATCGAGTCTAACTATTCAGTTGTCCTAGTGACACATTATGTGTCCCCATCGTCTAGAGGCCTAGGACACCGCCCTTTCACGGCGGTAACAGGGGTTCGAATCCCCTTGGGGACGCCAC
>NZ_JABVXE010000109.1:0-338 GCF_013350085.1 Pseudoalteromonas sp. 0802 | reverse complement strand
CGAGTTGTCAAGTTGGAGTATGAAACTAAATCTCACTGCAAATATTTAATTGCACTTCATTTAATTCTGGTAGCTAAGTACAGAAAACCTTTACTAAACGGAAATCTGGGTGAGTTTGTTAGGAAAACGGTTTTCGATGCTTCTCTATCTTCTGACTTCAGGATCGAAGAGATTGAAATAGATAAAGATCACATTCATATGCTGATTACAATTGGCACTCGATATTCTATAGGCCAGTACGCAAGGAGGATTAAACAAGCGACAACTACTAAAATCTGGAAATCATTTCCTTACCTCAAAAACCAATTTTGGAAAGAGAAAACATTTTGGTCTGATGG
>NZ_JABVXE010000010.1:0-120440 GCF_013350085.1 Pseudoalteromonas sp. 0802 | reverse complement strand
AGTAAAGTTAGCGAGAGTAAAGTTAGCGAGAGTAAAGTTAGCGAGAGTAAAGTTAGCGAGGGTAAAGTTAGCAAGGGTAAAGTTAGCAAGGGTAAAGTTAGCAAGGGTAAAGTTAGCAAGGGTAAAGTTAGCAAGGGTAAAGTTAGCAAGGGTAAAGTTAGCGAGGGTAAAGTTAGCGAGGGGAAAGTTAGCAAGAGTAAAGTTAGAAAGAGTAAAGTTAGAAAAGGTAAACTTTACTCTTGCAACTCTTTCATGAAAAAGCCGCATATGATGCGGCTTTTCATGTACTTAAAGCTTAAAACTTTCAGCTTCTAGCTCAAAGCTTACAGCTGCCAGTTGAAAGACACTGAGTAGTTACGCGGTGCGCCGTAATAACCTTGAGCCCAGAAAAGACTGTGGATGTACTTTTCGTTGGTCACGTTATTAACGTTCAAGTTAACGCTCATATTGTCGTTAATATCGTACGTTGCCATTAGGTTTAATAGGCCGTACGCATCTTGCGTTGTGGTGATAAGTGCAGTATTCGTAGCCGCATCACGCACTTGTACGCGCTTTGTATCGTCTTGCCAACGATAGTTTAGGCCAAAGGTTAAACCATCAATCTCAGGCACTTTATGAGTTACAGCAAGTTTGAACTGGTTTTCAGGTGTGTAGTCTTTTACTAACTCATCACCATCAATGTTTAGGTTGCTGTAGCTGAAGCTTGCACTTAGTGTTTCGTTGATTTGACCACTAAGTTCTACTTCAATACCATCGCTGTTAATACCATCTGCGCCATAGTAGCGAGTGTCATCAGGTAATGAATCAGGGATAGCAACAGCAAGGCCAACTTGTTTAGCGTCAAAGTAAGCAACTGTTACAAATAAGTCGTCATCAAGTAGCTGAGCTTTCACACCAATTTCGCTGCTTTTACCTGTGATTGGATCTAAGTAATCACCATTGATGTCACGCTCTGTTTGCGGTACGAAGGTTTCTGTGTAACTTGCATAAGTTGAGAAGCTTTCGTTGATATCATATACAGCACCGAAGTAAGGCACCGTTTGGTCGCTATCTTTGTCTTTTGCAACGCCGTAAGAGGCACCTTCAGTTTCCCAATTTACTTGGCTCACACCTGCTAAAATGCTGAATGCGTCAGTTGCACGAATGCGTGTTGAAATATATGCAGAGCGTTGACGGCTAGTGATATCAGCTCCTGTTAAACCATCAGTAAGTGTTGGTACTGGCGCTACACCGTCCCAACCACCTAGCTCTGGCATTGCAGGGAAACCATTGCCTGTTGTGTAGTCATACAATGATTTATCTTTGTTATCCATATCTGCTTGGTTTACACCAAACGATAGATCATGTTCCATACCAAATAAATCAAATTTACCTGTTGCGTAGATATCTAAAATGTCGTGCTTATCTTTGTGGTCATATTCACTGGCATAACCAGTTAGGCCAAGACCTGTTTCTCTGTCTGGTGTGCCGTAAACATAGAAAAGCTCAGAATCTTGCTCATTTTCTAAGTGCGCGTAGCTTGCTTTTAAGAACCAACTATTGGTGATTGCTTGCTCAATTGATAAGAACAGCTGCTCAGTTGTATTATTCCAATAAGACCAATCAGACGCTGTGCTAGTTGAAGCATCAAAGTTTGTAGCTGAACCATCGCTGTAATAAAGCGGTAAGGCACCCCACAGTGGGCTGTCGGCATCTTTCTTTTGATTTACATAGTTTGCAGTGACAACTGTGCTGTCAGTTAGCTGGCCTTCGTAGGCTAGGTAATAAATTGTTTTATCTTGCTCGTAACGGTCAAGGTATGACTCAGTTTTGTGCTTGGTGAATACCGCACGAACAGCGTGGTTTTCGTTGATAGCAGTTGAAGCGTCAAGCTCTAAACGCTTGTTGTCCCAAGAACCATACGATACAGACGCATTTACTTGCGTTTGATAAGTAGGGCGCTTTAGAACCATGTTGACGGTTGCTGATGGGTTACCAGCACCTGTCATTAAACCATTGGCACCACGTACAATTTCAACACTATCGAAAATAGAAGTATCAAGAGTACCTTGGATTGAACCGTTGTCTTGCGGCATACCCATGCCATTAACTTGGAAGTTGGTGATCTCAAAACCACGAGCTTTAAAATAAGTACGATCAGTTTCGATTTGCTCAACAGTGACACCCGGTGTGCTTTCAAGTACAGCGTTTAAATTATCGAGTGAGAAGTCATCCATTAGCGCACGTGATACAACAGAGATTGACTGTGGTGTTTCTTTAATTGTTAGCCCTAATTTGGTTGCTGACTGTGCTTCTTCAGTGATGTAGTTTTTATGATGCTGGCCATACACGGCAATTTTTTCAATTGCTTGTTCTTCTTTTTGTTGTTCTGCAAAAGCGTGGCCACTTAAAAGTGCTGAGGTCACAAGGCTTAATTGAGATAAGCGCAAAAATTTTGTTGATGACATGCAAAGTTCCAATTAGTTCAATGAATAGTGAAATTAATGCGTAATTTAATCTAAATGAAAATAATTTGCAATTAGGTCTTGCTGTTTTGGTGAGTAATTGTTTGCAAAAAGTTTAAAGGGCACAGAAATATAAAAAGGAGATATAAAAAAAGCGGCCGAAGCCGCTTCAGGAAGTAAAATAAGTTTAAATTTTAAAATACGTATTTTGCAGAGAACTGTAGACGATCCATATCGCCGTCAGCACCGCTTTCTAGTTCACGCTCAGCATGTTTAAACTCAACACCAAATGTAAGCTTTTTAACAGGCGAATATAAAAGGTTGGCACTATAACTTTGGCTCATTTCTGTAGGGTCGCCAGTCACAGCAAGTAAATCTGTGTTGTTATCTGCTGAAAAGAATGAATAAAGGAAAGTTGAGCGCCATTGGCTGTTCCAGTGTTGTTGATAGGCAATGAAACCTGATGTCGAATCAATTGCATCTAAATCATCACCATCAAGCACAGCACCATTTGCTACGTTTAAACCAATGTAGCGGCCTAAACCTGAGCCTTGAGTTAGCATAAATTTAAGGTTGTTTTGGCCAAAATTTACTTTACCTGAGGCGCTGATACCGAACGATGATGTATCTGCATCAATGCCATTTTGTTTATAAGTTAACTGGCGAGCAAGACCGGTAAATACTAATTCACCCCAGTCAGCTTTATGTGCGTAACGTGCTGTAAAGTCAGGCATTGATGCATCATCAGTAGCTACACGTGCGCCGCCAACTGTGACAGTGCTCTCTGGGTTTTCGATAGAGAATGACCAATTACCGGTAGTGTAACGTGCCTGTGCTTGACGTACGAACACAGTACCTTCTGCAGGACCAACGAAGTCGAGTGTTTCTGGTAATGCACCTACGTTTTGAAAGTTTGACCAAGCTTGACCAAATAACCAACCATCATAAGTCACAAATGCTTGACGAATACGAGGCGCGTAAGAGTTACTAACACGTTCGTTACCGCCTGGCGCTGAAGCAATAAAGTCTATTTCAATTTTAGTTTTGATGGTTTTACCATCGTCTAATTTTGTTGCTGTACCTAGGTTAAAGCGAGATTGGCGTGCATGCATGTCAAATACTGCATCGCTGTCGCTGTCTGCGCCTACCGGTGTTGTACCTGGTACATAGAAGTCACGGCCAATGCTGCCGCCAGCTGGTACGCCTGCAGAGTAATCACTCCACATAGCATCAAGTTTTACATAGCCACCATAAGAGACGTCTGTGTTACCAATGGTTGCGGCGTTAGCGGTACCTGCAAGTGCACATAAAACAGCCGAAGCTGTGAGTGTTTTTAATGCGGTTACTTTTGTTGTTGTCATAATGTGTATTCCTGTCGAAGCTACTTGTTGATTGCATTAATGTTGTTGTATCACTGTTGTTTAAGAAATGACTTCTCTCAATTATCTATTGGTCTATTAGACTAAGGTGGAATGGGTAGTTAAATCGCATCCAACCTAACATTGGACTAGATTATAGAAGGCAATTTTAAAGTTTTTTATTAAATGACAAGATATACAACTAAGGTCTAATACTTTCAGGGGCTTTGCTGAGTGATCCTTGAAGCAGGCCGTAGGCAAGTAATTAAAATGGAGACGACAACAATGTCAGAAAGTATCTATCCAGTACCAGCGCATATCAAGAATGCAGCACTAGTTGATAACGATAAATATAATACACTGTACAAGCAATCTATTGATGACCCTGAAGGATTTTGGCGAGAGCACGGTAAACGCCTTGATTGGTCAACTCCTTATAACAAAGTAAAGAACACCTCATTCGACAAAGGCCACATCAGCATTCGCTGGTATGAAGACGGCCAACTTAACGCATCTTACAACTGTATTGATCGCCACCTTGCCACTAAAGCCGATAAAACAGCTCTTATTTGGGAAGGCGATAACCCTGAACACAACGAAAATATTAGCTACCAACAGCTTCACGACGAAGTAGCTAAGCTAGCCAACGGCCTTAAAAAATTAGGTGTATCAAAAGGTGACCGTGTTGCTATTTATATGCCAATGACACCGCAGGCTATTTACGCTATGCAAGCGTGTGCGCGTATTGGTGCAATTCACTCTGTAGTATTTGGTGGTTTCTCTCCATCAGCGATTGCTGACCGAATTAATGACTCAGGCGCTAAAGTGGTAATTACTTCAGACGAAGGTCGCCGTGCTGGCAACTGCGTACCACTTAAAGCAAATGTTGATGAAGCGGTATCACAAGACTCAGTAACCACCGTTGAGCACGTTATTGTTCATCAGCTAACGGGTGGTGAAGTTGAATGGAATAGTCATGATGTTTGGTGGCATGAGCTTGTCGCTGACTTACCAGCTGAGTGTGAACCAGAGCCAATGAATGCAGAAGATCCACTTTTCATTCTTTATACTTCAGGCTCAACGGGTCAACCAAAAGGTGTGGTTCATACTACCGGTGGTTACCTTGTTTATGCATCGATGACACATGAATATGTGTTTGATCTTAAAGAAGACGATATTTTCTGGTGTAGTGCCGATGTGGGCTGGATCACAGGTCACAGCTACATTGCTTATGGCCCATTAGTGAATGGCTGCACGCAAGTCGTATTTGAAGGTGTACCAACTTACCCAACAGCGGGCCGTATGGGTGAAGTAATTGACAAGCACAACGTGACTATCCTTTACACAGCACCAACTGCTATTCGTGCTCTAATGGCGAAAGGCGATGAGCCTACAGCGACTTCAACTCGTAAAAGTCTTCGTGTTATGGGTTCTGTAGGTGAGCCAATTAACCCAGAAGCGTGGGCATGGTATTACGAGCATATTGGTAACGAAAACTGCCCAATCGTAGATACCTGGTGGCAAACAGAGACTGGCGGCATCATGATCACACCATTACCAGGTGCGACAGATATGAAGCCAGGCTCAGCAACACGTCCATTCTTTGGTATTGCACCAGCACTATTTGATGCTGAGGGTAATACACTAGAAGGTGCGGTTGACGGTAACCTTGTTATTTTAGATAGCTGGCCATCACAAGCACGAACAGTTTATGGCGACCATGAACGCTTTGAACAAACCTATTTCTCAGCATACCCAGGCGTGTACTTCACAGGTGATGGTTGTCGTCGTGATGAAGATGGCTACTACTGGATCACAGGCCGTGTAGATGACGTACTTAACGTATCAGGTCACCGCCTAGGTACTGCAGAAATCGAAAGTGCATTGGTTGCTCACGAAGCAGTAGCAGAAGCTGCAGTCGTAGGTTACCCACATGATATTAAAGGTCAGGGCATCTATGTTTACATCACTCCAAATGAGGGGATTGTAGTAAGCGATGAACTAACAAAAGAGGTACGTAACTGGGTTCGTAAAGAATTAAGCCCAATTGCTTCACCTGATATGATCCAATGGTCTCCAGGTTTACCGAAAACTCGTTCTGGTAAGATCATGCGTCGAATTTTACGTAAAATTGCGGCAAATGAGCACCAACAGCTTGGAGATACTTCTACACTAGCCGATCCGAGCGTTGTTGATGAGCTAATCGAAAACCGATTAAATCGTTAAAATCGCGTTAAAAACTTGATTAGAAGTTGATTCTAAACGTAGTATATCGGCTGTCACTTAGAAATAGGTGTCAGCCGAATTTATTAGGAGTGAACCATGAGTCAGTTTTTAATAGCGGACGATCATCCGTTATTTCGTGAAGCGCTGAAAGGGGCATTGAGTGCTAAGTTCGCTGATTTAGAAGTGTTTGAATCGGAAAACTTTGATACCACCTTGCAGGTGCTGAGCGAACAAGAAGATCTTGATATCTTACTACTAGACCTTCACATGCCAGGCAATGGCGATTTATACGGCCTTATTCGCATTCGCGAAGACTATCCAAGCTTACCAATAGCTGTTGTTTCTGGCAGCGAAGACATCAATGTAGTTTCTAAAGTAATGGGTTATGGTGCGATGGGATTTATTCCTAAATCATCTTCATCAGATGATATTGCGCTGGCAATTAACCACATTCTTGAAGGCGATGTTTGGCTTCCACTTGAGCTTAAAGATAAAGTGGCTGCCGTAGATGGCGAAGACAAGGAAATTGCAGCGCAAGTGGCTTCACTGACGCCGCAGCAATACAAGGTGTTGCAATACTTGCACGAAGGCTTGCTAAACAAACAGATTGCTTACGAGTTACATATTTCTGAAGCAACAGTCAAAGCACACATTACAGCAATTTTTAGAAAGCTAGGTGTGTATAACCGTACTCAAGCGGTATTAATTGCCTCTAAGTTACAATTAGAGCCTATTGAGTCGGCATAACAAACGATAATAAAAACAATAAAGAGGCCACTCAGCCTCTTCATTTTATTGCCTAAGCGAACACCACGGTTCGATTTCCATTGATAAACAGTTTATGTTCAGATGCGAGTTGCAACGCTTTGCAGAACACTGTTTTCTCTACATCTTTACCCATTTTTGCCATCATCTCTGCGGTATCAGCATGACTGACATGCGTCACATCTTGTAAAATAATTGGCCCTTCATCGAGCTCATTATTAACAAAGTGAGCGGTCGCACCAATAATTTTTACACCGCGCTCAAATGCCTGATGGTAAGGCTTCGCACCAATAAAGGCAGGCAAAAATGAATGGTGAATATTAATAATCTTACCTTCAAAGCGCGCCACAAATTCAGGGCTTAAAATACGCATATATTTAGCAAGGCCGATGATATCAGGCTGATAGCTGGCTATTAAATCACCGACTTGTTGATCATGCTCTGCACGGCTTAAACCTTCGTGCGATACCACATGAAATGGTACACCAAAGCCTGCAGCCAGTGGCGCTAAGTCGGCGTAGTTGGCAATCACTGCCAGTACTTCGATGTTTAAGGCTTTTTCGAATTGCTTTAGTAATACCCCACCTAAACAGTGCGCTTCTTTAGTTGCAAGCAATACCACTTTCGTTTTTTCGCTGCTGTGCAGGGCAAGCTCTGCGCCATCAGGAAGTAGCTCAGCAAGGCTAGGTAAAAAGTCATCTGAAATAACGCCGCTTAACTCTGTACGCATAAAAAAGCGTTTAGCGTCTTTATCTACAAATTCGTTATTACGTGTAATGTTTAAATTATGCTGATGACAAAGGCCGGTGATCTTGGCAATTAGACCAACATCATCATCGCATTGTGTGGTTAAAATCGTGTTCATAGTCCTCATTCTAATCCCGTTTGTGTGAACACCATTATTTGCTAATTTTTTTGTGCTGCATAGCGCAAATTTAACTATCTAATAATTTATCTGATTTGATTGCATAAGCGCCTAAAATGTAATCATTATTTACTTTTCGTGTAAAAGTAAGCTGCTTTCACTATAAATGTGATTTTCTGTCCATAATTATGATTAACTAAGTGCTTTTCTACATCATTTTCTACACTTTTTAACCTTATCGTAAGTAACTGTAATTGAAGGTAATAGTTTGTAAAACATAGAATTTTTTCGCACTATTCGAGTCAGAATGGGGTATTACAAACAATAAGGAAAAAATTCCATGAAAAGCACTCTGCTTAAAACAATTGTTGCCTCAAGTTTGCTTTCGGTACTGGCTGCCTGTTCAAGCGATGACAGCAGCAGTAGCAACAGTGGCTATGTGCAACTGTACAATGGCTCTTACAACAGCCCATACACACGTTTATTTGTTGATGACACTGAACGTTCGGGCGCAGATTTTGGTGATGTATCAACTCGTCATAACTACAGTTCGGGGGAGTATGAACTCAGTTTTGAATATGTTGATGCCAATGATAGCTATATCACCATCGATGAAGAAACCATCAAAATTAAAAATGATCAAACTCAGTTGCTAGTAATGATCGGTGATTTTGCTGAGCCAATTTTTACTGAGCTCAGTGTGCCGACGTCAAGCGATGAAGATGAATTCAATGTTGGCTTTTTTAATATCGTTGGTGAAGATAACCTTTACGATGTATACGTTGCTACTGACGACGGGTTATTTGATACCGCTGAGTTATTAATGACTTCGCAATACCTCGTTGAGCCAGAATTAGCGACGCTTGAGCAAGGTTATTACACTATTTATATTACCGCTAGCGGCAGCACTGATGTGATTTTTGAATCACCAACCGTGTACTTTAATGATGAAGCAACGTACATGGCGATGATCCGCCCAAGTTATGCAACAGAAGAAGATGGCATTACGCTTGACGTCGTGACGGCAAGTAGTTCAGTAACACAACTAAACCACCAAGACGCGCAAGGTCAGCTGCGTTTTATCAATACTATTGATGATTACACACAAACCCAGTTTAAAGTAACCCGAGGCACAACGGCGACTAACACCGAAGTTGTTAGCAACGATAGTTACTCTGAATACATGAGCATGTCGCCAAATAGTTACAGCGTCGCCATGTTAGATGAAGCGGGTGACACGATTGTAGATAACTTCTTAATGACATTAGAACGTGAGCAAAGTGCGGTTGGTCTTTTCTACAATGACAAAGATTACGGGCCTCGTATGATGACCATTGAAGAAAACCTAACTCCAAGCAGCTACAGCCACGCAGTTACTGTGGTTAACTTAATTGATAGTTATGCAGGGCAAGAGATTGACGAAGTTGATGTGTACTTCACCCTCAATGGTGAAACGGTTGAAGATACTAGCAATGTTGTAGAAGGGTTAGATCAATACGACCAACAAGAGCAGGTGGTTGATAACGAAGTTTATACAACTTATGTGGTGTTTGAAGATAACGGTCAACAGATTGTGTTATTACAACAAAGCGATATGGATTTTACTGAAGAAGGTAACTATATCTTGGTGATTGAACACGATGAAACCACAGACTCAGGTTTTAAAATGACCTTAGAGCGTACGGTGACTGAACAGTCTTAACCGGCTAAAACGCAATATCGTTGTTTATTTACTCTTGCTAAGTGTTTATTGTATAAACAATTAAGGCTTTTTGCTTTTTTGTTTAAAGCGTACACAAGGAGAGGATATGGACGGCGGTATTGCGTTACTAATATTACTAGCACTAGTTGTTGTAGGTGGCTCAATTGCTGGTATTTTTGCCTTTTTTCAACTCTCTAGTTTAAAGCGAGAGGTAGCTGCTCTTCGAGTCAAACTTAACGCGACATATACCCAACATCCACAAACAAATACTGCAAACCAGTTTGATAATTCAAACGACGATCTGACTGACACAGCAAAATTTGAACCAGAGCCTGTAATCATTAGTAAGCCGATTGAGGCTATCCCTAAAAAGCCCGAGCAAACAAAACCCAAGCCTGCGACTTTAAATCCGCTAGTAAGCCAACTCGTTACACAAATCAAAGCCAATTGGCTAACTTGGGTAGGAGCGGTTGCACTTGCCTTTGGCGGTATCTTTTTAGCCCGCTATTCACTGGAGGCAGGCTTATTATCTGAAACCATGCGACTTACGCTTGGCGCTATTTTTGGTTTGAGCTTAATTGTTGCGGCGGAGGTTTTACATCGTAAAGGTATTATCTTTGATGGGTTTAGCAACTATATTCCCGCGGCGCTGGCAAGTGGCGGCTTTATTAGTTGTTTTGCATTGACCTTGCTGGCCTACAGCCATTATGGCTTACTGCAAGCTTTACCTGCATTTAGCATTTTAACCTTAGTTTCTGTAGCAGCAAGCTGGATGGCTCTACGTTTTGGTCCTGTGCTAGCAGTCATTGGCATTATTGGCGCCTACAGCGTGCCGGTTTGGGTTAATACCGGGAGCAATGACTTTATAGCACTGCTAACTTATGTTGCGTTTGTTAGTGTATCGGCTTCGCTAGTTGCTCATTACGTAAAACGGCATTGGTTGTGGTATCTGTTATGGGCGGGTCATTTAGGCTGGTATTACCTAGTTGCAATGAGTGCAGCTAAAAACCTGCATTGGTTTATTAATCTTTATGCTCTATTTAGCATCGTATTGTTAATTGCGATTCCGCGCCTAGGGCTGAGTATTAAACAAATAGAATACCGTCCACATCGCTTTAAAACACTACTTAAGCAACTGCCCGACAACCCTCTGTTGATAGCTGTTGTCGTGCCACTTTATCTTTTACTCATGAGCAGTAACCAACTGCTTACTTGGCAGCTTAGTATGTTGTCGTTAGTGGCTTTACTGCTTCTTTTGGTATTAAAAAACAGTGCATGGGATCACTGGCTGATACTAGCTGTTGTGAGTGTAATGTGTTTGCTCACAGGGCAATACAATGCTGTTGATTACTCTGAGCAGCTTTTTGTATTTCGGCAAAATTACGGAGCAGGGCTGCTTTTTATTGCTTTGTTTACGGGTTATGGGTTTTTGTTTGGTCGTAAATACTCCAAACGCTTAGGTTTTGCTTTACTCGCTTCACTTTCAAGTTTTGTTATTATTAGTTGCTTATATGTCATCACTCCTGATCATGCCTTGATGACGGCGTATCCGGTTTGGTGCTTTGTATTACTGGCACTGTCTGCTGGGTTATTTAAGTTATCACTTAATAGCACAAATCCAATGCGGGTATTTAGTTACTGGCTTGGCGGTAATGCCAATATTAGCTTAGCGTTAACCATGCTGCTTGAAGGCAGCAGCTTGACCTTAGCGCTTGCTGTGCAGGTGTTGTTGATCAGTTTTTATGTCAATAAACAGTCACTCAGCATACCTACTTGGCCGCTTAAGGGCTTAGTTGGCGCTTTACTAGTTAGGTTAAGCTTTGCACCTTGGTCAGCTGATTACAGTGGTGCGTTGCTGCTCGGTGTGCACTGGAGTTTGGTTGTATACCCAGTATGCGCTTGCTTATTTTACTTTGCAGCGAGGCACTGGCAGCAGCAATCTGTTCGGGTGTGGCTAGAAGGTGCAACGCTTCATTGTATTGCTTTATTTATTACCACAGAGACGAGCTATCAGTTGGTGGGGCACTACCCAGACTTTGAGAGCTTGTCTGTGTATGAGCATATTTTATTAACCTGTAACTGGGGTATATTAGGTTGTGTTTATTTACTGCGTTCACGCTTTACTGCGCAATTGGCAAAACTCTATCAAGTAGCAGGTTTTGCGTTATTAACACTGAGTGGCTTACTAATACTGAAAAGCTTTACTGCTGTAAATCCGTTTTTTGAGCCGATAAATATAGGCAGTTGGCCGATTATTAACTGGTTGCTATTACTTTGGTTAGTCCCCGCCTGTATTGCAATTTGGGCAAGCCAACTGACTCAATCTCAGCACTATTTACAAAAGCTGTTTACAGCACTTGCAGGTGTGATGAGTGTTTTATATATCAATGCGGAAATTCGCCATAACTGGCAAGGTGAGTTTATAAATATTGCTTTGCCAACCTCAGATGCCGAGCTTTACAGTTATTCTTTAGTTTGGCTTGTTATCGGTGCCTTGGTGGTTGTGGTGGGGCAGTTAAGAACCATTACGGTATTACAAAAGCTCGGCCTTGGCTTATTGGCGCTGGTGGTGTTAAAAGTGTTCTTGATTGATATGGCAAACTTAACCGGGTTGCTGCGGGCTATTTCGTTTATCGGCTTAGGCTTGTCGTTAGTTGGGCTTAGTTGGTTGTTCCAAAAATTTAAGGCAAAGCCTACTGCTTTGCCTTAAATCGATGTTGTTAAATACGTTGGTTAAGCACTATTGTTAAGTACTGTGGTTAAGCAGTGCTTTGAGTTTTGCGGGCTTAACGGGTTTACTAAGGTAATGAATTTGTTCTTCTTTGGTTTGCTGTTTTAGGGCTTCATCACGCACCGCTGTGATTAAAATGGCAGGCACTGGACTTTGCCAAATTTCTCTTAGGGTTTTAATAAGGGTTATGCCATCGCAATCATGACCCAGCTGGTAATCCATTAAGATCACATCGGGCGCTCGGTGCTCTTTGGCATAGGCCATCACGGTTTCAACTTGATCAAAGAGCTGATAATTTGCCTGCCACTTTTGCAATAGGCTTGCCATGGCATTAAGGTTTTCAGGGTCATCATCCACTGCAATAATGTTCATCGCACTGCGGTTCTCAACCCCTTTTTTAGGCATATCTTTTTGTTGAATAAATTGGCTTTCACCATAAGGTACTTCAATACTAAAGCGGCTACCTTTGCCAGGCGTTGAACTGACATCTAAACGTAAAGAGAGTAAGTCGGCCATTCGTTTTACAACTCCTAAGCCAAGGCCAACCCCTTTGTTATCTCCCGCTTCAATACGGTAAAAGTCATTGAAGATTTTCGCTTGCTCTACTTCTGTAATGCCGGGGCCTGTGTCCCATACTTCAATCCGTAAATGATGTTTGCGTTTGCGACAAGCAATTAAAACTCGGCCACTATCGGTGTATTTAACCGCATTTGACACCAAGTTTTGAATAATTCGTCGTAAATAAGTGATATCACTGTGAACGATAACTCCCTTTGAACGTACCGTCAGTTTTAAGCCTTTTTCGCTCGACATAATAGCGTATTCATTTTTCAGCGGGGCAAGTATGTCATCAATACTAAAGTGACGCGGAGTAGGGGTCATTGCTCCTTGTTCTAGCTTGGCAATTTCTAACAGCGCCGACATCAAATGCACCGTTGAATCTAAGCTTGCACCCAGCTTTTCAAAGTTATTTAAGTTGTTGCTCGAAAGGGTTTTATCATCAATAGCTGCAAGATATAGGCGCGCCGCATTCAGCGGTTGTAAAATATCGTGGCTAGCCAAGGCTAAAAATCGCGTTTTACTGTCATTAGCTTGCTCAGCCTCTTTTTTGGCTAAAGTAAGTGCTTGCTCAGTTTGTACTCGGCTATCGATTTGTGCTTGTAAATCTTTATTGATAGTACGGATTTCTTGAGTACGCGCTTCAATACGGTTTTCAAGATCCATGTTTACTTCTTCAAGCGCATTTTGCGTTTCGATATGCGTGGTAATATCAGAGAAACTTGTCACAAAGCCACCATCAGGCAGTGGGTTACCAATCATTTCGAACACTTGGCCATTACGGCGGTGACGAATAAAGTGATGGGGCGTGCCGTTTTTAAGATGCTGCACGCGCTTTTCTACATGGCGTTCAACTTCACCGGGGCCACATTCACCGCGCTCGGCATTGTATCTAAGCACATCTTCAATTGGTTGGCCTACTTCGAGAAAGTCATCTGGGTAAGCAAACATTTCTGCGTAGCGCTTATTCCACGCCACTAAATTAAGTTCTTTATCAACAACCGAAATACCATGGCTGAGGTTTTCGAGAGAGGTAAATAATAAGTTTTGATTAAATTGCAGGGCTTGTGTGGTTTCATCAAAAAAGTTAACCACTTCTTCAAAGGCCATACGTTTACCAGAAGCAACCGTGTGGATCAGCGCTTGTGCTGAAGAGGCGCCAAGTACACCGGTTAAGGCGCGCTCACAATAAGCAATAAACTCAGGTTCTGGGTGCGCGTTGTTGTCATCTAAGTTATGCGACAACGCAAAGTGAGCCAGCACTTGCTGCGAGCGCTGCACACCTAAGAAGGTTTGCAGCAGTACTTTAAAGTCGTAAACAGTGGCTTTTACGTTTTTATTTAAACGTCTGGCGAATACCGCTTGCTCTTTTGGATTAACAAAAGCAGCTGCTTGAATTTTATCAATTAAACGCTCATCTGCACCGAGCGAAAAACTTATGTAACAGCCAATATTGGCAAATAAGGCGATTAGGGTGCCACGAGTAATAAGTGTTTGTTGCAGCTCTGCGTTTAAGGTATTGCCTGCATCTAAAATAGGCAGCATTAAGAACAAAACCCAGCAAATAAAGCCTGCTAATAACCCAGCATAAACACCATAAGCATGGCCTTTTCGCCAGTATAAGCCGCCAACAATAGCTGGGAGTAATTGCGATACCAAAGAAAAGGCCACTAAACCCATACTAGCCAGCGCTTTACCATGGCCAAACCATTGCTGGTAGAAATACGACAAAATCAAAATGCTAGCAATTGTGAAGCGTCTCACTAACAGGATTTGCGACTTATAGCTGCTAGTAATGAGGTTACGTTTAAACTTACGACGCAGCATTAACGGCAACACTACATCGTTTGAAATCATGGTACTGAGCGTGAGTGTGGCTACAACAATCATCGCCGTAGCCGCTGATAGACCGCCGATAAATACAAAGGTCGTTAAAAAGGCGTTTTCGTGCATCAGCGGTAGGGCTAATACAAAACTATCTGGTGAGAAGCCACTGCCAATGCCTGGGTGAATAGCTGCCGTTGCAATAGGGAAAATCATTGCAGCAGTTAGTAACAAATACAGGGGGAATGCCCAGCGGGCTGTATAAAGGTGGCGTTTATCTTGGTTATCGACCACAGTTACGTGGAATTGCCTTGGCAAACAGATAATCGCCGCTGCGGCCATTAATGACTGACCGATAAAGTTAAAGCTAAAAAAGTCGAAGTTCTGCCAATGTTGCCAAATTGAGCCCGTTAGCTGCTCGGTCTGCACCGTAGTTAAATTAAATAATGTGTATAAAGCAAGCCCAGCAACGGCCACCAAAGCTAATAACTTAATCATAGATTCAAAGGCGACAGCGAGCATTAGCCCTGAGCGATATTCGGTTACATCGACTTTACGAGTACCAAAGAATATCGCAAACATCGCCATAATGAGTGTTGCCGAAAGGGCCAGCACAGAGCCAGAAATACGATCGTCGTTTTGCAGCAGTAAGAAGCTGCTACTCAGTGCTTTTAATTGCAGAGCGATATACGGAATCGTCGCCAATAAAGCGATAATTGTCACCATAATGGCGGTGGTTTGCCGTTTACCATAGCGAGCTGAAATAAAGTCGGCGATGGTCGTAATATTTTGTTTTTTACTGACCAGTACTAATTTGCGTAAAAACCCTTGGCCAAAGAAAAAAAGCAACGCAGGGCCGATTAAAATAGGTAAGTAATTCCAACTGCTGGTGGCTGCTGTACCAACTGAACCGTAGTAGGTCCAAGACGTACAGTAAATCCCTAATGAAAAAGAATAAACAAATGGGTGGTGACTAATTCTTTTAGCAAGAGGAGTGGTTTTGTCTCCCCAATTTGCCAACCAAAACAACACGCCAATATAGGCGAGTGCAACAAATAAAAGCGCAGCTGTCATGTTTAAATTCAGTAATTATTGTAATAACACTACCTTACCAGAATTATGCGCGATTTCGATGGCAAGATTTTTTGTAATAATAATTAATTAAATGCAAGTTATTGAAAATTAATGAATAGTACTGTTTTATGTATCTTTATTAGACTAATGTCGCAGATCATTCGTTTTTACTATTTTCGCTATTTCGCAAATTTATCTTTATAGGTTAAGTTGTTGTTAACTATTGTTTTTTACCATCCATTAACAAATGGTGTTTTGCAGTTTACGTAAACGTAAATCAGCTGTTACGACTATGGTCTCAATTCCATAAATCAGAACCCTTGCTAACTTAGTTAATGACAACTAATACCACTCATTACTTTCTTGTAATGCATAAGGGGATAAAAAATGGCTTTTAAAGATGAAGAACAAGCAAAAGCTTATTGGGCGGAAAACCTCGCACTGCTATTTAAATTATTAGCAATTTGGTTTGTCGTGTCATTTGGCTTCGGCATTTTACTGGTAGACGTACTTAACGAGATACGTTTCTTTGGGTTTAAACTCGGCTTCTGGTTCTCCCAGCAAGGCGCTATTTACACCTTTGTTGCTTTGATTTTTGTTTACGTTTTCAAAATGAATACGTTAGATAAAAAATATGGCGTAGACGAATAGGAGCTAAGCAATGGATGTTCAAACACTCACATTTATTATCGTCGGTTTAAGCTTCGCGCTTTATATCGGCATCGCAATCTGGGCTCGTGCTGGGTCAACAAATGAGTTCTACGTTGCAGGGGGCGGTGTACCGCCGCTAGCAAATGGTATGGCAACTGCTGCTGACTGGATGAGTGCGGCATCGTTTATCTCAATGGCGGGTATTATCTCGTTTGCGGGCTATGACGGTGGTGTATATCTAATGGGTTGGACAGGTGGTTATGTACTACTTGCACTTTGTTTAGCTCCTTATCTACGTAAGTTTGGTAAGTTCACGGTGCCAGATTTCATCGGTGACCGTTATTACTCACAAGCTGCACGTGTTGTTGCAATTTTATGTGCCATCTTTATCTGTTTCACATACATCGCAGGTCAAATGCGTGGTGTGGGCGTAGTTTTCTCTCGCTTCTTAGAAGTAGATATTGAGACCGGTGTTTACATTGGTATGGTGATTGTATTCTTCTACGCTGTATTAGGCGGTATGAAGGGGATTACATATACGCAAGTCGCTCAGTACTGTGTACTAGTATTTGCTTACCTTGTTCCAGCAATCTTCATTTCAATGATGATGACAGGTCACTTCTTCCCACAAACAGGTTTTGGTGCAACGCTTAGCGATGGCTCAGGACAGTTTGTACTCGATAAATTAGATGGGCTCAGTACTGAGCTTGGCTTTGCGCAGTACACCGAAGGCTCGAAGAGCATGATTGATGTATTCGCAATCACAGGCGCGCTAATGGTTGGTACTGCAGGTTTACCGCACGTAATCGTTCGTTTCTTCACTGTTCCACGTGTTAAAGACACGCGTATCTCAGCTGCATGGACACTTGTTTTCATTGCAGTTGTTTATACAACAGCACCTGCTGTAGCGTCATTCGCTCGTGTAAACATGATTGATACAATTAACGGTAAAGATGGTAGCGGTACAGAGTACGCAGAAGCACCAGCTTGGGTTAAAAACTGGGAAAGAACAGGCCTAATCACCTTTAACGATAAAAATGGTGACGGCAAAATGTTCTACTCAGCAGGTAAGATTGATGATCCAAACAGCGCAAACGAAGTTAAAGTTGACCGCGACATCATGGTACTTGCAAACCCTGAGATTGCAGACTTACCAGCATGGGTGATTGCATTAGTAGCAGCAGGTGGTATCGCAGCAGCGCTATCAACAACAGCAGGCTTACTATTGGTGATCTCGACCTCGGTATCGCATGACTTATTAAAACGCACCTTAAAACCAGATATAAGTGACAAACAAGAGCTACTAGCAGCGCGCCTAGCTGCGATGATAGCGATTGTAATTTCAGCTTACTTTGGTATTAACCCGCCAGGATTCGTGGCCTCGGTTGTTGCCTTTGCCTTCGGCTTAGCAGCGGCGAGCTTCTTCCCAGCCATCATTATGGGTATCTTCTCTAAGAAGATGAATAAAGAAGGTGCGATTGCGGGTATGGTGACAGGTATTACATTTACAGCGGCTTATATTATCTACTTCAAGTTCGTAAGCCCTGAATTGAATGCACCTGCAAACTGGTTATTTGGTATCTCACCAGAGGGTATCGGTCTAATTGGTATGATAGTTAACTTTGTGGTTGCAGCTATCGTACTTAAACTAACGGCTGAAACACCAGTTGAAATCCAAGAAATGGTTGAAGGTATCCGTAATCCTAAAGGTTCGAGCGCAGCACACGCGCACTAATAAAACCATTTTATAAGAACACACTCTTGAAGTTCAAAAGCCCGACTTAAGTCGGGCTTTTTATTTATTTCAAACAGGGGTAGTGTAGATATTGTCTCTATTTTATAGCGAGAATGACCATGAATACCGAGCAACAGGAAGTCGCCCAATTTGTGATGCAACAAACGCCATTTAATCAGCTTGATGGCGCTGCCAGTGAGTATTTTGTAAACCATCTCGATATTATTTATCTGACCCGTGAGAATCAAAATCAGTGGTTAAGTTCAGATAATCTCAGATTATTTTTAATTCGCTCTGGCGATTATGATTTAGTCGACCCAAAAGGCGATGTGATTACTAAGTTATCGAGTGGCGATTACTTTGGTTTTCCTTCACTGTTAACTGGCGAAGCGATTCAAAATAGCATTTCAGTGCAAAAGGAAGGCATTGTTTACATGCTAAACCAAGCGGCATTTGATTACTTACGCCGTGAGTATAAAGTGTTTGAGCAATACTTTGTTCGCGCCCACAAAAACCGTTTATTGTCTTCTCATTATAAAAGTCAAAACGACAGTTGGTCGGAGAAGAAAATTTGCGAATTGATGAATCGCAAAGCCGTCACCTTGGCGCCAGATGCAAGTATTCGTCAAACCGCTAAAAAAATGAAACAACAGGGGGTTTCGTCGATTATGCTAACTGAACATGATCGCCTCGTTGGGGTTGTCACCGACCGAGATTTACGCAATCGCGTATTGGCCGATGAGGTTGACCCTCAAGAGTCAGTAAGTAGCATCATGACGTGTAAACCCAAGTTTATTTTTGAAAATAACCGCGTGTTTTCGGCGCTACACTTAATGCTTAAGCACAATATTCACCATTTACCTGTGCTTGATGAACATCACAAACCGCTTGGTATGCTCACCAGTACTGATTTACTGCGTCAGCAAAAAAGCGACCCAGTACAATTAATTGGGCGAATTTATAAAGCGCATAGCGTGGTTGACTTAAAACGTTATTCGCAAGAGATACCCGGTTTATTAAAAGGCTTTTCGAACAATATTGATGACATCTCCTTGATTGGTAAATTATTAAGTGGTTTAACCGATGCACTGACTTCGCGTTTGATCCGTTTATTTCAAGAAGATAATGGCGCGGCACCAACCAGCTTTAGTTTTATTTGTTTTGGTTCACAAGCAAGGGAAGAACAAACGCTGCATTCAGACCAAGATAATGGCCTGTTGCTACCTGATGATTTAACAGAAGAACAACAAGATTACTTTAAACGCATGGGCGAGTATGTCTGTGAGCATTTAATTGAGTGCGGTATAAAACGTTGCCCTGGCAATATTATGGCGAGCAATGCAGCGTGTCGAATGGGCATTAACGATTGGACAGAAAAGTTTTATAAGTGGATCACCTCACCGACACCAGAGGCGATGCTCAATTGTAAGATATTTTTTGATTTACGGTTTATTGAAGGTTCCACTACCTTATATGCGCGCTTTTGTGAGCAGCTAAAACGCATTTCTAAAAATGACTTATTCTATGCAGCTATGGCGAGCGACATTAAAAATACCCCAGTGCCCATTGGTTTGTTTAATCAATTTAAATTAGAAACTGACGAAAAGCAGCATAAATACCTCGACTTAAAAAAACGTGGTGTGGTGATCATCAACGACATAGTACGTTTATATTCCCTCAAAGCGGGTATTCAGCGTGCTAATACGCAAGAGCGTATTGACGCGTTAATGAAGTTTTCGCTACTCAATAAAGATGACTTATATAACCTAAAAGACTGTTGGCGCTTTTTAACCCAGCTGCGTTTAGGCACACAAATTAACGAAGAGGGATTGCCTAGCAACTGTATTAACCCAAATGCTTTGAATTCATTGGAGCGACATCAATTAAAAGAAGCATTTTATTTGGTTAAACAGGCACAGCAAGCGGCCGCCTTTAAATTTGCTCGCGGTAGTTTATAGGAGGCGTTATGGTTAAACGCTGGTTAAGTCGGTATTTAGCGCGCAAGCAACTTTTGGCAGCCGATGCCTATAAAGAGCGCTACGTAGTGATAGACATGGAATTAACGGGCCTTGACCCTCGCCAGCACGAAATTGTCTCGGTGGCGTGGGTAATGATAGAAGATCAATGCATTAAACTCAGTGGTGCACAGCACTTAATAAATAAAGACGTGCAAAGCTTAGAGCAAAGCCCGATTTATCACGGTATTGCAAAACAAGATATAGATACAGGTGAAAGCCTCGAAAGCATTCTTGGCAAGCTGCATCAGCATTTTGGTGAGTGCATTTTAGTGTTTCATAACGCGGCACTTGATTGGGGGTTTTTAAAACAGGCTTGCAGAACGCTTGGCTTAGATGCAAAAGCGCGTTTAATTCTTGATACCTTTGTTATTGAAAAAAAACGCCTGCACCAGCAAGGCCACGAAATTGGCCACGATGATTTAACACTTAGCGAATGCCGTAAACGCTACAACTTACCGCATTACAGCTCGCACCATGCCCTTACTGATGCCATGGCAACGGCCGAATTATTCTTAGCACAGTGTCATCAAATTAGTCGTGGTAAGGCATTGAAAGTAGGGGAGCTAGTGTGAATCAGTTAGAATTAAAAGTGCCCCCAGTTTTGCTGCTGCTGATCATTGCGTTGATGATGTGGGGCATAGCAGACTTGTTTACGAGTTTTAGCTTCTCGTTTTTCGCATCATCTTTTGTAGCACTACTCATTGCATTTTTAGGTGTGGTGTTTGCTTTATTAGGTGTTTATCAATTTCGTAAACAAGGTACGACCGTTGACCCTCGAATTCCAGAAAAGTCGGCGAGTCTTGTTACAAGTGGTGTTTATCAAATTAGCCGTAACCCAATGTATGTTGGTATGTTATTAATGCTAGTCGGTTGGGGAATTTATCTTGGTAATATTGCGAGTTTTATTATGTTGCCGATATTTATTCTTTATATGAATCGATTTCAAATTATGCCAGAAGAAACGTTTATGGCAGAGAAGTTTGGGTCAGCATACCAGCAATACCAAAAATCTGTTCGTCGCTGGCTATAAAAGAAAAAAGTAAGATTGAGCTCGCTAACGCAGTTTTACTTACCTTGCCCTCTTATAAAAACTTCAAAGGTCGATTACCAAAACAGCGCCATCTAAAACATGCTAAGCAATTTTTATTTTGGCTTACCTCTTATAATAATGTGTAAGGTCGATTACAATACCGCCATCTAAAAGGCAGCTGCCTTTATCTGCAAGCAAATAGAGTGGATTTTCTTCTTCATGGCAATCAAACTTGCAATTAATGGTTTTGGTCGAATCGGGCGCAATATCGTCCGTGCACTGTATGAATCAGGGCTTGAAGATCAAATCAAAATTGTCGCTATTAACGAATTAGCCGACCCTAAGGGCATTGCCCATCTCCTTAAATACGATACATCTCACGGCCGCTTTTCATTTCCAGTTAATCTTGGCGAAGATACTTTAACGGTTGCAAACGACTCTATAGCCTTATTTGCAGAAGAAAACTCTGCAGAACTACCTTGGCAAACTCTTGATGTTGATGTAGTTCTTGAATGTACTGGGGTGTATCACTCTCGTGAACATGCAGAACTACACTTAGCTGCTGGTGCAAAAAAAGTATTGTTTTCACAGCCTGCAGATGCTGATGTTGATGCCACAATTGTGTATGGTATTAACGATGATGAGCTAAAAGCTGAACATACGATTGTTTCAAACGGTTCATGTACCACAAACTGTATTGTGCCAGTAATTAAAGTGCTGGATGACGCATTTTCGATTGAATCTGGGGCTATTACAACGATTCATGCCTCGATGCATGATCAGCAAGTGATTGATGCGTATCATCATGATTTACGTCGTACTCGCGCTGCAAGCCAGTCTATTATTCCGGTAGATACAAAGCTTGCTCGTGGTATTGAGCGTATTTTGCCTAAGTTTCATAGTCGCTTCGAAGCCATTGCTGTTAGGGTACCAACTATCAATGTGACGGCGATGGATTTAAGTGTAACAGTGAATACCGATGTGAATTTAGCGACTGTCAATCAGGCACTTAAGTTAGCTGCAAAAGACCGCCTTGACGGTATTTTAAGCTACACAGAAGAGCCATTGGTATCGGTAGATTTTAATCATGACCCACATTCTTGTATCATAGATGGCACTCAGACACGTGTTAGTCATAAACGGCTGATAAAGTTGTTAGTGTGGTGCGATAATGAGTGGGGCTTTGCGAATCGTATGCTCGACACTGCGCGTGCGATGATGGCTGTAAGCCAATAATTTATAAATATAATATTAGTATCGTTAACTAAGGAGAAGTCCATGTCGGTCATTAAAATGGCAGATTTAGATTTAAACGGCAAACGCGTGTTAATTCGTGAAGATTTAAATGTGCCTGTAAAAGAAGGTAAAGTGACCTCTGATGCACGTATTCGTGCAGCATTACCAACTATCAAATTAGCGTTAGAAAAAGGCGCTAAAGTAATGGTGATGTCACACCTTGGCCGCCCTACGGAAGGGGAATATGATGAAGCGTTTTCGCTTGCCCCTGTGGTTAATTATTTAAATGATGCCCTTGAGCAAACAGTTCGTCTTGAAAAAGACTACCTAGAAGGCGTAGACGTTGCTGATAACGAAGTGGTTGTTTTCGAAAACGTGCGTTTTAACGCTGGCGAAAAGAAAAACGACGAAGCACTGTCTAAAAAACTAGCTGCATTATGTGATGTTTACGTAATGGACGCATTTGGTACGGCTCACCGTGCACAAGCATCGACTCACGGTGTAGGTTTATTTGCTGATGTTGCATGTGCAGGTCCACTACTTGCGGCAGAGCTAGACGCACTAGGTAAAGCGCTTGATAACCCAGCTCGTCCTTTGGTTGCTATCGTTGGTGGCTCTAAAGTATCGACTAAGTTAACTGTACTTGATTCACTTTCTAAAGTGGTTGATCAACTTGTAACGGGTGGTGGTATCGCTAATACCTTCATCGCAGCGGCAGGTCACCCAGTAGGTAAATCTTTATTTGAAGCTGATTTAATTGATGAAGCAAACAAATTAAGTGCTGCGGCAAAAGCTAATAACGGTGAAATACCGGTACCAACTGATGTTGTTGTAGGTAATGAGTTCTCAGAATCTGCAGTGGCAACATTAAAAGATGTGAATGAAGTAACAGACGAAGACATGATCTTCGATATTGGTCCTGATACAGCAAACCAATTAGCAAAAATCATTGCTAATGCGGGCACTGTTGTATGGAATGGTCCAGTTGGTGTATTTGAATTTGACCAATTTGGTAATGGCACACGTGCTATTGCTGATGCGATTGCTAACTCAAGTGCATTCTCGATTGCTGGTGGCGGTGATACGCTTGCAGCGATTGATAAATACGGCATTGCCGATAAAGTTTCTTACATTTCAACCGGTGGTGGTGCTTTCCTTGAATTTTTAGAAGGGAAAAAATTACCAGCAGTTGCTATGCTTGAAGAACGTGCTAAGTAATTAGTGCGTATGCCAGCGTAGTTATTAGGTAATTACGCTGGTTTAGCTGTTAATAAAATACCTCTCACCCTCGTTTTATTTACAGCTGTTACGGTAGGCGCGAGCTTTTCGTGATGCAGTGATGCATCAAAAAAATAACTTATCCGTTCAAACTAGATAGTAGGGAACTACTGTCGATACAATTTGGAGAATACCAAATGGCTTTAATCAGTATGCGACAACTTCTTGATCATGCAGCTGAAAATGGTTACGGCGTACCTGCGTTTAACGTTAATAACCAAGAGCAAATGCGTGCAATTATGGAAGCGGCTGACAAAACAAACAGCCCGGTAATTGTACAAGGTTCAGCAGGCGCACGTGCCTATGCTGGTGCCCCTTTTATTCGTCATATGATTTTAGCAGCCGTTGAAGAATGGCCTCATATCCCAGTTGTAATGCACCAAGACCACGGAACTTCACCAGGTGTATGTCAGCGCTCAATCCAGTTAGGCTTTTCATCAGTTATGATGGATGGCTCATTAATGTCTGATGGTAAAACTCCTTCAAGCTACGAATATAATGTTGATGTAACTCGTCAAACCGTTGAAATGGCTCATGCTTGTGGTGTGTCTGTTGAAGGCGAGTTAGGTGTTTTAGGTTCACTGGAAACAGGTGAAGCAGGTGAAGAAGACGGCGTGGGTGCAGAAGGTAAATTGTCTACTGATCAAATGCTAACAGATCCTGAAGAAGCCGCTGATTTCGTTAGTAAAACTAAGGTTGATGCACTTGCTATTGCTTGTGGTACATCACATGGTGCGTACAAATTTACTCGTCCACCAACAGACGATATCTTAGCGATTGATCGCATTAAAGAAATCCACGCGCGTATTCCTAACACACACTTAGTAATGCATGGTTCTTCTTCTGTTCCACAAGAGTGGTTAGAAGTGATTAACCAATACGGTGGCGAAATTCCTGAAACGTATGGCGTGCCAGTAGAGCAGATCATCGAAGGTATTAAGTACGGTGTTCGTAAAGTTAATATCGATACCGATCTTCGTTTAGCATCAACAGGTGCAATTCGTCGTCACTTAGCTTTAAACCCAGCTAACTTTGATCCACGTAAATACTTAGCTGAAGCAACGAAAGCAATGACAGAGATCTGTGTTGCTCGCTACGAAGCATTTGGTACGGCAGGTCAAGCTGGTAAGATCAAGCCTATCTCTTTAGATGATATGCATCTTAAATACTTATCAGGTGAACTTGATCCACAAATTAAGTAATTGATAGTAAGTTGAAAAAGCCGGCTTTATGCCGGTTTTTTTATGATTCGATCAAGGCGGATCAGCGATATACTTACTCGTGTTTTTCAGGATCACTGTTTTACTAACCTTCGCTTTCACGGATCATTATTTTACTAGTTGTATACTGATCACAGGCTTTTCTTTGCTCATCTTTTAAACGAAATGCTGAGCGCCTTAACATTAAATCAACAAGTTATCTTATTCTCTAAGTAAAAAACTGATCTGAAGTTGATCTTCTTAGTAAAAATCTGATCCTGATCTGATTAAGTTGGTAGATCAGTGATCCGTGATTTTTATTTGAAATATCTCCTCCTCGCCTTGACCAAAAGCCCTTTATGTTCGATTTTTAAGTTATTGCTTAAATTGAGGATCGCTACCATGAATAAACCTGCCATGATGTTGTCGAGCTTTGCAATGTGCATTATTTCTTTTCATAGTGCTGCCGAAGCTGTAGATGTGTATGGTCGGGCCCATTTAGGGGTTGCTAATAGCGACACTGGCGATGGCAGTGAAACGTCTATTGAGAGCTATAACTCACGTATGGGGATCAAAGGCAGCGGTGAAATAAGCGATGGGTTAAAAGCCGTATATAAGTTTGAATTTGCAGTAAATGCGGCAGATCAAGATAGCGATGGTAAAACTGAAGAGAATATTACCGCGCGTAATCAATATGTTGGTCTACAAGGCAGTTATGGGCAGGTAGTGCTTGGTCGTCACGATACTGCGTTAAAAGTATCGCAGGGTAAAATTGATTTAATGAACGACTTTGATGGTGATGTTAAAGCCTTGTTCAATGGTGAAAATCGCCTTGGTGATGTGGTTCATTACAGTTCGCCAATTGTTGGCAATATGCAATTTGTGGTCACCTATATTGCTGAAGATAACTCCAAACAAGATGAAGAAACCGGTGTTTCTGCGGCATTTATGTATGGTGATAGTAAATTTAAAAAAGCGCCTTATTTTGTAAGTGTTGCCCACGACAGTAAAGTAGCCGGTTATGATACAACACGGTTTACGGCGCAAGGCAAATTAGGCGATTTAACCTTAGGCGGTATGTATCAACAAAGCGAAAAAGTTACAGGTTCTGACAAAGAAGATGGGTTTTTAGTGAGCGCATCTTACAAAATAGATAAATATAAGTTGCTGGCGCAATATCAAGATACTGATGGCAGCTTTGGTAAATTGAAAGATTCGGGTAGTGGTACTTCTATTGGGGTTGAACGAAGCCTGTCAAAACAAGCACGTATGTACATGTGGTATACGCAATTTTCACTAGATAATAATGCTGATGAAGATCATCTTGCAGTCACTTTAAGGTATGACTTTTAATCCGAAATTTACTATTTAAGCGTAAAAAATGGCTATTTTTGCATTGATTTTTTTGCGCTTTTTCAATTACTCGTTAGACTTTCATAAAAATGTCATACTTAGTCATAATAATGAAACCAGTTCGCTAACGAAAGAGATAAATTGGAATGTCACGTAAAGTACTAGTCGTCGATGACGAAGCGCCTATCAGAGAGATGCTGGTTTTTGTTTTAGAGCAAAATGGTTTTCAAGCAATTGAAGCAGAAGATTATGACTCTGCGATTGAAGCTATGGTTGAACCATACCCAGATATGGTTTTATTAGATTGGATGTTACCTGGTGGTAGCGGTATTCAAATTGCTAAGAAATTTAAGCAAAACGAATATACTCGTCAGATCCCTATCATTATGCTGACTGCTCGCGGTGAAGAAGAAGACAAAGTACGCGGCCTTGAAGTAGGTGCTGATGATTACGTAACCAAACCATTTTCTCCTAAAGAATTAATGGCGCGCATTAAAGCGGTTATTCGCCGTGTTTCACCAACCTCATTAGAAGAAGCCATTGAAGTTCATGGCTTACGCCTTGACCCAATCTCACACCGTGTAACATCAGAAGGTAGTGAATTAGATATGGGGCCTACTGAATTTAGATTACTACATTTCTTCATGACGCATCCTGAACGTGTTTACAGCCGTGAACAATTACTTGATCATGTATGGGGAACAAATGTATATGTAGAAGACCGTACTGTTGATGTACATATTCGTCGTCTACGTAAAGCGATTGCACCATTAGGGCATGACCGTTTAGTGCAAACCGTTCGCGGTGCAGGCTATCGTTTTTCAAGTAAATTATAAGTGTCATTGCAATGACCTTAACAAGCTAATTTACATACTTAAGGTAAAGTGAGTGTATGTATCGAGTAGTGAATAAACAGGCGTTAGCAAAACGCCTGTTTATGTATTTCTTACCCTTGTTATTAGTTGGCGTACTTGTAGGTGCGCCTTTTTTGCTTTTATTTTTAGGCTCTTTTGCACTTTTAATTTGGCATTATCATCAATTATATCGCCTCAGCGATTGGCTTCTTAATCAACGTAGTTTTAACCCACCCGAAGGGGAGGGAGCATGGGAGCAAGTCTTTGAAGGGATCTATCATTTACAGCATCGAAACCGTAAAAAACGCAATGAATTGGCAGACTTAATACGCCGCTTTCGTGACGGCGCCGAGGCTGTGCCTGATGCGGTTGTCGTATTACAAAAAGATCTTAGCATCATTTGGTGTAACCAATTGGCTTTAAAAGTTTTAGGGTTACAGTGGCCTACTGATCATGGGCAACGCTTAGATAATCTTATTCGCGATCCTAAGTTTGCAAAGTACATGCATAAAGCCTGTTTCGATGAACCGCTCGAGCTTGATGGTGGCCACAGCTACGATCAAACCTTAGAGTTTCGTGTTATGCCCTATGCAAGTTCACAGTTGATGATGGTGGTGCGTGATGTTACTCGCTTAAAGCAACTTGAGCAGATGCGTAAAGACTTTGTGGCCAATGTTTCTCATGAGCTGAGAACACCACTTACGGTGGTAACCGGTTACTTAGAAATGCTTGATTCAGATAGCTTACCACCTCCTGCAATGTGGCAAAAAGCGCAAACAACCATGCTTGAACAATGTAAGCGTATGGATAGCTTGGTCAATCAATTACTTTCGTTGTCGCGTATTGAAGGGGCACGTCGTCAAGATAACGATAAACCTGTCAATGTGCCGCAGCTTCTTACCTATATTCAAACCGAAGCACAGTCATTGAACCAAGACAAAGGCCATGAGCTTATATTTAATGTTGATACGAGTTTAGATATTAAAGGGGCCGAAGACGAATTACGTAGTGCCTTTTCTAACCTTGTTTTTAATGCCATTCATTACACCAAGCCAGGTGGCAAAATTGTGGTTGATTGGCAGCTTAAAGATAACCAAGCCGCATTTAGTGTGACCGATAATGGTGATGGTATTGCCGCAGAGCATATTAACCGTTTAACCGAGCGTTTTTATCGTGTCGATAAAGCTCGTAGCCGTACGACAGGTGGGTCTGGGCTAGGTTTAGCAATTACAAAACACGTACTTACAAGGCATGATAGTCGTTTAGATATCAGCAGTAAATTAGGACAAGGCTCGACCTTTGCGTTTGCATTTGGTAGCGAAAAAGTCGTGCGTATTGCAGAAAAAATTGAAAAAACTGCAAAGTCATAAAAATGTCATTTAAGGGTAATCTAACTGTCATCTAGTGTCATTAGAGTAGACCGCAGTTAGGAAATGGGACGAACAAATCGGAGTAACCCCTATGAAATTCAAAAATCTCGTTGCCGCAATGGGTGTGGCTGTAACAACATTTGTATCAGCACAAGCAGCTGCAGTTGATAAAGATATGCCTGAGTACACTAAAACAAGTGGTATCTCTGGTAACTTCTCATCTGTTGGTTCTGACACTCTTGCAAACATGATGACGTTCTGGGCAGAAGAGTACAAACGCTTCTATCCAAACGTAAACATTCAAATCCAAGCAGCGGGTTCTTCAACTGCTCCTCCAGCATTAACTGAAGGTACAGCAAACTTCGGCCCAATGAGCCGTCGTATGAAGTCAAAAGAAATCGAAGCATTCGAAAAGCGTTACGGCTACAAGCCAACTGAAGTTCGCGTTGCAATCGATGCTCTAGCTGTATTCGTACACAAAGATAACCCAATCAAAGGTTTACGTATTGACCAAGTTGATGCGATTTTCTCTTCTACACGTAAATGTGGTGCAAGTGAACAAGTTAATCGTTGGAGCGAAGTAGGTCTTGAGGGTGATTGGGCTGCAAAAGATATCCAGCTTTACGGTCGTAACTCAGTATCAGGTACTTACGGTTACTTCAAGAAGAAAGCACTTTGTAAAGGTGACTTCCGTAACAACGTAAACGAACAACCTGGTTCTGCATCTGTAGTACAGTCAATCTCTTCTTCAGTGAACGCGATTGGTTACTCAGGTATCGGTTATAAAACATCAGGTGTACGCACAGTTCCACTTTCTAAGAAAGGTGACAACTTTGTTGATGCAACATTAGAAAACGTAGCAACAGGTAAATACCCACTATCTCGTTTCTTATACGTTTATGTGAACAAGCACCCTAATAAGCCACTTTCACCAATCGATGCAGAGTTCTTAAAAATGGTTCTTTCTGTAGACGGTCAAAAAATTGTTGAGAAAGATGGTTATGTGCCACTTTCAGGTAAAATGGCAATGGCTGAACTTAAAAAGCTAGGCCTTCTGTAACAACCATACAGACATAGATGAAAAAACCGCTCATTGAGCGGTTTTTTTTCGTTTAGCTTTTGGCAAAGAGCTTGGCTTTAATACGTTGCTGAGCAATACGTACTTGCTTGCGCTTTTTACCCGAGGGTGCCTTAAAGCTTTGAATAGGCATTACCGTTGGGTATTCATTGGGTAATGCTGGTACATTAAAGTCAGCGTGTTCATCTTTTGGCAAGCCAATTTCTTGTTGATGTACACGAAGTGCCGCTAAGGTATCATCGTTTTCAACTTCACTTGGGCATAAAAATAAACCCACTTTACGCATTTTCACTCCTAAGCCGATGCTGCTTGAATAGCGTACAATTGGCGCTGCTAAAATAAGGCCTACTAAAATTGGTGATAACCACCAAAAGAAGGTCGGTGTGTAATAGTAAGCAACCGAGCCCCAGATAATCGCGGTAATAGTCGAAAATAACGTATAACCAATCGCTTCTTTCCACGGTACCATTCTGCCTTCGCGAGGCTGTGCATCCCAGCTAACTTTTTTACCTAAAAATACGCACACTACAAAGTAGCTATGAAACACCATCATTAAAGGGGCAATCACAATCGCAAAAATAGTTTCGATGAGTGAACCGGCAATTAACTTCATCGTACCGCCAAAGGCTTTATTACGATGCACTAAAGTCACAATTACGCCCATTAATTTAGGCAGTAACAACAATACAGCTGTAATAAATAACAACGAATCAATTAAATCCGTTTTGGCAATTTGCCAGGTTGGGAAAAGTTGATAAGCATGGTTAAAGTACACGTCGCTATTAAGTGCACGAGTTACTGCATCTAAGGTACTTAATGCCAGCATAGATAACCAAATTAACGATGAAATATATGCTGTGGCACCAAATAAAAAATGCATTTTACTCATTAGCTTAAGACCTGATTTAGGCAGTAAACCTAAATGCTGGATATTACCTTGCACCCAGCGTCTATCACGAATCGCGTAATCGAGAATGTTACTTGGTACTTCTTCGTAACTGCCTTCAACATCGCTAAGCAGTAACACATCCCAACCACTGCGGTGTAGCAGAGAAGCTTCTACAAAGTCATGACTTAAGATCTCACCACCAAATGGGGCATTACCTTTTAGAACAGGTAGGCCGCAGCACTTTGTGAATGCTTCAACGCGAATAATCGCATTGTGGCCCCAGTAGTTTGCTTGGTTTGTTTGCCAAAAAGCAGAACCAGTTGCCAGCATTGGGCTATATAAAATTGATGCAAACTGTAAAAAACGACCAAAAAACGTGTCTTGGCGAACCGGAATCGGGATCGTTTGGATCAAGCCTGATTTTGGATTGCTGATCATGCTAGAAGTCAGTTCAAGCATACATTGACCCGTCATAATGCTATCGGCATCAAGCACAATCATGTGATCGTATTGGCTGCCCCAACGTTCACAAAAATCAGTTAAGTTACCCACTTTACGGTGTTTATTATCTTCACGGCGACGATAAAAAGTATGCTTTGCTAAATCACCTAAGCGCTCAGTAAGTGCATTCCACGCTTTAAGTTCATTACGTGCAATTTCAGGGTCTTGCGTATCACTTAGCAAGTAAAAGTCGTAATGCGGCATTTGCCCTGTTTTAGCCAGCGAGCGTAAACTTACTTCAAAACCGGCGATGACACGCTCTGTATCTTCGTTGTAGATAGGCATAACAATGGCTGTTTTAGTTTGACTCAAGGCATGCTGATTAATCTCGATTGGCTTTTGACGTTTTAAGGTCAACGGGTCAATACGAAATAATTGCAGGATGAAGCCCATACAGCCACTACAAAAGGCTGTAACAATCCACGCGAAGGTAACTGTAAATAATGCCAGTAAAGCGTACTCAAGCGGTGTCATGCCGTTAGAATTTAAAATATCGAACATGATCCACACGCCATAGGCAGTAATGGTAAGCGCTAGGCTTGAAAAAAGCCAAGCGCGGGTCTTCTTAAATGGCATTGTTGTTGCCTTTAATGCTTTACTATTGGACGTCGTTTGGATACCAGACATAGCTCCATACCTCGCTGATTTCTTTATCACGTAGTTTTAACGATAAGCGCATATCAACAGGCTTATCTCCCTCTGGCGCCACTTTAAATGCTACGCGCCATCCTTGATTGTTTGGTAACTGCTGTACCGTTTTATCGCTTATTTGCCCAGCAGAGAGTGTAAGATCCGCCTGCATGGCAAAATTAGCTGATAGTTGATTAATGGTTTCGCCACTAAAATCAACGGTAAATTGGCGGTGGCTTTTTGGTGGTGGATTGTCTTCACCAGGTAATGCTGCACTACCAATTCGGGTTCTTAACACACTCGCTTTATCTTGAGTTGCAAGCGTGGCATTGAAAGTCGAAAGCTTGTAACTAAAGCTTAAGCTGTCACCAGCTTTCATAGGCTGCTCTGGCACCCAATAGCTAACAATATTGTCGTTAGTTTCGGTATCTGTAGGGATTTCTACTAACTCAACACGCCCTTTACCCCAATTACCCACTGGCTCAATCCACATGCTTGGACGATTGTGATAATGCGCTTCGGTATCAAGGTAGTTATTAAAGTCTCGGTCTCGCTGTGCAAGGCCAAAGCCTTTAGGGTTCTCGTAGCTAAACGAAGTGACACTTAATTTTTTTGGGTTATTCAGTGCACGCCAAATCCATTGACCTTGTTCTGATTGCATTAATAGGCCATCAGAATCATGTACTTCAGGGCGGTAATCATCAAAAAACTTAGTACTATTTTCACCGTGGTAAAACATACTTGTTAGCGGGGCTATGCCGAGCTTTTTAATGTCTTTACGGGCAAAAATTTGCATCTCGGTTTTTACTTCAGTGTTAGTAGAAGGTGTTAGTTCAAAACGATAGGCTCCCGACACTGAAGGGCTATCTAATAATGCATAAAGCACGATGGTAGTATCTTCGGGTGCAGGTTTTACTAACCAGAACTCTTTGAAAACAGGAAATTCTTCGCCTGAGCTCAGTGCTGTATCAACTGCAAGACCTCGAGCTGACAGACCATATACTTGATGCGGGCCAACTAAACGAAAGTACGAAGCACCTTGGAACACAGCCACTTCGTCTTTGTACTCATTGTTATTTAGTGGGAAATGCAAACGAAAACCTGCATGGCCAAGTTGTGTATTGGCAATCGCGGTACTGATCTCTTGCTCTAACGGGGCTGCAGTTGCATCGTAACGATAGTAATCTGTTTTAAAAGGTAAACTTTTTACTTCGGCATTTTGCTCAAGAGTATTAATTGCAACCGGTGAGCGATATAAAAAGCCAGGGTGGAATAACTGCACTTCATACAGGCTTTGATCTTTCCAAATTGCTTGCTCAGTACGAAAACGAATCGCACGGTAGTCCTGATAACCAATATTAGTTAATGCTTCAAGCTCTAACTCTTTAGGCGCTACATACGGCTCAGAGGCTAATTTTTTCGCACGTGCAGTGATAACTTCAAATAGCTTTTCTTCTGGAATCGTGATCATTGCAGGCTTAAGCTCAACAGCAGCAGTATCCTCTATTTGCTGTTTTTCATTTGCGGTTGCTTGAACCTCAGCGGCTGTTTGTTCTGTTTCAGTTGCTTTTGGCTGCTCTGGGTCTTCAACTGCGTAACTATGACCTGCGCTGATGGCTAATAATACGCCCAAGAAGGTCTTCTTTTTAATAGCGCTGAAGAGCTTAGTTCGGGTTTCTGGTTTCATTCAATTTTCCTTTAGCCGTAAATCACGTTAATTCTTTCATATCTCATAGCAATTGCTGGGCCCAAAATAAAAACTAATAATCTCAATGGCTTTGAGTTGGTGCAGCTAAATGCGAAGAGTAAAATTTTGAAATTAGTGAGAAACAATTACACAGTTGCAGTTGTTTATTCGTCACCAATATGGAGAAGTTTAATGAACGAAAGCTTGCCCTAATATGAATAGCTTAAAGGGTAAACAAAAATATGAACAAAATTACCAGAGGCTTAATTGTGAAAGCGAAATTGTTATCGGGAGGGGGAGTGCAGGCACCGAATAGGTTATCAGTGCCTTAAAAAGCGAGCTGTTGTTATTTAACTTCGCCTAACTTTTCTGCATTAGCTTTACATTGGTTGTAAGCTTCAATGCACTTGTTGCTACAGACTTTATGAACTAAGCCATCAGCAGTGCTTTGTTGCTCACAGCTTGCTTCGCATTGATAGTTTTGCTGAGCACATTGCTGCATTTCTGGGTTGTCAATTTTGCTTGAGCAGGCAGACAGTAATGTCATAGCAAACAATGTTGCTGCAATTGCTGGTAGTTTTTTCATGCTTATCCCTAGTTTATGTCTTTTCTTTGCAATCCATCTTACCCAGATTGTTGCTATTTAATCCAGCTCAACTTGTAAATTGTCAATTAATCGTACTGAGCCCAAATAAGCAGCAGCTAAAATAACAAGTTGTTTATCAGCCGCGGTGGCTGGTTTTAGTGTTGAGCGCTCTGCAATCGAATAATAGTCAGGTTTTAGTCCAGCCTTTTCAAGCTGTACTTTTGCATCTGCCTCAAGTGCTGCAATGTCTGCGCTGCCTTGTTTAAGTGCAGTTGCAGTATTATTTAGTGTGGCAAACAGTACTTTTGCGGTGTCTTTTTGCTCATCAGATAAATAGCCATTACGAGAGCTCATTGCTAAACCAGAGATTTCGCGGCAAGTAGGTACGCCAATAATTTCAACTGGAATAGATAGGTCGCGCGTCATGGTTTTAATAACCTGTAGCTGCTGAAAATCTTTTTCACCAAAACAAGCAAAGTCAGGTTGAACCAAATTAAATAGCTTAGTGACAACGGTTGCAACGCCTTTGAAGTGGCCAGGTCGCGAGCCTCCACAGTAACCCATAGAAACACCCGGTACATCGACAAAGCTTTGCTCGCCTAAACCATTTGGGTAAATCGTTTCAACGGATGGGGTAAACACGATATCAGTACCAAGATCTGCTAAACCTTGTTTATCTTCGTTTAGTGTGCGCGGGTAACTATCAAGGTCTTCATTGGCACCAAATTGCATCGGATTTACAAAGATACTCACAACCACTTTATCAGCCAATGTTTTGGCTTTTTCAACAAGTGAAAAGTGACCTTGGTGTAAATTGCCCATGGTAGGCACTAGTGCAATGCTCAGGCCCGCTTGACGCCAAGCTTTGATTTGGCTGCGTAACGATTTAATTTCAGTGATTGATTGCATTTATTTAAACTCGTGTTCGGTACTTGGGAAAGCACCACTTTTTACATCTTCACAATACTTTTGCACTGCTGCTGGCATATTGCCGGTTTCTAATAAAAAGTTCTTTGAAAACTTAGGAATATAGCCTGCCGAAATACCAACTAGGTCGTGCATTACTAAGATTTGCCCATCAGTTTGATTACCTGCACCAATACCAATGGTAGGAATGTTTAGCTCATCAGTAATACGTTTAGCAAGCTCACTTGGAATACATTCTAAAACAAGTAACTGTGCACCTGCCGCTTCAAGTGCTTTCGCATCGCTGACCATTTTATCGGCTTGAGATTGCTCACGACCTTGAATTTTAAAACCGCCAAAAACATGCACTGACTGAGGTGTTAAGCCTAGGTGGCCACATACTGGAATACCTTGTTGGGTCATCGCACGAATGCTGTCGTGCAGCCATTCGCCACCTTCAAGCTTAACCATGTTTGCCCCCGCACGCATCAGCTCTGCTGCATTTTTACAGGCATCAGTTGGGTTGGCATAGGTCATAAATGGTAAGTCAGCAATCACAAATAATTCGCGGCTACCGGCACGCACACAGCGAGTATGGTATGCAATATCTGTGTTGGTTACAGCAAGGGTGTCATCAGCACCTTGTAGTACCATGCCTAGTGAGTCACCGACTAAAATCACCTCGACGCCATTATCATGAAACAATTTTGCAAAACTGGCATCGTAGGCCGTTAATGCGGTGATTTTTTGTTGTTCTTGTTTCATTTTATTGAGAGTTGAAACGGTGATTTTAGACATAATTTCCTCTAAGGCTTAGCCTTGGTTGATTACTGCTGAGGGAGTTGTTGTAAATCGTTTAAAGGCAACGTTTTTTTTATATCAGCAAGTGATTGATTATTCGGTAGTACAAGCGTTGGTGCTATCTCAAATAATGGATAAACAACAAATTCTCGCTCTGTTAAGCCATAATGAGGCACAGTTAAGCGAGGGGTGTCTATCACGTCATTACCGAACAATAAAATATCTATATCAAGGGTACGCGGACCCCAGCGTTCTTCTTTTCTAACACGGCCATGTTCAAGTTCAATGGCTTGAGTTAAAACAAGCAATTGTTCAGGCTCAAGTGCAGTTTTAACACACGCGACCGCATTTACATAATCGGGTTGATCTTGCGGTCCCATGGGTTTGCTTGCGTAATCATGAGATACACAAACAAACTCAACATCTTTTAATGCTTTTAGGGCAGCAACAGCAGCATGAATTTGTTTACGTGGCGCGTTTAAATTGGCACCTAAACCTAAATAAACGGTATGCATACTTAGTCTACTTTTTTCTTGCGTGGGCGACGACGGCGCTTAGGGCCACCTTGGTGTCCTAAATTTTTAACCATCTCTTTTTGGCCATTGATGTCTTGGCTTAGGTAGGCTGTCCACCAATCAGCAAGCTCTTTTTGTTGCTCTTCGCCAGCTTGCACACGCAGTAATAAGAAATCATAAGCGGCTTTGAATCGAGGCTGTTGAGTGAGCCTATAAGCGCGCTGACCACCTCGTTTATCAAGGCGTTGCTGAATATGCCAAATATCGCGTGCACCCAAGGTGAAGCGTTTTGGTACTGCTACCTGTTGCGCGTTTTCACTCAGTACTTTGTTCATTGCTTGTGCAAATGCATCGTACTCTGAAAGTTGATCGCGTTGTTGTAACTTCTTCGCAATGCTCTGCAATGGGAACCACAATAAGGCTGCAAAAATAAAGGCTGGGGTGACTTTTTTATCAGCATTAATACGTTTATCGGTGTTTTTAAACATTTGCAGAATAAACGTATGCTCAAAGCCTTCAGGGTTGGCATCTAAGATTTTATCCAGCGCAGGGAATAATGCTTTGAATAAACCATACTGGCGTAGCATTAAGTAGTTTTCTTCTGCTTTGCCGTTTAAGAACAATTTGAGTGATTCTTCAAATAAACGAGCAGGCGGGATATGATCAAGTAAGTTAGCAAGGCCTTTAATTGGCTTTTCGGTGCCAGGTGCAATGCTCATTCCCAGTTTGGTGGCAAAACGCACTGCACGTAACATGCGCACAGGATCTTCACGGTAACGTGTTTCTGGGTCGCCAATTAGCTCAATTTGTTTTGCTTTTATCGCGCTAATGCCATTGGCATAGTCATAAATACAAAAGTCATTAATTGAGTAATAAAGTGCATTAATCGAAAAGTCGCGGCGCTCAGCATCTTCTTCAATACTGCCATAAACATTGTCGCGCAGGAGTTGGCCGTGTTCACTTGATTGGCTAATTTGATTTTTGCTTTCTTCAGCTTCGTGATGGCCACGCATGGTCGCCACTTCAATAATTTCTCGACCAAACACGATATGGGCTAAACGAAACCGACGACCAATTAAGCGACAGTTACGAAATAGCTTTTTGATTTGCTCTGGGGTTGCGTTTGTTACAACGTCGAAGTCTTTGGGTTGTTGGCCTAACAATATATCTCGAATACAACCACCTACAAGGTAGGCATCAAAACCACCTTCTTTAAGGCGGTACAATACTTTGATTGCATTTGGGCTAAATTGTTTGCGCGAAATACCATGTTCACTGCGTTCGATCACCAAAGGTAACTCGCTCGCTGGCAAAGCACCACTTGATGTCGTGGCATTTGGGCCAATAATCTGCCGACAAAATTGAAAAAGCTTAGAAATAATAATCTGTCTCCTACGACGCGGACTTTGCGACTCATCAAGTATAGCGTTTGTTTGATACTTCGCCGATGTGAGATTGACGTGTAATCAGTGTGTTTTAAATGGCGCTAAATTAAGGTGTTGATGATTCGCACACTTTGGGTCGCTATCATATACCAGCAGGGCTGAAAAATTAAGTTACTCGGCCTTTAAAATTGGCAATTTATTTTTCAATAGTAACAAAGTTACAAAAAGGAGAGTTTGGATCCTCGCTAACTTGTATTTCTTGCACCTTTGGTATGTGTTCAAGGCGGTAAGTTTCAATAGCCCAAGCTAACATCTGTTCGATATTTAATGATAAAAGTGAGCTTTCTGGCTTTAAGCCTAAAAAGCGCAAGGCATCGAACATCGCGGGCTTTGGATCTGATTTTGCTATTGCCGGAGCGTAATTTTGTTTTGATAGCTTAAAACCGGGTTTAGCTACTGCTAAAGGTAGGTGGGCGTATTCTGGGGCCGGTTTATTTAGCTGCTTAAACAAACTGAGTTGTCGTGCGGTCGGTTCGAGTAAATCAGCTCCGCGAACGACTCTTGTAATACCTTGTGCAATATCATCGGCGACTACGACCAGTTGGTAAGCAAATAAACCATCGCTGCGCTTTATTAAGTAATCTTCTTTGGCAAGTTGGCTATCAACATAGACTTCACCTTGAATTAAATCATGGTAGTGACTGGTTGCAAATTGCTGGGTTAAACGTAGCGCTGAATCAGTTAAAGCGTGGTTTTTATACCGGCAGTGGCCTTGGTATATTCCACCGATTGCTTTAATTTCTTTGCGCGTGCAATGACATGCATAAACAAGGTTTTGCGAAATTAACTCGTCAACAATGGCTTGGTATTGCTCATGACGCTGGGTTTGGTATATGACAGGCTCGTCCCAGTAAAGACCGTAAGCCTCTAAGGTATGTAATATATCGTCGCTAGCACCGCTTACAACACGCGTTGTGTCGATATCTTCAATGCGTACTAACCATTTTCCTTGATTGGCTTTTGCATCAAGGAAGCTACCCACAGCCGCTATAAGTGAGCCAAAATGTAATGGCCCTGAAGGGGATGGCGCAAAGCGGCCACGATATTCACGCATTGGCGTGTTAACGGCTGTGGTAGACATGGGCTAATTAAAGGATGTAATTAACCGCGTCCAGATTGCTTTTCTTTAATTTCCGCAAGCGTTTTACAGTCTACACATAAATCAGCTGTAGGACGCGCTTCTAGGCGGCGGATACCAATTTCGATACCACATGATTCACAGAAACCAAAATCGTCTTCTTTGATTAATTGAATCGTTTTTTCAATTTTCTTGATCAGTTTACGCTCACGGTCACGAGTACGAAGTTCTAATGAGAATTCTTCTTCTTGTGCTGCACGGTCTACTGGATCCGGAAAGTTAGCTGCTTCGTCTTGCATATGCGATTTAGTACGGTCTACTTCGTTACGTAAATCGTTACGCCAAGCTTCTAAAATTGTTTTGAAATGAGCACGTTGTGCTTCATTCATATACTCTTCACCTGGCTGTTCCTGATATGGTTCTAACCCGGCCTGAGCCAATAACCCTAGTCTTTTTTGGTCTGGCATAACTTTCTCCTAAATCCTTAATATTTTGCCCAGCGTTAGCCGGCGGCTATAAATAGCAGAATCATTAGACTGAGGCAAATTTATTTTTAATTAATCCTCTTGACCTTGCGCTAATGATTGCTCAAATAATTATGGGCGGTTTTGTAAGCCCTTAACTATCCATAAATTTTTTAAATTTGCTAAGTTATATGGGCAAAAAAAAATAATACAACTAAAATAGTGCTTTTATTGTCGTTTTCGTAAAAGAGTAGCTTAGTTCAGAAAATCACATTTTTCTTGCAACTTAATTTCTTCTGCCGAAATTTTTGCTTTATAAGCAATCACTTCAACACCATTATCTATAGCTTCAGTTAAAAGTTGGGCGTATTTTGAGTCGATATGTTTTGCCGCACTCACTTGATTGATACCTTCATGTAAAACTGCAAAAAATAGCACTGCACGATGCCCTTGTTGCACCATCTCTATTAGCTCTCGCAGATGTTTTTGGCCTCGCTCAGTTTTTGCATCCGGAAAATACCCTTGCCCAGATTGTGGGTCTGTTTGCGAAAGCAATGTCACTGATTTTACTTCTACATAGCAATGGGGTTTGTGTTCACCTGTTAATAAAAAATCGATACGGCTATTTTCTTGGCCGTATTTTACTTCTGCAGCAATGGTTTGATAGTCAACAAGTTCAGTAATCGCGCCTTCATTTAAGGCTTCTTGTACAACATTGTTTGCAATCGCGGTATTAACACATATTAAGTGATCGAATTGGTTCTGAGTTAATTGCAAGGATTGAGGGAACTTACGTTTGGCGTTATCACTGGTTGAATAAAACGCTTTAAATCCAGGCTCTGCACAGCCCGTCATTTTGCCGGTATTAGCACAGTGAGCTGTAAACTCTACGCCATCGACAGTTTTTAAGTCGGCTAAAAAACGTTTGTAGCGTTTAATTAAGGTAGCTGTTTGTAATGCGGGAGTAAACTTCATGGCTTTTATAAATTCGTTTTTCTTTATTGTAAGTGATTCATTACGAGGATTGAACCACATCTCATAATGCTATTTATCGCAAGCTGTTGGGAACTGACGTTGGCTGTAGTAAACTCGAGCAACATTTTTAGCGCAAAGAGTATTCTAACATGTCAGAAAAATTTCTAGTTCAACTTAGCGAGCAGGGCGCTGCCGCACATTGGGGCGAAAAAGCCGCTCTTTCTTTTACTGAACAAGGCGCAACTGTTCATTTAACTGAGCAAGATACACTTAAAAACGTACAGAAAGCAGCACGTACGTTAGCTAATCAAGGCATAAAAAATATTGCCTTAGTGGGCGATGTTTGGTGTACAGAAACACAATGGGCTTTCTACCAAGGCTTTGTTTCACCAAAGAATTTAGATGCTATTGAGTTTGTTGAAAATGCAAAAACAGACGGCAAAGAATTGGCTTCTTTAAAGCAAGCTGCGACGTGGGCTCGTCAAATGATCAATGGCACAGCTGATGATATTTTCCCAGAGAGCCTAGCTGGTAAAGCAGCTGAGTTTATTCAGTCACTAGCACCTGAGCACGTAAGCTACCAAATTATTAAAGGTGATGCTTTATTAGAGCAACAGTGGATTGGTATCCATGCGGTAGGCCGTGGTAGTGAACGTCCACCAGTATTATTAGCATTAGATTACAACCCAACTGGTGATGAAAACGCGCCTGTTGCAGCCGCTTTAGTTGGTAAAGGCATTACGTTTGACTCAGGTGGTTACTCAATCAAAGCAAGTGAAGGCATGTTAGGCATGAAATGCGACATGGGTGGTGCAGCAACTGTGACTGCAGGCTTAGCACTTGCTATTAGCCGTGGTATCAACAAACGCATTAAGTTGTTCTTATGCTGTGCTGAAAACTTAATTTCAGGTCATGCCTACAAACTTGGTGATATCTTAACGTATAAAAATGGCACCACAGTTGAAATCGTTAATACCGACGCTGAAGGTCGTTTAGTGCTAGCTGATGGCTTAATGGCTGCAGGTGAGTCTGGCGCGCCATTAATCATTGATGCAGCAACGCTAACAGGCGCTGCGCTTGTTGCTGTTGGTCAAGAGTACAACGCATTGTTCGGTCTTGATAAAGAGCTTGTACGTGACGTACAAGACTTTGCAGAGCAAGAAATGGAAGCTGCATGGCCATTACCACTTGAAAAATGGCACCAACAAAATTGCCCGTCGCCATATGCTGACACAGCAAATAGCCGCCCACAAAAAGGCGGTGGTTACGGTGGTGCTTCTAATGCGGCTGGTTTCTTATCACGCTTTGTGCCAAATGAAGGCAAAGGCTGGGTGCACATTGACCTTGCTGCTGCATTTAACATGGGCAGCACAAGCGAGTGGGCTGCTGGCGCAACAACTCAAGGTATGCGTACCGTTGCAAGAACATTACTAGAAAAAGCATAAGCAAATATCTATAGGGCGTGTTGACCCTTTATGATTAACTTTGCAGCAGTGTGTTTGGTATTTAGGCAAGGCAGAGCCTATGTAGTGCGGTTGTTCCACATAAATAGGCGATAACGCAGCATTAATGCCAAACACGTGCTGCCCTTCGGGTTCTTCCTAGGGGCGATTAACTCTTTGTTGCTCGATTTTTACTTAGCCCACTAGGTTACAAATCTCGCGCCGTGATTAAATCGCCCCTAGAGTGAACAAATTTAATCCACAAAGGTCAACACGCCCTTATTAAGCCCCTTAACTTTATCTAAGTTAAGGGGCTTTTTTGATCTAAAGGGGAATTTTACAAACTGATACAAGCTTTTTTGAGTAAATTAGTATAAAATCACGCCCCACATTTTCTCATCCTGTGGTTAGTTTTTATTAAATTAGCTACACTTGAATGATCAATTCACACTGGGGTCTCTATTTATGTCAGATAAGTGCTATATCACTGCGCAGCAGCTTCTTGAAGATTCATTTCGTGTTGCGGCACAAGTTTATGAAGATGGTTTCCGTCCTGATTTCATCATTGGTATTTGGCGTGGTGGTGCTCCAATTGGTATCGCAGTTCAAGAATATTACGATTACAAAGGTATAGAAACTGACCATATCGCAGTGCGTACTTCTTCGTATTACGGTATTAACCAGCAATCTAAAGAGATTAAAGTTCACGGTTTGCATTACATCATTGAAAATGCCAATGCAGACAATTCATTACTAATCGTTGATGACGTGTTCGATTCTGGCCGCAGTATTTTTGCATTAAAAGAAAAGCTTTCGGAGTTAATGCGTTTAAACCTACCACGTGATATTCGCGTTGCATGCCCATACTACAAGCCGAAGAACTCAAAGGTAGACATGGTGCCAGATTACTTCATTCATGAGTCTGAAGAGTGGTTAGTGTTCCCTCATGAACTTTCAGGCCTAACGCCAGACGAAATTATCGAAGGTAAATCTGATTTAGCGAACATCCACGACATTTTACTTGAAAAGTAACCTTGTCCAAATTTTTCATAAAGGCTCTTAGTGAGCCTTTTTTATTGCCTTTAATTAAGTGCGTAAAACTCCCCATTGATAATAGGGTAGTTTAAGCAGCGAAAATGCATTGATGCTTATCACAAAAGAGAAACTTGGTGTTTATGTATATTTTTTAAAGGCAATAAAAAACCGCGCATAAGCGCGGTTTTAAAAGCTTTATTAGCGTTGTGGACTAGCCACCGTTACCGCCTGAGCCAGATGAACCTGTACCACCAGTGATTGGTTGCTCAACAACTTCACAAACTGTAGGAATATCAAGAGTTACAGGTGTTGTGTTTACCTCTAAATCTTGAGAAAGCCATTGTCTATTACCATAGTCATAATATCTAATTGAATAGCTTGAACCTTCTTCTAAAGCAACATTAAATGTAGCACCTTCTCCATAGTAAGTATTTACAAGTGCATTACCTGAGAATAGACGAGAATATGTAGGTGTAGGAACTGGATCAGCGTTAACATCAAAGTCTTCAGTGTTACTACAAACTAACTGAGTAGTAACTTGCTTAGAAATAATGCCAGGGTTTGAAGTAGTTAGCTTTAAAGTTTCGCCATCTAAATCACAAATATTACTAACGCTCAATTTCGTAGCAGTAGTACCCGCATCACTTGCTAAACCGGCTAAAACGTTTGCACCCTTTTGACGTATTTTCAATGTTACAGGGAAGCCAGGAGGATTAGCTATATTAGCTTGTGAATAATCGCCTCTATTAGCTCTTAAATTACGAACATTACGGCGGAAACCGTTATTCTCAATTACTAGACTATATCGGCCTGCATTTGGTTGGTCGTTACTGTCAACAATATCGAATGATACGCTAGAACATTGGTTATTGTTGAAGTAATCTAAGTTCCAATAAGATAAGTGATTAACGTCTACAGAAACGTCAAACGTGTCTGCACTATCATTGTCTGTAACTTCACCATAGCTTTCAAAAGACCACTTACCAGCGTCTTCATCATAACTCCAAACTGGGAATACATCACCTACAGCGATTTTACGAGCTGTTGGAGAAGTTAACGTACAAACACCCATGCTGTAGCCATTAGCTTCTGCATATGCCGAAAGGTCAGTTGTACCAGCCGGAACTGAAACTGGACATGGGTTTGAAGTATTCTGATCTACCTGCATTGCAACAGTAAGAGAGTTTCCTTCACCGAATGTTTTTACTTTATTACCAGCATCATCAGTAAGCTCGATTGCAACGAAACCACCTGATGTAAATGAACCAGAAACATTTGAATCTGAGCCATCAGGGTTTGCAACAGAAAGGGCTAAACCACCAGGAAATGCATCAAGAGATGAATTTTCAACTGTAGCGCTATCAGCTTCAGTTTCATTACGTGTTGCTTCGTTAGCAAAGTAAGCCACAGTGATTTCAGGCACTGTTTCTAAAGCTGTACCGTCAGCAGTTAAAAACTGAGTACCGTTTTTAATTTTAACAGTAGTACCACCAACAGCAACGCCGGCTTTGTTTACAGATTGAGGAAGTTCAATTTCGTCTTTATCACCAGAAACACTTAAGCCGGTTGTTGGATCATAGGCTACAGTTGTATTTTCACCTTCAGGTACTAAAGATTCTAATGACTTTGTTTCCGCAACAATAGGAACATCAGAATCAGCTAAATTACGTGGCGTTAGTCGGATTTCATCAGCTGCTACGTTTTCAGTAGTTGTTACTGTGAATGAGCCAGAATTATTTAAGTATCCTTCAGCAGAAACAACATAATCGTAAGTTACGCCGTCAGCAGGGATCGACTCAAGAGTAAAGCTGAAAGCTCCATCTGTAGTTGACTTGTCTTCATCAGAAAGTGCATCACCAGCAACACTTAGTAAGCCATCTTCAGAAGATGTAAATGTGATGGTTGCCGTCACTGATTCATCAAGCAATTCGCCTGTAGCATCAATTAAGCTAACAGAGATAGCACCTGCTTGAGTCTCAGCTGCCGTAGGTGGAACTGCTACATCTTGTGTTGGAACTGGTGGCTCAGGCACTGTGTCGTTTTTGTCGTCATCACTCAAACAACCACTTAAGCTTAAAGTGACACCTAACGCTAGCGCTAGCTTGGTTAGTTTAAATTCATTGTTTCCCATAATCGTTACCTTTCTTTCCTTTCTCGTAAAGTAATCAGACTTTTATTAGAGCAAATAGTACCGGTTTGTGCACCGAAAAAACGCCACACATGGTTATCTGTTATTGAAGGATAAGCGTACATTATATATACGTCAAGTGAACATTATATATACTTTCATTAATAAAATAAGAAAGTTCTGTCTTATCTTTCAAGTGCAACTGCTGATAACACACCGCTTTGCAAAATTATAATATAGAGCTTTGCAGTAAAGAAGCTTAACTCTATGAATATTTATAGATTATCCAACTGAACTTGTGCTGACTTTGCTTTTCAGTTTGGTAATATTATTTTAAAGCATTTAAGAAAAATTTGTAACACATTTATAACTGTGCAAAGCTTTCGACGTAGTCGCTAAGCTTGTCAATATCTACCACTTGTAAACCTTGATTACTTCTCTGCACTAAACCTTTTTCAACTAGTTCTGTAACTACGCGTCTATAAGCTCTTTCTGTGGTGGCAAAGCGCTCTGCTTCAGCATTTACGGTAGGGTAGGCACGCAGTAGTGTTGGGTTGCTGTTTTCAGCTCTTAATAAGCAATCTTTAGCTATATTGTAGCTAAGTGGTAATAGCAGCTTATCTAAGTTTATTTTTTGGTTTTCTTGGAATTTAGCGGCAATTGTTTGCGCCGTGTATAAGCTTAACTCAGGCTTTTCTAATAGTAGTGCGCGCCAATGTTTAAGTTCAATTAGGTTATAACTTACATCGCTAAAGCACGTAACTGTATAAATACAGGGGTAGTTATTCAGTGCTTCAATCTCACCAATCAATGTGTTGTTACAATCAAGCTGGCCCAAAAGAAGGCGTCGGCCATTACCCACGTCATAGCTGAACGACACTGTGCCGCTTCTAACTAATACGAGTTTTGACAAGGGTTGATCTTGATGGATCAGCACTTCTTTTTTAGCTTGTTGAAAACTGCTGCCAGCAAATGTCAGCAATTGGTCAACAAGATAGCTTGAAAAATGATATTGAAACATTAACGCCGCTCTTCGGACAATTGTCCTATTTATTACATCTTAATGACGCTAGCATTAAGATTCTAAGAATTTACGCTAACTTGCTAGTAAGGTGATTCACGTTACTGATACCTTCATTTCCCGTGTAATGATTTTAAAGCTAAGATTATTCTTAAGCTTTACAAGGTTTTTAGTAAGTTAGCTTTTTTATTTTATTGTCAAACTAGCACTGAGTGCGTCAAAAAAAATGACAAGCTCCAATGCTAACCTAAAGCCTAGGAGAGAACAATTGAGTTGGGAATATTTAGGCTATTTAGCGTCAGCACTTTTGGTTGCTTCTTTGACAATGAGCGATGTAGTAAAACTACGCTGGCTCAACCTAGCAGGATGTATTGCATTTACCTTCTACGGGCTGGCAATTGGTGCCGTTCCGGTGGCCTTCACCAATGGTTTACTGGCGTTTGTGAATATTTACCACATCATTAAATTAAAGCGTCAGCAAAAAGCTGACGCCGAGTAATATTATTCCTCTTTTTTATATTTTAGCTCGCCCGCAATCCAAGTTTGTGTCACGTTTATATCGTGGATCTCAGAAACTGGGGCTTTGTAATAGTCTTTATCAATCAAAATAAAGTCAGCCCACTTTCCTTGCTCTAAACTACCTACCTTAAACTCTTGATGTGCAGCATAAGCACCACCTAAAGTAAACGCACGCAAAGCTTCATCACGTGATAGCAGCTCTTGTGGTCGCCAGCCACCTTCAGGAAGTTGATTATGATCCATTCGTGTAATGGCTGAATATAAGCCATCAAACGGATCAGCAAGCTCTACAGGAAAGTCAGAACCTGCGGCAATTACTGAGCCTTGTGCTAAAAAGGTTTTCCAAGCATACGCCCCTTCAAGTTGTTTTTCAGTTAGGCGTTGCTCTGCCATATGCATATCAGAGGTTACATGAACAGGCTGCATTGATGGAATAATTTTTAACGTTTTAAAACGAGGGATATCTTCAGGAGTCACAATTTGTGCGTGTTCAATTCGATTACGCAGTAAAATCCCACCGGTTTTTTTAAACACATTTTCATAGGCATCGAGTACAACATGATTGGCTTTATCACCAATGGCGTGGGTGTTCGCACTAAAACCATGAGCAAAACTTAGGTTAAATAGTTGCTCAAGTTTTTCTTGGGTTTCAAGCATTAAGCCGTGGTGATTTTTACGATCTGCGTACTCCTCGATAAGGGCTGCGCCTCGACTTCCTAAAGCACCATCCGCATACACTTTGACACTTCGAATCGACAGCATGTCATTCATGTCTTTATATTTGCCCGCTTTGAGCATGGTTTCTAGCTGAGGGTCAGCTGCACTTAGCATGGCAACGATTCTAACCGGAAGGGACTTTTGCTCAGAGCGCTGCTTGTACACTTGCCACGTGTCGTAATCAATACCGGCATCATGGGTTGATGTAATACCCAAACTTAGTAGATGTTTACCTGCATTATCTAATGCCGTATTAATGCTGGCATGGCTTGCTTTTGGTACATGTTGGGTAACAAGCGTTTCGGCTTTATCAATGAATACCCCAGAAGGTAACCCTGAATCTAACTTTAAAATTTCACCGCCGGCAGGAGAGGGAGTTTGTTTATCAATACCTGCAAGTTCCATGGCTTTTGAGTTAACCCACACAGCATGGCCATCAACGCGAGAAAGTACCACTGGTTTGTCTTTTACATATTTGTCTAAATCAGCGGCAGTTGGAAACTCACCGCCAGGCCATTGCTCTTGATTCCAACCGCGACCAATGATCCAACCTTGTTTATCTTTGGCAAACTCAGCCAGCATTTTGCCAACCTCACCTGCCGAGCGCGTGTTCCTGACATCAAGTTGTGAGAGGTTATTCCCTAAACCAATTACATGGCCATGAGCATCGACTAAACCAGGTAATAACGTGGCTTGCTTACCATCAATAGAGGTGGCGTCAGGGAAGCTGTTTTTAATTGAGTCATTGCCTGTTTTTACGACTTTACCGTCTTTAAAAACCAGTGCTGAAAAGTGTTGGGTTTCGCCCTTGTAGGTAGGCGTGTAGCCATTTACATTGTAAATAACTGTGGTGTTGGCAAAACAGCTAAGCGAAGCTGTTGCTAGTAGGCTGATGATAAGTTTCATAATCTTCTAATAGTTTTTATTGATTTATGAAAACAGTATCAGAGTTGCAGTAAACTGCAACTCAGCAGCAATTAAATAGTTAACCTGGACTGTTTATTTGCTTGCGTAGACCTTAAATTCACTGAGCGATAATTTATTGTCTTTATCGCTGTCGTAGTTTTTGAAACGTGACCACAGAGCTGGGTCTCTCGCTGACTCTGAACGAGTCAGGTAGCCATCGTCATTACGATCAAGTTGTTTAAATTTTTCACCAATACTATCTGCAGCAAAACTTATTGTGCTAAATACACCACATAAAATTAAGCTGGCAAAGGTTAATTTTGACATTACTTTAACTCTTGTTTGTTAAATAGTGTTTAAATTCAAGGAGCGAGATTTGTTGATCTCTATCTGTATCCCACTGCGCCATGCGTTTTTGCAAGTGCGGTTGCGATGACAGTTCCTGCACAGATAAAAAGCCATTTTTATCTTTATCAAGGTGATCAAATCTTTGTTTTACATCCAATGCTAAGCTATTGAAGCTTATAGTAATTAAGGTACATGAAGCAAGCCAGAAAATTCTCATAGTTACACTCCTTTATTCATACTCATAATTACACCCCTTTATAAATAAAAGTGCTTGCCATAATTTAACTCCCAAAATTTAAATCCGTTTACACATTCCCTCTGGGATTATGGCAAGCACTTTAAGCCGTTAAGGTTTAAATTTTTCAAACTCTTGTTCAGACAGAACCTGATCGCCGTTTTCATCCAGATCGGCAAATTGCTTGAGTAATTTATCGTGTTTGGTTGCTTCAGTTAATGAAATCTCGCCGTCGGCGTTAATATCAAATTTAGCAAATCGAACATCCATTTGTGATGCTAAAACGGTGGCGCTGATAACTAAAAACATCAGCGAGAATGCAGATAAAAGTTGTTTCATTACAATCTCCTATTGAATAAACGACTGAAACTCAGAAAATGAAATTTGGCCATCTTGGTTACTATCAATTTGAGTAAAGTTGCCATGTAATAATGCATCTTCAGATGCTTCTGCTTCATTCAAAAAACCATTACTGTCTTTATCAAGCTCGTTAAACGTTGTTTGCAAATCTAGTGCATAACTACTTACCGAGAAGAGACTTATAAGCAGGGTGGCTACCCGGGCCTTTACTTTCATTTTGTGTCCTAAGTAACTAATTTGCTTAGTACCAATCAAAATCAGTGCCAATATTAAAAAACCTTAATTATCAACAGTTTATGGTTTTGATGTGGTTTTGAATGCGAAATAGTTACAGGGTGTTGTGTCTTTTTTGCAACGATTTTCAGGTGTTAAAACTTTATCCATTTTATTTCAATGAGTTAGCCTGTTGCCAAATAGCAACTTTGTATCGGTTTTTGGGTAAAAATCAGTACTTTTTAAGGTCGGATTCAGCGAGTGTCTAAGTTTGTTCACTAATAATCAGCATCTGAAATTATGTTGAGAGTGAATATGCAAAATACAGTAGCGATAAAAATAAAACAGTTACTTAATTGGCGACCGAGTCTTATTGGCCAGTTCGTCTGTAGCATTTTGCTGTCTTTACTACCGTTATCCTTGGTGGTGATTTTATTTTTAAATGCGCTTAATAAGCAGCTAGCGGTGACTCAAGAAATCGTCGGTGACAATTACGAAATCACTAAAGCATTTAATAACCTCAAACAAGACTTAAATAGCTTAGAAAGGGCAACTCGACAAAATTGGGTGCTTAAAAGTGAATCCCTCGATAGCTTGATTGCCAATAAGTGGCAATCTTCACTGCAAAGTATTGATGAGCTAATATTTTTAAGCCCAACCGCTGATTATGTCTCACAGTGGCGGCAACTGGCTGAGGTATTACAATTTGCACAACAGCACTTGTTGATAGAGCAAAAGCAAGACGGTGAGTTATTTGCTCCTGCCAGCAAGCTTATCAGTGAGCAAACAAATTGGCTCAAAGAGCAAAATGAATTACGCATCACAAAAAATCAGCAGCAATTAAAAGCACTTCAAACTTCATTCATTAATTGGTTAGTTGCGTTAATTCCTCTCACGTTATTGGTTGGAGGCGGGTTTCTTTGGCGGATCAGCGGACGTCTGAGAGAGCTTACACATGTGATTGATAAACTAGGGCAAGGCCATTGGCAGCAAAAAATTCAAGTTCGCGGCTCGTCAGAGTTAGTTGAATTAGGTAATAAATTAGAGTGGGTTCAAGCACAGCTACATATGCTTGAGCAGCAAAAAGATACGTTTTTACGCCATGTGACACATGAGTTAAAAACCCCCCTAGCTTCGATGGTTGAAGGCACAGATTTACTTGCAGATGAAATTGTTGGCCCAATCAATAGCGAGCAACAAGCTGTCCTCGAGTTAATAACACAAAGTATGGTGCGACTCAGAGCCATGATTGAAAGCTTATTGAGTTACAACGCCATTCGAACGAGTAAGCAAAGCCTAAGCGAGCTTAACTTTAACTTGATGATGAATAAAATTGAGCGTCATTTTGAGCACCGATTATCAGCCCGTGATTTATCCATTGTGTGGGTGAATGAATTACCAAATAAAGCCTTGTTTACCTCAATTGAGCTACTTGAAATGGTGCTCATTCAGTTGACTTCAAATGCGTTAAAGTTTTCGCCGGAACACGAGTCAGTGACAATAAAAGCAAGCTTAAAACAGGGGCAGTTAATTTTGAGTGTCAGCGACTTAGGATTGGGGATAGAAGATACTGAAAAAGCCGCTGTGTTTGGGGCTTTTTATCAAGGCAAGAATGCAAAACAACATACTGAAATGGGCAGCGGACTTGGTTTAACTATCGTTAAAGAAACTGTTGAACAATTAAACGGTAAGCTCTCTATTACAGATAATGAGCCACAAGGGTGTGTATTTACAGCCATTTTACCAATTCAATTAACCCAAGGAGTTAACTGATATGGGCTTAGCGAATAAAGCCAGTTTTATGCTTGTTATAGGCACGCTTTTTATAACAGGGTGCACGATCACGCAAAAGCATGTTGAGCCAAAGCAAGTAGAGCCGACAACAGGTGTGAAACCTCAAGGGCAACCTAATCCAAAGCCTCGGCCGAAAAGTGAGCCGCTATACCCGCCTGCAAGTACAGTCATTGCTTGGCATGCTGCTAAGTGTGGTGGCTTTAAAGCAAGCTCTGATAAAGCAAATTATGTTGGTGAAAATGAGCTAAAACGTCTGTTTGAGTCGATTTGTTTACTCGGTGCTTCTGAGCCAGAAAAAGCCCTTAATCAGCTTGAAAAAAGTGACCATGCTTTTTATTGGCCAGATGATATTAAGCAGTATCTTTGGTTACAAAAGCAATATTTACAACAGAATTTAGCGGCAAAACAAGCTAAGCAAGCGCTAAGTGATGAAATGGAAAAAACCTTATCGTCGCTTGCTACTATCGAACAACAACTTCTGCTACGTGAAGAAACCAAGGAGCAGTAACCATGAATGAAGTAACAAAACCACGGGTTTTATTAGTAGATGATGATGCGAGTTTATTAAAGCTACTGGCAATTAGAATTGAGTCTAAAGGCTATTTGGTTAGTACCGTTGAAAGTGGCATTGAGGCACTACAAACGCTAAAAAACCAAACCTATGATGCGGTGATCACCGACTTAAGGATGGATGAAATGGACGGCATGGCTCTACATCGCCAGTTACAAAGTCGTTATCCTTCAATGCCGGTGATTATGATGACAGCCCATGGTTCGATACCTGATGCCGTGGAAGCGACGAAGCAAGGTATATTTGCATTTATTACCAAACCGGTTGATAAAGATGAGCTGTTCGACAGCCTTGCTAAAGCTATCGAGATCCATGGTGTACACGGTGATGAAACACCTACACAAACGAATATTGTCACCCGTAGCGGTGCGATGTTGCATCTACTTGAGCAAGTTAAATTGCTTGGTCCAACGCAAGTGAATGTATTGATCTCCGGTGCTAGTGGCACAGGTAAAGAACTGCTTGCACAAGCAATACATCAACACAGCCATGTTAGTGATGGGCCATTTGTGGCAATTAACTGCGGCGCAGTGCCGGGAGAGCTTTTAGAGTCTGAATTATTTGGGCATAAAAAAGGCGCATTTACAGGTGCAGTCAAAGACCATCAAGGTTTGTTTCAACAAGCACAAGGTGGTACCCTTTTTCTAGACGAAATTGGTGATATGCCGCTAAATTTACAAGTAAAACTGCTGAGGGTTTTACAAGAGAAAACCATTCGCCCTGTAGGCTTTCAAGAAGAGATCCCAATTGATGTGCGGGTGGTGTCGGCGACTCATAAGAATCTTCCTGAGGCAATCAATAATCAGCAGTTCCGTGAAGATTTATATTACCGATTAAACGTGGTGAACTTAAAATTGCCTCCGCTTTGTGAACGCCGAGAAGATATCAGTTTGCTAGCGCAGCATTTTGCAGGTCTAATTGCTAAACGTATGGGGCAAGATCAAAAGCAGTTTGCCAATGATGCAATGCATGCTTTGGTTCGCTATGACTGGCCGGGTAATATCCGTCAATTACAAAATGTGATAGAGCAGGTAGTAGCCCTTACACCTGGTAAAGTGATTGCTGCTCAGTTAGTTGAGAGTGCATTAAATAGTAATGTTAGTATTGCTGAGCCACTTTCGTTAAATGATGCAAAAAAAGAATTTGAGCGAGATTATTTAATTAATACGCTGAAAATGTCAGCAGGTAATGTTGCCGAAGCCGCAAAGCTTGCGAAACGTAATCGCTCAGATTTTTATAAATTAATCAAAAAGCACAACATTAATGTTGAAAGCTTAATATAAGGAAAAACATGGCGCTTTTTTTAGTCTATCTGGGCGGTCGTATTCAAGGTTGCCACATTGAAATGCACGACGTTCGATTTGTCGTAGGTGATAACATTGAACAAACCTATTCAAAATTAAAAGCACAATGGGTGGGTGATAAAAGCAATGTGCACATGGATAGCTACATGCAAATTCAGCACATCGATGGCTATCAGGTCGAAGTGGTTGATACTGCGCATCACCAAGCCGAAAAACTATACTTTGTAAATTTAGGTGCTTACCGAGCTGATAGTCTTGCAGAGCAACATGATTTTGCATTGTACGTTGCCCGTAGCAGTGAAGAAGCAAAGCAACGCGCTAAAGAGTCTTTATTGGCGGGAATGACTCATCTTCATAAAGATGACTTACACGATGTAGACGATTGTTTTGCGATTGATTTGTTAGATAGCAACTTATCAATCAAATTAACGCCAAGCGGGCAAGCTCAAGCAATGAAACCCGATTGGTTTGGCTATTACGTTCTTTGATCTATTCTTGGTTATCGTTTTTACTGGCAACTTTAAAGGCGATAATCACCAATCCAAACAAAGCAAATGGCAGTGCAGCGAGTAAATACTCAACGGTATGGCTGTCTTGGTAGTTGGGCTGGAGTAGGAAGTGACCTGCAACACAAAGTAAAATAGCCACGAATAAAACGGGCAGTAAAATCAGTTCTTTTTTAGGTGAGTGTTTTTTCATTACAAGGCGTTATATTCCAAAGGTGCGCCATTGTAATGATCTCAGCTTACTCAGGTCAAATAAGTTGCTTTGTAGTTTGCTTTATATTGCGCTGTATCAACTTTTTTAGTGTCAGCTTTTACAGGCTGCTTTTTTGGAGCCGCTGGTTTATCGGTTGCTTCATTATAGCTAAATAGCCCCATAATGAATTCAATCTCTTCACGTTGTAATCCAGATCGCATGATGCCCTCCAAAGAATAATTTGCCTTTTGTATTACAAATATTACGTCCTGTAATCTGAATTATCGGTGAATACCCAGTCATTAAACTGTAATCATATGTAACGCAAATGTGCTTATTTAATAGGCAACTCCACAGTAAACACAACACCTGTGCCATCATCTAAATTTTCTGCCAATACTTTACCGTGATGGTAATCGCAAATAAGCCTTACAATATAAAGACCTAAACCCAAGTGTGGCTGCTGCTGATGTTGCTGACTTCTCACCGAGACCATTGAGTCGAAAATGTGTTCAACTAAACCGTCAGGGAGCAGAGGTCCTTGGTTGCTAATTGTTAATAATGCATGGTGCTCTTGCTTGGTTAAGCTGACTGAAATTGTGCTTTGCGAGGTTTTAAACTCAAGTGCGTTGTTGATGAGCTTATCGAGTAATTGGGCAATAAATTCTGGTGCGCCACTAACATTTAACGGCTCTTTATATAGCGACAAGGTAAATAGGCTTTCACCATAGGTTATTTGATAGCCCTGCATGCAGCCGGTGATCACCTTGGTCAGGTCAAACTCTTCAGCCTCGGCACTTTGAATACTTTGTTCAAGGCGCGTTGCTTCACTCATGGTGGTAATAATTTTACCTAACCGCTCAACCCCTTCACTGGCACGGTCGAGGTATTTTTGACTCAGTTCAGATTGCGGCTGCATTTGTAAATTTTCAAGCGATGAGCGCACAACAGCCACGGGCGTACGCAGCTCATGGGAGAGTCGTGATGACATATTTTCTAAGTAATCAGTATAACCACTTAAACGGCTAACAATGTTGGCAAAGCTGCGAGAAAGGTCGCCAATTTCGTCATTCGAATCGGCATAAGTAATTTTGCCGGTGATGCGCCCTTGGGCATCAATGGCTTGCTCGGCGTTGTCACGTAAGCGGCGAATACGGCTGGAAATTCTTGAAGCAAAAAAGAATAGCGTCACAGTGCCTACAAGCATCACTGCTAAAATGACATTAAAGAGCTTCTCTAACGATTTATTACGTAGGGTGCGCACGCCATTGGTGGTTTCTTCTGCGATTACTGCACCAATGACTTTGTCTTGGATCCAAATAGGGTAGGCCGCCGATAAAATAACGGCTTTGTTATCTGGAGTTAAGCGCCATGATGATGCAGGTTTCCCATTTAAAGCACTGGCTATGTGAGTACCTTGCATCGCTGCGACATCATGTAAGGTATCAATAAACTCATTTTCTGGGCGAGTTAAAATTTTATAGTAAAGTGGGTGTAAGTAATCTTGCTCAAAGCGTTGCCACCAAGTTGTTGCGGGCTCCTCTTTTAGGCCGTCTGCCCAAACGCCATCGGCATGATGAATTGAGCCTGATTGTGCAAGTACGCGATGATGGTTATCGACGACCCAAATTCGGCTGCCACTGTGGCCCATGCCTTTCAAAATACGGTTAATTTCTGGCGAAGGTACTAAAACAGAGCCGATATCATTAGGATTTTGTAGGTTTGAGGTCGACATAAGCTGAGGCTCAACCTTGTCTTCATCCCAATCTTCAATGGCAAAACCAAGCTTATTACCTAGCATCGAAAGCGGAAAACGCAGTTCTATGTTGTAACCCGTGTCGGTGCTTTTAAAATAGCCTTGGATTTTAGTGATAGGCTCTTGTGTCGAAGCGTCAAAGGCATTAACCCAGCCATCTTGGCGGGCGGCCACCACATAACTTTTAAACTCACCTTCAGGTGTTTTTAACATGATCTGTAAGTGATCATTACGGGTAAAGCTGAGCACATTTTTAGCGCGATACACCAGTGAGCTGTCAGTGACTTTAAATGCCGCATAAAGGTAGTTTTCGTATTTGCCTACCATGTGATCAAAACTTAGATCACTCTCTTGATGATCATTACTTAACCCCTGTAAGTAGCGCTTGTCGTAATGCCAAAATAAGCTTTGATAAGGCTGCCATTCCGACAATTTACCATCAAGTTGAATCGGGTTATTCAGATTATAGGCATATAAATCTCGGCCTTTTACAACTTGATCTAAAAAGTTGGTTTGCGAGTCAAACAAAGCAGGGCGCTCATGTAATGCCGTTGCAAGTGCGCGGGTGGTGCCCACTAAGGTTTTTTCTTGCCCTTGTCTTAAGAACTTTTCCATTTCCCAAACATATTCATAGCCAAGCCAAGGCAATAAAAATAAAAAGCAGGATAAGAAAATAAACTTAGTTCTAAGCCCCAAACGCAGCATTAAGCTTGCTCCCAGCGATAACCCATACCGTAAACGGTATCAATGCAATCAAATGCATCATCTAAAGCAATAAACTTTTTACGAATGCGTTTTACGTGTGAGGTAATAGTACTGTCATCAACATAAATTTTCGCATCACTCATTAATTCGTTGCGGCTTTTTACATGGCCTGGACGTTGTGCAAGTGAATGTACCATCCAAAATTCTGTCACAGTTAAATCAACCAGTTGCTCTTGCCAAAAAACCTGCATGCGCTGAGTATCTAACTTTAACGGGCCGCGATGCAAAAGAGCGGTTTGATCGGCGGGTTGATCGAAGGCATCAAGGCGTCTAAACAAGGCACCAATGCGGGCAGCAAGGTGCGCCATACTGATGTCTTTGGTTAAGTAGTCGTCTGCTCCCATGCGCAGGCCACATACGGTATCAATTTCGCTATCGCGGGCGGTTAAAAATATAATCGGTAAGGTTTTTGAAAGACTGCGTAATGTTTGGCAAAGTAAAAAACCACCATCCACTTCATGGCCAAGGCCAATATCAACAATGGCTAAATCTGGTAAAGATTGACTAAATGCCAATTCAGCACTGGCTCTGTCGGCAAAGCCTACAACCTGATAGCCCTGAGCGCTGAGCATTTCTGTGTAGTTTTCGCGGATTGCTGTTTCATCTTCAACGATTGCTATTTTCTTCATTGTTAATACTTACTTAAATTCTTTCTATAGCGAACTATACCTAATTTTTTGCCTTGCGTACTGGCAAAAACGCGATTGCCATTTTTCTGCCACAATTGCTCAGCAGTTTGCCTTTTTTGATCCCCTTTATTGCCATTTCGACTTGTTTTAATAGCTCCATACCAAGTTTGCAACACCAACCAATGTTGCCAAGTAATTAAGTAGAAAAAGGATTAAACCATGAAAAAATTAATTATTGCCGCTTTCATTACATCTGCTGTATCTGTAGCTCCTTTTGCAGACGCTGCGAGTCAAACTAAACAAGAAACACCAAAAGAAACAGCTATTGGCTTAGGTGCAGGTGCCCTTGTTGGCGGCATAGTTGGCGGCCCAGTTGGTGCATTTATTGGCGCGTTTGCTGGTGGCTTAATTGGCGAAAAAGAAGCGGCAGACAACACCATTGATGAACAAGCTCACGCATTAGTTGTAATGAAAGAGCAAAGCGCAGATTACCAACAAGTGATCGCCGATAACGCAGCGCTAAGTGAGCAGCTTGAATTATTAGCTGACGAAAAAGAGCAGTTACTACAAGCCCAATTAAACACCTTACTGGCGATGACGGTGCAGTTTAAAACCGGCTCTAGCGAAATAGCCCCGCACTTTGCTAATCAACTCGACAAAGTCGCACAGTTACTGATCGCTCAGCCAAATCTGGCTATCGACTTAAATGGCTTTGCAGATCAGCGTGGTGATGAGTTGGCTAATTTAATGCTTTCAAAACAACGTGTAAATGCAGTGCAAAGCTACTTAATTAAACAAGGTGTGCCTCATACGCGCTTAACCGCAACTGCCTTTGGTGAGCAGCAAAGTGTTGCCGATTCAAATAACTACGAAGACAACGTGTTTGACCGCCGCGTAACCTTAACGACACGCCCTGTGTCACAAAGCAGCTTACGTACAGCACAAAGTAACCACTAATTCATCGGTCGATGGAGTGACATATTATGTTGAGTAACCGTACCAAAAGGCTCCTTTTTGGGAGCCTTTTTATCCTCTTATTAGGTTATGCAGTTAACCCTGCATTTGCAGCTAATGCCAGTGCCGAACTGCGATTTTATGATGATTCAAATAGCCAAGTGTCGTCGGGCTTATTAGTGAAAAATGATGTCACTATGACGCTCACTGGGCTTATTAATCATGTTGTTGTTAAACAACGTTATCAAAACCCGCACCCGTTTGCGGTTAATGCCCGTTATGTGTTTCCGTTACCTGATGAAAGCGCAGTTCATGCCATGCAAATGCAAATTGGTGAGCGTATTATCACCGGTAACATTGCCCTTAAGCAGCAGGCAGAGCAGCAATTTGAGCAAGCTCAAAAACAGGGTAAACGCGCCGCTTTAGTTCGTCAGCAGCGTGCGAACATTTTCTCAACTGATGTGGCAAACCTTGGAGCAGGGGAAGAGATTGAAATTACCTTGCAATACCAAGAGATAATCGGTTTTCGAGATGGTGTGTTTTCACTGCGCTTTCCAACCACTATTACGCCGCGCTACGAACCTTTAACGGCAGAACTGCAGCAAAAAGCGAATCTAGAAACAACAGACACAGAACAACAAAACGACGCAACAGCTAACACAGCGCAAGTGGCATCAGCGTGGCTAAAGCCTGTTTTTCATCGTGCACAAAGCCAAGAGTCTGATGCGAGCCTAAACCTTGCTATTTCGATGGATATTGGCCTTGAGCTCAGTGATATCAACGCTAATTTAGTGGGCATGCAAATCGATAATCCAAGTTTTGGGCGCTATCAATTATCACTTAATCGTGATGTCCCAATGGATAGAGACTTTGAGCTGACATTTAAACCCCTTGATAAAGCCCACTCTCAGGCTGCATTTTTTACCGAAACAGTAGCAGGACAAGAATATGGTTTACTGATGTTAGTACCGCCAAGCAATCACTTTACCTCGCAAGCTCGACTTCCTCGTGAAATGGTGTTTGTTGTTGATACCTCCGGCTCAATGCATGGTCAATCAATGGAGCAGGCCAAACAAGCCTTGTTTTATGCTTTATCGTTATTGGATGAAAATGACAGTTTTAACATCATTGGCTTTGATAACGAAGTGTCGGTATTAAGTGACACGCCAATGATTGCCAATGACTTTAACATTCGCCGTGCAGAGCGCTTTATTTATGGTTTACAAGCTGATGGCGGCACCGAAATAGCAAAAGCACTGACTCAGGTACTTGATGGTAAACAGCATGATGGTTTTGTACGCCAAGTGGTGTTTTTAACCGATGGCAGTGTGGGTAACGAAACGCAGCTATTTAAACAAATTCAAACAGATTTAGGTGACAGCCGACTCTTTACCGTCGGTATTGGTAGCGCGCCTAATAGCTTTTTTATGACCAGAGCTGCTGACATTGGTCGTGGTACATTTACTTTTATTAGTAGCACCAACCAAGTACAGCCAAAAATGCAGCTACTTTTTGATAAGCTGGCGCATCCAGCTGTTACTGAGCTTGCTCTTGAAGGCGACAAAGCAGCCCTTGAGTATTGGCCATCGCCATTACCTGACTTGTATTTTTCAGAGCCGGTTTTGGTTGCCGTGAAGCTTGATGGCAGTCAGCACTTAACATTAAAGGGGCAGACAAACACAGGGCCAATGACGATTAATTTAGCAACTGCCAATGCTGCACACGGCGAAGGTATCGCTAGACTCTGGGCCAGACAAAAAATTAAGTCATTGCTGCTTTATAACGAAAAACAAACGGTACGCGCAGAAGTCGAAGCATTAGCACTTCAGCATCATTTACTTAGCCCTTTTACGGCCTTTATTGCAGTTGATAACTACGCGGGTAATGAGATTGCAGAGCGTTCAATGCAAGTACGAAACAAACTCCCTAACGGCATGACACTGCCACAAACCGACGGACAAAGTCGAGTGTTTATGCTACTTGGGTTGTTGCTGCTTACATTCTCATGGTTATGGCAATGGCGACGTTAAAAAAAGCGCTGCCAGTTTGCAGCGCCTTACTTGGCATCGCATTGTTTGTTAATGGTGGATATATGCAGGCGAAAGCGTGGCTGGCACAGGCGTTGATTGAATCTGCTTGGCAGCAAGCTTTGCAAAGTCCTAATGAACAAGTAAGGCCTTGGTTTTACGCCGATGGTTATGTCACTGCACACATAAATTGGCCAAGCCAGCAGCAAGAATTGACTGTACTTGCTGGTGCATCGGGGCGAAACCTCGCGTTTGCCCCTGGGCATTTTTTGCCAAGCGGTGAACTTGGCAGCTCAAAAGGGGTGTTAATAGCTGGCCATAACGACACCCACTTTGCATTTCTAAAACATGTCGCAGTGGGTGAGCAATTCAGTATGCAGTTGCAAAATGGCCAGATTGAGCACTATCAAGTTCGTAGCATTGATGTTATTCATCAAAGCGAACAGGGCTTTTTAGCACAATCAGGCCTTTATTTATTAACCTGTTACCCTTTTGACTCGTTAGCTTCAGGGACAGAGTTTAGGCTATTGGTGTCGGCTGATAAATTATCGTCGTCTACGTCAACTTTGAGCTCTTGATGACGTTGGCTAACAATAACACCAGCGAATACCACCGCAATACTCACCCATTGCCAAAGTGTGAGTACTTCGCCAAGTAGAATGGCTGACAAAATTAACGCAAAAATTGGAATGAGGTTTGAGTAAGCCGCAGCAGTTAATACCGACACCTTACTAATTGCGTAGTTGTACATGCCATAGCCGCCTAAAGTGACACATGAGCCTAAATATAAAATGCTCAGTAGGGCACTTAAATCATGCTGATTTTCGCTGGGTAGTTCGATGAAAAATAAAAAAGGCGCAAAGAATAAGCTACCGCTAAGTCCTTGAATTGCAATTAAAGTAAGTGGTGAGTAACGAGCTACTAGGTGTTTTACGCTCACGGTATAAAACGCCGCGCACACCATCGCCATCAACTCTAAAAAGTTACCAAGCAGTGGGTTTGGGGCTTGTTCAGTGCTTGGTGATAATAGCGTTAATAAAATACTGCCACCAATACATAAGGTAAAACCAACGACGATGGCTTTACTGATGTACTCTTTTAATATTAAGAAAGCCAAAATAGCGACGATAATAGGTAAACAAGAGACTATTACCCCAGCTTGCGATGCCGAAGTGTATTCAAGAGCATGCCCTTCAAATAAATAATAAAAGCAAGGCTCAGCCAGTGACATACCAATTAAGTACTTCCAGTCACCTTGTTTAAACTCAAAGCGGATTATATAGCGCCATAAACATAAGCTAATCAATAGGGTGGTTAGCATTCTTAAAAAAATCACTAACACAGGATCATAAACATTGATTGCATGCTTTAGAGCAATGTAGGAGCTACCCCATAAAAAGGTCGCGATAATTAAGCATAAACTGGCTGGCATAGGCGTCGCTATTGAGTAAAAAAACGAGAGCGCGATCCTAGCATGAATTTTTTTAACTTGTTCAAAAATTGTTAGCTGGTATATATATACCCAAACTACCTCAAGATGCAGAATATAAGAATCAAATGCAAAGGCCACACGTCGTTGTTGTAAAGCTGGGTACAAGCGTGCTGACAGGCGGTACCGACAAATTAGATAAAGCACACATGGTTGAACTTGTTCGCCAATGTTGTGAATTAAAAAAACAGGGTTATCAGGTTGTTTTAGTATCAAGCGGCGCAGTTGCTGCAGGTCGCGAGCAACTTATTACCCCCTGTGGTCGTTCTTTGATTGAAAAACAAATGCTTGCCGCAATCGGTCAAGGGCAACTTATTCATATTTGGCAGAGCTTGTTTGCTTTGTATGGTGTGAATGTTGGACAAATGCTACTGACCCGCGCCGATGTAGAAGACCGTGAACGTTACTTAAATGCCCGCGATACCTTAAATGCACTACTTGCGCACAATGTAGTACCAATTATTAACGAGAACGACGCCGTGGCAACTGCCGAAATTAAAGTCGGCGATAACGATAACTTATCTGCTTTAGTCGCAATATTAGCGAATGCAGAAAAGCTGTTACTATTAACTGACCAAGAAGGCCTATTTACAGGCGATCCTCGCTCTGATGCCAATGCAACACTTATCAATGAAGTTGAGCATATTAATGATGAGCTAAGAGAGCTCGCTGGTGGCAGTGGCACTACCCTAGGTACCGGTGGTATGGCAACCAAACTGCAAGCAGCCGATATTGCACGTCGCGCCGGTGTTGAGGTCATTATTGCCAAAGGCGCAGGCAAAAATGTGATTTTAAATTGCATGGCCGACAAGCTCCCTGGTACACGCTTTTTAAAACTCACCGCACCAAAAGATGGCCGCAAAAAATGGTTACTTGCAGGACCTAAAAGCACGGGGCAATTAGTGATTGATGATGGCGCAAGCCTTGCACTTAAAGAGCGTGGTGCAAGCTTACTGGCAAAAGGCGTAAAAACTGTGCGAGGGCAATTTGAGCGCGGTGATGTGATTGAAGTGGTGACGTGCCAAGGGCAATGTATAGCCAAAGGCCTTGTTAATTTTAACCATCAAGAAATTGATCAAATTAAGGGCTGTCATTCGTCGCAAATTACCCAGTTGCTTGCATTTGCACCAAGCAGTGAAGTAATCCATCGAGATGATATGATTTTGTTATAGTTTTTTAGTAATTCTGATAAAGTTAACTAAACTAAAGTAATAAGCAGTTTTGGGGGCTTTTTAGATGGCGGCTAACGCTTGCGGACATGACTGGGTTGTAGAAATCACCCAACAAGAAGAAGAGCCTGAGCTCGATCAGGCGCTTATTAATGCCGTGAGTGAATTAGATGAGTTTTCTCGTTTCGCTATTTACATCAATAAGTTTTTTAAACCTGGCCTGCCTGCAAGACTGCTAAATAAAGATTCGGTTATCGAAGAGCTCAGTGAACACGAAGTCAATGAGCTCATCGAAAAAGTCAGCCGCAATAAAATTCGCATCAGTCGCAACTACGGCTTTATTTCTACTTATGTGCCGATTTATTACATGGGCAATGTGGTCGGTGTACTGGTCATTGAGTCTGAAAAAGAGCTTTCAGAGCGTTGTAGCATGCTCGCCATCTACATGCTAAATATCTACGCGAATCAACTTTCGTTACTATATAAGTCGCAACTTGACCCTTTAACTGAGCTTTTAAACAGGCAAACCTTTGATAAAAAGGTGATTGAAATTGCAGCCGATGCCGCTGTAGATCATGAAAGCCATGACTCAAAGCAACGTCATTGGTATTTGGCGATGGTCGATATTGATCATTTTAAAAGCGTAAATGACAACTATGGCCACGTTATTGGCGATGAAGTGATCTTGTTAGTAGCGCAGCTATTAAAAAATAATTTTCGAATAGAAGATTACGTTTTTCGCTACGGCGGCGAAGAGTTTGCTGTGTTATTTCAAGCAAGTGACGAGCTCGATGCACGTAATGCCCTCAATCGTTTCCGTGGCTGTGTGGCAGAATACCCTTTTCCTCAAGTCGGTAACTTAACTGTGAGTAGTGGTTTTATGCCAATTTACGAGTTTGAAATGGTTGCCAGCCTAGTCCAAAAAGCCGATCAGGCCTTGTACCATTCTAAAAACAGTGGTCGTAATTGCGTGACTGCCTATTCAGAGTTAGATATTCAACAAAGCCAACCTCAAGATGATTCAATAGAGCTGTTTTAAGGTGTTGCAGCGCGCTCAGCTGTGTTAAAATTGCCCACTATTTTTTAGAGCCACATGAGAAGGTAAGATGAAGTTTGTTCGTTGGTTACTAGGCCGCATCATTTTGTTTTTTGATTTTGTATTCACACCACGCAGTAAAAAGCGTCCGGCAGCAGAGCAAGCAGCGCTTGACTCAGTGACGTCACAATTTAAGCTTTATCAATTTAAAGCCTGTCCATTTTGCGTGAAGGTACGTCGTGCAATTAAACGCCAAGGTCTATCAGTTGAAACCCGTGACGCTAAAGGTAACGAGCAATTTCGCCAAGAGCTTTTAGAGCAGGGCGGCAAAGTGAAAGTACCTTGTTTACGTATTGAAGAAAACGGCCAAGTAACTTGGTTGTATGAATCAAACGATATCATTGCTTATTTAGATAAAGTCGCGGCATAAAGCGGCTTTTCACTTCGATTATAGCCCGTGCTGTGCTAGCATTTGGGCAAATTTTTAATTGTCTTTTGAGAGATATAACCATGACAATTCGCACCCGTGTTGCTCCGTCACCGACTGGTGACCCGCACCTAGGTACTGCATACATCGCATTATTTAACTACTGTTTTGCTAAGCAGCAAGGCGGTGAGTTTGTGTTACGTATTGAAGATACAGACCAAGTTCGTAGTACGCCAGAATCAGAGCAAGCTATTATGGATAGCTTACAATGGTTAGGCTTAAACTGGGATCACGGTCCAGATGTAGGCGGTGAGTTTGGTCCATACCGTCAATCTGAGCGTAGCGATTTATATAAGAAATTCGCGCATCAGTTAGTTGAACAGGGTAAAGCTTTTTACTGTTTTGCTACAAGCGAAGAACTAGACCAAATGCGTGAAGAGCAAATGGCCGAAGGCCTAAGACCAAAATACGATGGTCGTGGTTTAAATCTTTCTGAAGATGAAATTAAAGCAAACCTTGAAGCAGGTAAGCCTTACGTAATCCGCATGAAGATCCCAAGCGAAGGCACGTTCAAGTTTAACGACTACCTACGTGGCGAAATTGAGATCCCATGGGAAAATGTAGACATGCAAGTGCTACTTAAAGCTGACGGTTTCCCAACTTACTTCCTTGCCAACGTTGTTGATGATCATCACATGCAAATTAGCCACATTTTCCGTGGTGAAGAGTGGATCAATTCAGCGCCTAAGCTATTAAAATTATACGAAGATTTCGGTTGGGAAGCGCCAGTGCTAGGTCACTTACCATTACTTCGTAACCCAGATAAGTCAAAATTATCGAAGCGTAAAAACCCAACTTCAATCAACTACTACAAAGAAATGGGTTACCTACCAGAGGCACTATTAAACTATTTAGGCCGTATGGGTTGGTCAATGCCTGATGAGCGTGAAAAGTTCACGTTAGCAGAGATGATTGAACACTTCGACATGAAGCGTGTGTCGCTTGGTGGCCCTATTTTCGACATCGATAAGCTGAGCTGGTTAAACGGTATGTGGATCCGTGAAAACTTATCTGATGCAGAACTAATGCAACGTTTTGTCGATTGGAAATTTAATACTGAGCTATTCGCTAAAGTATTACCAGAAGCAAAAACGCGTATTAATACGCTTTCTGACATGGTTGACCTTGCAGGTCACTTTGTCGGTGGTATTCCAAGCTATGATCCTGCGCTATTAACGGCAGGTAAAGCTGATGAAGATGTAATCCGTCAAGCATTACAGTTTTTCATCTGGCAATTAGAAGGTTTACGCAGTTGGGAAAAACCAGACATTTTTGCTATCGCAAAAGAAGTGGCGACTTTCCATGAATTGAAGATTAAAGACTTCCTTGAGCCAATCTTTGTGGCTATCACAGGTAAGACATCTTCAACTTCAGTACTTGATGCGATGGAAATTTTAGGTTCTGACTTATCACGTGCTCGTTTACGTGTTGCACTAGCGCACCTTGGTGTGTCTAAAAAGCAAGCGAAAAAAATTGAGCGTGCATATCGCGATTATCCACAAGCTTAATCGTAATGTTAGTTTTAAAAACCGAGCTTATATGCTCGGTTTTTTTATATTTAAATCAAAGTTAATGCAGATTTAACTTGTAAATAGGGACTGCTCTAATAGTATTAAACATGCACAATTTATCACTTGTAGATATATCTTAATGAAGCAGTATGAGGTAACTGCAAGCGAGGGATTATTGAAGCTGAGGCGAATGCTTTAGTTAGTTTTCAAGGAGAAAGTGATGTTTAAATACGTATTGGTCTGTTTGACCATTTTAGGCTTTAGTTTGCCAAGTTTCGCGGCTGATAAACCCAATGTACTTGTTATTTGGGGTGATGATGTTGGTATGTGGAACATTAGTGCCTATCATCGAGGCATGATGGGAGGCAGTACCCCAAACATAGATAGAATTGCTAATGATGGCATGATTTTTATGGACCATTATGCACAGGCCTCGTGTACTGCTGGCCGCGCTGCATTTATCACAGGTCAGTATCCAATGCGAACTGGTCTCAGTACGGTAGGGCTTCCTGGCGCGAAGCAAGGCTTGCAAGAGAAAGATCCCACCTTAGCAACTATGCTCAAATCAAAGGGTTATGTCACAGGCCAGTTTGGTAAAAACCATTTAGGTGATCGTGATGAACACTTACCTACAAATCATGGCTTTGATGAATTTTTTGGTATTTTATATCACCTCAATGCCGGTGAGTATCCAGAACAACAAGACTATCCTCAAGATGCCAAAACACAAGAAAAGTTTGGTTTAAAAATGCGTGGGGTCATTCATTCAAAAGCGCTTGGAAATGGCAAGCAAGAGATTAAAGATCTTGGTCCATTTGGGAAAGAGCGTCAACGCAATTTAGACCAAGAAGTACTTGTAGAGTCAAAACGCTTTATCCATGATGCAGTAAAAAAAAATAAACCTTTCTTTGTTTGGCATAATACAACTCGTATGCATTACCAAACTAACCTTAATAAAGCTTATGACGGCAAAACTGGCTTTGGTTTATATGCTGATGGTATGGCCGAAATGGATGATGATGTAGGTGAGTTACTTAACTTACTTGATGAACTTAAAGTAGCAGATAACACAATAGTGATGTTTTCTACCGATAACGGTGCCGCATCAAACTCATGGCCAGATGGTGGCAACCAGCCATTTCATGGTGAAAAAGGCGTTGGTGGCTGGGAAGGTGGCTTCAGAGTACCTATGGTTGTTAAATGGCCAGGCCATATTCCTAAAGGCGTGAGCACCGGTGAGTTCATGACAATGGAAGATTGGATGCCAACGATTATGTCGTGGGTTGGCGATAAAGATTTAAAAGCTAATTTATTAAAAGGCACCAAGATTAATGGTCAAAAGTATAAGGTTCATTTAGATGGATTCGATCAAAGTGATATCTTACTAAACAATGGTAAAACAAAGCGTAAAGAGTTTTATTATTTCACTGAAACTACCTTTCATGGAATGCGTTACGGTGACTGGAAGTTAATCTTTACAGAACAAAATCATTGGTTTAGGTCTACACAGCAAGCCCTTACTTCACCTTACATTATTAACCTAAAAATGGATCCATTTGAGCGATTCATTGATGCTAGGGGTTATGATGAGTGGGCAGAAAACCGTAGTTGGATTTTAGGCCCAGCAGGTAATCAAATTGCAGAGTTTGTAAAAACTTTTAAGGCTTTTCCACCTAGCCAAGAGAGTATGTCAGTACAAGTGGGTAGTGTTGCTGAAATGATTTCACAGCAAGCGTTAAACCGCTAAAAACTATAGGCTTTACCAGAACACAAGGTTGCAACATCATAGCTTTGGTAGTCACTGGTAAAGTCTTTACAACTCTCAACTAAGTAACCATTGCCACCTATATTTACTACTTCAAGTTTTAGCTGCTCAATAGCAATACTATTTATCTCTGTAGTGCTATAACCACCAGATTGTACTGAACGCTTACCAAGACAACTAAGCCCTTCAACTTCACCTAAATAATATGCGCCACCTCTCTTTTCTATTTATTGTAAAGAAAAACTAAATATTGATGCTTCCCTGGTAATTTAAATGTTAACAGTGTGTACAAAACGCTACACGAATGTACGTCATTTTTAAAACTTCTTGTGGTTATATTGTAGTCGCAAGCAGTGAAATGGATGTTCACATAGCTTGAATAATTACTCTAACTAACTATCCAGGGGATACTTATGCAAGTGAAAACACTTTCGATTGCTGTTGCCGCAGCTCTCTATAGTGCCAGTGCTGCTCATGCGGCGGGTGTAGATAACAACCAAGTTAAACACCAATTAAAAGCACCTAATATCACATTTGAAGAAGTAAAAGCGTTTAGCAAAGAGTTTAACCAAGGTGACTCTTCAAGCATGCTACAAAACGATGGTCTAAATGTTCAGCTAAATAGTAAAGCAAATAAATTTGCTGAAGAAGGCATTGATGGTGAACATATTTATATTATTCGTTTACGTGATAACTCAGTGGCTCTTGAAGCCCGCGATTTAACCTCGCCATTATCACAAACACTTCAAGCGCAAGGCGTTTCAAAAGTATTTGAAAAAGGTCAAGCGGCGGTCTCAGCCGTAACTGACTATCAAAACAAATTACTTTCAAAACAACGTACTGTAATGCAAAGCGTGACAGCAGTAACGGGCCGCACAGAGATGCGCCGTCAATTCACTAAAGCATTAAATGGTTTCTCTGTAAAAATGACAGAGCAAGAAGCGATGCGCGTTGCAGAGCTTGGTGCAGTTGTTTCTGTAATGCGTTCGAAGAATTATGATCTTCTTTCTGATGAAGGTCCTAAGCATATCGGTGCTGATCAAATTTGGGATGGCTCAAGCGTTCCAAGTGGCATCAAAGGTAAAGGTGAAGATCAAATCATTGGTATCATCGATACTGGTATTAACTCAGATCACCCTTCATTTGCAGCTGTAGGTGGTGATGGTTACGAGCATGAAAACCCTTTTGGTTCAGGTGTTTATGTAGGTGACTGTGTTGAAGAGCCTGAAGAAATTCAATGTAATAATAAATTGATCGGTGTGCGTTCTTATGATGTGATCACAGATGCATTTGATGCCATGATCCCAGGCTGGCCTGCAATTGGTGAAGACTACCAAGGTCACGGTTCGCACGTTGCTTCAACAGCAGCGGGTAACGTCGTTAAAGACGTGCCATTTATGCTAGCAAGCTACGGTGAAAATACCGATGGTAATATCTTAAAAGAAGACTTATTCCCTGAAATCTCAGGTGTTGCACCGCACGCAAATATTATTGCTTATCAAGTATGTTACCCATCAAGTGAAGAATACGCAGGCTGTCCTGGCGAAGCGCTTGTAGCGGGTATTGAAGATGCAATTTCTGATGGTGTTGATGTAATCAACTTCTCAATTGGTGGAGCCGATTCAAATGTGTGGGCCGATCCAGTACAACTCGCATTCTTAGCAGCGCGTGAAGCGGGTATTAACGTTGCCGCGGCTGCAGGTAACAGTGGTCAAGCATGTGGCGCAGCAGAGTGTTTTGGTTATTTAGATAATTCATCGCCTTGGCTTGCACAAGTTGCAGCAACAACGCATGGTCGTACTGTAGCAGTTGAAACTGCCGTTGAGTTTGCTGGCTTTGCTGACGAAACACTGGGTTCAGAAGTACCTAGTTGGTCAGAAACAGGCCTTGTTGGTGGTTCAATTAATAGCGAAGAAATTACCGGTGTCGTTGTTTGGGCTAAAGACTATGAAGACGTCAATGGTTTTAAAGATTACAACGGTTACTGTACTGCAGATTATCCAGAAAACACCTTCAACTTCTACAAAGATGGTACTGAAATCGCAGGTGCGGCTGATGGTAGCACCAATGTTATTGTAATCTGTCAACGTCACGATCCAAACGATTCAGCAGCCAATGCGCGTACTGCAAAAGTTGATCACGTAAAAGCCGGTGGTGCAGATGGTTTCATCATGTTTAACCGTGTCCGTGACCAAGGTACTGTAGCTGAAGGTTACTCATTACCAGGTGTTCACTTTACTTATGAGCAATGGAATGGTGTTTATCCAGAAGATGGTTTAGAGGATTGGGTAGATAGTTACTCAGAACTTGGTCATATGATCACTATCAAACCAACAGTAATTGAGCGCCGTGTTGATGCTGAAGATGCTGATTGGTTGGCAAAATTCTCATCACGCGGCCCGTCTTATTCTAATGTTGAAGTACTTGCTCCTACGCTAGCTGCTCCAGGTGTTGATATTTACGCGGCATACTCTGATGAGCATCCGTTTGTGACTCCGCATGGTCAAGATTACGCTGCAATTAGCGGCACATCGATGGCATCACCACATGTTGCAGGTTCTATGGCGTTACTACGTCAAATTCACCCAGAGTGGACTGCTGCTGAAATTCAATCTGCATTATCAATGACTGCTGAAAACGTGGTTAAATATCACCGCCTAAACAGCGAAAGTGATGTTGTTGCAGATGCGAAAATCTATCGCTCTGGCGCGGGTCGCATTAATGTGGGATTAGCTGCAAAAGCTGGATTTGTAATGGATGAAACGGCTGATAACTTCTTAGCAGCAGATCCATACAATGGCGGTACACCACATAAACTTAACTTACCAAATCTAGTTAACTTCTCATGTGCGCCTGAATGTCAGTGGGTTCGTACCATTAAAGCAACAGAAGATGGCACTTGGACTGTAAGTCACGAAGACGTTGAAAACTGGGCATTTGATGTAAACACACAAACAGCACAAAATGGTGTGAACATTGATATCTTCCCGAAAACTTTCACACTGAAAAAAGGTGAAACACAAACAATCATTGTTAAAGCATCAATCATGGATACTCAAGATTGGTTCAGTAACTCTGAAGTTGAGCTTCATACAAACCTTGTTTTCCAAGCTGAAGAAGCGGATATCCCTGATGCACATTGGCCTGTGGCATTTAAATATGACCGTGGTAATCTACCATCATCATTAGAAACGACAGCTCACTCAAATGTAGGTACTTATGTTGCTAAAGGTATTGTGTTACCAAGCGTTGAAGCACCTGTAGCTCGCGCATATGAGCCAGTTAAAGCAGATATCACTACGGTAACTTTACCAAAAGACGATGACCGTACTTTCCCTTGGGATATGAACAGAGCTGATGATGTTGATGCGGCTGATATTTTAGATGAAGCAACATTTACTAAGTTTGTTACTGTGCCAGCTAACTCAAAACGTTTTATTGCAGAAACAGTCGGTGTTGAGTCAGAACTTGAAGGCACCTTGAACGTAGGTAACCCTGTTTTATATGTAGGTAAAGACTACAATGGTGACGGTATTGTTCAGCCACAAGACGAAATCTTGTGTGTATCTAACCATAAGATTTATAAAAACTTCTGTAATATAAACAACCCTGAAGAAGGTGAGTATTGGGTTGTAGCTTATAATACGAATAAATCATCTGTTGATGCAGTTGAAGAAACCTTTGAACTTGCTACAGCAGTTGTGTCTGACCAAGTTGCATCAGGTATGACTGCAAGCCTGCCGGGAAGTGATGGTCAAAACACAGTTGAAATGACTGTAGATTGGGACATGGACCTTGATGCAGATAGCGTGTACTACTCACTACTAGATGTAGGTACATCGGCTGTAAACCATGGTAACTTAGGTTCAATTCCATTTAAGCTTAACCGTGGTAATGATGTTGCTCACCTTGATGCGCCATACACAGGTGCAAAAGTAGGTGATATGGTGCCTTACACATTTGAAGTGTTAGCGAACAACTCAGGTGTAGACCGTGAGTTCTCATTAGAGCTTGATATCCCTGCAGGTCTTGATGTTAAAGCAGAAAATGTAATGGTTTCAACTGCATCAGAAATCAACGTTGAAATTGCTGACGGTAAAGTCATTGTAACGGGTACGCAAGCGGATACTCGCGATGTTGAACCTGATTATATCGTGACAGATAACATCACTGATGAAATGTGTCGTACGCCTGATTTTGGTAACTCAAATCCAGGTGGTTATGTCGATTTATCAGAGTTTGGTATTACGCCAATTCTTTCTGGTTTCGATGAAAACAACCTTTACAACTCACAAAGTGGTTACTCGTTACCTATCGCAAGCTTTTACAATGGTGCTTATGACACATTCAGCCTGTACAACAATGCTGAAAATACTAATATCCAAAACTCGATAATCCAAATTCGTGGTATGGGTACAGTGAATACTAATGGTAGCCGTTACTTCTACCCTGTTCATAATCCGTTCCCTTATAACTCATTCCCATATGAGAACATGGGTCCATTATGGCGTGGTTGGGAGTTCACTGATAATGGCTTATTACGCTCTGTAATGTCAGTTGGCTTATCGTCTAACGAAGGTATTTCACTTGCAAGTACGACAACTGGTTGGGGTATTATTGAGTGGGATAATGCATCAGACTACGATGATCCAGTGTATGATCGTACTACAGGTAAATACACTTACACTAAACGTGATAACTCATTTGACTTCCAAGTGTTGTTTAATGCAAATACACGCTTTGGTAAAGGTGAGCATGAAATTTACTATGCATACGATAACCTAGACTATGGGTCGACACGTCCTGCCGGTAGTATCGGTCTACAAGGCTTCCGTGGTGCGCAGTATGAGTATGGTCCACTAGAGAATTACCGTGGCATCCAAATCGCTTATAACAATCTAGATGAAGTGATCAGCGATGGTTACGTGGTGTGTATGGACTATGTAGGTCCAGAGTCATCACAATTTGAAGTAACAGCATGGGCCGAAGTTATGCCATCAGCTACAGGTCAAACACTTGAAGTTGCAGCTAAAGCAGCAATCTCAGGTCTGAATGACATGACTTCAACAGCAACACTGGCCATTCCTGGCAACATCACTGTGGTAGCGCTTGATGACATGGTAACAACAGAAGAAACACCGATTAGCTTTGATGTTCATCACATTGATGAAAAGAACTCGAAGAATGAAATTTCGGTAATTTCTGACGACGTAACCTATGAAGTTGATGGCGATACAGTAACGATTACACCAAATGAGAACTTCTCTGGTGAGACCGAAGTAACTGTAATGGTATCTGATATTGAATACCCATCAGATGCTGCAAGCACGACCTTTATGCTAACAGTTGAAGCTGTTAATGATGCACCAGTAGTTGCCGTTGAGGCGAGTGCTCAACAAGTGACTGAAGGCAGCGTTATTACTTTAGATGCATCAGCATCACATGATTTAGATAATGACGAGCTAACTTTCTTATGGGAAGGCCCTGGTACAATCGCAAGCCCAACATCAGCAATTACTGAAGTATCAGGTTTAACAGCTGGTGAGCATCAGTTTACTGTAACGGTAAGTGATGGTGTTGAACCGATGGAACTAGGTGTAGCAGTGACGGTAACGGCACAAGAGACAACCGTTGTTCCTGAAGAAAAAGCGAAATCATCAAGTGGTTCACTTGCTTGGTTAACAGTTCTATTAGCTGGTTTTGCAGGTGTTCGTCGCCGCGTAAAACGAGGCTAAGTACTCCCTAAGTATGTTATGTGACAAAGGGCCTTCGGGCCCTTTTTTTTGGTCTATAAAATTTTAATAACCAAAAAGAATAACTAACAACTGAAAACCTATGTAGCAAAATGTACAGGCTATTTTATATTTTTTTCAGTGTGTTAGTTTGGAAGTAGGGCATAAATTAACAGTCTACGCCGCTTTGTTGGTCAAAAAAATTATACAATAAAGCGCGCAAACGATATGATCGTCCCGGATTAAGTAAAGACTAAAGACTTTTTGGTAGTATTAAGCTGTCATAGTAATTGTTATTTATGACATAAAGGTGAATTGCGTTAATGAAGAAATTGTTTGGCTTAGTATGTTGTTTAACTGCATCAACTGCGTTTGCGCAGGCTGATGTTAAACAACCACAATTAATTAAAAAGTCGACAATACATGCCAGTATCACTGTGGGTTACGGGGGCATTGAAAACCCGGTACTTGATGCTGACGATGTCACTTCGCCAATTCTGCCAAGCTTTGCTTATTACGGTGATAACTGGTATTTCGATGATTTCTCTGTTGGCTACAGCCTATATGAAACTGAGAACTTCTACGTTGATTTACTAGGGCGCTTTAATGACGATGGTTTTTTCTTTGAGTTGGATGGGGTAGATAAACTCTATGCCACCGGTGTTATTCGTTCGAGCTCTGGGCGACCGACACTACCGACTGCATCACCGATTAATTTAACACCTATAGAGCGTGACCTTTCTTATATGGCAGGGCTGTCATCTGCGGTAAACGTCTACGATGGCATGTGGTTAAGTGCTGCGTATGTGCACGATGTAACCAATGTTCATAATGGTTATGAAATAATGTTCAACGGCTATCATGTATTTGAATTGTTTTCTGGTACTGCAGGTCTTGAAGCGGGTGTTAATTACAAAAATGAAGAGCTGATCGATTATTACTACACGGTTAATCCATCAGAAAGCAAAACGCGTTTACTAAGCTACAATTTAGAAAGTGCCACGAACTACTACTTAAAAGTAAGTTACGAATATCCGATCAGCGATAGTTTCAGCCTTGATTTTAAACTTAAACATACATGGCTTGATAGCAACTTAGCTAACTCACATATGATCAATAAAAACGGTTATTTCTCAGGTTTTACGGGAATTACTTACCACTTTTAGGCCAACGAATGGTGATCTCTGCACCGCCTGTTTGCGAACTGTTAGCCAAGCTAATTTTACCGCCATGCCAGCTGGCAATACGATGCACGATATAAAGTCCTAATCCATACCCACTCGCTAGTTTATCGCCTTCACCTTGTTTAAAAGGCTCAATCAACGCATCCGCATTAATTGGTAAGCCAGGTCCATCGTCTGTAATGCTTATACTGTAATAGCCCGCTTGTTCTGTGCTACTTATATGGATAGTGTGTTTTGCGTATTTTGTGGCGTTGATCAGTAAGTTTTGTACCGCGATTGCCATAAAGCTTGCTTCGCAATAGGCTGTGTCTACTTCAAGGGCTGGAATGAATTCGAGCTCTTTGTATAAATCGAATTTAGCAATTTCTGTGTTGATCAGTTTAGCTAAGTTAACTTTCTCCTGATTAAATACACTTTGTTGGTGCTCTAAGCGAGCGAACGATAAGTACTGCTCTAGACGTAATTCAATCTCATCAATATCGCGTTCTATTTGGCTACTTTCTTGAGATTCCAAATCGGCAATCGACAAAGCAAATCGCATACGAGTAAGGGGAGTGCGAATTTCATGAGAAATAATACGCGATAAGTCATTATGTAGCTGAACAAACTTATTGATGCGCTCAGACATATGGGTGAAGGTGCTGGCTAATGGCGCAATAGATGAGTTTGGTTTTATATCAAGCTCTATACGTTGCGGTTTTTTACTAAAGCGATGAGCTGCGCGTTGTAATAAGCTCAAATCGCGAAATACTGGGCGAATAAATAATAAGATCATCACACCAAGTAAAAAGTAAAATGCAAAAAATGCAAGCCAGTCAGTTTTTGCTTGCGAAATCAAAGATATGGGGCCAACTTTTTGGATGTTACCGTTATTGCCTTTGAGGTATATATACTGCTGATTATTTTCGGTGACGCTGATAATGCCATCTTTATCGAATTTGCTTTGTAATGAATCAGGTAAAACAAGCTCGTTTTGGTTTAATGAGCTGATCCTAGATTCTTTTTGCTCAGCTATTTGAGCTAGTTCAGCAACGCTTATTTGCACACTCGGTATGTGCTCAGAAAAAAACTGATTATAAAGCTGGCCAAAAGCTAAAACTAAGGCAATTAAGCTTACTGTGATAATTAAGTAAAGCTTAAAAAATTGCTGCTTCATATTTTTGAAATATCCAAGCTGTATCCTTTGCCTCGTACAGACTTGATATCTAGCGTTTCTTTTTGCTCGCTAATGGTTTCTTTAAGCTTTTTACGTAAACGGCTAATTTTTAAATCAATAGCTCGGTCAAGTCCGTCATACTCACGGCCAATAACATGCTTGAATAATACCTCGCGAGAAACCGGTTCAGGGGTGTTTTTCGCAAGGTAGGCAATGATCTCAAATTCACTTTCATTGAGATTCAATGCTGTGTTATGAAAATAGATATCGCGTTTTTTACTATCGATACGCAAGATATCAATTTGGTGTGAAAAGTTATCTTGGCCAACAGTGTGGGCGATAATCGTTTTAACTTTGGCGAGTAACAGTTCAGGCTTAATGGGTTTTACAAGGTAGTCGTAAGCACCTAGGTTTAAGCCCTTAATTTGTGATTGCACGGAATCCAGTGCCGTTAGAAAAATAACAGGGCAACTGTACTTTTCTTTCAATTGAGATATTAACTCAAAGCCATTGCCATCCGGTAGCATCACATCACAGATGATCAATGAAGGCATAAAGGTGATTTCACTGCTACGGTACGCCTCGGCAGTATTAAATACATCTATGGTATAGCCATGCTTTAACAAAAACGTTTGTATTAAGCTTGCTAATTTCACATCATCTTCAATTAAAAAAATATGCTGCATTATAAACTCCAGCCAAAGCGCCGTTTTATTCGGTAATCTTTAGCTTCATAGCTTGCTATTGACAGTAGTTGTTGCTTAACAACTTGATTGCTCAATGGATCAATTAATTTCACTGTAAGCGGATGCTCAGTCTTAACCGTTAATTTCTCGATAATTAAACCACCTTGTTTGTAACACTGCGTATACTGAGGACGCTGAGTTATTTCTAAACAAAGTTCTTTAAAGGGAGCAACACGAAAATGAATCTGTATATTAAACTCACAGGCTTTTTGTTTTGCATCTGTCACACACACAGTGGGTGAGACTTTAAAAAAAGGTTGCTCGGGACTGTCATCGCTTAAACAAAGCGACGAAAAACAAAGACAAAAAAACAGTAATAGCCAACTAAATCGGTTTATCATTTAACCAAGTCTCTGTTTTTTAGAAGTCTTTTCTTCAAAGTAACAATAACCATCGAAAGCTGATGTAACCTGCCCAACTCACTTTGAGTACTCATTTTTTTGCCGTTTATTATAATTATTATTTATGCAGCCTATGAGTGGCGATTACACGATAAAAAAGCGGGTCTATCATACCTCATTTATCGTTATAGCTACAAATAGGTGCTATGCAAAGCCAGTAATTTCAACCTATTGGCGTATTTTCTTTATATTCTAAAGTTAGCTTGTTGTTTTAAAAGGGAAACTGAATTTATATTTAGTTTTAGCTAATAATTTTTCACTAAATTTAGTTGGGCCTTAGTCTTTACTATTCTGCGTTATTTGTTAATTGTTTCGTACAAATTGATACAATTTAAATTTAGCCTATCAAAGCCACTATTTTAGCAGGTGCATTTAAACACATGCTGAGCACGTGATTAATAATTAACAGATTCGACCTCTATTTTCATTTTATCTGGTAGTATAGTCAGGTTATAAGTAGTTTAAGCAGTGAACAATTATGTTAAGTCCTTATTATCAGCAACATGCTGATTACGTTTCTATCTCACGTGAGCAAGGCTGTCGTTTTGCCAAGTTAGTGGCTGATGATTTCAATCCGTTACATGATAAAGATGCCAAAAAGTTTTGTGTGCCGGGCGATTTACTTTTTTCGCTGGTTTTAAACCGCTATGGCATCAGTGAAAAAATGGAATTCACGTTTGCAGGCATGGTTGATGAAAATTCAAAGCTGACTTTCCCAGAAGGTGCTGATGAGTTTGCGATCACCGATGGCGAAAAAGTCATGCTAAAAGTGAAACGCGAAGGGGCTGTTAGCCAATGTCCTGAGTTAACAAATAGCTTAATCAAAAACTATGTTGAGTTCTCTGGCACGACCTTCCCGCATGTGATTATTCCATTGATGGGTAAGCAAGATGTAATGATCAATCCAGCGCGTCCAATGGTGATTTACGAATCAATGCTGATTAACCTTGATCGCCTTGATATCAGCGCACCTGAATTACAATTTGCTGAGCCTGATTTTGAGTTTACTGGCAAACGCGGCAAAATCACGCTTCGCTTCAACCTGTTAGAAAATGGCGAAAAAGTAGGGGCGGGTGAAAAACACATGCTTGTGTCTGGCATTCGTGATTATTGCCAAGCAACAGTTGATGACCTAATTAGTTTTTATAATCAACGTAAAGAATCACTTAAACCAGCGTAATCTTTACAATTGCTACAAAGGGCGCTCATTGCGCCTTTTTTGTTGCTGATGTTCCGCGTACAATAGCGCTTTTATAGCCAAATGTACTTCAGACTATGTCAGTAGCGACCTTTTCAGAATTAAATCTTGCCCCTGCATTGCTAACAGCCTTGCAAGAAGAGAATTATCACACACCTACAGCAATTCAAGCGCAAACAATCCCACTTATTTTAGCGGGCGCTGATGTAATGGGTAGTGCGCAAACGGGAACGGGCAAAACCGCCGCGTTTGTTTTACCACTACTGCACAATTTGCTATCTGCTGAAGTACTCCCAGATGCCGTTAAAGTCCTAATTTTAACGCCGACCCGAGAGCTCGCTCAGCAAGTATTTGCAAGTGTAGAGCGTTATGCTGCGCATACTGAAATAAAAGCTGCACTGGCTTATGGTGGTGCTAGTATAGGCCCTCAAATTAAAGCCATAAAAGGGGCGCAGATTGTGGTAGCAACACCCGGGCGCTTACTTGATCATGTGATCAAAGGCAGTATTAAACTTTCCAGCATTAATGCCTTGGTATTTGACGAAGCTGATCGCATGCTTGATATGGGCTTTATTGACGAAATTAAACGCATCTTGCGCCATGTGCCAAAAGAACGCCAAACCTTACTTTTTTCAGCCACATTTGACGACAGCATCTTTAAACTCAGTAAGCAGTTATTAAATGATCCTAAATTAGTTGAAGTGAATAAACGCAACTCAGCAGCGGTTGAAGTTGAGCAGCTAGTATATGCGGTTGATGAAGACCGTAAACGCGAGCTGGTATCACACATGATTGGCATGAAAAATTGGCAGCAAGTACTTATATTCACTCGTACTAAACAAACCGCCGATGTGCTTGCTAAAGAAATGTGTAAAGACGGCTTAAAAACCGAATCTATTCATGGCGATAAAAGCCAAGGTGCGCGTGATAAAGCACTGCAAAATTTTAAATCAGGTGCGACAAGAGTGTTGGTTGCGACAGATGTTGCTGCGCGTGGTCTTGATATTGCCTCACTCAAGTATGTGATTAACTATGAGTTGCCTTATGTGGCTGAGGACTACGTACACCGTATTGGTCGAACAGGACGTGCTGGCGAGAAAGGGATGGCGATGTCGCTGGTTAGCATCGATGAGCAGTGGCTATTGGACGAAATAGATATCTTACTCGACACAAGACTCACGCCGCAGTGGTTACCAGGGTATGAGCCTGATTTAACCAAAGAGCCAAAGCAAGTTCGTAAAAATACTAATAAGGCACGCCGCTCTCGTGATAAAAAACGTATTTTAGGGCAAAAAAGTAGGAGACGTTCCTAAATCTGGCATATATTTATACTATCCTCCGGCTAAAGTTGAGAGTTTAGTATGTTAGAAGAGAATAAATGGACGTTCCGCCGCGCTGATAAACAGTTCTCCTTAGAAAAATGGCAGAAAACAATAGATCTCATGACCGAGTTGTTTTCTGCTCCCGCAGGTTTTATCGTTCATAAAACAGATGATGTCTATCGTATTATTGTTTCCAGTGAGCAACAAGAAAATCCCTATGATGCCGGGGCTGAATTAAGCGCCGACGATAATATCTTCTGCAAAAAAGTACTGCGTGACATGGCACCGCTTTATGTTGATCACGCCAGTCAAGATAGTCAATGGGATGACAGCCCACTGGTAAAAGATGGTTTTGAGTCTTATCTTGGGGTGCCAATTAGCTGGCCAAGTGGCGAGCCCTTTGGCACCTTTTGTGTTATGGATTTTAAACAAACCCATTATCAACAGAGCTTTTTAGAACTAATCGAGCAGCTTCGCGATATGGTTGAAGATGACCTTGCACTGTTAGACAACTTTACGCAGATGCGTGAAATTGCCATGCTCGATTCACTCACTAATATTTATAACCGCCGTGCAATAGATCTGCTTTGCCAACATAAATTAAATATATCGAAACGACTTGGTTTTGATATTAGTTGTCTATTTATCGATATAAATAGCTTTAAGCCACTCAATGATACGTATGGCCATGAAGTGGGCGATCTCGCGCTGATTTGTTTAGCTGACACCATGAAAGAATGCCTACGTGAAACCGATATTATCGGCCGCTTAGGGGGTGATGAGTTTATTGCGTTATTGCAAGTTCAGCCCGGTGATTGCATAGACAGCATCACTGATAAGCTCAACACCACTTATCAATCTAATTTAGAGAAGCGGGGCATTCCTGTTACGAGCTTAAGTATTGGTACAGGGGTAATAGCTCAGCCAAAAGAAAACTTTGCTGAGCTATTAAAACGAGCAGATGAAGATATGTATGAGAAAAAGCAAGCCTCTAAGGCTGCACGTTAAGCTATTTGCTTCTCAGCTAGGTTTAATTCCATGGTTGCTTTAAGTAAACGGTAAAGGTTAATTGACGCATCAATTTCTTCTTTACGATTGGTTAAGCTCTCAATATTTAAACCTAGTGGTACATCTAAATGTGCGCAGCTTTGTAAAATTAAATCGAGATTTTCGCGGCAAATACGCACTGATTCACTCAATGTATTTGCCGAATCTAACATACGGTACTTAGTTGCTTCTGGTACTGAGATACCTAACCATTCCATAAATTCCAAGGTCTTTTCACCACCACACGGGGTAAACGTTAGAATAATGCGTTTTGGTGTTGTGCCTTGTGCTTTACAGCTACGCGCATAGCTAGTGATTAAATCAATCGTTGCTTGAGCATTGTAAACCGCTTGCGAGATGAAAAACTTACAACCTTGTGCTGTTTTTTCAACTAAACGCTCATGTTCATTGCGTTTGCTGGCATGACGCTCTGCAATCGTAACGCCACCTAAAAATACATCACTGTTCTGTTTTGCCAGCGTTTTATATGCATCAGGTAGGCTTAATTTGATGTCGCCATGAGATGATGGACTACCCACCAACACTAAGTTTTTTAGTTCAAAGTCGTTACGTGTTTCGTTTAACCACTCGGTAAATTCTGCTTCACCACGCTGGGCTACGCTCTTATATGTGATCACATCAAGTTGCGACAAGCTGCGAAGTAATTGACTGTATTCACGTGGATCTACCGTTTCTTTAAACGGAAAAGGACGCGGCTTTGCAATGCGGCTACTTTCATCTTGAATGTCGTAGATGATTACACCGTCGTATTCAATTTCGTGTAAACGACCGAGTAGCTTCTGAGCAATGGTCTCAAGCTGTGCTTTATCAGTACCTGACTTTGGTGGTGTGGTACCAATTAGGTAGACACCTTGATTTGTGTCTTCAATTTTCTCTTGTAATGATAAAGCCATAATCCTCATTCCAGCTCGTGCTAATGTCTATGCCAAACAATATAGCAGCCATTTAGACGTCTAGATAGATTTTTTTCTTGAAAGTTTTTCAATCACTATGAATTTTACTCAAGTTTAAAGCTGAGCGTTTCGCAAAATTGACACACCTGTTTACATAAATTATTGCTCTGACCCTCATATTTTCTGGTGCTTTGATGCATAATCAAGCAGCAATGATTATGAGAAAAATAACTAACAAGGGAACATTATGAAATTTAGATTATTAGCAACCAGTGTTGCTGTAACACTTGCTTTAAGTGGCTGCGCAAGTAACTCACAGTCAACTATGGTTAAAGAAATCGAAATTGAGCAGCTAGTAAGCCAAGATGATAACCGTGTATTTAGCCAAGATTATCTATTAGAAGAGCTTGAGAATGGCCTTCGCGTGATGGTAGTTAAAACAGATTACCCTGATGTTGTGTCACTGCAAATTCCGGTATCGGTTGGTTCACGTAATGAGGTTGAAGCAGGTAAAACCGGTTTTGCACACTTCTTTGAGCATATGATGTTTAAAGGCTCTGAAAAATTCCCACAAGATGTGTATTCAGATATTTTAAAAAACTCGGGTGTTGATAATCGCGCGTATACGACCAACGATTACACTAACTATCACTTAAACTTCTCAAAAGAGCACTTAGATAAAGTACTCGAAATTGAAGCTGATATTTTCCAAAACCTGACTTACAGCGAAGAGCAGTTCCGCACCGAAGCGCTGACTGTAAAAGGTGAGTATTTAAAGAATAATGCTAGCCCAATTCGTAAGTTACTTTCTGCGGTTCGTAACGAAGCATTCGAAAAGCATACCTATAAGCACACCACCATGGGCTTTTTCGAAGACATTGAAGCCATGCCTGATCAAATGGCCTATGGTAAAGAGTTTTTCGCTAAATTTTATAAGCCTGAGTATGTATCTTTAGTCATTGTTGGTGATGTTGATCCACAAGAGACCATGGCAATGGTGAAAAAGCATTGGGGTAATTGGAAAAAAGGCGATTACCAAGCAGATATTCCTGTTGAACCAAAGCAACAAGCCGCAAAATATGTACATGAAAAAAATGATGGTTTACCAGGCCACTGGTTGCTTGTGTCTTATAAAGGCACTGCATGGGATCCTACTCAAAAAGACCGTGCCGCTCTTGATTTGATCTCACAGCTGTATTTCTCTAACAACTCGGCACTTTATCAAGAACTTGTTGTTGATAAACAAATTGCCAGCCAAATGTTTACTTATAACCCAGATACTAAAGATCCGGGTTTACTACATGTTTTTGTAAAAGTCGAAAACGAAGCGGACCTGGCTAAAGCTCGTGATGCGATTAACCGTACTTATGCGCAAGCACGTACTGAGTTAGTTGATGCACAAAAGTTAGCGGATCTAAAATCAAACTTAAAGTATAGCTTTATCAATGGCCTTGATTCATCGCAGTCAATCGCTTCAACACTTGCAAGCTACATGCACTTTGAGCGTGACCCTGAAGTGATTAATCAACTTTATGCCACTGCTGACAGCATCACGCCAGAAGATATCAAAGCGGTAGCAAACAAGTACTTTGTTGATCCAAGCCGTACTACGGTGACAATGTCGGCGCTTGATAAAGTAGCTGGTTTTGAGCAAGAAGTTGATTTAAATGCCTTGGTTGCCAGTATCGAGCAAGCCCCAACAGAGCGTCATTTTAAAGTACTTGATAAAACAAATAGCTCACCACTGGTTGATGTTAACTGGTTATTTAATACCGGCGCAGCGGCTGATCCACATGGTAAAAAAGGTTTAGCAGCACTCACTGCAGCGATGCTAGCGCAAGGTGGCTCAGAAACTATGAGCTACAAAGATATTCAAAAAGCGTTATATCCACTAGCGGGAAGCTTTGGCTATCAAATCGATAAAGAGATGATTTCACTACGCGGCCGTGTACATAAAGACAATGCCGCGCAGTGGTATGCACTTGTTAGCGACCAGTTGTTAAACCCTGGCTTTAGAGAAGATGATTTTAAACGCCTGAAAAAAGAGCTTATTGATAGCATTAAAGCAGGTCTGAAAGCGTCAAATGACGAAGAGCTAGGTAAAGAAGTGCTATATCATCAGCTTTATAAAGGCCATCCGTATGAAAGCTATAACTATGGCGATTTATCAGATCTTGAAGCACTGACACTTGACGATGTAAAAGCGTTTTATGCTAACCAGTTTACTCAATCTAAGTTAACAGTGGGTCTAATTGGTGCGATCCCGGGTGATGTTAAATCGACTATGCTGAAAGATTTAACATCGCTTCCACAAGGTAAAGAAAGCCGCTTAACGATCCCTGATGCGCCAGAACTTAAAGGTCATCATGCAACGATTGTTGAAAAATCAGCGCAATCTACCGCTGTGTCATTTGGTTTCCCAATCGATACAATTCGTAGTAGCGATGACTGGACAGCGCTTTGGTTGGTGCGCTCTTACTTTGGTGAACACCGCAGCTCAAACAGCTTCTTGTATCAGCGCATTCGTCAAACCCGTGGTATGAACTATGGTGATTATGCATACATTGAGTACTTCCCACGCGGTATGTTCCAAACTAAACCTGATGCTAACTTAGGTCGTTCAGAGCAAATTTTCCAAGTGTGGTTACGTCCGCTTCGTTCAAATAACGATGCGCACTTTGCAACGCGTACGGCATTATTTGAGCTTGATAAGCTAATTAAAAATGGCATCAGCAAAGAAGACTTTGAAGCGACTCGTAACTTCTTAATTAACTTTGTGCCACAAATGGTTGCAAGCCAAGATCGCCAGTTAGGCTATGCACTTGATAGTGAGTTCTATAACACTGAGAGCTTTGTTGACTATGTGCGCGGCAAGCTTGAAAAGCTAACCCTTGATGATGTTAACCGTGTTATTCGCGATAACCTGCAAACAGAGAATATTCACTATGTGTTTATTACAGGTGATGGCAAAGACATGCAAAAACGCCTAGCTTCAGAGCAAACATCACCAATGGTGTATAACGCTGAAAAACCAGCAGAACTTGTTGCTGAAGATAAAGTGATTGCAGACTATAAGCTTGCAATACCAGCGAAAAATATTTCAGTACTTGATGTCGAAAAAGTATTTCAGTAATAACTGAGTAAACAAGCTCTAATCAATGCCCCTTATTAGGGGCATTTTTCTATGTTTAATGGCTCGATGTTATCTGCAACCACAAGCTGATTTCGGCCAGCTTCTTTTGCTTGATAAAGCGCACTATCAGCCATTTCAATAAGTAACATGGCATCATCACTGCTATTTGGGTAAATAGTTGCTAAACCAATACTAACCGTCAAGGGATAACCGGCAAGCTCTGGTAGTTGAATCGTGTTCAGCGTTGCCATAAAACGCGTCATGAGTTTTTGTGCTTGATGGCTTTGCGTATTACCAAGTACCAGTACAAATTCTTCACCGCCGTATCTAGCGCACAAGTCACCAGGTCTGCGAGTATAATCAGGTAATCGTTTTGCCACTTCTTTCAAGCAAATATCACCCACCAGATGACCAAAGTTGTCATTAAGAGACTTAAAGTTATCAAGGTCGATCATGGCTAACGACAAGGGGTGTTTTAAGCGGGCACAGCGGCTCCATTCTTGCTTATAAAAATCATCAAAATGACGTCGGTTAGCTATTTGTGTGAGACCATCGATACGAGCAAGTTCTTGTACTTGCTGCTCGGCGATTTTACGTTCGGTAATATTTATATGGCTAATGACGATAAAGCGTTTTGATGCATGCTCGAAGGGCACTGCTCGCATTAAAAACCAACGCTTGTCGGTATTGCTATGACATGGATATTCTAGGTAATACTCGGTTAGTTGTTGGTTTATAACCTGACTAATACCAGATAAAGCTTGTGCACCAAACTCATCACCTTGCTGTGCAGCTGATTGACATATTGCGAGGTAGTTTTGCTCTTCCCACTGGGTATTACACTGGCAATTATTTTCATCGCCAAAAGTTTGCCAACTACGATTCACAAATTGAATATCACCTTTCTCATCAATTACAACAATATGTTTTGAGATCGTATCGAGTATTGATTTTAGAAACTCTTTTGATTCAACCACATTAGTTCCTAGCCATTATCACTTTTTTAAGATTAGCAATAAATGCTGGGTTTTCACCGTGGTTTACATAAAAAACAATTAATAAGGTATTGTCTTTTACTTATAGCTTGGCTATTAGAAAGTAGATATCTACAGGTATTTGTAGGTGCTGATATGAAAAAACTGCCAGCACCTAGCTCAACGCTCAGTTCTGACAGTTATATTTTATTTATATGCTTAGAAATGCTAAAGCATTGCGCCAATTTTAACTGCTATCGCAAATAGCATGGTTGCTATTACAAAGCCTATAAGTGTAGCGTAGCCGCGTTGTTCTTTAGTCATCTATCACTCCTAAAAAATAACAAATACCGTTGCCATACCAAGGGCAAAACTGACAAACGAAGAAGCCGCTACTATTGCAGCGAGATTTTGCTTACTCACTGCATGTGTTGTGCTTTGTTCTGATACTTCGTCATCGAGCTTAATAAGCTCACCTTGGCGCACTTCAAAAACTGCGCATAGGCTCATGGTGGTTTCTTTTGATGCCGCACCTTCTTTTTCAACTCGTTGAATGGTACGTAGGCTTACATCACAGGCATCGGCCAATTGCTGCTGCGTCCAATCGAATTTAAGTCTAAGTGCTTTTATTGTATTGGGGTTCAGTTGCATTACTTACTTCCCAAGAAATGGTTCAATAAAAGTAACAACTGCATAACCCGATATTGCCCCACCAAGAAAACAGCCTAAGGTAACCAAAGCTACTTGTTTTGGATTATCAGTAAGTGAGGTTTGTGTGCTCTGTTTAACTAATTTGTCAGCTTTATAAAACGAACATTCAAGCTTGCCTGTGAGTATATTTTTCATCTCGAATTTGATTGCATAAGTATTACCTTGGTAGCTAAAGTCATGATGACTTTTAAAACCGAAGCTGCGTTTTTCACTTACCAATTCGTCGTTTACATATACTTTTTCTTTACCGCTCATGATGTGACCAAAGCAAGCGATTTGGTTGTCACCATCTTGAAAGTAAAATTTATAACCTAGCTTGTGTGAGTTTAGTACGTCGTTTTTCATCATCGTTTCCTTGTTAAGTTGATGATGTAAATTTAATGATTATTTTTGTTTTTTACGCCGTCAGCGATATGCCAGTTCCTATTTTGGCATATGACAGGCAAGATGTCATATCTGTTTTGTCATTGAAAAATAAGCACTTTAATTAAGTTGCTCGGCTAGAGTTAGAATTTGCTACTGTCATATGCGATTGGCAAAAAAGCACAGCAAAAAGAGTAAAAATAGGTATTGTTACTCTGGTTATTAGATATAACCAGAACAAATAAACAACGGGTTAGTACATCTTGCTACAAATCCGTTAAACTTAAGGCTTAGCAGTTAGGTACAACCAGAAAGGCAATATTATGCGTCATGAAATTTGGCAAAAGCTTCGAGATGAAGCAAACGAAGTCGTTTCCCGTGAACCGCTTTTAGCAAGTCACGTTTATTCGTGCGTGTTAAATCATGAATGCTTAGGTTCGGCGCTGAGCTTTATTGTGGCAAATAAACTTGCAGATGCGGTGGTATCAGCATTTACTATCCGTGAATTGTTCGACCAAGCCTTTGTTAAATGTGATCTAATGCTGACGCATGTGGCTCATGACATAAAAGCAGTTAAAGATCGCGACCCTGCGGCCGATAGTTACTTAACTGTTATTTTGAACCTTAAAGGCTTCCATGCAATACAAGCACACCGACTCGCAAATTGTTTATGGCAACAAAACCGAAAAGAGCTTGCTCGCTTCATTCAGAGCAGAACCTCAGAAGTATTTGGCGTTGACATCCATCCTGCTTGTAAAGTTGGTCATGGTATTATGTTTGACCATGCAACTGGGATTGTAATAGGTGAAACAGCAGTTATTGAAGATAACGTATCGATTCTACAATCTGTAACCTTAGGTGGTACAGGTAATGAGCAAGGTGACCGTCATCCAAAAATTCGCGCCGGTGTATTGATTGGTGCGGGTGCAAAAGTACTAGGTAACATCGAAGTGGGAGAGGGGGCACGTATTGGTGCAAACTCTGTCGTGTTAAGTGCGGTTCCAGCACACACAACTGTGGTTGGGGTACCTGCTAAAGTGGTCGGCAAACCGAGCTGTCCCTGTCCAGCAGAGAGCATGAACCAAAACTTTTTAGATGATGGTACGACTACCGCTAGTAATGCCTCCCACACCAGTGCTATGTTGTAGTTTTACACTTTAAAAGAGCAATGGAATTGTCTAAATTATCCTTCGGATTAGCTGTTACAGCGTCATTTATTTGTGGCGCTGTCGCTATGTCACTTTTTCAATCAGACCCACAACAACAGCCGCAAACTTATCAGCAACAACTTGTTGAAGAGCAAATAGCTCAAGCACCAGAGCAGCAAGCCACTGCTATAGCGCCTGTTATTAATAAACAAGTCGCTGAAGTCAATTCAAATAGTTCAGCAGCTGTTAGCAAAAGCGAGCTTGAGCAACAAGTAGCAGAGCTGAAGTTACAAGTCGAAAACCAACAAGCAGTGATTGCCAGTTACCGATCAAGCGCGATACCTCCGCAGCAAATCGACTCACACCTGGATGAACTTTATACCTTGTTAGAAGAGCAATCTCGGGATGAGGCTTGGGCCTACCAAGTTGAAACAGCTATGAGTGATTTTTTAATCATGGCCGATTTACCAGTGCAACCACAGCTTAGTGTCTCAACATGCAAAAGCTCTGTGTGTCAGTTTAAGCTATTGCAACCAGAGGATGTTGATGATTTGCCAAGCCATTATTGGCGCAACATGACCGATAAAATGATGGAGCAAAGCTGGTGGAAGCAATTCAAATTTACCTCCACCACCTCAAGTGACGATAGTCTAACAATCATCGCAAGCACGCAGTGATATCAAAGATATCAAAAAACTTTTGATTGTAGCTGCCCATCAGCAAGCTCGGTGGTTATAAGCTCACCTACGCTTACATCGTTAACCGATTTTACTACGCCACCTTGTTGGTTTTTAGTAATGCTGTAACCACGTGCTAACACACTGAGTGGGCTCACAGAATCTAAACGACTCGCTTGTAAAGAAAGCTGGTTTCGAGAACTTGAAAGTTGCTGTTGCATCGCTTGTGTAAGACGGGCATGTAATTGCGTGAGCTGATGCTCGCTTTTCGCTAACTGCTTTTCGGGTGAGCGTTGCATCAAACGTGGTGTTAGGTTAGCAAGTACTCGCTCATATCGCTGGATTTTGCCACTCATTGCGCTGTGTAAGGCCAAACTAAGTTCATCTAGTTTTTGCGCTTGTTGATTGAGCTGATTACGGGGATGGCATAGCTGCAAGCGATGCTCAAATTGAGTGGCAGTACTGCGTTTTACAGCTAAAGCGTGTTTAAAGGCATGATTTAAGTGCCTAACTAACTGCGTAACTTTGTTATGTAGCTCTTCGGTATTTGGACTAACTAGCTCGGCGGCTGCAGAAGGTGTTGCGGCGCGAATATCGGCAACATAATCACTAATTGTGGTATCGACCTCGTGACCAACGGCGCTAACAATAGGTAAGCGACTTTCAAAAATAGCGCGAGCTAGTTGCTCATGGTTAAAACACCACAAATCTTCGAGTGAACCACCACCGCGACCTAATATAAGCACATCTACTTCGTTACGCTGATTGGCGATGTTTATTTTTTCTATTAATTGGCTGTGTGCATCTGCGCCTTGCACCATAGCTGGGTAAATCACGACTTCTAGCTGCGGAGCACGGCGTTTAAGTACCGTTAGAATATCGCGTATAGCTGCACCAGTGGCTGAGGTGATCACCCCAACGCGATTAATATTGGTTGGTAATGGTTTTTTATGGGCTGAGCTAAATAGGCCTTCGGCAGCTAAGCGCATTTTTAGCGCATCGAATTCTTGCTTTAATAAGCCTTCGCCAGCAGGGGCCATATGCTCAACAATCAGCTGATAATCACCACGAGGTTCATATAAAGATACGCGGGCACGCACAGTTACTTGTGCACCATTGCTCGGGCGAAAAGTTTGGCCGCGATTATTGCCGCGCCACATTGCCGCTTTTACCTGTGCTCGGTCGTCTTTTAAAGTGAAGTACCAGTGTCCAGATGCAGGGGCTATAAAGTTAGAAATTTCACCATTTAAGATAAGCGATGAAAAGCCTTGTTCTAAAACATGGCGAATTTCCTTATTTAGGCGCGAGACCGTGTAAACAGGCTGTGTTGATTGCGTAAAAGCCATTAAAAACCCCAGTAAAAAATTCTCTGTGTACTTTAACACAAATAAATGAATAATTTTATTTACTCGTGCTCACAACGCTGATAAAATTTGGCCGCAATTCCTTATACTCAGATCCACATGTGAGAAGTTGCACTATGCTAAGAATCGCTAAAGAAGCTCTTACCTTTGACGACGTACTTTTAGTACCAGGTCATTCTACTGTTTTGCCACACACGGCAAATATTTCAACTCGCTTAACGCGTGGTATCAATCTTAACTTGCCGCTAGTTTCAGCATCTATGGATACTGTAACAGAAGCACGCTTAGCGATTGCTTTAGCGCAAGAGGGCGGTTTAGGTTTCATCCACAAAAACATGACAATTGAAGAGCAAGCTAAAAACGTTCGTAAAGTTAAAACTTACGAAGCGGGCATTGTTTCTTTCCCTGTTACTGTGACTGCGGATCTTACAATTGCTGATGCTATCGCGCTTTCAGAAGACAAAGGTTTTTCAGGTTTCCCTGTAACCGACGCTGACAATAACCTTGTTGGTATTGTGACAAGCCGTGATATGCGTTTTGAAACGAAACTTGAGCAACCTGTTTCTACAGTAATGACGAAAAAAGAATCGTTAGTGACTGTTAAAGAAGGTGCAGACCGTGATGAAATTTTAGGTCTAATGCACGAGCACCGTATCGAAAAAATTCTCGTAGTTGATGATGCATTTAAACTGAAAGGCATGATCACTGTAAAAGATTATCAAAAAGCACAAGACAAGCCGCATGCATGTAAAGACGAGCAAGGTCGTCTACGTGTAGGTGCAGCTGTTGGTGTTGGCGCGGGTACTGATGAGCGTATCGCAGCACTTGTTGAAGCAGGTGTTGACGTATTACTTATCGATACATCACATGGCCACTCACAAGGTGTTATCGACCGTGTTGCACAAACACGTCAAGCATACCCAGATCTACAAATCGTAGCAGGTAACGTTGCAACAGCTGAAGGCGCGATTGCTCTTGCTGATGCGGGTGTTGATGCTGTTAAAGTTGGTATCGGCCCTGGTTCTATCTGTACTACTCGCATCGTAACAGGTTGTGGTGTTCCACAAATTACTGCTATTTCTGACGCAGTTGAAGGCTTAAAAGGCCGTGATATTCCTGTTATTGCTGACGGTGGTATCCGTTTCTCTGGTGACATCGTAAAAGCACTTGTTGCTGGTGCATCATGTGTAATGGTGGGTTCAATGTTAGCCGGTACTGAAGAAGCACCGGGTGAAGTTGAGCTATATCAAGGTCGTTACTACAAATCATACCGTGGTATGGGTAGCCTTGGTGCTATGGACCAAAAAGAAGGTTCATCAGACCGTTACTTCCAAAAATCGAACGAAGCAGACAAGCTTGTTCCTGAAGGTATCGAAGGCCGTGTTGCTTATAAAGGTCCTATCGCGACAATCATTCACCAACAGGTGGGCGGTCTTCGCAGTGCAATGGGCTTAACAGGCTGTGCAACAATTGAAGAGTTAAATACTAAACCTCAATTTGTTCGCGTAACTTCAGCTGGTATGGGTGAGTCACACGTTCACGACGTGCAAATCACTAAAGAAGCGCCAAACTACCGCTTAGGTTAATTACCTTAAGGTATTGAAATTACATGGGCTAGCATCTGCTAGCCCTAATTTATTGATCATCTCCCTTTGGGAGAGCAGTTCCTGACTAACGAGATACTCCATGAGCAAAGACATTCACGATTCACGAATTCTCATTTTAGATTTTGGTTCGCAATACACACAGTTAATCGCACGTCGTATACGTGAGATTGGTGTTTACTGTGAGCTATGGGCATGGGATGTAACTGAAGAGCAAATCCGCGAATTTAATCCACAAGGTATTATTTTGTCGGGTGGCCCTGAGTCTACAACACTTGAAAACAGCCCACGTGCTCCTGAGTATGTATTTAACGCAGGCGTTCCAGTACTTGGTATCTGTTACGGCATGCAAACAATGGCAACGCAACTAGGTGGTAGCGTACACAGCTCTGATAAGAAAGAGTTTGGTTATGCGCAAGTTGAAAAAGTAGGTAACTGTGCGTTATTCGATGCTATCGAAGACCACATTACTGACGGCGGTGCAGGCGTACTAGACGTTTGGATGAGCCACGGCGATAAAGTGATGGAAGTACCAGAGACTTTCAAAACAACTGCTAAAACTTCAACATGTCCACATGCAGCAATGTCTTGGGAAGAAAAACGTTTTTACGGCGTACAGTTCCACCCAGAAGTAACTCATACTCACCAAGGTTTGCGCTTACTAGAGCGCTTCGCGATTGATATCTGTGGCTGTGAAAAGCTATGGACACCAGCTAAAATTATCGACGATGCTATTGAGCGTATTAAGGAAACTGTAGGTGATGACGAAGTTATCTTAGGTTTATCAGGTGGTGTTGATTCATCTGTTGTTGCCATGCTTATTCACCGTGCAATCGGCGACAAGCTAACGTGTGTATTCGTTGATAACGGTCTTCTTCGTTTAAACGAAGGTCAGCAAGTTATGGACATGTTCGGCAATAAGTTTGGCCTAAACATTGTTAAAGTAGATGCTGAAGATCAATTCTTAGCAGATCTTGCTGGTAAACATGACCCAGAAGATAAGCGTAAAGCGATTGGTCATACCTTCATTAAAGTTTTTGACGAGCAAGCTAAAAAGCTGAAAAGCGCTAAATGGTTAGGTCAAGGTACTATCTACCCAGACGTAATCGAATCTGCTGCATCAGCAACAGGTAAAGCACACGTAATCAAGTCTCACCACAACGTAGGTGGTTTACCAGACGATATGGAAATGGGTCTTGTTGAGCCTTTACGTGAGCTATTCAAAGATGAAGTACGTAAAATTGGTCTTGAGCTTGGTCTACCATACGACATGCTTTACCGTCACCCATTCCCGGGGCCTGGTTTAGGTGTTCGTGTACTTGGTGAAATCAAGAAAGAGTACTGTGACTTACTACGTCGCGCAGATGCTATCTTCATTGAAGAGCTACACAAAGCAGAGCTTTATCACAAAGTAAGTCAAGCCTTCACTGTATTCTTACCAGTTAAATCGGTAGGTGTAATGGGTGATGCGCGTAAATATGACTGGGTTGTATCGCTACGTTGTGTAGAAACAATCGACTTTATGACGGCACGTTGGTCACACTTACCTTATGAGTTCTTAGGTGTGGTTTCTAACCGTATCATCAACGAAATCGATGGTATCTCACGTGTTGTTTATGATATTTCAGGTAAGCCACCGGCAACAATCGAGTGGGAATAATTTTATTATTTTGACCTGAATTGGTACAAAAACGGCGAATTAGCTTGCTAATTCGCCGTTTTGTTTATTTAAGAAGCAGTTAAACTAAAAACTGTGTTTTTTTACTTTACCTTTGAAAAAAGCTCTATATAATGCGTCGTCATTGCAGGGGCGTAGTTCCAATTGGTAGAACAGCGGTCTCCAAAACCGACGGTTGGGAGTTCGAATCTCTCCGCCCCTGCCATTTCTTCCTTCTTTACTTTAATCGCAAATCTCCCTATATTACTTGCTCTTAATCATGATTGAGTTGTTATGAATCCAAGTTACGCTGCGATATTCTCTGTACAATCTTTAGAGTTGAATCAACACTATCGAACTGCGCCTGATACTTCTGGCGAACAGATACCAAACACTCAACAAGAAACACTGACGCTTCCGTTACAGTTTCACCAAGACCTCGAAAAAGCATTTGCACCGTTAGTTATTACCCAAATCGTTAAAACAGCAAATATTAGCTGGCAAGAGGGCTGCTTAGGCTTACCAAGCGATAAGCTCAATGGCGAACAGAAAAAACAACTTTGGTCTTTAATCGGTGAACAACTTGATAAGCTTTAAACCTGTAGATGCAACCTATATTAGCCAGTTAATGGCTATCGAGAACGCCTGCCATAGTCACCCGTGGACAGAGAAAACTATGCTGTCGTGTTTAGCTGGGCGTTATTTTAACCTAGCCGCTTTTCAAGGTGATGAGATGCTAGGTTTTTATATTGGTGAACAAGCGGGCCCAGATTACACTTTAATGGATATTTGTGTTGCGCCGAAGTACCAAGGGCAGGGCATTGCTAAGCAGTTGTTAAATGCCTTTATTGAGCACGGCGAGCAGTACCAAGCTGAAAACCTATTCTTAGAAGTGCGTGAGTCGAATGCACCCGCTATTGGCCTGTATGAAAACGCTGGCTTTGCACATATGTCGGTGCGTAAGAACTATTACCCAACCGCGACAGGCAACGAAGACGCTATTTTGATGGGTATGAGCTTTAGCCTTTAAGATGCCTCTTCAAGGGCATCGATAAGTGCGGTGTAACATTGTTCAACTTGCTCTGTTTGATTACTGCGTAATGCATTTTCAAGTTGGCCTGCGGTCTTATGAATTGCTTCAAAACTAAAACACCCCGCACTGCCTTTTAGGCTGTGCGCCAATGACCGGAGTGCTTCCCACTCTTTAGCACGATACAACTGCACGACTTGAGATAAGTAATCAGGTAGTTTTGAACGGTAGTTGTCGTTAATTTGTTGGAACTTCTCACTTTTTAGTAAGTTTTCCCACTTGTTTTGACTGTCTTTTTCAATGTGTAGGTAGCTTACAAGAACTTGCTCTAGAGCATCTTTGTCGATTGGTTTGGCGAGTGCTTCATCACAGCCAGCCTCTATGTAGGTATCGACATCGGTTTTCATTACATTGGCCGTAAGCGCAATGATAGGGCCATCATAGGCTGCGTGACGTAGCATTTGCGTTGCTTCTAAGCCGCCCATGACAGGCATCTGCATATCCATGATGATCAGCTGATAATCATTTACCAATGCCATTTCTACTGCTTCAGCCCCATTTTTCGCGATGTCAGGCTCAAGCCCCCAAGTTTGTAACAGTAGTTTGATCAGTAACTGGTTATCTGGGTTATCTTCGGCTACCAGAATATTGGCATCAAAGCTATTCGCTGCGAATGACAGCTGAACGTCTTTACTTGGTGAGAGCTGCTCATAGCTATGAATAAAGCCTTCATTTTGTAACTGCTCGGCATTTAAATGAGCAGCAACTTGTATGGTAAAACAACTGCCGTTTCCAGGTTCACTAATAAGCTGTACATCACCACCCAATAACTGGGCTAAGTTCTTCGATATACACAAGCCAAGACCCGTACCACCAAAGCGGCGAGTTGTCGTCGCATCGGCTTGTTCAAACGGTTTAAATACCCGCTCAACTTCGCGCTCAGACATACCGATACCGGTATCTTGAATCGCAAATTGTAAATGTTGTTTTTCGCTGTTGTAACTAATATCAATCGAGATACTGCCTTTCTCAGTGAACTTAACTGCATTACTGGCAATATTGATCAAGATTTGTTTTAAACGTGTGGTATCGCTATTAATAGTTTTGGGTATTGGTAGCTTGTAGTTGATATTAAACGCCAGTTGCTTCTCATTAGCCAGTGGTCGAATAATCGAATCAATATCATGAATAAGCTGCACTACATTACATGGCCCGCGCTCAACGGCGAGTTTTTCAGCTTCAATTTTTGATAAATCAAGAATGTTATTGATGAGCTCAAGCAAGTGCTTAGAGTTACGTAAAATAGTGCTTAAATGCTGCTCATCATTCACCGCATCTTTGTTGTGCAGAAGTTGCTCTGTGAAGCCCATAATTGCGGTAAGTGGAGTACGAATTTCATGACTCATATTCGCTAAAAAGCGGCTTTTCAGTTGGTTTGCTTGCTCAGCTTGCGCAATTGCTACTTCTAGCTTGCTATTCATTGCTTCGAGGGCTTTAGTACGGCTTTCAACTTTTTCTTCTAGGTGATGTTTATATTCTTCAAGCTCGTCTTGGTAATGACGAATTTGGTTCACCATGTGGTTAAAGTCGTTGAAAAGCACACCTACTTCATCATTTGTATGGGCGGGCAAATACACCGATAAATCACCATCACCAACTCGGTGACTTGCAGCCCCTAATAATTCGACTGGGGTAAGTAGTAAGTTGCGCACCACAATGTAGATCAAAATAGGCAGTGAAATTACTGAAATAATAACAATTAATGCAGTAATTAAACTGATGGCTTTACCAGACTGATATAGCAAATCTTTGGGAGTGGTAGAGATAAAATAATCACCGTCGGTCATTTGTACCGCGTAGATGATGCGCTCTTCTTTATCGATACTCGACAGCTCAATACTGGCTAGTTTGCCGTAATCGGCCAAACTCTTAATTTGTTCAAGCTCGTATTCACTTAGGTAACTGCCGCGTAGGTCATAGTCCGAGCTAAATAAAATTTGCCCTTTAGTGGTCAAAAACAAATTTAGAGTGTTATTAAATGGCGCTTCTAAAATACTGGCATTTAATATCGATGGTTCAACATGAACAACAATAAACCCAAGTTGCTGCGGCTGTTTTAAGTAGTAATCGATATTATAAATTGGGTGCACAAAGTACAGGCTAGTTGAGCCATCTTCTTTGGAGATCATAAATTGCTGTTGGCGCAAATTTGATTGCAGTACTTGATCAAAAAACGGGTAACTTTTCGGCGCAGGGGTTAATTGGCTTGAATAAAATGCATCGCTTTTACCGTCTGGGGCAACATAGTTAATACTTACAATGTCAGGATAAGCTTCTGAATAGCTTGCAAATACATTCATTAACTCGCCAAGGCGTTCAATGTATTGGTTTTTTGATTCAGGTTCGCGGGCTAAAAAGTCTGCCAATACAGGGGAAGTCGAAAGCAACCGGGTAATCGAGTGAAATGAGTCAATGTAATTGAAGATTTTTTGCTGCTGTTGCTCAACAAAGCGACTGACAATCAGCTCAGCTTGTTTTTTTGTTGAATTGGTCACATTGGTTAACGTAAAGCCACCTAAAAACAACAAAGGTAAGATCACTAATGGTGTGATATACCATAATAATCGAATACTGAGCTTACTGGTTTTCATGACCTAAATTGATATCCCTCCGTGCAATTTATCAATAGTATGCGTTACAACTTGATTACACAAGCTTAGCAAAAAAGTGAACAACGAAAATCCTCAACGAAAGGTGAATAATTACTTACAATCGCTGCTTTTTTGGCTAAGACAAACAAGGTATAATGCTCGGCAATTCTATTTTATTTTTACAGTGCGCACCGAGCTTTATAATTTATAAGGCAGTTAAGTGCGCTTTGTTATGACTAAAAGCAGCTTACATGTCTAATTTAACTACCGAAATTAATAAACGACGCACCTTTGCGATCATCTCGCACCCGGATGCGGGTAAAACCACTATTACAGAAAAAGTTCTGTTATTCGGACAAGCGCTTCAAAAAGCGGGTACCGTAAAGGGTCGTGGCTCAAACCAGCACGCAAAATCAGACTGGATGGAAATGGAAAAAGAACGTGGTATCTCGGTAACCACGTCTGTTATGCAATTTCCTTACAACGAGCGTCTAGTTAACTTACTTGATACTCCAGGACACGAAGACTTCTCTGAAGATACTTACCGTACACTGACTGCGGTTGACTCATGTCTAATGGTCATCGACGCAGCGAAAGGTGTTGAGGATCGTACTCGTAAATTAATGGAAGTAACACGCTTACGTACCACACCTATCGTAACTTTTATGAATAAGTGTGACCGTGATATTCGTGACCCAATGGAGTTATTAGACGAAGTTGAAACTGAGCTAAACATTGCCTGTGCGCCGGTAACTTGGCCTATTGGTTGTGGTAAAGAGTTTAAAGGTGTGTACCACATTCACCGTGAAGAAACGATTTTGTACAGCACAGGTCAAGGCCACACAATTCAAGAAGTGCGCGTTATTAAAGGTTTAGATAACCCTGAGCTTGATACTGCGATTGGTAGCGAACTTGCTGAGCAGCTTCGTGAAGAGCTAGAGCTTGTCATTGGTGCATCGCACGAGTTTGATTTAGATCTGTTCTTAGCTGGCGAATTATCACCAGTCTACTTTGGTACAGCACTTGGTAACTTTGGTGTTGACCATGTTCTTGATGGCTTAACTGAGTGGGCTCCTGCGCCATTACCTCGCGAAACAGAAGACCGCCAAGTTGCGGCAACAGAAGATAACTTCTCTGGTTTCGTATTTAAAATCCAAGCGAACATGGACCCTAAACACCGTGACCGTATCGCCTTTATGCGTATTGTATCTGGCAAATATAGCCAAGGTATGAAGATGAACCATGTGCGTATTGGTAAGCAAGTCAGTATTTCTGATGCGGTAACCTTCATGGCCGGTGACCGTGAGCGAGCGCAAGATGCTTACGCAGGTGACATCATTGGTTTACACAACCACGGTACAATTCAAATTGGTGATACCTTCACGCAAGGTGAAAAAATGAAGTTTGGTGGTATTCCTAACTTCGCGCCAGAATTATTCCGTCGTATTCGCTTAAAAGATCCATTAAAACAAAAGCAATTATTAAAAGGCTTAGTTCAGCTATCTGAAGAAGGTGCTGTGCAAGTATTTAGACCGCTTATCAATAACGACCTTATCGTAGGTGCGGTCGGTGTACTACAGTTTGATGTGGTTGTTGCGCGCTTAAAAGCAGAATACAACGTTGATGCGATTTACGAAGGTGTGAGTGTTAACACTGCACGTTGGGTAAGCTCAGACGATACCAAAAAGCTTGAAGAGTTTAAGCGTAAGTGCGAAAGCAACTTAGCGCTTGATGGTGGCGATAACCTTACTTATATCGCGCCAAGCCGTGTAAACCTAAACTTGTCGATGGAACGCTATCCAGATATCAAGTTTAACCATACGCGCGAAAACTAATACGCTAAGTCTGCTTCAAATTTAAGTGCCCGTACAGCGGGCCATAAAGGTAAAAATTACAATGAATATTCGTACTCTTTTAATCGACAAAGCAATTGCTGCTATGGTTGCAGCCGGGTTACCTGAAGACACTAATCCAGCGGTAACACAAAGCACACGTCCACAGTTTGGTGATTACCAAATCAATGGCGCAATGGGCGCAGCTAAAAAATTAAAATCAAACCCGCGTGAACTTGCACAAAAAATTATCGATAACCTAGACCTTGCAGATATCGCAGAAAAAACTGAAATCGCGGGCCCTGGTTTTATCAATATTCACCTAAAGCCTGAGTTTTTATCAGCTAGCTTAAAAGCAGCAAACGAAGACGAAAAGCTAGCAGTTGCGCCTCATGCAACAGCGCAAAAAGTGGTTGTTGATTACTCATCACCTAACCTTGCTAAAGAAATGCACGTAGGCCACTTACGTTCAACCATCATTGGTGATGCAGTTGTTCGTGCTCTTGAGTTCCGTGGTGATGAAGTTGTTCGTCAAAACCACATGGGTGACTGGGGTACTCAGTTTGGTATGTTAATCGCGCACTTAGAAGATCAAATCAATCAAGGTGTAGATTTAGAGTCTGTAGCGCTGGCCGATCTTGAAACCTTCTACCGTGATGCGAAAAAACGCTTTGATGATGAAGAAGGGTTTGCCGACAAAGCCCGTAATTACGTTGTTAAATTACAAAGCGGCGATGCACACTGTGAAAAACTGTGGAAGTTATTCATCGCGACTTCTGTAAAGCACTCTGAAGAAGTTTACAAGCGTCTAAACGTCACACTTACGCAAGATGACATCATGGCAGAAAGTGCTTACAACAGCGAACTTGCAAACATCATCGCACTATTAAAAGACAAAAACATTGCCGTTGAGTCTGACGGTGCGCAAGTGGTGTTCTTAGACGAGCTTGCTAACAAAGACGGCGAGCCTTCAGTGTTTATAGTACAGAAATCGGGTGGTGGTTTCTTATATGCGACAACTGACTTAGCTGCTTGTGATTACCGCTCAAATAAACTGGGTGCTGATCGCATCTTAATCTTTGTAGATGCACGTCAAAGCTTACACTTCAATCAAGTTGAGCTAACAGCACGTAAAGCAGGTTTATTACGTGATGAAACAAGTTATGAGTTCTGCCCATTCGGCACCATGATGGGTGAAGACGGTAAGCCATTCAAAACACGTACAGGCGGTACCGTTAAGCTTGCTGATTTACTTGAAGAGTCTATCACTCGTGCCGCAGCTAAGCTTGCTGAGCGTGAGTCAGATTTAAGCGACGAAGAGCGTAGCGAAATTGCCCGTAAAGTAGGTATTGGCGCAGTGAAATATGCGGATCTCTCTAAGCACCGTACTAGCGACTATATCTTCAACTGGGACACTATGCTGAGCTTTGAAGGTGCGACAGCGCCTTACCTACAATATGCATACACACGTGTTCGCAGTATTTTCCGTAAGTCAGGTATCGATGCAGCGTCATTAACAGCCGACGTTGCAATCAACGAGCCACAAGAAAAAGCGCTGGCGCTTAAACTGCTTCAGTTAGAAGAAGTACTTGATCTAATGATCAGCGAAGCGACACCGCACGTATTATGTGGATACCTATACGAACTAGCAAGCCTATACATGACGTTCTACGAAGCATGCCCAGTTCTAAAAGAAGGCGTAGAGCCAAGTGTTCGTGACAGCCGTTTAGTACTGTGTAATTTGGTTGCTAAGACACTGAAGTCAGGATTGGATCTTTTAGGTATCGAAGTCATGGAGCAAATGTAATCTGCTTCGTGTAGTTCGCTTTGACTACGTTGTCGTGCTTTTTTAACCGAAGTCACATACAAAACACGTATGCTCTTTGGTATAAAAAAGCACTTCGCCTTGTCAGCACTCCTACACTTGCAGAACGTTTAAGAACCCTTAGGGATAAGTCGGTTTTCCGCCTTGTCTTAGGCTAAACTACTTAGGTGAATTCTGCTTCGTAGGTTGGGTAGAGCGCAGCGAAACCCAACATAAATCGAAGGCCTTAGACTCTAGGCGCTAGGGGAGTAGCTTGTAGAACCTAGAACCTAGAACCTAGCTTCGTAGGTTGGGTAGAGCGTAGCGAAACCCAACAAAATTGACAGCTCAATAACCTTGATTAATCTTTAGCTGATAGCTGATAGCTGATAGCTGATAGCTGATAGCTGATAGCTGATAGCTGATAGCTGATAGCTGATAGTAGCGATAGAGGGAATTTTATGAAACTTGAAGATATTCGCCGTGAATATTTACAGGATGGTTTATCTGAAGACATGCTTGATGCGTCTCCAATCAAGCAGTTTGAAAAATGGCTTGAGCAAGCTGTTGCCACTAATTTGCCTGATCCTACGGCGATGGTCGTCGCAACGGTTGATGAGCATGGTCAGCCTTCGCAGCGTATTGTGCTGTTAAAGCATCTTGATGAAAATGGCTTTGTGTTTTTTACCAATACCGGCTCGCGCAAGGCGCAAGAGCTTAAAGGTAATAACAAAATTTCTCTGCACTTTCCGTGGCACCACATGGAGCGACAAGTCATTGTCTATGGTGAAGCTAAACCATTACCAACAACGGCTGTGGCTAAGTACTTTTTATCGCGTCCTAAAGAAAGCCAGTTAGCTGCATGGGCATCTCAGCAAAGCCGTCCTGTGTCATCGCGTAAGGTGCTAATGGAAACATTTGCGAAAATGAAGCAAAAGTTTTCTGAGGGTGAAATTCCACTGCCTGATTTTTGGGGAGGCTATTGTGTTGAGCCTACAAAAATCGAATTTTGGCAAGGTGGGGCACACCGCTTACACGATCGCTTTATGTATCAACGCCAAGCCGACGGTAGTTGGCAGTTTGGTCGTTTAAATCCGTAAATGCGTTTTATCGATTCCCACTGCCACCTTGATTTTAGCGAATTTGATGAAACTCGCACAGAGCTCATCAAAGCATGCAAGCAAGTAGGGATTGAGCATTTTATTGTGCCGGGTGTGAGCTTGGCACAATCTACAAAACTATTCTCTTTTGCTAAATCAGAGCCAAGTATTTCAGTGGCTTTAGGCTTACATCCTTATTTTTTATCTGATCACCAAACTCATCATCTCGCTGAACTAGAGCAATTAGCAAAAGCCAATTCAGGCCAGTTTATTGCCATCGGTGAGTGCGGTCTTGATCGCAGTATCGACAACCTCGATAAACAAACGCAGCTTTTTGAAGGGCAGATAGAGCTTGCCAACCAACTCGCTTTACCACTGATTGTACATCACAGACAAAGCCATGACTTAATTGCTCGCTCATTTAAGCGCTGCAAGCCAAAGTATGGAGGTGTTATTCATGCCTTTTCAGGTTCAGAGCAACAAGCTCAGAGTTATATTAAACAAGGGTTTAAGCTTGGTGTTGGGGGCGTGATTAGTTACCCGCGCGCTGCTAAAACTCGTAAAGTTATCAGCACAATTGAACCGCAGTATTTAGTGCTTGAAACCGACTCGCCATCAATGCCGCTAGCTGGTTTTCAAGGGCTGATTAATACACCACTTAAGGTGCGCGATGTGTTTGCTCATCTATGTGAGCTTAAAGGCGTTACAGGCGATACAAAGCAGAAATTGGCTGCTGAACTTTATGATTCTTGCTCTGCGCTTTTTTTGATGTAACGGTTGATTTGCCAGTGTTTTAACCCACGGCCTAACTGCCAAGTAAAAATACAAGTGATCACTAACATTAATAATACTTGGCGGCCCAAATCATGAAAACTACTGTGGCTGGTTGCAATAGAAGCCTGCGTTAAATAGGTAATCGACACAAAGCCAATTGGCCTTTCATCATCACTTATCACCGGCTCTACAAATGGGGTTTTAAGCTTGCTGATACCCGGCGTTGAATCGGGTAATAAACCAAAAGTGTGGTGGCTTTGCCAATTATCGCTGGCCGCAATTTGAATACCTTGCTGATCGTAAATCGTTGCCGCTAACACATATTCATCTTCAGCAATATGATTACATAGTGCATTTAACTCGGGTTTGTTTTTTTCTTGCAGCGGGGTTTTGGCATTCAGTGCCATAAACTTGGTTAAGCTTATCGCTGTACTATCAGCGCTATCATAAAGTAATTGGTGGCTTTGAAAGCTACTATTCATGGCAACCCAACTTAACAGCACAAAACAGGCTGCAGCCAAGCTTAAGCGCACAACACGTTGGCGATAAGTGGCTGAAAAGGGAATTTTAAGTTGGTTATTTTTCATAGTCACCGTATACGTTACTGACAGCTTTTAAATTTGATGGTACAACATGATAACTTTAACAGCCCCTTGAGTGCGAGTAGCAAATGCACGACCAAGGACAGACATAAGTCTAATGTGGAGCCACTATGTCACAGCTTAGCTTAGCTGCTACACCTTCAGCAAATTTAGCAGAACAAATCAGCCTAAATTGCTGGTATAAAATTGAAAACAAACACCTTATTACAACAGACTTTACGCCAAAAGCAAACCAAGGCGTGTTCAGTGTTGCCTTTGGTAATGAGCTTAATGCTGAGCAATTACTAGCGATTAGCGATTTTTTAGCGGCGCAAGGGTTTAGTAATTTATCGCTTTGTTGTTATCAGCCAATCGCAGACATGCCAGTAGCGTGGAGCTTTCATAGCGATACAACAACTGCACTAAGTCCATTGGTATTAGTTGAGTTTGCTAAGCAATTGGGTATTCAACTGGTGCAATTAACTAATCCACCCACGGTGAATGAACCAGGTTTATTGCTGATGGATATGGACTCAACAGCCATTACTATCGAGTGTATCGACGAAATTGCGCGTCTTGCCGATGTGTATGATGAAGTTGCCGCTGTAACCGCGCAAGCAATGGCCGGTCAGCTGGACTTTGCACAAAGTTTAAAGCAGCGTGTCGCAAAACTAGAAGGTATCGATGTAGACTTAATTGATGGCTTAAAAGCGCGTTTACCGCTTATGCCGGGCGTGAGTGAATTATGCCAATACTTAAAAGCGCATAACTGGCATTTAGCAATAGCATCAGGTGGTTTTGTGCCATTTGCTGAGCAAGTACAGTCACTGCTTGATTTAGATGAAGTGCATGCCAATACCCTTGAATTTAAAGATAACCGTTTAACAGGCAAGGTCATAGGCACGATTGTTGATGCTGAAGAAAAAGCCCGTGTACTTAAACGAATCGAACAAAAGCTTACCTTAAACAATCGCCAAACTGTTGCTATGGGTGATGGTGCGAACGATTTGAAAATGATGGCTGCGGCAGGGCTTGGTGTTGCTGTGCATGGTAAACCTAAAGTAGTTGAGCAAGCACAAACTGCAATTAATGAAGGCTCATTACTGCAAGTTGCTTACTTACTCTCTCTACCGTTAGATTACTCGCTTTAACCAAGTTGCTTTGCGTTTACTCATTTCATTGATCAGCCTTTGGTCAATATCAAAATGGGTAAGCGCTTCTTCGGTTATATCAATTAAATCACCCACACCAGCTACTGCCCATAGTGCTTCTTCTAAGTCTTTTGCTTTATGTAATGCGTACTGACTAATGTATTTGAGTTCATTCGCTAAGTAATCAATATCTGGGCGACCAGTTCGTGATACATATAAACGAAATACAAAGACTAAATCGTTTTTCAGCGCTTTTTTCACAAACAAAGTTTGTGGTATGTAATCATCTTCACTAATACAGCGGCTGGTAATTGCATCGCTTATTTCGGCTTGGCGCGGATCAAAGCGAACAAATAGGGTAAATGGCAGAGGTGGATCTTGGCGACTACGGTCTTTGATCAACGGGGTGATCACTTCTGTAATTTGATCCGTTGATAAGAATCCGTCGATGCTGGTTGTTTCGTTCAATAACGCAAAATTTTGTAGTAGTACATGAAGTGGGCTTGGATATAAGCCTTGGCCAATAGCGCCAGCTTTAAAGTGGGCAGCTTCTTTATGTAAATAAAACGGGAATTGGCATACGCTTTTGGTCACCATATTTCTGAGTGCAGTTGATAGCCCCGGAATTTTAGGGGTTTCTTCACAAACACGTAATTTGTCTTTGTTGTTATCGATTAATACGGTGAAAAACTTAATCGCCATATGCGGTAAGTCACCAACTTTATGCACTTTTAAATTTACCGTTGTCAGTGATTTACTTATAGCCATTACTTCATAAGCCAGATTTGTTAAATCGTGCTTTTTGGTAATTTTTTGCAAATCAGGCAAGTTTAGTTTGATGATATCGCCTTTTTTGAACTCAACCGGTTGGTCGCATTCAATTTGCAAGCCCATCACAGATAAATCACGAGTATGGCCTGTAATTGATTGCTCATGATGTTCAATGCTGATAGCTGTTTTGTATAAATAGCGTTTATGAGCACGAAGGTTCACATACTCAAGCGCCACAGGCTCTAAATGAGGAGGCGTTTTATGCTTACTGTGACCAAACTGTTTAAGTTGGTTTACCGCATCTTTATTATAATCAAGCTGTTGGTATGTTTGTTGTTCAAACTTAGTACCCACCGAGGTCAAAATCAGTAGATATTTAACATCTTTAATCAACCCCTGCACCCGTGGTGTCGGTGGCTTATTTAGTTTTTCGATGTTTTTACCAGCACTACTAGGTAGAGATAGCGGAATATACGAATCTTCCGGGTGGCTTGGCATCAACTGAAGCTTAAAGCATTGCCAACTGTCTTTTTGGCTACCAAAGCCGAGGAATAAATCTCTCAGTTGTGGTTGGCTATCAAGCTCAGTTCGCGTAGCTGAGTAGTAATAAATTTTGCCAGCAACGGTATGAGTGAAGGTGTACAGGTATTCTTCTTTTACCGCATCTGGTGAACTGAGCAAGTGACCTAGGCGTTGCTGATTTATAATGCTATATAAGCATGACAACTTACGCTCATCACAAAAATAGCGCTGAATAAAAATGTTATTTTCTGTGGTTAACGCAAGGCTAGGATAAAGCTTGTCGCCTTGTAAGCTCAAAAAAGTATAAAGCGAGGTAACACGTGGAATGTAGTATTGCTCGTAGCCTTTCGATACAACCGCATCTAAGGTATTGTCTAAGTTCACTTTATAGCGACGTTTATTACCGTGAATAAAGCTTTCTAAGAACTCATCAAACTTATCATTATTTTCAATAAAGGTGCGTTTTAAGCGTACATGGTTGTATTCACGGGATACTTTTTCTACCGCAACTACTTCATATTGAATTCCGTTTTTTAAGCCCAGTTCAAAATCTTGCTCTAGGCCAACTAAGCGCAGACCAATTAATTGGCCTTTTTTAACTTTATACCGTGGTGCTAACTTGATTTTAGCGCCACTTAAAGAGATATCAGAGGTAGAAGCGGCAACCTTATTGTCTTTATCTAGTTCAACGGTAATTTTAATTGAGTAGTTCATCCGCTCTTCGCGGCGACTTTCATAAGATGCAAACTTAATGACCTTAGCAGACTGCTCTGTCGTGCTACTATCGTCAGTTAAAGCTTGTTCAGCGGCTTTTTTTTGCATTACGCGGTGATTGTTTTCGGTATTCATTACCGCTTCGTAAACGGCAAGGGTGTAACCACCGTGGCGCTTTATAGCATCTTCAAACACTTCAATGGCTGTATCGTCCATAAAGTGTTGCTTACCATCATATTCGTAGGGTTTGACTTGGCCGGTTACCTGGCCACGTAAATCAATAAAGCGTGCTACAGGCTGAGATAAGCGCGACATTTCCATTTTGATCAGAAACTGCTCTGGCTTTGTTAAGCTAGCTGTTTTTGATTTAAACAGTTTGTCGAACTGGGGAGTGCCTAAATGTGCCTTTAGTTCTTCAACTAGGCTTTCATATTTAAGCAGTATGTCTTCAGCCATTTATAAAACCATCACCGTCTATCTAAAAAAGTAGGTATACTAGCTGGCTATTGAAAGCCAAAGCAGTGTAACTAGTTTTTTATTTTATTAGTTATTGTTATATGTATTCGCCAATTAAATGGCAAGCACTGTAAAGTTTTATTTGTAAGCAAGAACTGTGCCCTTAACCATTTCTTAATTAAGCACTTAGCATGATTAAGCGTTTTTCATGGGGCAAGTTACAGCATATTATCTTTTGTGACTACAAAAGTGACTCTAGTTTAATTACCTGAGTCATATGTTTTACTTTAGCTATTATATGCTTAAAAATACAGAAATAATCACAAAACAGCGACCAAAATAGGTAAGGCCGAATGGCAAAATCAGCAAAAATCGAATTTGTCTGCACTGAGTGCGGCATGAACTATCAGCGCTGGCAAGGTCAGTGTAAGTGTGGAGCGTGGAATACGCTGGCAGAATTTAAGCCTTCAGCGGGGCAATCAAAGCAAGCGGCAAGCCGTGCGGCAGTGGCAGGTTATGCTGGTATCGCAAGCGGTGGTTCAAAGAAAATCAATGAAGTGGCGACCACTGAGGCCGAAAAACGCCTCACGGAAATTGGTGAGCTAGACAGAGTATTGAGCGGTGGTGTAACCACAGGCTCTGTTAACATTATCTCAGGCGACCCTGGTGCCGGTAAAACCACCTTGCTATCAGATTTAGTCGCACGTATGTCAAAGCTAATGCCTTCTTTATACTGTACAGCTGAAGAGTCTCTATCGCAGTTTAAAAATCGTGTGAATCGCTTACGTTTAGATTACAACGAAGATGAGCTTTACTTGCTGTCTGAAACCAGTGTTGAAGCCATCATTGAAGAGCTTGATAAAAACAAAATTAAGTTCGCGGTTATTGACTCAATTCAGGCTGTGGTAACAGAAACGGCAAATGGTAGCCCAGGCTCGCCATCACAGGTTAAAAGTGCAGCGCAAGCTTTAACACAATACTGTAAGCAAAATGATGTCACTATGTTCATCATTGCTCATGTAAACAAAAATAACGAAATTGCTGGGCCGCAAACACTTGTGCATATCGTTGATGCTTTATTGCATATCGATACCAATGATGGGCAAATTAGAACCTTACGTGCTAATAAAAACCGTTTTGGCGATATCGACACTGTGGGTATTTTTAGAATGTGCGAGCGCGGAATGCTGAGTGTTGATAACCCAAGCGAAATCTTTTTATCTGGTTCTAGTACCGAGTCTCCGGGCTCAGCTATTACCTGTATTCGTAAGGGTAACCGTAACTTATTACTCGAAATACAATGTTTAACCACTGAAACCGAAGCTGAATTCCCGCAGCGCGTGTGTGTTGGTCTAAATATGAACCGTATCAAGATGCTAACGGGTATTTTACGTAAGCACACAAAAACAAAAATCTTCCACGATACTTTTTTCAACATTGTTGGTGGTTTAAAAATCGATGAGTCAGAGACTTGTATCGATTTAGCATTGGTTACAGCACTTTTAAGCAGCTTGAACGAATTTGTTGTACCGCGTACCACCTGTATTATGGGTGAGCTAAGTTTAAATGGTGATGTAAGACCAATCGACAGCGGCGTACCTCGAGTTAAAGAAGCTGCGCAACACGGTTTTACTGAGATCTTTATTCCATATCGTAATTACCATAAATCAATGGAAGGCCTTGGGGCTAAGATCACCCCAGTAAAAACCGTGCATGAGCTATTGTCGTTAATAAACTAAATACAATTTGATACACTGATAAAAAATTTACACCAATTAAAGGAAATAAAATGAAGAAGTTAATTATTGCAGCGGTTGTTGCTGCGGCTGTCGGTGGCGTAGCTTACGCAAATTACGCAGCTACACAGGAAGTGAAAAAGGTGGTTGATAAGCAAATCAGTGCGTTATCAATCCAAAGCGGTGTAGAAATTAAATACAGCGATATCTCAGCTAGTATTTTTGATAGCAGCATGCAGTTATCTGATATCACGGTTTCAAATAGTTTAAGCAATGAGCCTGTCGCAACAATCGATAGCATTGATGTGTCGGGTTACGAAGTAGATGCCGTGCCGCCTCATACTGGTTTTGTTATGAAGAACTTTCGTTTTAGCGATGAATTTTTAGCGCAGCTGCCAGAAAACTCTAATAACAAGCTAGCATCAACAAGCTATAACGTTGACTCATCGCTTGATTATAATAAAGCTTCAGGCGACAGCGACTTTGCTCTTAAAGTGACTGCAAATGAGGTGGCTGACGTTAACTTTAATCTTGGTTTAGCTAAAACCACAGCGCTGATGGAAGCATCACTCGCTGTGAGCCAGATGCAAAATGAAGCAACTGATGGTCAGCTTACTTTAGAGCAGCAGCTACAACAGCAATCAAAGATGATGGCAGCACTCACGCAGTTAGAGCCACGTAGCATCAATATGTCGATTGCTGATGAAGGTGAGCTTAAAGCGGTTGTTGATAGCTTCTTAACTGCGCAAGGCATGACTCATGAGCAATTTAAGCAAGTCGTTGCTATGCAGTTACAACAAGTGCCAGTAAGCGAAGAACTTACAACAGCGATTAATAACTTTGTGAATGGTTTATCGTCTTTCTCAGTGTCAGCTAAATTACCAGAAGGTAAGACTATGATGGAGATTAATCAGCAAATTCAAATGCTGATGGGTCAACCTGAAGAGCTTGCGAAATTCATCAACCTACAAGCAAGTGGCGAATAATCTCAAGCCTCTTTTGTAAACCTAACCTTAAAGTGACGAGTGATTTAACTTACTCACTTTAAGGTTGTTTTTTATCTGCATCACACCTTGGCTGTGTTCTAAAAATTTCTGTGCTAAAGCGCGTTGAAAGCCTGTTTCTGCAGTACCTTTTAGTTCAACAGTTTCACCTTCAACAATCACTTGTAAGTTTTCAATGTGAAAGTTAGGGTTACGAGTTAACTTCTGCAATGCCATTTGCTGTAAGCGCGGTTGCGCAGATGTGCTTGTTGTTAGCACACTAGTATTGGCGCTCACAGTCGTTGCGCAAGCAAGTAAAAACATACAACTCAATAAAGTAAGTACTACGGTTAATTTGAAGCGGCTCATACAATTCCCTCGTTAATCTAGTCTGCTGTGAACTATTGCTGAACCTGTTACAATTATTATTCCAATATTTAAGTTGCTGAATTTTATTGTTTTATTTTTATTGGTGTGATGGGTGGGTAATAAAGTGTGAACTAATTACACAGTTAATAAGTAAAAAGGGTATGGCACAAAAATGCCGAGACAAGCTCGGCATTTTCACAGTAATGATGTTAAAGTTAAAACTACTTTTTCTTCTTCGTTTTAGCTTTGGCTTTTTTCTTTGCCTTCATTTTTACTGGATCTTTTTTCTTTTTAGATGGGATCTTCGCTTCTTTGTGCTGTGGCTCAAGCCCTTTAATTACTCGGCGTTTCAATTTTTGCTCAATGTAGCGCTCAACCTTACCAACAATTGCCACGTCATGAGCTTCAATAAATGAAATCGCAATGCCTTTTTTACCTGCACGACCAGTACGTCCAATACGGTGTACGTATACGTCTGCGGTACGTGGCATATCAAAGTTGATAACATGGCTGATATCAGCAACATCAATACCACGAGCAGCAACATCCGTTGCAACTAAGATATTGTTGCGACCAGAGTGAAAGTTCTCCATCGCTTTCATGCGCTTGTCTTGTGGCATTTCACCGCGTAACCAAGCAACACGAAGGCCTTCGTTGTTTAACTCACCAACTAATGTTTCTAGGCGCTCACGGGTTTTTACAAACACAATTGCTTTATGAATGTCGTCACCATTTAATGTTTCAACCAACATTTTTAGTTTGTGATCGTAGTTATCCGCAAGGTGAACCCATTGGTGGATTTTGCCTTTCTCTTTGCGTGAAGATTCGGCTTCAAGCAGTGCAGGGTCGTTTAAGATACGTTCTGCAAATAACTCAACGCTGTCACCTTCAAGGGTCGCTGAGAATAAGAAACATTGGCGGCGGTTACGTGCTTCATCACAAATGCGTAGCATTTCTTTACGAAAGCCCATGTCTAGCATGCGGTCAGCTTCATCAAGAATAAGCATTTCAACGTTTTCAGCATGGAAGTTCTCTGTTTCAAGGTACTCCATTAAACGCCCAGGTGTGGCAATGAGAATATCGTTATTGCTTTCGAAAATTTCTCTGTGTGTCCCGTAGTTTATACCACCTGTTACAACTCCAATTTTAAGATGAGTTTGTGCTGCGAGTAATTCACATTGCTCATGAATTTGATAAGCAAGCTCACGGGTTGGTGTCATGATCAATACGCGCGCAAAGCCAGGATCGCGACGTGGGAAATCAAGCAAGTATTGAATTGCAGGGATCAAAAACGCGGCTGTTTTACCCGTACCAGTAGGGGCAGATGCCAAAATATCACGACCTTGAAGAGCTTCTGGGATCGCTTGTTGTTGAATACTGGTTGGCGTATCAAAACCCATTTTATTAATGGCATTTAACAGCTTGTTATCGATATCAAATTCAGAAAATTGCATAGAGTGACATAAATAGAGGACAATTGAGCCTAATTATACGCGTTAACGCGGCTGTGGTGAATGAAAAGGTGAAAAAATGTCAGGCTTTGTGTTTAAACAATTTACGGTAACGCAAACGCGCACGGCGATGAAAGTATCGACTGATGGTATTTTGTTAGGGGCGTGGGCTGATGTAAGTGGTGCTAAGGGCATTTTAGACATTGGCACAGGCACAGGGTTGTTGGCGTTAATGGCAAAACAAAGAGCGCCTGAAGCAAAAGTAAGTGCCATCGAAATTGACGCGGGTGCCTGTAATGATGCTCGAGAAAACTTTGCGGCTAGCCCATGGCCTGATATAAACCTTTTCGAAGGTGCTTTGCAGTCGTTCAACGCAGCAGAGTCTTTTGATGCGATCATCACCAATCCACCGTATTTTAATGCGAGCCTAAAAGGTGAAAACGATGCTCGAAATACTGCCCGCCATACTGATGGCCTGAGCTTCAGCGAATTAATAGCAGCGTGTACTAGGCTTAGCCACGGCAAAACGCTTTTGAATGTGATTCTGCCTTGCGTAGAGGCAAAACAATTCATTGCTGTAGCAGAGCAAGCAGGCTGGTACTTAAATCGCCATTGCTTGGTACGTACAACCGAGAAAAAACAACCAAGTCGTAGCTTGTTGTTACTCAGCCAAATCAACGGCGAATGTGATACATCATCGTTAACCATACATGCAGCTGATGGCAGCTATAGCCAAGATTACAAAGAGCTCTGTAAAGCTTTTTACCTAAAGATGTAATCGTTATTCAGCAATGCTCGCTTCAAGGCCGCCTTCACTTAAAAGTAAAGTGTATGACTGCCCATAAGATGCGTTGCAGATTGAGATAGGTTCATAAACTCGCTTATCTTCATCATTGAGCTTTGATACTTTTAAATCATCAGCGCAGTCATCAATGTGGTACCAATAACTTAATTGATTTTGATATAAATTGACGATTTGCTTTTCAACTTTTAAGCGAAGATTTTCAGTTGCGAGAATACGTATAGCAAAAAAGTCATCTTTATCATCATTAGCTTTTTTTACTAGAGTTAAACGAAGCTTTTCTTCATTTTGCCAAGCCACAAAATGATAAGGTTGATTTTGCTCTACCTGATACATCTGTGTGGCTGAGTTAGTTATGTCGCTGTGATCGACTACATAAAATGAAATACGGCTACGTTCATTGTGAGCATGTGTTACATCAACGGGAAGTGATTGCGATGCAAGCGTATCAACATAGTATTGAGAGTCTTTAACTTCTTGAGCATCACCAAACAGGTCAGTGTTTGCCATGTAATAGTCCACTTCTAAATCAGTGGTATTGACGAGTGTGTAATTGTTCTCATACATTTCATCGCCAAAGTTATGAGTTTCTTCAACTTCTAATTCATCACAACCAGTTAGCAAAATACTTGCGGCAATCATTATATGTAGCGCACTTTTCATTGTTATTCCTTTTACAAATGAAGGAGCTGATTAGCATACTTATAAGTTATTGTACCTTTATTGGTTGTTAAATTGTACCGGTGGCTGTAATTGCATGACTTCATCAAGCTGAATTTGTTGCACATATTCAAGCTCTAATAGGGCGTCTAACACGGCTTTACTGTGCGACTTTTCTATTTCGGCACTGCAAAAGTCAATAATGCTAAAGCGGCGTTTTATCAGCAGACCGTTGATTTCAGGTAAAGGATGTGTGGTTTCAATTAGCACGCGGGTCGTAGGGCAGGGGTCGGCATAGCCTGAACGTAATAACTTTTTTAAATTAAACAAGTTATCATCGAGCCGACCCAGCTCAATGGCGGCTTTAGCGCTATCAGGAATAAATAATGGCTCAGCAAAGCGATTTATTTTTATTTCGCCCGTGGCGTTAATTGTAGCTACCTGATTACTGTCGTAACTGACAATATCACCGGTAATTAATGTGAATTGACTCATTGTGTTCCCTCGCAATGTTGTGTCGATTTCGGAGCTTAGCAAAATGGTGTGTTTGGTTAAGCCCTGATATAGTGCCAAAGTCTTAAGTTTTATACGAGTTTTTTATGTTCCGTTTATCAATTGTTTTATCTACCTTATTATTTTCTCAGTTGAGTTTTGCTGCATTGACGCCTGTGGGTCTTTGGAAAACTATTGACGAAGAAACGAATGAAGCGAAATCTTTAGTACGTATTAGTGAGCAAGATGGTGTGTTGGTTGGCAGTGTTGAAAAAATCCTTAACCCAGCCAAGCAAGACGCAATCTGCGAAGAGTGTAAAGGTGATAAGAAAAATCAGCCTATTTTAGGGTTAAAAATTATAGAAGGCGCTACAGATGCTGGCGATGGTAGCTGGCAAGAGGGTGAAATTCTAGACCCAAACAATGGTAAAACCTATACCCTTAAACTAACACCACAAGAACAAGGTAAGGTGCTTGAAGTACGCGGCTATATTGCATTTTTCTATCGTAATCAATATTGGCAACGTGTTGAATAACCATTAAAAAGCCAAGCGATGCTTGGCTTTTTTATTCATGACTTACAAGCTTTCGCTGTACTCAGTCATGACTTGTTCAACCCAGCTTGCGATACGCTCATCGCTAAGCTCGTATTGACTGTCCTCATCAAGGGCTAAGCCAACAAATTGTTTGCCATCTTCAGTGAGTGCTTTTGAAGCCTCAAATTCATAACTTGCATCGTTAGGCCATTTGCCTAGCAAGGTAATGCTTTGATCACAAATTTCATCGTGTAACATGCCAAGTGCGTCTTGGAACCACTGACCATAACCTTGTTGATCGCCCATACCAAACAGAGCCACGGTTTTGCCGTTTAGGTTAACATCTTTAATGTCGTCCCAGATTGATTCCCAATCTTCTTGCAACTCACCAAAATCCCAAGTTGAAATGCCGAAGATCACGAAATCAAATTGCTCTGCATTTTTTAATGGCTCATCTTTGATATTGTGAAGGCTCACGATGTCGTGACCAATAATATCGCGAATTTTCTCTGCCGCTATTTCTGTGTAGCAGGTTGTAGAACCATAAAATAAACCAATCTGCATCGTATTTATCACTGTGTATTTGCCTGATATGATAGGCGTAAGTTTACCGTAAGGTATAATCAATTGATACCTTGATAAGGATGAGAGTACGCGTGGCTGATAATAATTCACAAGCCCAAAAAGGTGTAATAACAGCAAATAACGTCGAACATTTAGAGTTATTTTTAGATACGCTGTATCTTGAGCAAGGAGTCAGCGAAAATACACTCGCAGCTTATCGCAGTGACCTTGAAAAGTTTTGCCAATTTTTAAAAGATAAAGACCTACTAGCCGTTCGATCTGATGATATTGAAGCGTATTTAGCATACCGTGTTGATTTAGGGCTGAAGTCGCGCAGCACCGCGCGAAGCATCAGTGCACTTAAGCGTTTTTATCAGTATTTTGTACGCGAAAAAGCCATTGCCGATTCGCCGATGGTCAATATTGCTCAGCCAAAAGCAGGGCAGTCATTACCAAAAACGCTGTCAGAAGCCGAAGTCGAAGCTCTGCTTGCAGCCCCAGACATAGAAGATCCTATGGGGCTTCGCGATAAAGCCATGCTTGAGCTGTTATATGCCACAGGGCTTCGTGTTACTGAGCTGGTGGGACTCAGAATGGAGCAAATTAATTTGCGCCAAGCGGTGGTCTTTGTAAAAGGTAAGGGTAATAAAGAGCGTTTAGTTCCCCTAGGCGAAGAAGCTATGTACTGGCTTGAGCAGTTTTTAAAAGTGGGTCGTTCGCAAATGATTAAACATGCCACTGACTTTGTGTTCCCATCAAAGCGCGGGATTGGCATGACACGACAAACTTTTTGGCATCGCATCAAACACTATGCTATTTTGGCATCAGTTGAATCGCCGTTATCACCGCATACGCTTAGACACGCGTTTGCAACGCATTTGCTTAATCATGGGGCGGACCTTAGAGTCGTGCAAATGATGTTAGGTCACAGTGACTTATCAACAACACAAATTTATACCCATGTAGCGAATGAAAGATTGAAGTCGGTACACGAGCAACATCATCCACGTGCTTAGTGCAAGATTTTTAAAGATGTACCGGTCTATATAAAAAATGATCAGGATATAGGATATTTATGAAAAAGTTAGTTTTAGCCACAGCACTACTAGGCACAAGCTTAAATGTGTTTGCCAATGGCGTATCAACAACAGATGCTGCTGATGCCCCTATTATTGCTAAGTTTGCTGAATTAGGCGTAACCGTTAAGCAAATCAACCCAAGCCCAGTGGCAGGCCTTAAAGAACTAATTACTGATAAGGGTGTACTGTACGCAAGCCCTGACGGTCAATTTCTAATGCAAGGAACACTGATTGACCTTAATAACCGAGTTAATCTAACAGAGCATGCACTGAGCGATGTACGTAAAGAAGGCATTGCTGAGTACGAAGACTCAATGATCGTTTACAAAGCGAAAAACGAAAAGCATTCAATCACAGTTTTTACCGATATTACCTGTGGTTACTGCCGTAAGTTACACCGTGAACTTGATGATTTCTTAGATGCGGGTATCACGGTTAAATACCTTGCTTTCCCACGTGGTGGTTTACGTGGTAAAGGTTACCAAGATCTAATGAATGTATGGTGTGCTAAAGACCCTGCTGAAGCGTTAACTGAAGCAAAAGCGGGTGCAGAAGTCGCAGACGTGCCAGGTTGTAACGCACCAATTGCTGAGCATTACCAACTAGGTCAAAGCTTTGGTATGTCGGGTACTCCAGCAATTATTTTAGAAGATGGCACCATGATCCCAGGTTATCAATCAGCTGCGCAGATCAGCCAAGCGCTTGATGCCTTACCAAAAACATCTTCATAATTGATTTTTTAAACGAAAAGGCCTATTTGTCGTAGGCCTTTTTTATTTGTCTTAAGCAAAGAAGTACCATTTCCGACATGGAAAAAATAATTCAAGCTCGTCCTCATGTTGATGATTCGCATCTACCACACCATTTACACCCTGTAATTAAGCAAATATATGCGACTCGACAGGTGCAAAGTGCCACCGAACTCGATAATAGCGCTGCGACATTACATGACTTTAAGTTGTTTAAAGATATCGACAAAGCTGTGGTGCTATTACAACAAGCCCTCGCGGCTCAAAGTCGCGTGTTAATCGTCGGTGACTTTGATGCCGATGGTGCAACCAGCACAGCAACCTTAATGCAAGGTCTTGCGATGTTTGGCTTAAAGAATCTTGATTACTTGGTACCTGACAGATTCAGCCTAGGTTATGGCTTAAGTCCTGCGCTTGCTGAGCAAATAGTGACTATGCAACCCGAGCTGGTGATCACTGTTGATAACGGTATTTCATGTATAGATGGCATTGCAATTGTTAAGCAAGCAGGTATTAAGGTGCTGGTAACTGACCACCATTTACAAGGTGAAGCCCTGCCAGATGCTGATGCCATCGTGAACCCGAATCGTCATGACTGTCAGTTTCCATCGAAATCAATAGCAGGGGTTGGGGTAGCTTTTTATCTGCTCATTGCTTTACGTAGCCACTTACGTGAACAAGGGTATTTTCAGCATCAGCCAATGCCAAATTTGGCTGAGTTACTTGATATTGTAGCCCTTGGTACCGTTGCCGATGTGGTCGCTCTTGATGCCAATAACCGTACCTTAGTTCATCAAGGTTTAGCACGTATTCGCAGTGGTAAAACACGCCCAGGTATTAGTGCCCTTATCGAAGTGGCAAATCGCAATGCAGCCCGTTTAAGTGCCAGTGACTTTGGCTTTTCATTGGCGCCACGCTTAAATGCAGCAGGGCGTTTAGATGATATGAGTTTAGGTATAGCCTGTTTGTTATCAAGCGATATAAACCAAGCACGCCGAATTGCCGGTGAGCTCGACAGCCTCAATCATGAGCGCCGTGAAATAGAGCAGGGCATGCAAACGGAGGCACAAGCTGTGCTTGACCGTTTAGCATTTAAAACTGAGTCAGTGCCTGATGCCATTTGTTTATATCAAGCTGATTGGCACCAAGGTGTGATTGGTATTTTGGCTGGTCGCTTAAAAGAAAAGTATCACCGTCCGACGATTATTTTCGCAGCGGGCGATAACGGCGAAATAAAAGGCTCTTGCCGGTCCATTGAAGGGCTGCATATGCGTGACTTACTAGAGCGAGTAAATACGCTCTATCCGCACTTGATCAGTAAATTTGGTGGTCATGCTATGGCGGCCGGGCTGAGTATCAATGAGCAATGTTTTACTGAATTTAAAACCGTGTTTGAGCAAATGGTGACAGACACACTCACTGAAGAGCATAAGCAAAGTATTTTACTTACCGACGGTGAATTACCTAATGAGTGCTTTTCGATGGAGTTTGCCAACTTACTAAAAAATGCCGGCCCCTGGGGGCAGCAATTTCCAGAGCCAGTGTTTGAGCATGTTTTTGAGGTAATACAGCAGCGCATTGTTGGTGAAAAACACTTAAAACTGGTTTTAAAACATCAATCTGGACGATTAGTTGACGGTATTGCATTTGGTGTTGATGTGCGTGCATGGCCAGATACCGAAGTGCGTTATGTGAAAGCTGCTTATCAACTCGATATAAATGAATTCCGTGGTAAATTCTCGTTACAGTTGATTATTCGAGAGCTACAAAAAGCGACATAAAAATATCGTTATAATCGACATAAAAGGCTAATAAAACGCTCGGTTTTTTGTTAAAATCGGGCGTTTTTAATATTTGTAGATAATTTACCGTAATTATTGTCGATATCGGTGCGCGGTAAATCAGCCATTTTGGAGTAATGTACATGTTTGAAGTGAATCCTGTGATTAACCAAATCAAGGAAATTCGCGAACGTACTGAACTGCTTCGGGGGTACCTTTGACTACCCTCTTAAGAAAGAGCGGTTAGAAGAAGTTAACGCAGAACTTGAAGATTCAGCAGTGTGGAATGAGCCAGAGCGAGCTCAAGCACTTGGCCGTGAAAAGTCGGCACTCGAAGCTATCGTTGAGACCATTGATAATCTAGTGTCAGGTACCGAAGATGTTGAAGGTTTAGTCGAGCTTGCTGTTGAAGCAGAAGATGAAGAAACCTTCGCTGAAGCCGAAGCTGAATTAGGCGATTTAAACGCACAGCTTGAAAAGCTAGAGTTCCGTCGTATGTTCTCAGGCGACCATGACCAAAACGATGCTTACCTTGATTTACAATCAGGTTCTGGTGGTACCGAAGCCCAAGACTGGTGCAACATGCTACTGCGTATGTATTTACGTTGGGGTGAAGCAAAAGGCTTTAAAGTTGAACTGGTTGAAGCAACTGATGGTGATGTGGCTGGTATCAAAGGTGCAACAGTGCGCTTTGTTGGCGAATATGCATACGGTTGGTTACGTACAGAAACAGGTGTTCACCGTTTAGTGCGTAAGAGCCCGTTCGACTCAAGTGGTCGTCGTCATACCTCATTTGCATCGGCATTCGTTTACCCAGAAATCGACGATAATATTGAAATTGATATTAATCCGGCAGACTTACGTATTGACGTTTACCGCGCATCAGGCGCCGGTGGTCAGCACGTAAATACAACAGAATCTGCGGTTCGTATTACTCACATACCAACTAACACTGTTGTACAGTGCCAAAATGAGCGTTCACAGCACAAGAATAAAGACCAAGCAATGAAGCAGTTAAAAGCGAAATTGTTTGAGCTTGAAATTCAAAAGCAAAATGCTGAGAAACAAAGCCAAGAAGATGCTAAATCTGATATTGGCTGGGGTAGTCAAATTCGTTCATACGTACTTGATGACTCGCGCATTAAAGACTTACGTACTGGCGTTGAAAACCGTAATACACAAGCGGTTCTTGACGGCGACTTAGATAAATTTATTGAAGCCAGCCTTAAATCTGGCCTATAACCACCAAGCTAAAAAAGAGCTAAAAAATGACTGATCAAATCCAAGACGAAAATAAGTTAATCGCTGAGCGTCGTGGCAAATTAGACGCAATCCGCGAAAATTGCCCAGCCAACGGTCATCCAAACCAATTCCGTCGTGAACATTACACGGCTGATTTGCAAGCTGAGTTTGGTGATAAATCGAAAGAAGAATTAGTTGCTGAGCAGCACGTTGTATCAGTAGCAGGTCGTATTCTTGCAAAACGTGGTCCTTTCCTTGCGTTACAAGACATGAAAGGCCAAATTCAAGCGTACGCATCAAAAGACGTACAAAAAGAATTAAAAGCAAAATACGGTCAACTTGATATCGGTGACATCATCGGTGTTAAAGGTGCACTTAATAAGTCAGGTAAAGGTGACCTATACGTAGAAATGACAGAGTACGAGTTACTGACAAAGTCATTACGCCCGTTACCAGAAAAATTCCATGGTTTATCTGATCAAGAAACTAAATATCGTCAACGTTATGTTGATTTAATTACTAATGAAGCGACACGTGAAACTTTCCGTATTCGCTCAAAAGTTGTTGAAGGTATCCGTCGTTTCTTAGCTGATCGTGACTTCATGGAAGTTGAAACGCCGATGCTACAAGTGATCCCAGGTGGTGCGTCTGCTCGTCCATTCGTAACACACCACAATGCACTTGATATCGACATGTACTTACGTATTGCACCTGAACTTTACTTAAAACGTTTAGTTGTGGGTGGCTTTGAGCGTGTATTCGAAATTAACCGTAATTTCCGTAACGAAGGTTTATCAACGCGTCATAACCCAGAATTCACAATGATCGAATTCTACCAAGCATACGCTGATTACATTGACCTAATGAACATTACTGAAGACATGTTACGTACTGTTGCGACAGACGTACTTGGTTCACCAATTGTTGTAAACACAACGAAAGATGAAAATGGTGAAGTGGTTGATTCAGTAGAGTACGACTTTGGACAACCGTTTACTCGTTTAACAATGAGCGAAGCTATCCTTAAGTACAACCCAGACTTTGATGCTGCGGTATTTAATGACCCTGAAAACCATTTTGAAGAACTTAAAGCGTACGCGAAGAAAGTACACGTTAAGATCCCAGAAAACTGCGTATGGGGCCCGGGTAAATTCTTATGTGAAATCTTCGAAGAGACAGCTGAGCATAAGCTAATTCAACCGACTTTCATCACCGCTTACCCGTGGGAAGTATCTCCACTTGCACGTCGTAATGATGAAAACCCATTTGTAACTGACCGCTTCGAATTCTTCGTTGGCGGCCGTGAACTAGCAAATGGCTTCTCTGAGCTTAACGATGCACAAGACCAAGCAGAGCGCTTTACTCGTCAAGTTGAAGAAAAAGACGCTGGTGATGATGAAGCGATGCACTACGATGATGACTATATCCGTGCATTAGAATACGGCTTACCACCAACAGCGGGTGAGGGTATTGGTATCGATCGTCTAGTGATGTTATTCACTGACTCACCAACAATTAAAGACGTGATCCTATTCCCACACATGCGTCCTCAAGCTGATTAATCAGCTAAAAGTCTTGAAAACGCCGCTTTTTAGCGGCGTTTTTGTTATCAGAAATTTCTGATTTTTATTGCTGTCAATTTTAATACTCAATTGTAATTAGCTGATCTAAAAAGAAATGCTGAATTAGTCTTCCAACAAAGTTACTAAGTTGTAAAATTTTTCTACAAATACAAAGGCCAATAGTATTATTTTTAGCCAAGATATGACATCATTGCGCAATTCTCGTTCAATGTATAAATGGACTTAATAATAATGACTAAAAAGCCTTCGCCGTTGCCTACAGATACGAACAAAAGCGAGCATCAACGTGAAGATTTTTATCGTGCTTGCATAGCCGAATTTCAACAATTGGGTTATCAAGATCAATACCTCGCAGAGTTAACTGATGAATTGATCCCATTGACGGGTCTTGAACCGTTGAGTGATAAAGAAAAAACGGCGAAAGGATAAACAAAAACAAGCTGTTTAGGCTCGTTATGGACAATCTATAACCATCTATGCGATTTTCCTTGAAAAGTGTTTGACATATTTCCTGAAATCTTTATCATACGCCCCACAAGACGGAGAGGTGGCCGAGTGGCCGAAGGCGCTCCCCTGCTAAGGGAGTATAGGGTTTGTAGCTCTATCGAGGGTTCGAATCCCTCCTTCTCCACCATTTTTCCTAAAATGGCATGTCTTGAAAGTAATATGTGTGGACGCGTAGCTCAGCTGGATAGAGTACCTGGCTACGAACCAGGCGGTCGGAGGTTCGAATCCTCCCGCGTCCGCCACTTTTTACTTTAACTCTGCATCGAGTATAAGATGTTAGTAAATTTGGTCGGAGGTTCACTCTTTCAAGAGACGTCCCGCAACCGCCACTTTTTACTTTAACTCTGCATCGAGTATAAACTTGAGTCTCTTGCTAAGAGAATAAATTAGCAATGTTCAAATGTGAGTGTGGACGCGTAGCTCAGCTGGATAGAGTACCTGGCTACGAACCAGGCGGTCGGAGGTTCGAATCCTCCCGCGTCC
>NZ_JABVXE010000108.1:0-351 GCF_013350085.1 Pseudoalteromonas sp. 0802 | reverse complement strand
TTTTATGACCATTTTAGTCACCGGCGGAGCCGGATACATCGGTTCTCACACCGTATTAGAGTTATTACAACAAGGTACTGACGTTGTTGTACTCGATAACTTAAGCAATTCATCAAATGAGTCATTGGCTCGCGTAAAAAAAATAACAGGCAAAGACGTCACGTTTTATCAAGGTGATATTTTAGATAGAGCCTGCTTAGACAAAATCTTCAGTGAACATACTATTGATAGTGTTATTCACTTCGCAGGTTTAAAAGCGGTTGGTGAATCGGTTGTAAAACCTATCGAGTATTATCAAAACAACGTACAAGGTACACTGACTCTGGTTGATGCTATGCGTGATGCTGGCGT
>NZ_JABVXE010000107.1:0-379 GCF_013350085.1 Pseudoalteromonas sp. 0802 | reverse complement strand
AACTGCTGTTAAGAATGCTTTTTCAAAGGTTCGTTTGCAGCGCTTTCCAAAGCATAAAGTCTCATACAAAAAGAAAAGACTTCACAATGACTCGTTTCGAGCCGTTAATAATGCCAATTGCATTCGAATCGAAAATGGCGATATCAGTATTCCGAAGGTCGGCAAAGTGCCAATCGCTCTGCATAGTGAGCTAGTGAGCAAAATTAAGACCGTCACTGTTCAATATCATCACGGAAAATAGGAATGCAGTATCACTCAGGAAGTGGAATGCAAAACGGCTAAACAAGTTTTGGAAATGCTCTCTGGCTTTGACATCAACTCAAAGCAAACGGTGGTTGGTTCGAACGGTTTCGTGGCCGACAACCCGAAGTTTTTAAAG
>NZ_JABVXE010000106.1:0-379 GCF_013350085.1 Pseudoalteromonas sp. 0802 | reverse complement strand
AACTGCTGTTAAGAATGCTTTTTCAAAGGTTCGTTTGCAGCGCTTTCCAAAGCATAAAGTCTCATACAAAAAGAAAAAACTTCACAACGACTCGTTTCGTGCCGTCAATAATTCCAATTGCATTCGAATCGAAAATGGCGCTATCAGTATTCCGAAGGTCGGCAAAGTGCCAATCGTTCTGCATCGTGAGCTAGTGAGCAAAATTAAGACCATCACTGTTCAATATCGTCACGGAAAATGGGAATGCAGTATCACTCAGGAAGTGGAATGCAAAACGGCTAAACAAGTTTTGGAAACGATCACTGGCTTTGACATCAACTCAAAGCAAACGGTGGTTGGTTCGAACGGTTTCGTGGCCGACAACCCGAAGTTTTTAAAG
>NZ_JABVXE010000105.1:0-382 GCF_013350085.1 Pseudoalteromonas sp. 0802 | reverse complement strand
GCTAACAATCCGAAAACGAGTGCGCCGACGGCCATGCCAATCGAGTTGATACTCCCGATCCAGCCCATTTGCTCGGCTGTTAAATTCCACTCCTTCTGCAAGGCAGCGATAATAAACGAAAGCATCCCTACATCCATCGCATCAAATAACCAGCCAAGCCCGGCAATCCAAAGCAACTTGTTTCTTGATACGTCTTTACTCATGTCATCCCTCCGTTGTCAGCTGTCAAATGTCTTCCTCATGATTATATTTCCTTTTTTGTTATGTATCAATGCAAAAAGCGTCGGGAAAACCGACGCTTCAGACTGTTGACAAAATGGTTGGAAGACACCTGTCTTTCAACCATTTTGTTCCATTTGGGCATTTGTCTCCCTTGATGAAC
>NZ_JABVXE010000104.1:0-385 GCF_013350085.1 Pseudoalteromonas sp. 0802 | reverse complement strand
TCACCGATGTGCTATCCACAAGGAGAGTTTATCATCGGTGACTCAGACGTATTGCTTGGTGAAATCGGAGGATGCCCGTTTTATATGCACGCTGCGCAATACGAATATTGGAAACATACCCAATTGATTATTGATGTTGTACCCGGGCGCGGTGGTATGTTTTCCCTTGAAGGATCGGAGGGGGTACGTTTTTTAACGAGGTCAAAACTTTTTGATTCATAGAGCTGCTTTAAGGCAGCTTCTTTTTTATTTTTACAAAATAACCTGAAATGAATGAATATTCATTCTTTTTTGTTATAATAAAAACGAGGGGGAGATAACATGTTATTAAAGAAAACGTTTGAACAAAAAACGGTTGCTGGTGTACATATCGCAAAAGGTTCGC
>NZ_JABVXE010000103.1:0-386 GCF_013350085.1 Pseudoalteromonas sp. 0802 | reverse complement strand
TGGTTTACGGTTTAATGGATTAATGGTTTGGAAAAAGCCTAATATTAGTACTAACCAAGCGTAACTTTCAGCAAGCAATAAACCAATCCCGAGTGCTAGGGCTAACGGGTCACCCCAGTTCAGGGTATCTGTGTAGCGCCACCATAGATAACGTGTAGAGGTTGTAACAGAAAGGGTGATCATCACAATAGTGGCCATTTTCCCTTCAACCCGCCTTAGAGAATAAGCAACCACCAAAATTAAACTAATGAACACTGCTTGCGCTTCAATACTAAATGGCACGGTTACAAATATAGCCACCGCAAAAATAATGAGAGTGAAAAAAGCGACCTTTAAGGTGCTGTTTCTCCAAAGTGGAGAGCGACTCACTGCTTTATATGATTTAG
>NZ_JABVXE010000102.1:0-386 GCF_013350085.1 Pseudoalteromonas sp. 0802 | reverse complement strand
TGGTTTACGGTTTAATGGATTAATGGTTTGGAAAAAGCCTAATATTAGTACTAACCAAGCGTAACTTTCAGCAAGCAGCAAACCAATCCCTAGGGTAAGGGCTAAAGGGTCACCCCAGTTAAGCGTGTCAGTGTAGCGCCACCATAGATAACGTGTAGAGGTTGTAACAGAAAGGGTGATCATTACAATAGTGGCCATTTTCCCTTCAACCCGCCTTAGAGAATAAGCAACAACCAAAATTAAACTAATGAACACCGCTTGTGCTTCAATACTAAATGGCACGGTTACAAATATAGCCACCGCAAAAACAATGAGAGTGAAAAAAGCGACCTTTAAGGTGCTGTTTTTCCAAAGTGGAGAGCGACTCACTGCTTTATATGGTTTAG
>NZ_JABVXE010000101.1:0-387 GCF_013350085.1 Pseudoalteromonas sp. 0802 | reverse complement strand
AAGAATTAGCGACAGCCAATATTGCCGAATTTGAAAAAGCGGGCGTGAAAAAAATTGTGACGATCGACCCGCATGCGTATAACACATTCAAAAACGAATATCCAGATTTCGGCTTTGAAGCGGAAGTATATCACCATACGGAGTTACTAGCAAAGCTTGTTGAAGAAGGCCGTCTTGTCCCGAAATATGAAGTAAACGAAGTCGTGACATTCCATGATTCATGTTATTTAGGTCGATATAACGACGTATACGATGCACCGCGTCAAATTTTGAAAGCGATTCCGGGTGTGAAACTTGTTGAAATGGCACGCCATCGTGAAACAGGCATGTGTTGTGGCGCTGGTGGCGGATTAATGTGGATGGAAGAAACAACAGGCACCCGCATTA
>NZ_JABVXE010000100.1:0-388 GCF_013350085.1 Pseudoalteromonas sp. 0802 | reverse complement strand
TAAACTCGCCGGTTAATGCGGATTTTGGTCGAGCGACTGGCTGATGTTTCTTTTCAGGGCTATTTGTTAGCGTTTCATAATCGTAATTCCACGGTTCATAATAATCATCAATCGTTGGCAAGTTCGGATTGTAAAATAAGTTGAGTAATCGGTTTACTTTCGAGCCGGACTTTAGTTGAAGCTCCCCGTTTTTCAACTCCCAACCTCCTTTGTATTTCTCTTGATCTTCCCATTTTTTCGGATAACCGATGCCAGGTTTTGTTTCTACGTTGTTAAAATACATATATTCGGCACCTGGACGATTCGTCCAGGTGTTTTTGCATGTGACGCTGCACGTATGGCAGCCAATACATTTGTCTAAATTCATTACCATGCCAATTTGCGCTTT
>NZ_JABVXE010000099.1:0-401 GCF_013350085.1 Pseudoalteromonas sp. 0802 | reverse complement strand
TTTCTTCTTTAGGAATGACAAGATGAAATTGGTTACATTACGATGCATTTAATGGGTGCAAAATTACGGACTCGTCGCGGATATATGTTAGAGGAAGCGAGTTTAGAAATTGCAATGAAGACGCAAGAACTCATACGTTTTGTGAGCGAGCAAATAGGAGTCGATTTAACAGACGACTATCCGTTGTACGAAGATTTAATCGTTCATTTAAAGCCAGCTTTATATCGCATCCAGCATCATATGGGCATTACAAATCCGTTGCTTCATAAAATTATGGAAGATTATAGTGAATTGTTTCATGTTGTGCAACGAGGTGTGCGCTACGTATTCTCGGACATGACAGTGCCTGAGGAAGAAGTTGGATATTTAGTTCTTCATTTTGCATCGGCGCTACTACGTGA